>DATAEE010000240.1:0-16236 GCA_036258175.1 Vicinamibacterales bacterium
TTTTTCGTGAGCCGCGCGGCGGGAATCACGTGCTCGACGATCATCGCGGGCGCGTAGCAGCCGCGCAGCCCCGCCGTACGCGCCCGGACGCACCATTCGCGGACCTCCTGCCCGAGGAGCGTGCCGGCGCGGCGCCCGACGCCGGGGTTCCAGAGACCTGCTCGATCGAATACCGAGCGGCGGAACGCCATGTTGACGCCGAGTGGCATTCTTGCGCCAAACTCGATCGATTCGGGTCCGTAGTCGAGCAACGCGATCACGGCCCAGTGCCTGCCGCTCCGCTCGGGCAGCCACCCGGGCCGCGGATCGTTCCAGATCGGCAGCACGCGGCCCCCGACGTAATCACATCCCAACGCGTCGAGCGCCGCACCCGCCTGGTCGAGCCAGTCGGCGGGCACGCGCACGTCATCATCGGTCGTGGCGATGATCCTTCCGCGAGCCGCGCGGATTCCGGCGTTCAGCGCCGGGCTGCGCCCTGGTTGCGTTTCGAACAGATACTGGAGCGGGGCGGGGAACGTCTTCGCACGCGTCGTGATCACTTCCCGCGTGTCATCGGTCGAGTTGTTGTCGACGACGAGAACTTCCCAGTCGTCTGCCGTGCGCAGGCGAGCGAGGCTGTCGAGGGTTTGACGCAGCTCGACTGCGCGGTTGTGGGTCGCTATGACGATCGAGTACCTCATGGCACGACCCACCGGCGCTTGATCTGATAAATCGGCCGCAGCAGCGCAGGGGCATAACGCGCGACGAAGCGCGCGAAGCGTGTCGTCTTGTCGCCGCGCTGGGTCGCCAGCGACTCGATCCAGCGTGCCGCAAGCGCGACGTCGCCGCGCGTCAGCGCCTGCCGGGCTTCCGCGACCGAGTGCTCCGCGGTGAAGCGCACGACCTGGCGCTCGAGGATGTCACGCTCCGGCGAGTCGACGGGGCAATAGATCCGGGCCTTTTCGAGCACTTTGAGAATGCCGGCGAGCATCCGTGCTTCGTTCGAGGACAGGCTATCGGCCCGCCGGCGGTACCACGCAAGCGGACAGGGGTTGCGCGCGAACCGGAAACCGCGCGCCGCCGCGCGAATCCAGTAGTCGTAGTCCTCGTTCGTCGCGAGACGCTCGTCGAACTCGCCGATGGTCTCCCAGACGCGCCGCCGGAACACGGTCATGATGAAGACCGCCTCTTCATCGGCGAGGATGGTCGCGAGCGTAATGGCGGGATAGCCCTCGGCCCAGGGCCGCACAGGAAAACCATCGCGCGGACCGCCGAGGTTCTTGGCGTTGGTTGTGACGAGATCGGCGCCCGGATCGCGCGCGAAGACCGACATCTGCGAGGCAAGGAACGCCGGTTCCCAGAGGTCGTCGCTGTCCAGCAGCGCGAAGAACTGGCCGGTCGCCACCCGCATGGCGGCGTTCCGCGCCGACGACAGCCCGCCGTTCGGCTTCGAGACGACTCGCACGCGCTCGGGGTCCAGCCGCCGGACCTCTTCCGCGATCTGGCCGGTCGCATCGGTCGACCCATCGTCCACGATGATCAGCTCGAGGTCGGAATACGTCTGTGCCAGCGCGGTCGCAGCAGCGTCGGCCAGGTACGGCTCGACGTTGTACGCGGGCATGATCACGCTGACGGTTGGCATGCGTGACCTCCCATCGTGCCGTGGGAATGGACTGCCGCCGGCGCGTCGAGCTCGATGACCTCGTACAGCGCCTCCACAGCGCGCCGCGTCGCCGTACCGGGCTGATAGAAAAGGTCCGCCGCGACGGCACGCCGCTCAGCGGATCGCGCCCATGGGAGCGCCAACGACCGCTCCACAGCGGACGCGATCTCCGGCACGTCATTCACCGACTGCGACGCGCTCGCGAGCAGCGCAACATAGTCGGGATGGACGTTCGCCAGCGACAGCAGGGCCGGACGGTGAATCCGGACGAGCGGCTTGTCGAGCAGCAGGTACTCGAAGCCGGCAGAGCTGTGGTCCGTAACCATCACGTCCGCGGCCACGAGGAGCGGGCAGATGTCGTAGCCGGTCGCCAGATGACCGCCGGCCGCCCGCAGCATCGGCTCGAGGACGGACATCCAGTCGGCCCCGCCCGAATAGCGCGCGCGCAGGTCGCGCGATCGATCGTGCAGCTTGACGATGACATTCACGGGAAGCCGGAGCAGGGCCGTGATCAGATCGACGCCGAGGGCGTTCAGCGACGAGGCAGGCGACCACGTCGGCGCGTAGAGAATCGTGGGCCGGGCGGGATCGAGTCGGAGGCCTTCGAGGACAGGCGACCGGGACAACGAGCCGTCCACGAGGCAATCTGTCTTCGGATAGCCGATGAGCCGGATGGCCGGGCTGTCCGGATCGATCGCTCCGGCGGCGATGAAGTTCGCGAGGCGGCGGCGATTGACGAAGAAGAGCCGGTGCCATTCGCGCATAGACCGGGCCGGCGCGTCGAAGCCGTATTTCCCGCCCACGCCGTGAAACATCTGCACACGCGCCGTCCCGCGGGGCAGCGTCGCCCACACGAAGTCAGACGCGACGTAGGCGTCGAAGCGTTCGAGCGCCGCACGGCGCGGCGAAATGCGACGGATGCCGTTCGCTTCCTGGTAAATCTCCCGAAGACGCGACGGCTCGTTGCTCGCGGTGAATGAGAATCTCACTCGCGGATCGGCCGCCATCGCGCGGAGCACCGGGGCGAACACCACGAAGTTCACCCCCGTGCGCGCGTTGACGAGCACCTCACGCCGGTCCGCCCGGCGCGTCAGCCGCCGATCGAGTGCGCGGAGTCCGCCGATCGCGCGGCCGAGGGCGCCTGTCATCGCAGCCGCGCCCGAATGATCTCGCGCGGCACGATCGTGAGCGCGAGGATGTAGTAGAAGGTCCAGTTGTACGCGATCGACGCGAACTGGGCGCACACGAACCAGCCCGCCAGAGCGATGCCGACCGCCGCAACGAAGAGCTCGAGCGTTTCCCGCTCCGAGCGCTGAAATGGTATGAGGGCCCGATCCGGATCCCGCCGGAAAATCCGAAGCATTCGTTGACTCGACCGGACCGCTCCAAAGCCGCGCCAAATGAGAAACAGGAAGATCAGGGGGCCGAAAATGCCGAGGTCGGCCGCAAGCTGCAGCAGTGCGTTGTGGCTCTCGTGCCAGGATTCGGCGCGACCCTCCGGCGCGTAATTCTCGAACTGTCCTACGCCGACGCCGGTGAGCGGCCGATCGAGAAACGCCTGGAACGCTTCTTCCATCACCCTGCGACGCGCCTCGTACGAACCGGTCTGGTCCTGCTCTTTGTTCCCAATGCTAGCCATCCGCTCCCAGTACGCCGAGGGCACGAACGGTCCCGCGAGCATTGCGGCGACGAGGCCGGCGCCGATCATCCCGGGCCGGCGGCGTCCCAGCCAAATGCCGGCCAGGACCAGCACCGCCACCAGGCCGAGGAATCCTGCGCGCGACTGCGTGGCGACGATCGCGCCGAGCAACACGATTGCAAGGCCGCCGCAAAAGAGGCGCTTCCACGTTCGAAGCGGCGCGATCAGGCCGGCGAGCGCCAGCGGAAAGAACGTCACAAGGTTCATCGCGAGATCGTTCGGGTTCCCGAAAATGCCTCCGACCGTCCCGCGGACGCGGCCGTATGTGAGGTTCACGCCGCGCGAGTAGTCGACGACGGCATTAATCGCCAGGTAGGCGCAGCACGCAAGGATGAGCCCGACGAACTGTTCGAGGCGTCGCGGCGTGGCGACGGCGTGCAACATCAGGATGAAAATCAAGAGCGCCTTCAGAAACAGGTCGGTGAACGTCTCGAGCGAACCCGCTTTCCAGATCGAGAACGGCAGCGTGGCGAGCATGAGCAGGCCAAGCGCGACGACGCCGCCGACTTCCGGGAGCAGCGGGGCGACCGGCAGTCCGAGACGGATGCGGCGAAACGCCATCCCACCCAGCGCCACCACCGCCGACAGCTCTGCCAGATGGAGTGGATTCAGTGCTGGAAAGTGATCCTGGGGCCGCATGAACAGCACGAACGTGAAGAGCATCAGGCCCCGGAAGCCCCAATCGGTCTCCAGGTCCCAGTCGCGCGCCACCGGCTCCGTCGCGGGCGCCGCCGGCTGCTCGACCGGCTTCTGCCGGAGCGCCAGCTGGCGGGCGACGACCGCCTGCGCGGCGGTGCCGTAGCTGAACGTCAATCGTTCGTTCAAGGCGTCAACCTTTGATCGGCGCGCATCGGCGGCTCACCAGACCCGGCGCCGGCGCGCCAGCGCGACGAGGCCCGCGACGGCCGCGGAGTTCAGCATCACGAACGTGAAGGCGATGCGCGCGGCACGCGCACGGATCTGCAGCCACCCGGAAACGGCGAGCGCCGCGACGACCAGAAGTCCGGCGAGCGAGGCAGCGTAGATCGGCCCCTCACCTGCGAGCGCGGCGCTCGTGACGAGCAGCACGACGAGGGCGTACGGCACGACGAGGCGGCCTATCTTGTGCGAGACGTATTGCCACCAGACGGGATTGAGCCCCGGCACGAGCAGCCGCGGCTCCTGGGCGACGATCTGATAATTGCCGGCCAGCGTCCTGACCTTGCGCTGCCATTCGGTCGCGGCGTCGGTCGCGACACGGTCATACGCGCGTGCCTCGGGCTCGAAGAGGACGCGGGATCCCGCCAGGACGGCGCGCATCGGCGCGAGGACATCGTCGATCAGCGTCGCCGGCGGGAGCGGCTTCCACAGCGATCGGCGCAGCGCGTAAATCGCACCAGTGGCGCCCAGCGTAGAGTGAATGGCGCTTTCGTTCCGGCGGATCCACTTTTCGTAGCGCCAGTAGAGGCCGACACCTTCGCCAATCCCGTGCCCGTCGTCTTCGATCAGCATGAGCTCGCCGGTAACGCCTCCAACCTTCGGATCGGCGAACGGCGCGACGAGCTTGGCGAGCGCCGCCGGCCCGAACATCTGCCGCGCGTCGGCAAACACCACGATGTCGTGGCGGGCAGCCGCGACGCCGGCATTGAGCGCCGCCGCCTTCCCCGAGGCGGTCAGTTCGATCAGCCTGACGCGATTCCTCCATGGAGCGAGCGCCTCCGCGGTGCCGTCGGTCGACCCGTCCGATACCACGATGATTTCGCGCTCGCCCGGGTACGGAAGTGCAAGCAGGTTACCGACACGCGCCGGGAGCCGCGGCGCCTCGTTGCGCGCGGCGATGACGATGGACACAGACGGCTGCGCAAACGCCGGCTGACGCGATCGCACCAGCCGGGCGAGGATCGCCGCGAACGCCGGATAACCGACGTAGACGTAAACGATTCCTACTGCCGAAATCCAGAAGAGCCAGCGCATCGTGTTCATACCGCGACTACACGCCGATCACGAGGACACCCGCTCGGTGGCAGGCTGCTCGGGGCTGCGCGCGAGGGCGCGCCACACGCGCGTCAGCACATTCTCGACCGTTCCGACCGACCGCACGAGCGTGACCTGCGGCGGTTCCGGTGGGCGCGCGTGCGTGGTCAGAGATCGCCGCATCAGGCGGTATTCCTCGGTGAAGACGCGGCGCTGCTCGGCAAGCTCGCGCTCGCGCGCGGCCAGCGCCGCTTCCCGCGCCTGCAGCTGCTGCTCGCGCGCCAGGAGCTCGGCGTCGGCAATCGAAGGAGCCGCCAGCGACGGCGCCGCGGCTTCGGCCGCGCGCACCGGCGCAGCCACCGGTGCCGGCGGCGGAACCGGCGCGGCCGGCGCTCGTACGGTCAACACACCGGTTGTCTCGAGCTCAGCCATCACCTCGCGCGCCAGCGGGCGATCGATCACGGGCTGCTCCGCCGCGTAGCCGAACACCAGCAGCGCGTCGCAGATGACGTTGATGAGGCGCGGCACGCCCCCGCTACGCTCGAAGACCAGATTCGTGACGTCGGAAGGAAACTGCAGCGGCGCGCCAAGCGCCGCGCGGCGGAGCCGGTGATTGATGTACTCGGTCGTCTCGTCCGCGTCAAGCGGACGAAGGTGATAGCTGACAGTGATGCGCTGACGCAGCTGGGCCAGTTGATCCGTCGCCAGCGAGTCGCGCAGCTCGGGCTGACCGACGAGCACGATCTGCAGCAGCTTCGATTTTTCCGTCTCGAGGTTGGAGAGCATTCGGATCTCCTCGAGCGTCGCGAGGCTGAGGTTCTGGGCTTCGTCGACGACGATCAGGACGAGCCGTCCGGCCATGCGCTGATCGATCAGGAACTGCGCGAGGTCGCGTAGCAGGACCGGCTTGCTCTTGCCGATCGGATCGAGCCCGAGATCGATCATGATCGTCTCGAGCAGCTCCCGCGGCTCGAGCATCGTGTTGACGATGCGCGCTACGAGCGTGCGGTTGTCGAGGCCGCGGAGCACCGTCTGCAACATCGTCGTCTTGCCGGATCCGATCTCGCCGGTGACCATCACGAAGCCGGCGTGCGTCTCGATGCCGTAGCGCAGGTAGTCCAGCGCCTCGCGATGCACGCGGCTCGGATAGAGATATTCAGGGTCGGGGCTCAGCGCGAACGGCCGCTCCCGCAAGTTGTAGAAACGCTCGTACATCAGACTTCTCCTGGCTCCGGCCGTCCGCACCACGCGCCGAGCCGGCCGCGCGCGATCGCAACGATCGCGGCGCCCAGACGGCGCGGATGGTGGCGGATGCGGTTCGCAGGGTGCTCGGCCGCGAGGGGCAGGCCGATGGCTTGGGCATCCATGGCGACGAACGCGTCGAGATCCGCGCGATCGACGCGAATCGGTCGCGCGCCCTGGCCCCCATACTGGGCCTGCAGTGCCTCGGGTACTGTCGCCGTGTTGTAGAGAACGAAGTCGGCCATGCGCGCGCCGGCGTGTTGCGTGATTGCGGCCAGGTGCTCGGCCGCCGAGAACCGGTCGGTTTCTCCCGGTTCGGCCATGAGGTTCAGAACATAGATGCGGACCGCCGGCGTTGCGGCGACCGCGTCGCGAATCTCCGGTACGAGCAGCGGCGCGATGACGCTCGTAAACAGGCTGCCCGGGCCGATCACGACCACGTCAGCTGAAAGAATCGCCTGCGTCACTTCGGGGACCGTCGCGGGATTCTCCGGCGTCAGCGACAGCCGTCGCACCGGTGATCCCGCCGAGGCAATCGCGGTCTCTCCGTGCACGGTCCGGCCGTCATCGAGATCCGCGACGAGCGTCACAGGTCCGATCGTCGCCGGCAGGACGAGTCCCCGGGCGCCGACGAACCGGCCGGCGAGCTCGACGGCGCGCGCAGTGTCGCGCGTGACATCCGCGAGTGCCGCGAGCATCAGGTTCCCCAGCGCGTGGCCGTTCAGGCCGTCGCCGCCGTCGAAGCGATACTGGAAGAGAGCGGTCAGCACGCCCTCGTCCTCCGACATCGCCGCGAGGCAGTTGCGAATGTCACCCGGCGGAATGATCCCGAACGCGGATCGCAGCCGTCCGGAGCTGCCGCCATCGTCGGTCGTCGCCACGATCGCGGTCAGCCGATCGCGGGCGGCAGGCTGGTCGACGGCGTAGAGCAGCGGACGCATGCCGCGCAGCACGTTTGGCAGCCCCGTGCCGCCGCCGATGGCGACGACGCGCGGGCCTTCGACCGGGCGCCGCACGTATGGCGGCGGCAGATCGACGCCAGCCGCAGCCTGCTCTCCGGATCGCATCATCACGCCGCTCCTTCTCCCGCCAGGGCCGTCGCGTTTTCGATGAGCGGCAGCACTTCGCCAACCGCCCGGCTGTAGTCCTCAGGAAAATCGATCTCGATCCACGGCAGACCGCGCGTCCCAATCGCGTAGAGCGGCCGCTCGCTCGCAAAACGCTCGAACGCGTAGGGTGCCCAGTCGCGAAGCCGGCCGCCGGCGATCGTTCGATCCATGATGTCGACGAGCACTCGGGCGCCACTGGGTCCGAAGCGGACGATGCCGACGTTCTCGCCGTCAGCCTCGGCAGGGTCGAGCGACTTGGACATCGCGACCACGCGGCCTGCGCGGACGGTGACTTTCATTTCCTCCGAGCCGTACGGCGCCGAGCTCTCGCGCGGAGCGACGAGCAGCGCATCCTCGTACCGGGCGGTGAGCAGATCGTCCAGCAACCGAGGATGGAAGAGCACATCGCAGTTCAGTGCGATGAAACCACCGGGGAGGGATCCCCGCGCGAGCCAGAGCGAATAGAGGCTGTTGGTCTCGGCGAAGCGCGGGTTCTCGACGATCGTGACGCCTGCCCCGGCCTCCCGGCGCACGCGGTCCGCCTGACACCCGACGACCACCACGATGTCGCGCACGCCGGCGGCGCGGAGCGCGTCGATCTGGCGCTCGAGGAGGGACACACCGCCGATTTTCACGAGACACTTCGGCCGATCGGCGGCTGTGCCGTTCAGCCGCGCTCCTTTGCCCGCCGCCAGAATGACGCCTCTCATCTCGAATCAAGCCACTCACGCAGCAGCGGGAGCGGCCCTCCGGTTCCACAACTGCCGCGCCTTCTGCAGATATCCACGGCGCTCGTCGTCGCCAAGCGCGAACAGCACGAAGACGGCGTAGTACGCCAACGCGGAGAGCACCAGCTGCAGCGCAATGACATGAAGACGAGGATGCGCGCCGCCGAGCCCTCGTGTGAGGAACAGGACGCCCATGATGGCCACTGTCGGCCAGATCGACGGCCAGACCGCCTTGCTGAGCGCCGTACGAAGCGGAACACCGACCCAGCGGCACGCAGTCGGAAACTGCAGCATCGTGGCGGTGAACGCGAGCGGGACGAGCGTCGCCAGCGCCACGCCGGGCAATCCCATGGACCGTGCGAGCACGATGCTCAGCGCCACGTTCACCAGCGCCGTCGTCAGATTCGACAACGCGAGGAACCGATGCCGGCCCGACCCCTTGAGGACCGTCGTCGCCGTTCCATTCCCCACACGGATTGCGGTGGCTGTCGCGAGGATCTGGAGAAGG
Organism: Vicinamibacterales bacterium; assembly: GCA_036258175.1. GTDB lineage: Bacteria > Acidobacteriota > Vicinamibacteria > Vicinamibacterales > 2-12-FULL-66-21 > DATAEE01. Next base: position 8,882 of record DATAEE010000240.1, read on the forward strand.
ATGACGCTTGCCTCGAAGCCCGGACCAACCCAGGCGCGGATCAGCGGTCCGGCGAGGATGACGAGCGCGATGGTGATCGGCAGAACCGTCGCGAGCGAGAATCGGGTGCCTTCAATCAGGATGCGCCTGAGCCGGCCGTCGTTCGCGTGCGCCTCGCTGTCGACGACGACTGGAAACAGCACGGTATTCAGCTGATTCGTCAGCGACTGCGTGGAAAAGATGATGCGCTGGGCCACTCCCCAGAGGGCGACTGGCGCGCTGCCGAGCACCGCGCCAATCACCAGGGGATCGATCGAGAAATTCATTTTGTTCGCCGCGTCGATGATGAACGTGTAGGCGCTGAAGCCGGAGACCTCCCGCAAACGGCCCCAGCTCGCGAGCGACGGCCGGACTCGGAGAGGCGGGAAGATGACATATGCGTTCCGGCGGTAAATCCCGAGCGCGATCAGTCGCACGGCCGTCGTCGCCGTCACGAGCGGAATCAGGCCGTAGCCGGCCGTCAGCACCGCGACGTTCACGATGGCGACGACGATCGCGGAGCCGAGCGCGACGATGTTGTTCGCGTCGTAACGCTGAAATCCATTAATCACCGCGCCGTAGGCTTGGAAGGGAAAGCTCAACGCAAACTGAAGCGCCACGATGCGAAGGACGGCGCCTCCGGTCGCAGCCTGGCCGGCATCGATCGCGAAAAACCATCCCATGTAGGCCGAGACCACACAGGCCGCGAGGTACGCGACGATGCCCACAATCCCGTACCCGACGAACAAGGTACTGGCGGTCTCGTTGATCCCTCGCGCGTCGCCCAGCGCGCGGTAGCGCGCGACGTATCGCACCAGTGCGCCGCCATATCCGAGGTCCAGGACCGAGAAACACGCCGTGACGGACGCCGTCATCAGCCACAACCCGTAGGCGGCCGGCCCGAGGTGCGCCAGGTTGAACGGCAGCAGCACCAGCCCCATCACGAGATTGGCTGTGATGACGACGTAGCGCGTCGCCACGTTGCGCGCGACCGTGGCCAGCGGCCGATCGGTCCGGCTCCAGTGGGCTCCTGTGCCCGCGTCGCGACTCACTGGGCCCCCTTGCTGAACAGCGTGACTTTGACGGTGTCGAACACGATCGTCAGGTCGAGCGCGATCGAGAGATGCTTCACGTAGTACAGGTCGTACCGAAGCTTTTCCATCGCGTCTTCGACCGAGGAGCCGTAGCGATACTTGATTTGGGCCCAGCCGGTCACTCCCGGCCGGACGACATGGCGCTGCTGATAGAAGGGAATCGCGCGTTCGAGCTGATCGACAAAGAAGGGGCGCTCCGGGCGCGGCCCCACGAAGCTCATGTCACCGCGGAGCACGTTCCAGAATTGAGGGAGCTCGTCCAGCCGCGTGGCGCGGATGAACCGGCCGACGCGCGTGACCCGGTCGTCGTCCGACGCGGCCCACTGCGGCGTCCCGCGCTCGGCGTCGACATGCATAGAACGCATCTTGAAGAGCGTGAACACGCGCCCACGCTCGCCGACGCGCTCCTGCCGGTACAGAATCGGCCGGCCGGTCTCGAACCAGATCGCCAACGCCGTCAACGCGATGAGCGGCGCGGCGAGCACGAATCCGGTAAAGGCGAACCCCAGGTCGATCGTCCGCTTGAGTACCCGCGTGAGGCGCGACACGCGGAAGCCGTCCGAGAAGATGAACCAGCTCGGCTTCAGGTCGTCGATCAGGATCTTGCCCGTGAGCCGCTCGTAGACCGTCGTCGTGTCCTCGACGGCGACGCCCGACAGCTTCGCCCACAGCAGCTCGTTGACCGGAAGTTTGCCGCGGCGGTCCGTCAGGCCAACGACGATGCGGTCGATCCCTCGCTCGACGACGAGGCGAGGAATGTCCGCCGGCGTGCCGACGATCCCGGGGTTGACGATCCGTTCGCCGATGCGCGCCGGATCGTTGTCGATGAATCCGACAACGCGGTACCCGAAGTCACGCTGCAGAAGGATCTGCCGCGCGACGGCGCGCGCAATCGTGCCGGTGCCGATCACGAGGATGCGTTCCTCGAGCGGGGACGATCGGAGGAAGCGGTTGAACGCGAGACGCCAGGCGAGGATGGCGCCGAGGAACACGAACAGCGACAGCACCAGCGTGCCGTTGCCGATCGAGATGCCGGGCACGGCGATGGTGATGATGGCGAGGAGCAGCGTCGCGGTCCCGGCCGCCTGACAGAGCCGGACGATCAACTCGCGGCTCGATTGCACCACCGTGAGGTCGTAGAAGTCGTTGTAATAGAGGCACAAGACGTAGAGCAGCGTGACCAGCCCGATTTTGAGGTACGTGGGCGAGGCGTCGGCCTGGCCGCGCAGCGCGACTGCCATCATCAGCGATCCGCCGATGAGGAAGAGCTCGCAGGTGAAGACCGTCAGGCCCCGCGGTGAGACGTACCGGCTGAACAGCTGCATCGATGGCTATCCCGTCGTGGAAGCACGTCCGTTGCGGGCATAGCCGTACGGATCCGGATCGGTAGGTTCGGCATCGTTGAGCACGATGCCAAGGACTCGCTGGCGATCGAAACCGGCCAGCGCGCGCTCGATCGCCGGACGCGGCGTGACACCGGCGCGGACGACGAGAACGATCCCGTCCGCCATCGGCGACAAAATCCTCACGTCGGCGAGCGGCGCAATCGGCGGCGTATCGACGACGATGCGGTCGAACCGCGTGCGGAGGGTGTCGATGACCCGCCGCATCGCGCCCGAGCTCAGCAACTCCGCTGGTTGTCCCGGCGGCACGCCCGCCGTAAGTACCCACAGGTTTCTCCCGGGAATTGGCATGAGCGCGGACTCGAGATCCTCGCCCCCCATCAACACATCGGCCAGACCCGGCTGGCGGTCGTCGAGACCCAGCAGGCGATGGGACTGGGGTCGTCTGAGGTCCGCATCGAGAAGGAGCACGCGCGCGGGAACCTGCTGCGCCATCGTCAGCGCGAGATTTGCGGCGCTCACGCTCTTGCCGTCGCCCTTTCCCGGGCTCGTCACCAGCACGACGCGCAGTGGCGTGCCGTTCTCGCTCTGCAGAATGCGTGTGCGGAGCGAGCGATACTGCTCTGCCGCAGCCGAATGCGGCGCGAGCGCCGCGACCAGTACCGGGTCGAGCCCCGTGGCGCGGGTGACCGACGATTCAGTTGCCGCGGAGATCGGCGGCGGAGGCGCCACGATCGGCGTCTCGAGCGGCCGCTCAACAGCCCGAGGCGATGGCTCGACGTCCTTGAGCGGCGGGACCTCGATGCGCCGCGTCACTGGCGGCTCGACGTAGGCGGGCGTCATCGTCTCGAGTCGCGCCGGCGGCTGAGGATCCACGGTCCCGTGCGTGCCGACTGGCTGCTCGGATTCGGCGATTGTGGTGCGCGTGCGTTGTGTCGCACCCTCACGCTCCGCCTTGTTCAACACATCATGAATGCGGCTCATGTTGTCCTCTCACATCTCGTTCGGAACCACGCGGGCGATCCGTGGGATTTCCGCGAGCACCGGGATCTGGAATTCCTGCTGAATCGCGCGCGCGTCGTGCACGGACCGATCGAGGTATTCGCGAGCGCCCGCAAGCCCGAAGCCCAGACACAGGCCAAGGCCGATCGAAATGAGCAGCACGCGCCCGCGGTTCGGCCAGGATGGCGCGTCGGGACGGTTGGCCGCCGTCAGCACGCTGAAGCGCTCGCCCCCCTGCCGCCGCTCGAGATCTTCCCGAACGAGCGCCGCTTGATGATCGCCCGACAACTTCCCGTACTGCTGGCGTTCGAGCTCGTATTCGCGCGTGAGCGACGCGAGTTCCTGCTCGACCCTCGGCGCCACTTCGACGCGATTCTGGTAGTCGCCGATCTGCGCACGGGCCGATGCCTCGGCGCGCTGCAGCGTCTGCACGCGCAGGCGCGCCATGTTGCGGTCGGCGACGAGCTGCTGATACGCCGGGTCGCCCTGGAGCCCCTCCAGCCGCTCCTCGCTGGGTTGGCTTCGCGCCTCCTGCGCCTCCAGTCGCGCTGCGGCCAGCTCTTCCTGGAGCCGCTGGATTTCAGGATGTTTCTCGGTGTACATCGCCTTCGCATCCGCCAGCTGCCGCTGGAGGTCGGCGATGCGGTTATGCGCGCCGACCGGGCCCGTCACGGCGCGCGGCACAGCCGCGTCTCCTCCGCCTATCCGCATCGCCTCGAGCTGGCGCTCGATCATCGTCAAGCGATCCTGCTCGCCGCGCAGCGCATTGGAATTCGCCTCCAGCTGCTGCCGCAGCCCGGCGACCATCTGGAGGTTCGCGTCGCGTTGCTCCGGCAGCCTGCCCATGAAGCGTTCTTTCCGTTCGCGGAGCTGCGCTTCGAGAGCGGTGAGCTTCTCCTGGCTCTCGCGGAGCTGCCCCGCGAGAAATGCGGCCGTGTACTCAGCGCGAACCTCGCGCTGCCGCGAGTGCTCGTCCACGAAGACCTTTGCCAGCCGTTCGGCGATTCGCTGCGCCTGCTCCGGCGTGCGGTCGAGGTACTGCAGCTGGAAGGTGTCGAGGCCGGCTTGGCGGGGCGAAGGACGCGAGATCAGGTCGGCCGGCACGACCGTGATGTTCTGGCGAAGCCTGGCCACGACCCTCTCGATCGGCCTGTCGACAGCGAGCTGCTCCTCACGCGCGACGCGCTCGAGGACCTGCGGGCTCAGCACCTGTTGCGCGATTGCGCGCGCACGCTCCTCGCGCTCGGCCTGGACCGTCGAGGCCGAGTAGCCCTTCCCGATGACGTCGGGCTGGACCGTCGGCGCGACGAGTCCGATCGTGGACTGCGACATGTACCAAGCGGGGAGCAGGTATGCCAACGCCACTCCGACGAGCACGCACGCGACGAGCGGAACGACCAGCCAGGTCCGCCGCCGGTTCAGAATCGACGCGTAATCGAGCAGGTGCAGTGTGCGTTCTTCCATTTACTGAATCCTCATCGGCATGCCGAAGACGAGTTGCACCCCCACTCGGTGGCGGACGATGACGCCGCCTTCAGGATGAACCCGCGGATCTGGGCGACTGTCCTGGCGCGACAGGAGATAGAAGCCTTCGACGCGCACGGCGCGCGCCAGCGCGACGCCGACCGTCGTTTGTCCCTGCAGGGTATCCAGCTCGAACGTCGCAACCTCGAGCGGGTCGGTGCGCCGCCAGTAGCCATTCGCCTGCACGTACACGCGATTCCGGTACACCGGCATGGCCACGCTCCCGCGGAGCCCCTCGCTCATCGACGACACTACGAACCCGAAGCTCGGAACTGCCATGCGGAAGTACTCGACCTTCATGCTTGCGCGCCGCGCCTGGTGGCTCAGAGCGAGCCGCACGAACGGACCGAGGGAAAGCTCGGGCCTGCGGCTGTCGTTCAGCACAGCAATGCCGCCGGCGCCGCTGAGCGTCGTCGCAGGCCCCAGCTCGACGGCCGCCGTGACACCAGCGTTGTGGAACTGGAGCGTCGCGGGGTCGAGCAGCGGTGATCCTTCGGCGCCTCTGTTGATGTCAGCGAAGCGGACGTCGTACACGCCGCCAATGGAGAAGCGGTTGTTGAGGCGGTGGGTGACCTCGGTCTCCGCGCCCTGCGATCGGCCCGCGCGCAACACTCCAACCCGCGTCTCTTCGCGGTCGAAGTCGACGGAGATCCACTCGTATCTCGTGTGAAAGTTGGTCGCCTTGGTCACGGCGAAGTCGAGGCCGCCGTTCAGATTCGTCATTTCCGTGCCCGTCCGCGAGAACACGACACCGTCGAGCAGGAGGTCGTCGGTCGTAGGCGAATGTTGGAACGATCCGTTCCCGAACAGCGTCACGCGTGGCGAGAACCGCCGGCTGAGGGAGCCCCACGCCCGCTGGTCGTACGTATCCAACGCGTCGATCGTGCGGTAACGCAGCACGGTGCCGCGATATCCGCTCACGAAGCGGCTGTACTTGCCCAGGTACATCAGTTCGCCGGAGGGAACGAACAGGAACAGCTGATCATCCTGCGGCTCCTGGTTGAAACCAGGATCGGCGAGGCGGACGTTGCTGTCGTACAGCCAGCCGATCGCGATATTCGGCGTGAAGCTCCACCCGGGCGGCGCCGTCTCGATTTCCCGAGCGGGCGCTGGGGCCCGCTCCTGGGCGGCAACACCGGCCGAGCCCAGCAGAACGGTCATGACGAGCGCCGCCAGTGATCTCAGTCGATAAGCCATGATGTTCTCGGCTCCTGACATGGTCGCCGCCTACGGCACGACGATCGTGTCGCCTGGCTTGAGCGCGACCGCGCGCTCGCCGCCGTTGATCGCATCCTTGTAGTTGAAGCGCATGGGCTCGCCTGAGCCGCCACGCCGGATGATTCGGATGTCACTCGTTTTGGCGAAGTCCTTGAAACCGCCGGCGAGTGCGAGCGCTTCGAGCGCGGTCATGCCTGGCCGCATCGGCACGGGACCAGGGGCGTTCACTTCGCCCATCACGTAGACCGTCGGCGGCGTCGCCTCGACGACGATCACCGTGACGACCGGATTAGTCATGTACTCCTTGAGCGCGGTGGTGATGGTCTCGTCGAGCGCCAGCGGCGTGAGACCGGCGGCCGCAAGATCGCCGACCAGTGGCAGCGTGATGCGGCCGTCCGGCCGGATCTGCAGCGACTGCGATAGCTGCGTATCCTTGTAGACCTCGATGCGAAGCTTGTCGCCGACCGAGAGCACGTAGTCCGACGTCACGGCGGCCTCGGAGACGGCGCGGGCGCTTCGCCCCGGCACGGCGGGAGTGGTCGTCGTGGTCGTCGTCTGAGCGGGCGCGGTGGTCGTCGGACGAGACGGCGGCGCGGGGACCGCGTCACGCGCCGGTTGCGCCGAGGCAACGACGGCGAGCGCCATGACGAACGCGGTCACGGAGAAGGTGACTTGGGTGCAGCGACGGATGCAACTGTGCGTCAGCATGGTGTCCTCATGAAGTCTGGCCGTTGGGCGCGCGCGGACCCGCGTGGCGCCTCGCGATTGGTGACGTGGCCGCGCGTTCCCAGAGGCCGGCCACGTCAGTGGCGTCGGTGGGGCAGCAGGCCGCGCCGATCGCGATCTCCATCGGCTCGTGGAAGCCGTGCTCCTCGAGCCGGACGAGGAGACGCTCGATGACACGGCGCGATCCATTCATGTCGGCGTCGAGCAGGACGAGGGCGAGATGCCGATCGGCGGTCCGCGCGATCACGTCGGTCTCGCGCACGTCGTCGAAGATCGCGCGCGCCATGTCACGGACCGGGTCGGGGCTCGGCCCTTTCGCGTCGAGGAGGATGAGGGTCAGAAAGTTCTGCGACCGCATCGCACGCCTCAATTCATTGGCGAGCAAGAGCTCGAATGCCTCGGGCGGAAGTACGCGCGGATCATCCTCATG
>DATAEE010000241.1:0-26417 GCA_036258175.1 Vicinamibacterales bacterium
GTCGGCACTATAGTCCCGCATGATCATGTCGCGCGCGATGCGCCCAGCCGCCTGTCGAAAGCGGATCAAGCGACTCTGCAGGCCGGTGGTGTCCGCGCGCGTGTGATGTAGCCAGTTCCAGCATCGCCGACCGCAACCCGCCGCCCTGCACTCCAGGCCGGCGGGTTTTTCATTTTCGGCATTCGGCATTCGACTCGGCAAGTTCGGTATTTGATATGGCACAGCGAATCGACGTCGGCATCCTTGGCGCGACCGGGACGGTCGGCCAGCAGTTCATCCGCCTGCTCGCGGACCATCCGTGGTTCCGCGCGTCGTGGCTCGCGGCGAGCGAGCGATCGGAAGGGAAGCGGTACTCGGAGGCCGCGACGTGGCGGCTCGGTGGCAGCGCGCCGAGTGACGCGGCGGCAGCGACCGTTCAGGCGTGCACGCCGGGCCGTGGGCCGCGGCTCGTCTTCTCCGCGCTCGACGCGGGTGCCGCGACCGAGGTCGAAGCCGCGTTCGCGCGCGCCGGCCACGTCGTCGTCAGCAACGCGCGCAGCTACAGGATGCAGCCGGACGTTCCGCTGCTCATCCCCGAAGTGAACGCAGATCATCTCGGCCTCGTCGCGCGACAGCGCCGCGAGCGCGGGTGGCCAGGCGCGATCGTCACCAACCCGAACTGCGCGACCGTCGTGCTGGCGATGGTCCTCGCACCGCTTCGCCGCTTCGGCATCAAATCGGTCATCGTCAGCACAATGCAGGCCGTGTCGGGCGCGGGATACCCCGGCGTGGCGTCGCTCGACATCGTTGGGAACGTCATCCCGCGTATCGGCGGAGAGGAAGAGAAGGTCGAGAGCGAAACGCAGAAGATCCTGGGCGCGTTCGACGGCGAAAACGTGTCGGCGCACCCGGCTGTGGTCAGCGCCCACACCAACCGTGTTCCCGTCGTGGACGGCCACACCGAGGCAATGTCGATCGCGCTCGAACAACGTCCGTCGCCCGCCGACGTTCGAGCGGCGCTGGACGGATTTCGCGGCCGGCCGCAGGAGCTGCGCCTGCCCACGGCGCCGCCACAGCCGATCCTCTGCCTCGACGCCGAGGACCGGCCGCAGCCGCGCTTCGATGCAGAACGCGACGGCGGCATGACTGTGACCGCCGGCCGCATCCGCCGCTGTCCGGTCCTCGATATCAAGCTCGTGGCGCTCGGGCACAACACCGTGCGGGGAGCGGCGGGAGCCGCGGTGCTCAACGCGGAGTTGCTGATGGCGGAGAGGATCGTGGAGCTGGACTGATAACGGGCGGATGTTTCACGTTAACGGAGGGAAGGGAGGGAACGGAAATACAGCGGAGTAACGGAGACAGCGGAGACGAACGGAGAACCCATGGTTGGCATCCCATCTTCCAGGATGAAACTCCGTTGCGTCCCCGTTACCTCCGTTCCTCCGTTGTTCCTCCGTTTCCTCCGTCCTCTCCGTTGACCGGGACTCGAGGAATCGACGCATGCCACCACTCGTGATGAAATTCGGCGGAACCTCCGTTGCCGACACGGACGCGATACGGCGGATCATCTCGATCGCGGGTACTGCGCTCCAGCGTTCCGAGACGCCGCCGGTCATCGTCGTTTCTGCGATGTCCGGCGTGACGGATCGGTTGCTCGCATTGGCTGCGCAAGCCGAGAGCGGTAACGCCGACTCGGCGTGCGTTGGCGCGATCGAGCTCTGGCGGCGGCACGAGGTCGTCGCGCGGGAGCTCGCGCCGTCACGAGCCGAGCCGCTCCTCAACGATCTCGAGCGTGAGATCAAACAGCTCGACTCCGTCCTGCGCGCGCTCGAAATCTTCCGCGAAGCGTCGCCACGATCGCTCGACGGGATCGCCGCGATGGGAGAGCTGCTGATCAGCCGAATCATCGCCGCAGCCTTCGAAGAGGCTGGCGTGGCCGCAGCCTGGGTCGATCCGCGCCGCGTCATCGTGACGGACGATCAGTACGGCACCGCCTCGCCGCTCCTCGATGAGACGACCAAAGCGGTGCGGCGGGAAATCGCGCCGCACCTCGCCGCGAAGCGGCTTCCTGTCACGGGAGGCTACGTCGGCGCGACCACTGGCGGCGTGACGACGACGCTGGGGCGCGGAGGGTCTGATTACTCCGCGGCCCTGATAGGCGCTGCGCTCGAGGCGGAGATCCAGATCTGGACCGACGTGGACGGCATGCTCACGGCGGATCCGCGCGTCGTCGCCTCGCCGGCGGTCGTCCCTCATCTGTCGTTCGCGGAGGCGTCCGAGCTCGCGTACTTCGGCGCGAAAGTCCTGCACCCGAGCACGATCCTTCCCGCTGTGACCCGGAACCTCCCGGTTCGGATCCTGAACAGCCGGCGACCCGATGCTCCCGGAACGCTCATCACGTCGGAACGTCCGGACGATGGGAGGCCGCTGACGGCCATTGCGTGTAAAAAGCCGGTGACGGTCGTCGACATCACGTCGACGCGGATGCTGATGGCGTATGGCTTCCTGCGCCGTGTCTTCGAGGTGTTCGAGCGGTATCGGACCGCCGTCGACGTCGTCACGACCTCCGAGGTCAGCGTGTCGGTGACGGTGGATGACGACCGGCGGCTCGGCAGCATCGCGGCGGCGCTGCGCGAATTCGCCGACGTGAAAATCGACAGCGACATGGCGATTCTCTGCGTGGTCGGAGATAACCTGCGCCGCGATTCGACCATCGCCGCGCGGGTGATCGGGGCGATGGACGGTTTCGCGCTGCGGCTGGTCTCGCAAGCGGCGTCGCGGCGCAATCTGACGCTCGTGCTTGGTCGCGACGATCTCTCGGCAGCGATGAACCGGCTCCACGAGGACTTCGTCGCTGCGTTCCGGAGGACGACCTCGTCCGGAGCGTCGCGGTGAGTCGTGTGCTCGTCGTCGGCCGCGGACGGATGGGGCGACTCGTCGAGTCGCTCGCCGCGGACTACGGCTTCGAGGTGGCCGGCCGCATCGACCGGGCGGCAGCGTCACGAGACGCGGATTGGCCGGCGGCCGATGTCGCCATCGATTTCTCCACGCCCGACGCCGTGCCAGAGAACCTGCCGCGCCTTGCCGCGCGCGGCGTCCCCGTCGTCATCGGCACGACCGGATGGCAGGCGCACGAGGAAGCGCTCCGGGCGAATGCGGCGGTCCGCCAGATCGGCGTCGTCGCCGCGCCGAATTTCGCGCTCGGCGTAAATATCTTCCTCGCACTCGCAGAACGCGCGGGGGCGTTGATGGCAGGGCAGGCGTCATTCGGCGCGTGGATTCACGAGGCGCATCACGCGACGAAGCGGGACGCGCCGTCCGGGACGGCGCTCGCGATCGAGGCGGCCCTGAAGCGGGCCGGCTACGCGAGGCCCGTGAACATCGCGTCCACCCGCGCCGGGTCGATCCCCGGGACCCACACGCTCGGGTTCGACGCCGCCGCCGAGACGCTGACGTTCACGCACGAAGCGCGCGATCGCTCCGTTTTCGCGCGCGGCGCGCTCGAAGCGGCGCGCTGGGTCATCGGCCGCCGCGGATGGTTCACGATGCGCGACGTGCTGGGGCTGTAACCTCCGCGTTTCGGCCCATCGCGACGTCACGTTTAGCAGGTGGCGTGTGACACTATAGAAGAATCGATCTACTATAGCGAATGCCATCCGCAGCGCGAACGCGTTCCCGGCGCCCTGCCAAGATCTCACGCCCGCCGTCCGCACGACATCGGGATCTGTCCCTGACGACGCTCGGCGCGCGCGTCCGGACCGAGCGCGAACGGCGCGGGCTTTCGCTCGAGGCGCTCAGCGCCCGCGCCCGCGTGAGCCGCAGCATGCTCTCGGCGATCGAGCGCGGCGTGAAGGCCCCGACCGTCCTGGTGCTCGATCGCGTCGCAACCGGGCTGGATACGAGCCTGGCCCGCCTGCTCGGCGCCGAGACGCCCGCCCGGCTGATCCTGCTGCGCCGCCACGACCAGAAAGTCGCGCGGGACCTGTCCGGGTGGGAGCGCCGGATCCTCTCGCCCGTACTCCCCGGCGTCGAGTTCGAGTTCATGCGCACCACGCTCGGCCCGAAGGTGAATGCCGGCGTGTTCCTGCCGCACGCGCACGGCTCGCGCGAGTACGTGGCCGTCGAGTCGGGTACGCTGCGGTTGACGATCGACGGCGCGCCCTACACCCTCCGCGCCGGCGATTCCATCTATTACGACGGCGATTGTCTGCACGCCTTCGAGAATCCGCGTGATGCGCCCTGCGAGTACTACCTCGCCATGGACGTCTCGGGCGATGCGGCGGGTACGGAACACCGCAGAAAGGAATCCGATGATCGAAGGACGCGATCGGTGGGCGTGGTCTCCCGACGAGATCAGACGTGTCGGCTATCGCGTGATCGACCTCATCGCGGACCATCTGACGACGTTGAGGGCACGGCCGGTGTTTCAGCCGGTGCCGCAGGACCTGGCGGGACGATTCCTGGAGGCACCCGCTCCACGGACCGGCATTGATCCCGACGAGATTCTCGACCTCTTTCGTCTGACCGTCGAGCCGTACCCGTTCGGTAACGGTCATCCCCGCTTCTTCGGCTGGGTCAACTCGCCGCCGACGATCATGGGGATTTTCGCAGACGCCCTCGCCGCGGCGATGAACCCCAGCTGCGCCGGTGGCAATCACGCCGCGATCTACGTCGAAAAGCAGATCGTGAACTGGTTCACAGAGCTCCTGTCGTACCCGCGCGACGCCTGCGGGCTGCTCCTGAGCGGCGGCTCCATGGCCGCGCTGACCGCGCTCGCCGTCGCGCGTCACGTCAAGTGCGGCTTCGATGTTCGTGCGCGTGGACTGCAGCAGGCAACGTCCCGGCTCGTGTTCTACAAGACCGCCGAGGGGCACGGCTGCCATCAGAAGGCGATCGAGCTGCTCGGCATCGGCTCGGATCACATTCGCATCATCGATCACGACGCCGCCTTTCGGATGCGCCCGGCGTCGCTCGCCGCGGCGATCGCGAGCGATCGGGCGAAGGGCTGTACGCCGGTCGCGGTCGTCGCCAGCGCGGGAACTGTGAACACAGGCGCCATCGATCCGCTCAGCGATATCGCCGAGGTCTGCCGCGAAGAGGACGTATGGCTGCACGTCGACGGCGCCTACGGCGCGCCGGCCGTCCTTTCCGCTAAGTACGCCGCTGAGCTCGAGGCCGTTTGCCTCGCCGACAGTGTCGCGCTCGATCCGCATAAGTGGATGTGTGTGCCGGTCGAGGCGGGTCTCGTCCTCATTCGTCACGCCGACGCGCAGCGCTCCGCCTTCAGCCTCGTGCCGCCCTATCTGCGGACCGACGGAAGTCAGGCGGGTGTCGGTGGGCCACCGTGGTTCAGCGAGTACGGCTTCCAGCAGACGCGCGGCTTTCGGGCCCTCAAGGTCTGGATGTCGCTGCAGTACCACGGAGTGGCGGGCTACCGCGACCTCGTCAATCGAGAGATCGAGCTGGCAGAACATTTGGCCGACATGCTCCGCTCGTCGGACGACTTCGACGTGTGCGAGCCGCAAAGCCTCGGCATCGTGTGCTTCAGGCTCAATCGACGCGGCGTCGGCGCTCGCGATCTGAACGTCTTCAATCAGACGGCGCTCGCGAGGCTGCAGCTCGGAGGCATTGCGTTTCTGTCGAGCACGGTCTTGAACGGCGTGTTCTGGCTGCGCGCGTGCATCCTGAATCCCCGGACGACGTCGGCGGATCTCGCCGCGATGGTTGAGGCGGTTCGACGGGCGGGGGCGGAGTTGTCGGGAGATCCCGCCGCATTGACAACATAAGTTGTCAGTATTGACAACAAATATTGTCAATGCTCTAATGCCGCCATGCAGGACCTCGAAGTCATCGAGGACCCGGCGGCGGCGGCCGTCGCGGTCGAGCCCATCAAAAGCAAGATTCTCGCGGCGCTGGCTGAGCCCGCGTCGGCCGCGACGCTTGCCACCCGGCTGCGCCTCCCGCGCCAGAAAGTCAACTATCACCTCCGGTCGCTCGAGGATTACGGGCTCGTCCGCATCTCCGAGAAGCGGCTCTGGGGCGGGCTCACGGAGCGAGTGATGGTCGCGAGCGCCGCCTCCTACGTCGTGTCGCCCGCGGTCTTCGGGGCGGTCGCGCCCAATCCGAACCGCGGCGTCGATCGACTCTCGGCTACGTATCTGATCGCCCTCGCCGCGCGCATCGTTCGCGAGGTCAGCGGGCTCATGCGGCGAGCAAGAGAGGCCGGCAAGCAGCTGGCGACCCTGTCGATCGATACGGAAATCCGTTTCAAGTCTGCCGCCGATCGCGCGGCGTTCACCAACGAACTCACCGAGGCGGTCAGAACCCTTGTCTCTCGTTACCACCACGCAACCGCACCCGGCGGCCGCGCGCATCGGCTCGTGATCGTCGCGCACCCGCTGCCGCAGCCATCTCAGGCGAAGGAGGCATGATGCCCGTCAAGAAAGATTCGTCCGGACGCCGATACGTCCAGGCTGAAGTCGAAGTCCCCGGCACACCGGAACAAGTCTGGCAGGCCATCGCGACCGGTCCCGGGATCTCGTCCTGGTTCGTGCCAACCGAAGTCGAGTCGGGACCAGACGGCGTTCCGATGAAGGTCGTTATGCATTTCGGTCCGGGCGGAAGTATGGACTCGGTGGCGGAGGTGACTGCCTGGGACCCGCCGCGGCGATTCGCCGCCGACAGCCCGGGTGAAGGTCCAAACGCCCCGATGATCGCCACCGAGTGGATCGTCGAGGCGCGCTCAGGAGGCACATGCGCGGTGCGGGTCGTGCACAGCTGGTTCGCCGCGAGCGACGATTGGGACAATCAGTTCGAGGGTCACGAGCAGGGCTGGGTGGCGTTCTTCCGCATCCTGCGGTTGTATCTCGCGCACTTCGCGGGGCACCGCAGCTCGGCGTTCCAAGTGATGGGCTTTGCCTCCGGGTCGGTCCCCGAGGCGTGGGACGCGCTCGTCCGCCCGCTCGGGCTCGCGGGCGTCGCCGAAGGACAGCGCGTGACATCCACCGCCGGCGCACCTCGCCTGTCGGGTATCGTCGAACGCGTCGGCCCGCCCGAGTACCCCGCCGAGTTGCTGATCCGACTCGACGAGCCCGAGCCTGGCATCGCTCATTTCTTCGCGATGAGCATGGGCGGTGCAGTGTGCGTGCCCGTTCGTCTCTATTTGTACGGGATGGGCGCGCCCGCAGCCGTCGGACGCGAAGAGCCCGTCTGGCAAGCGTGGATGAACCAGCGCTTTCCGGCCGCCGCCGCCGCGACCGTCATGGCCCAGGAAGCGAAATGAGCGTCGGCGGACCGTGGCGGTCCCGTTTCAGCAGACGACCGCGGTCCCGCTGACCGACACCATGAGCATCCCGTTGTTCTGGCCGAGGACTTCGTAATCGAGATCGATTCCGATGACCGCATTCGCCCCCAGTTCGGTTGCTCGCTTTCGCATTTCGGCCATCGCGACATCGCGCGCTTCGGCAAGTCCTCTTTCGTAGGTCGCCGACCGGCCGCCGACGATGTCGCGGACCGTGGCGAACATGTCGCGGAAGATGTTGGCGCCGATGATCGCCTCGCCGGTGACGACGCCGAGATAGCGGCTGACGGGGCGGCCTTCGATCATGGTGGTTGTGCTGAGCAGCATGTCCATACTGATCGAGTTTACGCCACGGATTACGCCGATGTTCCCGGACGTCGTTCCGGGTCTACTGTTGCGTCATGAACGCGATCAGATCGGCGGCCACTTCCTGCGGGCGTTCCCAGTTGGGGCAGTGGCCGGTCTCTGGATACACCTTCAGCCGCGCTCCGCGAATTGCCCCGACGAGACCGTCCTGATCTTTCCGCGGGAAGATCGCATCCCGGTCGCCCCAGAGTAAGAGCGTCGGCGCGGTGATCTTGTGGAGCTCGTCCCGGTCGTCGAACGCGAGCAGCCGGTCGAACACCTCGCGCCAGAGCCGCGCGGGGAGCTTCAGGCTCTCACGGACAATCTGGTTGAAGAACTCGTCCGGGAGAGGCACATACGCGGTGCCCGCCTGGAACTCGCGCGCGAATGCCTCCGGCACCGGATCCGGCAGGTCCGCCATCGCGGCTTGCACCTCACGCGTCACTTTGTTCGCAGCCGACACGCCGCTGCCGATGAGCACGAGCCGTGCGACACGCGCGGCGTGCGCGACTGCCACGCGTCTGGCCACGAAGCTTCCAAACGAGTGTCCGACGATGGTGACACGTTCGACACCGACCGCATCGAGAAAGGCGGCGACATCTGACGCGAGTTCCTCGATCGTGTAGCCGTCCCGAGGGCGCTCCGAGTCTCCGAACCCGCGCTGATCGACCGCATAGACGCAATGCCCGGCGGGAAGGAGTGGAAGAACTCTGCTGAAGGAGAACCATGAGTCCGGCCAGCCGTGGAGAAAGACCGACGCCTCCCGGCTCGGGTTCCCCTGGACCGCGTAGTGCAGCCGCAGGCCGTTCGCGACGCGAATGGTCTTCAAGTATTACCGCCCCATCCACCCGCCGTCGACCACTAGGACGTGACCGTGGACGTAGTCGGATGCCGGCGACGCGAGGAATACGACCGCGCCGGCCAGATCCTCGGGTTCTCCCCACCGGCCGGCCGGAATCCGCGCGGTGATTTCTTTCGCGCGGACTGGATCCTCGCGGAGCGCTTTCGTGTTGTCGGTCTGCATGTAGCCGGGCGCGATCGCGTTCACGTTGATGCCGCGTCCGGCCCACTCGTTGGCCAGCGCTTTCGTCAACTGCGCGACACCGCCTTTCGCCGCGGCGTACGCGGACACGCGAATCCCGCCCTGAAACGACAGCAGGGACGCGATGTTGATGATCTTGCCCGCGCCGCGATCCAGCATGTGGCGCCCTGCAGCCCGACAGAGCCGGAAGACGCTCGACAGGTTGACCGCCATGACTTCGCCCCAATCGGCGTCCGAGTACTCGGCGGCCGCGGCGCGGCGGATGAGGCCGGCGTTGTTGACCAGAATGTCGAGCCGGCCCATCGCGTCGAGGGCCGAGGCGACGAGCGCGTCCGCTTCTCTGGGGCGCGCGAGGTCGGCGGTCAGGCAGGCGGTCCGGACGCCGCACGCCGCTCGAATCGCCTCGGCGGCGTCGGTCACAGGGCTGCTGTTCGCGTGCAGGACGATATCAGCGCCCGCTTCACCGAGGGCACGCGCCATCGCGGCGCCAAGTCCGCGCGAGGCGCCGGTCACGAGCGCGGTCCTGCCGTCGAGACGGAATCGACTATTCATTTCGTCGCGCACTCTATCAGGCCCGCAGCAGAAGGCGCGACATATAATCGGATTTCGCATGTCATTATTTGATCTGTCCGGCCGGTCGGCAGTGGTCGTGGGAGGCACGAGCGGAATCGGGCGCGCGCTGGCGCTCGGACTCGCCGATGCGGGCGCGGATGTCATCGCGTCCGGCCGGCGCGAGGCGCTCGTCGACGAGGTCGCCGGCGAGATCGAACGGCGCGGACGCCGCACGCTGCGGACTGCATCCGATGTCGCCGACGTCGGGTCGCTCGAACGGCTTCGCGACGCGTGCCTGCAGGCGTTTGGCAAGATCGACGCGCTCCTGTGCGTCGCCGGTACGACCAAACGCGTGGCGACGCTCGACATGGCCGAGGCCGACTGGGACCGGATCCTCAGCACCAACCTCACCGGGACGCTGCGCGCGTGCCAGGTGTTCGGGCGCGAGATGGTGAAGCGCCGCGCGGGCCGCATCATTACAATTGGATCGCTGTCGTCGTTCGTCGGCCTCATGGAGGTGGCGGCGTATGTGGCCAGCAAGTCGGCGGTCGCGGGGTTGACGCGCGCGCTGGCGGTGGAATGGGCGCCGCACGGCGTCACGGTGAACGCCATCGCGCCGGGCGTGTTCCGCACGGACCTCAACGCGGCGCTGCTCGACTCGCCGCGGGGACAGGAATTCCTGATGCGCACGCCGATGAAACGCTTCGGAAAGATCGAGGAGCTCGTCGGCGCTGCCGTCTTTCTCGCATCCGACGCATCGTCATTCGTCACCGGCACCGTCCTTGCGGTGGACGGCGGGTTCCTCGCCAGCGGAGTGAACCAGTGAAGTCCGCGCTCATCATCAGCGACCGCGACAACGTCGCCACTGCGCTCGAGCCGCTCGAGCCGGGCCGGAACATCGAGATCGCGAATGGCGCCCTGACCGTGATCGAGGCGATCCCCTCGGGCCACAAGGTTGCTCTCCGAGCGATCGCTGCCGGCACCGCCGTCATCAAGTACGGCAGCCCGATCGGGCTGGCGAGCGCCGACATTCAGCCCGGCGCCCACGTCCACACGCACAACCTGTCGAGCAGCCGCGGGCGCGGCGATCTCCAGGCCGGCGCGAGCGATCCTCAGACGCGGCTCGCGGAACCTGCGAACGGATCATGACGACGAAACCGACCTTCGAGGGTTACAGGCGGCCGGACGGCCGCATCGGCACGCGTAACCACGTGCTGGTTGTGCCCACCGTGATCTGTTCGTCGGTCGTCGCCGAGCGTATCGCGGCGGCCGCGGGTCCGGTCGGTACCGCGCTCCCGCACCTGGCAGGCTGCGGACAGCTCGGGCCGGACATGCGCGTGACCCACGAGACGCTGGCCGCGTACTGTCAGCACCCCAACGTCGGCGCCGTCGTCGTCGTCGCACTCGGTTGTGAGCAGGTGGTGGCACAGATGCTGGCGGAGACGGCCCGCCGTCATCAGAAACCAGCCGAGATCGTCGCGATCCAGGCGGAGGGCGGCACGGTCCGTGCCACCGAGAAAGGGGCACGAATTGCCGAGACGTTCGCGGGCCAGCTCGCCTCGGCGAAGCGCGAGCGCTGCGACGCTTCTGAGTTGATCCTGTCGCTCAAGTGCGGCGGGTCAGACTACACGTCGGGGCTTGCGTCGAACCCGACGCTCGGCCGCGTGACCGACCGGCTCGTGGAACTCGGCGGGTCCGCGGTGCTCGGCGAGATCGCCGAAATCATGGGAGCGGAACACGTGCTGGCGGCGCGCGCGACCCAGGCGGGCACCGCCAACCAGTTGATCCAGATCATCTCGCGTGTCGAAGGGGAAGCGCGAGCGCTGGGGCTCGATATCCGCGGGACGCAGCCCTCACCGGGGAACATCCGAGGAGGTCTGACGACGATCGAGGAGAAGTCGCTTGGGGCGACGCACAAAGGGGGCGAGCGCGCCCCGCTCGAGGATGTGGTCGGCTACGCGTCGCGGATCACGCGCAAGGGGCTGACGGTGATGGACACGCCCGGCCTCGACGTGGAATCGGTCACGGGGATGGTCGGCGGCGGTGCGCAGGTCGTCGTCTTCACCACGGGTCTCGGAACCCCGACCGGAAATCCGATCGCGCCGGTCATCAAGGTCACAGGCAACGCACGCACGGCACGTCAGATGGCCGACAACATCGATCTCGACGTCAGCGGCATCATGGACGAGACCGACACGCTCGACTCCGCGGCCGATCGGATGTTCGCCGAGATCCTCGCGGTCGCGTCCGGCAAGCCGACTCAAACGGAACGCCTCGGGCACCGCGAGTTCGCGATCCACAGGCGGAACCCGACGATCTGATCTGTCGCCCGGGTCGATCCCGACGCGGTAGGGCCGGTTCGCGAACCGCCCTACCTATAATGTGGGCTCGTCGATGCCCGAGGCTCTTACTCCCACAGACGTTCCGGCCGAGCTGGCCACCAGTGAACCTGCGCCACCCGAACTGTTCAACCAGGAGCAGCTCGAGGCGCACGCTGCGCGGCTGGCCGCCGAGCATCGGCTCGCTCCCGATCCTCATCGCGGCCGTCCGCTTCTGCCCCGGCTCGACGAAGCGGCGCGCCAGCTCGAGGGGGCGTACCGGGCCTTGTCCGGGGCCGGCCGCGCCGACACGCAGCCGGTCGGCTCCGAAGACTGGCTCCGCGACAACCATCATGTCGTCCGCGATCAGGTCCGCGAGATTCGGCAGGACCTGCCGGGGGAGTACTACCGCGAGCTGCCCAAGCTCGCCGATGGCCCGTTCGAAGGGTATCCGCGCGTCTACGTCCTCGCGCGCGAGCTGATCGCGCACACGGCTGGCCGGTTCGACCTGCCGATGCTGCAGGACTTCGCGACCGCGTATCAGCGGAACGCCCCGCTGTTGATCGGCGAGATCTGGGCGATCCCGATCATGCTGCGCCTCGCGCTCGTCGAGGAGCTGCAGCGGCTGGCCGAAGACGTCGTCGCCGCGCGCAAGAGCCGCGATCAGGCCCGGCGCTGGGGCGCCACGCTCGGCGAGACCGAGGAAGAGCCGGCGAAGGTGATCGACCGGCTGCTGAAGGAGGAGATCCGCGCGAACGGCCGGCTGTCGGCGCCCTTCGTCATCGAGCTGCTGCACTGGCTCCGCGATCAGCCGTCATCGGCCGCGCCGGCGTGGAGCGCCCTGCAGCGGGCGCTCGAGGCGCAGGGAGATTCCGCCGAGGCGATGCTGCACGCCGAGCACCAGCGGCGTGCCGCCGATCAGCTCGCCATCGGCAACATCATCACGAGCATGCGGCTGCTGTCGTCGATCGACTGGCCGCTCTTCTTCGAGCACGTCAGCCTGGTCGAGCAGATTCTCCGCGAAGATCCGGCCGGCGCGTACGCGCTGATGGACTTTGCGACCCGCGATCGCTATCGGCATTCGATCGAGGAGCTCGCCAAGGGCGCCCGCAAGCTCGAAACCGACGTCGCCCGGCGGGCCGTAGAGCTCGCGCGCGCCTCGCAGCAGGCGGTGCCGGAGAACGATCGATCGCATCACGTCGGGTACTTCCTCATTTCGCGCGGCCGGTTCCGGCTCGAGGAAGCGGTCGGCTATCCGCCCAGCATCACGCAGCGCGTCGCCCGATTCAACTTCAAGCATCAAGCGCTCGGTTATCTCGGAACGATGGCGACGGCGCTGGCCGTCACGATCGCGAGCCTGCTCGCGTACGCGCACCGGCACGGCGGGACGCCCATGGATCTCGTACTCGTCGCGCTGGTCGCGCTGATCCCGGCGAGCGAGCTCATCGTCAGCCTCCTGAATCTGATCGTCACGCTCCAGGTCAAGCCGCGGCCGCTCCCGAGGTTCGACCTCCGCACCGGCATCCCGGCGCGCGACCGGACCATGGTCGTCGTGCCCGCCATCGTCGGATCCGAGGAGCGCCTGGTGATGCTGCTCGACGAGATGGAGGTCCGGTTTTTCGCCAACCGTGATCCGCACCTTCACTTTGCGCTGTTGACCGACTTCGAAGATGGCGACTCGCGGCAGCTGCCAGGCGACCAGGCGCTGCTCGAGGCGGCGAGGCGTGGGGTCGATCAGCTCAACGCGCGTCACGGCCCGGACCGCTTCTTCCTCTTCCATCGCGACCGCCAGTGGAACCCGCGCGAGAACCGCTGGATGGGAAGGGAGCGGAAACGCGGCAAGCTCGCGGAGTTCAACCGGCTCCTTCGCGGCGCGACCGATACGAGCTTCGTCGTGCAATACGGCGAGCTGTCGATCCTGCGATCCGTCCGTTACGTGATTACGCTCGATTCCGACACCCAGCTGCCGATGGAGGCGGCGCGGAAGCTGGTCGGGACGCTGTCACATCCGCTGAACCGTCCGCGGTTCGATCCGCGGCTTCAGCGCGTCACCGAAGGCTACGGCGTTCTGCAGCCACGCATCGACGTCAGCGTCGTCAGCGCGAACCGATCGGCTTTCGCGCGGATCTTCTCGGGTCACGTCGGCGTGGACCCGTACACGACGGCCGTGTCGGACGTGTATCAGGACCTCTTCCACGAGGGGAGCTACGTCGGCAAGGGCATCTACGATGTGGACGCGTTCGACGCCGCGCTCGCCGGCCGCGTGCCCGAGAACCGGCTGCTCAGCCACGATCTCTTCGAAGGCGTTTACGCGCGCACCGGTCTGTGCACGGACATCAGCCTCGTCGACGACTACCCGTCGCACTACCTGTCGTTCGCCGCGCGCCAGCACCGCTGGATTCGAGGCGACTGGCAGATCGCGCGCTGGCTCTGGCGCACCGTGCCGGATGCCTCCGGCCGGAGGGTGCCGAACACGCTCCCGGTAATCGCACGGTGGAAGATCCTCGATAACCTGCGCCGCAGCCTTCTCGCGCCCTCGCTCCTGATCCTGCTGCTCGCGGGATGGACGGTCCTTCCCGGGTCCGCGATGCTTTGGACGATGCTGGCGCTGCTGGTGCTGGCGTTTCCGGCGTACGTCCAGGTCGCGCGTTCGCTTGGCAGCGTCGCGCCGGGCGTCCGCTGGCGCGAGCACCTGCGCGCCGAACGCGACAACATCGTCGTCAGCCTGCGCCAGTCGTTCCTGTCCACGGCGCTGCTCGCGCATCAGAGCGTCGTGGCGGTCGACGCGATCGCGCGAACGCTGGTCCGGCTCGCGATTACGCGCCGCCGACTCCTGGAGTGGGTGACGGCGGACCGTCGCGAACAGCCGCCTGCGTCGCCGGCGATCGTCTTTCGACGCATGTGGCAGGCGCCCGCACTTGCGGCAGCGTTCGTCGCCGTCGTCGCGGTCGACCCGTTGCGTCTCGTGATCGCCGCCCCGATAGCCGCGCTCTGGTTCCTGTCGCCGGGTCTCGCGTATGCGACCGGGCTTCCACTCGTGCATCGCCGGCCGCCGCTCGGCCGCGACGACCGTCTGGCGCTTCGGCGGGTGGCGCGACTGACGTGGCGTTTCTTCGACGAGCTCGTCGGGCCGGAGGATCACTTTCTCGTTCCGGACAACTACCAGGAGGACCGCCGGGAGCTCGTCGCTCACCGCACGTCACCGACGAACATCGGTCTGCAGCTGCTCGCGACGCTGTCGGCGTATGACTTCGGATATCTGACCCTCGCCGGCACGCTCGATCGGCTCGAGCGGACGTTCGACACGTTGCTGAGGATGCAGCGTTACCGCGGTCATTTCTATAACTGGTACGACACGCGAACGCTCGCGCCGCTCGCGCCCGCCTACATCTCCACCGTCGACAGCGGCAATCTCGCCGGCTACCTCCTGACGCTGCGCTCCGGCCTCGCGCAGATCGCCGACGAGGCTCCGATCGTCGATGCGCGCATCCTTCGAGGGCTGCGCGATGCTCTCGAGCTGTGCGTGAGCGAGATCGAGAAGCTCAGCGGCGGCCGTCTCCCGCGATCGCTGCGGGCGGAAGTTGCCAGCCTGCGCACGCAGCTCGACGAACGTCCGCAGTCGCTCGCCGATTGGCGCGCGCTCGTCGCACAGCTCAGTGATCGGCTCTCCGCCGTCAGCGTCGGCCTCCACGAGATCGAGGAACCGCTGCTCGCCGGTGGCACCGGGTCCGCGCCTTCCGCCGTCGGAGAAGCGGAGTACTGGCTCGAGCGGGCGGCCTCGGTGATCGCTGAATGGCAGGACGAGCTGGACAGGCTCGCCGGGTGGACGCCCGGTGCGCCCGTCGCTGACGCCGGAGTGCCGAGCCTGCCCGAGCTGATCGCGTGGACCGACGGCGCGGCGGAACGGTCGAACGGGCCCGCGTCGCTCGAGCTCAAAGGCGCGGTCGAGCGATCGCGCCGCTACGCGGAGGAGCTGATCGATCGCGCCGAGCGGATCGGCGTGCTGGCGGACGACCTGATCGAGGAGATCGAGTTCGGGTTCCTTTACAGCCCCGAGCGCCAGTTGTTCTCGATCGGCTTCAGCGTGACCGATGGCCGGCTCGACGGATCGTTCTACGACATCCTCGCGTCAGAAGCGCGGCTGGCCAGCTTCATGGCGATCGCGACCGGCACGATCTCGCGCGATCACTGGTTCAAGCTCGGACGCTCGATCACCCTCAGCGGACGACTCCGCACGCTCCTGTCGTGGAGCGCGTCGATGTTCGAGTACCTCATGCCTCTGCTCGTGATGCGGAGCTATCCGAGTACGTTGCTCGACGAAACGTACGAAGCCGTGGTCCGGCGCCACATCGAATACGGCGCGCAGCGTGGCGTCCCCTGGGGCATCTCGGAGTGCGCGTACAACGCGCAGGATCTCGAGGGCAACTATCAGTATCGCGCGTTCGGCGTTCCGGGTCTCGGGCTCAAGCGCGGGCTGGCGGAGGATCTGGTCGTCGCGCCTTACGCCTCGGTTCTCGCGGCACCCATCGCGCCGACCGACGTCGTGGCAAATCTCGACCGTCTGCGCGCCGAAGGGATGACCGGCCGTTACGGGTTATACGAAGCGATCGACTACACGCCCGAGCGGCTTCTACCAGGCAAAACAGGCGGCGTCGTCCTGCCGACCTACATGGCGCACCACCAGGGCATGTCGCTGCTCGCGCTCGACAACCTCCTGAACGGCTCGCCGATGCAGAACCGGTTTCACGCGGATCCCAGAATCCAGGCGGCCGAGCTGCTGCTGCAGGAGCGCGTGCCCCCCCTCGTGCCGTTGAAGGATGTGCCGGTCGAGTCGGCCGACCACGTTCCGTCGACGCGGCGGATGCCTGCGCTTTCCGTACGCAGGTACGTCACTCCGCACACGCTCACCCCCCGCACGCACCTGTTGTCCAACGGTTCGTACACCGTGATGGTCACGAACGCCGGTGGCGGCTACAGCCGCCGTCAGAACCTGGCGCTCACGCGGTGGCGCGAGGATATGACGACGGATGCGTGGGGGACGTTCTGCTACGTCCGGAACGCCGAGACCGGCGACTTCTGGTCCACCGCGCACCAGCCCGTCGGACGCGAAGCCGAAGACTACGAAGTGACCTTTGCGCTCGACCGCGCGGTCTGGCGGCGCCTCGACGCCGGGCTCGAGACGCGCACCGAGGTCGTGGTCTCGCCGGAAGACGATACGGAGCTCCGGCGAGTGTCGATCACAAATCACACGCATCGGCCGCAGACCGTCGAGTTGACGAGTTACGCCGAGGTCGTACTCGCGCCGGCGGAGGCTGACCTCGCGCATCCGGCGTTCAGCAATCTGTTCGTCGAGACGATCGCCGTTCCGGACCGCGACGCACTGATCGCCACGCGCAGGCCGCGCGAGGGAACCGAGCGGCCCTATCTCATTCACGTGCTGAGCGGCCGGGGCCGTGTGGGCCCTGCAACGCGGTATGAGACTGATCGCGCGCGGTTCATCGGCCGCGGCCGGACGCTGGCGCGCCCGGCCGGAATCATCGAGCCGGGCGTACTGTCGAACACGACGGGTCCGGTGCTCGATCCGATCCTCAGCCTCCGCCAGGCGATTCGTCTCCCGCCCGGCGGCACGGCGCGACTCTCGTTTACGACGGCGTTTGCCGACAACGAAGCCGGAGCACGACGGTTGATCGAAAAGTACCACGACCGCCGGGCGGTCGCCCGCGCGCTCGCGCTCGCGAGCACTCACAGCCAGATTGAGCTCCGGCATCTCGGCCTCACGCTCGAGGACGCGATGCGATTCCAGCGTTTCGCGAGCCGGATGTTGTACGGCGATCCCCGGCTGCGCGAGCCTGACGCGGTGCATCAGAACCGGCGCGGTCAACCGGAGCTCTGGAAATACGGCATCTCCGGCGACATGCCGATCGTCCTCGCGACGATCACGGATGCCGTCGAGGTCCCGCTTTTCAGCGGCCTCCTCAAGGCCCACGAGTATCTGCGCGGCAAGGGTCTCCTGTTCGATCTCGTCGTGCTGAACAACCACGCGGCCAGCTACCGACAGGACCTGCAGGACACGCTGCAGGATCTGCTCAAGAGCGGACCGGAGCAGGGGTGGACCGATAAGCCGGGCGGCGTGTTCCTGCGGCGCGGCGACCTGATGCCTCCCGAGGATCGGCTGCTGTTTCGAGCGGTCGCGCGCGTCGTCATGGACGGCGCCAACGGCGACCTGCAGCAGCAGCTCGTGCGTCCCCAGGTGCCGTTCGAAGCGCTGCCCTCCGCGCTCGAAGTCGTGCGGCCGAGGCCCGGCGCGCCGAGTCCAGCGGGTGATCAGACTTCAGCGCCGCCGCAGCCCGGACTCGAATTCTTCAACGGCGTCGGCGGGTTTGCGGACGACGGGCGCGAGTACGTCGTCCATGTGCACGGGCGTGCGGGCGCGCTGCCGCTCGCACCGTGGGCCAACGTCGTCGGCCACGACCAGTTCGGGTTCGTGGCGACCGAGCTCGGGCCCGGCTTCACGTGGTCGGAGAATAGCCGGATGAACCGGCTCACGCCCTGGCAGAACGATCCCGTGTGCGACTGTCCCGGCGAGGCGATGTACCTCTGCGATCAGGACACTGGCCATATCTGGTCCGCGACGCCGCTGCCGGCAGGCGACGGCCGTCCGTTCACGATCCGGCACGGTCAGGGCTTCACGGCGTACGAACACACGCGTGACGAGATCGACTCGAACCTCCGGCTCTTCGTCCCGTCGCGCGACCCGGTGAAGATTTTTCAGCTCGCCGTGAGAAATGGATCGCGGCGCGTGCGCCGGCTGTCGATCACGCTGTACGTCGACTGGGCGCTCGGTGAAGACCGTACGCGATCGAGGTTGCACGTGGTGACGAGCGTCGAGCCAGCCACCGGGGCGCTGGTCGCGTCGAACGCCTTCCGCGAGATGTTCGCCAGCCGACTCGCGTTCGTCGACCTCTCTTCGATGGAGAGCCGCAGCGTGACCGGCGATCGCACCGAGTTCATCGGCCGCAACGGCACGCTGACATCGCCAGCGGCGCTCGGCCGCATGGGTCTGTCGGGCCAGACGGGCGCGGCGCTCGACCCCTGCGGTGCGGTTTTGGTGCAGGTGACGCTCAAACCTGGAGAAGAGCGGACCGTCATCGGCCAGCTGGGTGAAGCCTCCGATTTCGCCGAGGTACGTCGCCTCGTCGAGCACTGGCGCGATCTACGCGCGGTCGATCGAGCCTTTACCGGCGTTCGCGAGTTCTGGGACACGCTCCTGCAGACCGTCGAGATCCGGACGCCGGATCGTTCGCTCGACCTGATGGTGAATCGCTGGGCGCTCTATCAGACGCTGGTCTGCCGCATCTGGGGCCGATCGGGGTTCTATCAATCGAGCGGCGCGTTCGGCTTCCGCGATCAGTTGCAGGACGTCCTCGCGCTCCTCTTTGCCGCCCCCGTCATCGTCCGCCGTCATCTTCTCCACGCGGCGTCCCGGCAGTTCGTCGAAGGCGACGTCCAGCACTGGTGGCACGAGCCGGGAGGGCAGGGCGTCCGGACGCGATTCGCAGACGATCGGCTCTGGCTCGTGTTCTCGACGCTCGAATATGTCGGCGCGACCGGAGATGACGCGGTGCTGGATGAAGAGATGCCGTTCCTCGAAGGCCGGCCGCTCAACCCGGACGAGCATGAGACCTACGAAAAGCCGGCCGTCTCACACCAGCGCGGTTCCCTCTACGAGCATTGCGTCCGCGCGGTGGAGATCAGCCTGTCTACGGGCGCGCACGGGCTTCCGTTGATGGGCAGCGGCGACTGGAACGACGGCATGAACCTCGTCGGGATCGGCGGCAGAGGGGAGAGCGTGTGGCTCGCCTGGTTCCTCATCTCGATCCTGCCGCGATTCGCCGACGTCGCGGAGCGGCGCCGTGATAACGATCGCGCGTCATCGTACCGCGCGCACGCCGGCCGGCTCCGACAAGCCGTCGAGCGCGCGTGGGACGGCCAGTGGTACCGGCGCGCGTATTTCGACGATGAGACGCCGCTCGGGTCGAGCAGCAACGAAGAGTGCAGGATCGATTCGATCGCGCAGTCCTGGGCGGTGCTGGCGGGTGGCAGCGATGCCGCGCGAGTCCGCTCGGCGATGGAGTCGGTCGACAAGCAGCTGATTCGCCGCGACGACCGGTTGATCCTGCTGCTGGCGCCGCCGTTCGATCGCATGTCGCCGAGCCCGGGCTACATCCAGGGATATCCGCCGGGCATACGCGAGAACGGCGGGCAGTACACGCACGCGGCGCTCTGGACCGTGCTCGCGTTCGCGCGCATGGGCGACGGCGCGCGGGCGGCGGAGCTGCTCCACATGATGAACCCGATCGCCCGCAGCCAGAAGGTCGAGGACGCCAGGCGTTACCGCGTCGAGCCCTTCGTTATTCCCGCGGATGTGTACTCGCGGTCGCCGCACACAGGCCGAGGCGGGTGGACGTGGTACACCGGGTCGGCCGGCTGGATGTATCGCGTCGGCGTGGAAGCGATCGCTGGCCTGTCGCTCCGGCGCGGCGCGATTCGGATCGACCCGTGCATCCCGCCGACGTGGCCGCGCTTCCACATCGTCTATCGCGCGCCGCACGCCGAGTACCGGATCGTCGTCGACAATCCGCGCGGCGTCAGCCGCGGCGTGCAGAGGGTTGAACTGGATGGCGTCGAGGTGCCGGAGAAGGAAATTACGCTCGCAACGGATGGGCGAGTGCACCAGGTGAGGGTGATCTTGGGGTGAGCCTGATATCTGGTTCTTGGGTGATCGGGGCATCGGGTCATCTCAAGGCAGATCGGATTCATTGGGGTATCGGCTTATCTGATCGGGGTATCGAATTATCGGGCGGTCGAGTTATCGGCCGTCGGTATGTCGGGCTATCAGGATCGAGCTATGCGCATGCGTCGCTGGAGCTGCTGTGATGTCCGATAGCGAGCTCGCAGAGTTCGTGACAGCCATTCTCATCGAAGTTGATCCATTGCGCCTGTATTTCGCGGATCTCGACAATCGAGACGAGTACGCTTCCGAAGCGACGCGAATCGCTGCGCAACTTAATCGGTGCGAGTCGGCTGAGGATTGTCAGCGCCTTGCGTGGGAGATTTTTCGCGAAGCGTTCAGCGCCGATGGCGCAGGACCGTTGGATCGCTACAGTGAGGTTGGTCAGCGGCTGTGGGGCCTAGCGTCGTCGCGGAACGCTCGGTGAACACTCGCGCCTGACCTCGACCACGGTGCTCGGGCGATGGAGAAGTGCCATCAGCGTCACATTTCTGAGCGTCATCGAAGCCGAATCATGGTGCCAGCGGAACCGAATACCGCTTGGCGTTCGACGGCCGGATCTCTCAGAGTCGAACCTCACGGCTATCCACTTCAGTATTCCGATGGATGGCGGCGCACGCACCGCGCTGTGCAAGCTGCTGTATCCGAATGTGTGGCACCCGGGATCCGATCTCCTGGTGTGGACGACCGAGTGGAGTGTATGGCCATCAGGCGAACACGTGCCATTGATGACTCGCCTTCGTCAGGCGCTGGGTGAGCTGCGGGCCATCGAGGACGCGCCGGCCCAGCTCATCGAGGGTGAGAGTAAGGATGACGGAGAATCAATCGTCGTCTTGAACTGCCTGTTTCTCTGGGACTGCTGGATCCTGAGCGAGAGCGGTGAGTACGCTGTATTTCTCTGTCATGACGAGTGGGGTGAAGTCTACGCGACCTCCGCGTCGACACTGCGCGACCTGACGGAGGCGTTAAAAAAGATGGACGTACTATCGGACCACACTTAAAAGCATTAGCGGGAGTCTTGGGAGTGGGGGAGGATTGTTAACCATCCGTGTCATCCGTGAAATCCGTGGTTGTTTTGTGATCCGCGAAATCCGTGGCTTCGTAATCCGTGAAATCCGTGGTCCGGAATCGGCGGTTCTGCCACCACCCCGAAAAAACCATTGGCGGGAGTTTGGGAGCAAGGGAGGCTGACTGCCCGTGTTATCAAGCGTGTATTAAACGGCCGTAGCAGCGCTTCACCATCCGTGTCGTCCGTGGAATCCGTGGTTGTCTTTTGAGTCGCGAGATCCGTGGTTTCGTGATCCGTGAAATCCGTGGTTATAGTGTGTAGGTCACCGCTCGACAGGAAGGTTGGGTCACGTGGAAGCACACGAGACCGTGCCCATCGTTCCGCTCCGCGACGTCGTTGTCTTTCCGCACATGATGATGCCGTTCGTCATCGGACGGCCATCCTCGACTCGCGCGCTGAAGCACGCGCTCGGGACGGACAAGAGGATCTTCCTTGCTGCGCAGCATGACGCTGCGGTCGACGACCCGCAGCCCCCCGACATCTATCCGATGGGCTGCGTGGTGAAGATCGTCCAAAGCCTGAGGCTGCCCGACGGCAACATCAAGGTCCTGGTCGAAGGCTTGGAACGCGCGCGCGCCGTCGAGTGGAAGGAGGACGAAGGCTTCCTCCGCGTCGTCGTGACGGTCGTGCCGGAGCAGCGCGACACGTCCGCCGACCTCGAAGCGACCATGGGCCGCCTGGTGCCGCTCTTCGAGCAGTACATCAAGCTGTCGAACAATCTGAACTACGACGCGATGGTGTCAGCTATCCGCGTGGACGATCCCGGAAAACTCGCCGATACGATAGCGTCGCATCTCCTCGTCGGCGTGGACAAAAAACAGAACCTGCTCGAGATCATTTCTCCCATCGACCGCCTCAATCACGTGGCCCGCCTCATTGAGATCGAAATCGGGACCTTGTCGATCGAACGCCGTATCCACGATCGGGTCGAGCGACAGATGAACACAGTTCGAGCGGAGCGCTATCTTGGCGAAAGAAAGAAAGCGATTGAGGATGAAATCGAGGATTTGAAGAAGGTCGCTGCATCGGAAACATCCCCCGATGTTCGCGCGGGTGCCGCAAGCGATCTCGCGCGTCTCGAGGCGATGTCGAAGATGCTACATCGAAACGTTCGAGTGCCCGACGATTTCGAGCTGCCAGGCATGATTCCTCGACCCTCGAAGCAGCGCAGACGCGTTCAGCAGATGCTCCAGGAGATGGAGCAGGGCCGGCTGGAAAGCGTCGAGAGCCGGGAGACTCGGACCGAACCGGAGATGACACAGACGGCCCCCGGACGGTGGGTTTTCCTCATCGGTGGTATCATCGCCGGCTTTCTCGTCGCGGTACTGCTGTGGCTCCTTGGCTCAGCTCTGCGCTGAGACGATTACCAGGTCCAACTCCCCGCCGGCGGTGGCCATGCTCCCAGCAGCTGCCGCAGCGTAACCACCTGCCCGATGTGATGCCCGTTGTGCAGCGCGACATGGGTCAAAGCATCGCCCACGGTGTATGTCGCGAGGAATTTCATCTCGATCGGTGGCGCAATCGGCTCGGCCAGACGTGAACCGTCCTCGGCGATGGTCAGCGCGCGCCTGAAGCCTGCCTCGAAGCGTTCGCGCACCGTGTCCCAATCCTCGTTGTCGACGTTCGGCCATCCAAGCGCCGCGGAGGTGGGCGAGGGCACAGCTGTGCCATCGCATCGGTCGAGAAACCATTCCTGCCAGAACGCCATGTGCGCGACAATCTCGGCAATCGAGTGCGGCGCACCTTCGGGCCGACTGGCGGCATGGATGGCCGACAGTCCGTCGAGTGCGGCGGCAGGTGAAAGATACGCGTGGGCGCCACGAAGCAAGGACTTCAGGTGCATGGGTAATAAGGTTATCGCGAGAAGCCCGGCTGCTGGTGGGCTCTTGTCGAATCGCCTGACTCTGAACAACGAGGGCGTTTTTGCCGTCGAAGCGTACTTGAGGAACTTCAAACCATGACGAAGTGGGTCGAGCAGCTGTGGCAGGACGTGAAATACGGCGCTCGGATGCTCCTGCGCGCTCCGGGGTTCACCGCGGTGGCCATCCTTTCGCTGGCGATCGGGATCGGCGCCAACACCGCGATCTTCAGCTTCGCGGACGCGCTGCTGCTTCGGCCGCTTCCAGTCGCCCGCCCGGGCGAGGTGATCACCGTCGGAACGACCGCCGCGCTCGAGTCGCTGCGCGCGACCTCGCTTGTCGCCTCCTATCCCGAGTACGTCGACCTGCGCGATCGGAGTCAGAGCTTCGAAGGCCTGGCCGCGTTTACCTACGTCACGGCCGGCTTTACGGCCGATCCGCGCCTGGCGCCGAAGCTCAAGATGGGCATGCTCGTCAGCGACAACCTGTTCGCGCTGATGGGCGTCGAGCCGACGCTCGGCCGCACGTTCCGGCCTGACGAGAACCAGGTCCGCGGACGCGATGCCGTCGTCATCCTCGGTTCCACGATGTGGGACCAGGAGTTCGCCTCGGATCCGGCCATACTCGGCCGTACGGTGCGAATCAACGGATACGACTTCACGGTGATTGGCGTCGCCCCCGCCGGCTTCAACGGCATGAATCAGTACCTGCGGTCGGATTTCTTCATTCCCTTGATGATATCGCCGCGCCTGCTCAGCGATCCGAAGGCGGCATCGCTCGAAGCGCGCGACGCGCGAAACCTGACGATCAAAGGGCGCCTCAAGGCAGGCGTATCACAAGCCAAAGCGCAGAGCGAGCTGAACGCGATTGCCGCGAGCCTCGAGCGCGAGCACCCGGACACGAACAAGAACCGGGGCCTCGTCGTCCGCACTGAGCTGCAGGCGAGGATCGCGCAGTCGCCGCCTGACGCGACGCTGGTCGGCATGCTGTCGACCCTGGCGCTGCTCGTGCTCTTCGTCGCGTGCGCGAACGTTGCCGGCCTCCTCACGAGCCGCGCGCCCGCGCGTGCGCGAGAGATCGCGCTGCGCCTCGCGATCGGCGCCGGACGCGGACGGTTAATGCGCCAGCTGATCACGGAGAGTCTGCTGATGGCCATCGTGGGCGGTGTGCTGGGCCTCGGCGTCGGCTATGCCGGCATGACGCTCTTCCGGCAGATCGAGCTGCCGACCGATCTTCCGGTAATGCTGTCGTTCCGGATGGATCGCCGCGCGCTCGGCTTCAGCCTGATCGTTGCAGCCGTGAGTGCCATCCTCTTCGGTCTGATGCCCGCGCTCCAGGCGACGCGCGCCGATCTCACCGCCATCATCAAGGCGAGCGACAGCGTCGCGCCGGGAAAACGGCGGCGATGGGGACGGGCGATCCTCGTCGGCGGCCAGGTGGCCGTGTCTGTCGTCGTGCTCGTCGTGGCGATGTTCATCTATCGGGGGTTTCGACAGGACCTGGCCGAGGGGCCCGGATTCCGGACCGATCATCTGCTGATGATGTCGTTCGACCCGACGCTCGTCCGCTACTCGCAGCCGCAGGCGCAGCGCTTCCTCGAGCAGGTCGCGGAACGCGCGCGGGCGCTGCCCGGTGTCCGGAACGCCACCCTGACGACCTCGATTCCGATGTCGAACGACTCGATCAGCGCCGAGACGATCGCGCCCGAGGGCTACCAGTTTCCACCCGGGCAGGACAGTCTCACGGTTCTCTCGTCAACGATTGACGAGCAGTATTTCGACACGATGGGAATTCC
The DNA here is from genome assembly GCA_036258175.1 of Vicinamibacterales bacterium. Taxonomy (GTDB): domain Bacteria; phylum Acidobacteriota; class Vicinamibacteria; order Vicinamibacterales; family 2-12-FULL-66-21; genus DATAEE01. Next base: position 25,051 of record DATAEE010000241.1, read on the forward strand.
GCTCGTGCAGGGCCGGAACTTCCGCGAGACCGACACACCGGATGCGCCGCAGGTCGCCATCGTCAATCAACGGCTCGCCCAGCAGTACTGGCCGAATCAGGATCCCCTCGGGAAGCGTTTCCAGGTGATGGACGCGCAGAAGACGTGGGTGCAGGTCGTCGGCGTGGCCAGAAACAGCAAATACCTCTTCATCGCGGAAGGGCCGACCGATTTCGTGTACCTGCCTTACCGGCAGAGAAAGCCCGAGCGGATGATTCTGGTGACGCAATCAGCGGGCGATCCGGCCGGGCTTGTCGCACCGCTGCGCGAGATCGTCCTGGATCTCGATGCGAATCAGCCAATTTTCAACGTGCGCACCATGGAAGCGTTCTACCGTATGCGCGCCGTCAGCATCTTCAATGTCCTCGTGACGATTATCGGATCGATGGGGCTGATGGGACTCGGGCTCGCGATTGTCGGCCTTTACGGGCTCGTCGCGTACTCCGCGAGCCGACGGACGAGGGAGATCGGCATCCGGCTGGCGATCGGCGCCGATCGAGCCAACGTGCTGCGGATGGTGCTGCGGCAGGGAATCGTGCTGGCGCTCGCGGGTCTTGTGCTGGGTCTCGTCGCCAGCGTCGGAGCCGGGGAGCTGCTGGCAGCCGCGTTTCCCTCGGACGACAACTCGATGGATTATGCGGCGCTGCTGATCGTCGCAGCGATAGTCGTCGCCGTCACGTTTGTGGCAGCGTACGTGCCGGCGCGGCGAGCCTCGCGCATTCATCCGATGGAGGCGCTCCGGTACGAATAACGGTGAATATTACGCTGCGTGACGCCCACGCTTCTTCGCACGTGCCTTCGACTTTCCACCCGCCGCGTCCAGGCTCGCGCGGAGCCGTTCCATCAGATTGACGACGTTCGAATCGCGCGGCCGTTCGTCGAGCACCAGCTTCGCTTCCTTGCCCTTCATCCGCGCCTTGATCACCCGCATCAGGTTCTCGGTGTAATCGTCCTTGTATTTCTCGGGATTCCACTCCGAGGACAGGTTGTCGATGAGTGTCTTCGCCAGCTCCCGATCCTGCTTGCGCACCGCTTTCGCCGTCGGGAACTTCAACGACTCGGTGTCCACGAGCTCATCCGGGAATCGCAGCGTGGACACGACCAGCGCCTGCTCGATCGCCTCGACCGCCGCAAGATGCTGGACGTCGCGCAGGATGAACTTCGCCACGCCGATCCGGCCCGAGTCACGAATCGCTTCGCGCAGGAGCGCATACGCTTCGTCTCCGCCCTGGCCTGGCGTCAGATAGTACGGCTTGTCGAAGAAGCGGTCGTCGATGGACTCCGCCTTTACGAAATCGAGCACGTCGATGCGTCTCGTCCGCTCGAGC
>DATAEE010000242.1:0-10325 GCA_036258175.1 Vicinamibacterales bacterium
ACGAAGGGCGCGTCCTGCTCGCCGAGCCCGCAATGCCCGCCGAAGGTGTCCTCGCGTCGCTGGCCGCCCGCGTGGCCGAGACCCTGGAGTCGACGCGGCCGACCGTCACCGATCTGGTGCCGAACCCGACGGGTCCCGGCGCCACGTTCCTCCTGGTTCCAGTCTGGCGTCCCGGCGAGCTGCCGTCGAGCGCCATTGGCGCCATGGCCATTCCAGACGCCCACGCGTTCGGCCGTCTGCTCGCGCCGATGCGGCGGGCGCGGCCGGGGAGCTTTGCAGTTCTCGACAGCCGCGGCGTCGTGCTGGCGGCCGACGCCCGGCGTCCGCTCGATCCGGACACGACGTCGGAGAGCGTCGTGGGGACGACCGGATGGCGCGTGCACGTGACGCCGGTCGGACCGGCGAGCCCGGCGGGCCCCGCGCGCCGTACGATTGCGGCGCTGGCGGCCGCCGTGTTCGGCGGGATGCTGCTGCTCGCGTGGGGCACGGCGCGCAGCCTCAAGTCGCCGATCGCGTCGCTCACGGCGGCCACCGAACGCATCGCCGGCGGCGAGATGGACGTCGCGCTTCCCCCGTCATCGAACGACGAAGTCGGCCGCCTGGCCGCGTCGTTCGAGCGCATGCGACGCGCGCTGAAGGATTCGTTGCAGGAGATTGCGACCGCGAACCGGACGCTCGAGCAGCGCGTCGAGGCGCGCACGGCGGAACTGACGCGGCTGTACGAAGAACTGCAGTCGCGCGATCGCCAGCGGGTCGCGCTCCTGGCCAAAATCATCGGCGCGCAGGAGGACGAGCGCAAGCGCGTGGCGCGAGAGATCCATGACGAGAGCTGTCAGCTGCTGGTCGCGCTCGACCTGCGTCTGTCCGCGGCGCTGGGGGACGAGTCGGCCGGCGGCGCGCGCGAGGCGCTCCTCGCCGCGCGTGGGCTCGCGGCACACACCCAGGACGCGCTGCGCCGTCTCATGTACGACCTGCGGCCGTCCGAGCTGGACGACGTCGGGCTGATTCCCGCGATTCGCTCCTGCGCCGACCGGCACCTGGTTCCGGCGGGCGTGAAGACCCGGCTCGAGCTCCCCGACGATTTTCCCCGCCTGCCGCACGCGATCGAAACGGCGCTCTTCAGGGCCGTCCAGGAAGTCATCATCAACATCGAGCGGCATGCTCAGGCCGATCGCGCGCTCGTCCAGGTCCGGAGAGATCCGGACGCCAACGTGGTGATTGAGATCGAGGATGATGGGGAGGGCTTCGACCCGGCGTCAATCAGACCGTCTCCGGAGGGACGCGGGCTGGGCCTGGTCGGCCTCCGCGAGCGGATCGAACTCATCGGCGGCGTCGCGGACATCGAATCGGCGCCGGGTGCCGGCACCCGCGTCGTGCTGCGCGTCCCGATGCCAGCGGCGGTCACGGAGGCTCCATGCCACGCATTCGGGTCGTAATCGCGGACGACCACGCGATTCTGCGCGAAGGGCTTCGGGCCCTCCTCGCCGCGGCGGGCGACATCGATGTCATCGGCGAAGCGAGCGACGGGCGCGAGGCAGTGGAGGCCTGTCAGAAGCTCAATCCTGACATCCTCCTGCTCGACGTCTCGATGCCGGGCCTCGGGGGTTTCGAGGCGTTGCTCGATCTGCGGAGGAACAACTCGACGGTCAAGGTCCTCGTGTTGAGCCAGTACGATCATCCGGAGTCGATCCGGCGCTTCGTCCAGGCCGGCGCGTCCGGGTACCTGCTGAAGCGCTCGGTCGCGACCGATCTGGCGCGCGCCATTCGCGCCGTCGCGCGTGGCGGCCTCGTCCTCGATCCTGAAATCGCCCGCAGCGCGCTCGCGGACAGGAATGATCCAGGGCGAGCCCAGATCCCGGACGATCCCTATGAATCGCTCACGGATCGCGAGAAACAGGTCCTCAAGCTCGTCGCCGAAGGCATGAGCAGCAAGGCGGTGGCGGAGGCGCTCGGCATCAGCGTCAAGACCGCGATGAGCCATCGCGAGCACCTGATGGAAAAGCTCGGCCTTCACAACCGCACCGACCTGATTCGCTTCGCCCTCCGACGGGAGATCATCCAGCCGCAGTAAAGGGACAGTCACCTTTACCTGCCGGATATCCGGCAGCCGTTCCATCCTCCAGGCCGTCCAGCTGTTTTTCACGCCGGAAAAGGGCCCCTCTCGGGAGGGTACGGGGCGTGCTGACCCCGAGGGGCATGCGGAACAAGACCGCCAAGATCGGCCTCACGTCGGTCGTCCTCGCAGGCGCCCTGGCCGCGCTCTTCTACGCCACGCTGAGCGAGGGGACCGAATACTACAAGCACGTCGACGAAGTCATGGCAGACCCGGCCAGCTGGTACGGCAAACGGCTGCAGCTTCACGGGTTCGTCGTCGCCGACTCCATTCTCCGGCGCCGCGACAGCCTCGACTATCAGTTCCGGATTGAGAGCAACGGCAGCGTCGTGTCGGCGCGCTACACCGGCGTCGTGCCCGACACGTTCAAGGATGGCGCCGAAGTGGTCGTCAAAGGCCGGCTGGGCCCCGGCGGGTTCGAGGTGGAACGCGACGGCATCATGGCGAAGTGTCCGTCGAAGTACGAGGCCTCGCGGTAGTCATGGCGGCCCTTGGCACCTTCACGCTCCTCGCCGCCTTCGTCACGTGCAGCTACGCGATCGCGGCCTCGGTAGCCGGCGCCCGGCGCGGGTCGCGGCGGCTCGTCGAGAGTGGCGTCGGCGCGCTGTACCTGGTCGCCGGCCTGCTGACGGCGGCCTCAGCCGTGATCCTCCACGCGTTTGTCTCCAGCGATTATTCGATCAAGTACGTCCAGCGATACTCGGACGCCGCGCTCCCGCTGTTCTACAAGCTTACGTCTTACTGGGGTGGCCTGGACGGCTCGCTGCTGTTCTGGGCGTTTCTGCTGTCGGTCTTCGGATCGTTCGCGGTGCTCTTCAATCGCGAGCGTCAACGCGACCTGATCCCGTACGTCGTGGCCACGATCGCGGCCGTCGAGATGTTCTTCCTCTTTCTGATGATCATCCACAACGATCCGTTCCAGACGTTTCTGGTCGAGCGGCCGGCGGACGGGCGCGGCCTCAACCCGCTCCTGCAGAATTTCTACATGGCCATCCACCCGCCGGCGCTGTACATCGGCTTCGTCGGGATGACGATCCCGTTCGCCTTTGGCCTGGCCGCGCTGATGACCGGACGTTTGGACGACTCCTGGCTCCGCGCGGTCCGGCGCTGGACGATGGTGAGCTGGTTCTTCCTGTCGTTCGGACTGGTGCTCGGAATGTTGTGGGCCTACGAGGAGCTGGGCTGGGGCGGCTACTGGGGCTGGGACCCGGTCGAGAACGCCGGCCTGCTGCCCTGGTTCACGGCCACGGCGTTCCTCCACTCGGTCATCGTGCAGGAACGGCGCGCCATGCTGCGCGTCTGGAACGTCACGCTCGTGATCGTCACGTTCTTCCTGACGATCTTCGGCACCTTCATGACGCGATCGGGCGTCGTGCAATCGGTGCACGCCTTCGGCGAGGATCGCGCCCTCGCGTGGATGTTCACCGTCTTCATGGTGGTCATCCTCGTCGTCAGCTTCGGCCTGGTGATTCACCGGCTGCCGCTGCTGCGCTCGCGGAACGAGCTCGACTCGCTCGTGTCGCGCGAGGCGGCATTCCTGGCCAACAACTGGATTCTGCTCTTCGCCGCCTTCCTCGTGCTCTTCGCCACGATGTTCCCGACGTTGAGCGAAGCCGTGACAGGCGACCGTCTGACCGTGGGCCCGCCGTTCTTCAACAAGTGGATGGCGCCGATCGGTCTGGCGCTGCTGTTCCTGACGGGCGCCGGTCCGCTCCTCGCCTGGCGCAAGTCGACGCCCGCCAATCTCCGCCAACAATTTCTGTGGCCCCTGACCTTCGCGCTGGCGGTGTCGGTGGCGGTCGTGGCGCTCGGCGTCCGGGTCTGGAGCTCGGGACTCTGCTTCGCGCTCTCGGCCTTCGTCGCGGGAACGCTCTGGCAGGAATTCTGGCGCGGCGCGCACGTGCGCCGCGCGACGACGAAGACGGATCTGCTGACGGCGCTCGTCGGTTTGGTTGCGCGCTCGCCGCGCCGCTACGGCGGCTATCTCGTTCATCTCGGCATCGTGCTGATGTTCCTCGGCTTCGCCGGCGAGGCGTTCAAGCTGTCGGAGCAGGTCCTCCTGAAGCCCGGCCAGCGAGTCTCAGTCGGCCGCTACATGGTGCGACACGACGCGGTGCGCATCGACCAGGACGGTCAGAAGCAGATCGTCGCCGGCCGCGTCACCGTCGAGCGCGACGGTCGGAATATCGGCGAGATGCGGCCCGCCCGGTGGTTCTACAAGGGACGCGAGGAGGAGCCGACCACCGAGGTCGCGATCCGCCGAGGCTTTGCAGAGGACCTGTACATCGTGCTCGCGGGCTATGACGCGCAGCCGCAGTCGGCGACGTACGAGATCACGGTGAATCCGCTCGTCAACTGGATCTGGGCCGGGTTCGGCATTCTGGCAATCGGCACGGCGATCGCGCTCATGCCAGAGAGCGCCTTCGCATTTGCCGTCGTCAGGGCCCCTGCGCACGCGGCCGCTGCGACGATGATTCTCCTGCTGCTGTTGCCAGCCGCGGTCAGGGCGCAGCACGAGGAGGGTCCCTCTTTCGCCGCGGTGACGCCCCGGACCGAGCTCGAGAAAGAGCTGTATCGCGAGATCGTGTGCCTCTGCGGAACCTGCGGCAAGAAGCTGATAGGTGAGTGCCAATGCGGGTACGCCGCGAAGATGCGCGATCAGGTATCGCGTCTGGTCGCGGAGGGCCGTACGCGCGAGGAGATCTACCGGTACTTCGTGGTCGAGTACGGCAGCGAGGAGCCGCTGGCGGCCCCGCTCGATCGTGGATTCAATCGGCTGGCCTGGTCGGTGCCGTATCTGGGCGGAGCAGGAGGGCTCGTTCTGATGATTGGCGTGGCCCGCCGGTGGTCCCGCCGCTCAGCGAACGCGGCGCCCGAGTCGACCTCGTCGACGGAAGCAGACGTGCGGAATGGAGACGCGGCGCTCGAGCCGACGCTCGAGGCGCGTGTGGATGATGCGCTCAGAGACATCGATTGAGGCCGGATTCCGGACCTGGCATTTCTTCGTGTTGGCCTCGCTCGCGGCGGCAACTGCGGCCGTCCTCCTCTCCCCACCGACGGCGCCCGCGCGGCTCGTACTCATGAGCATGGCCATCGGGGCGGCGGGTCTCACGGCCGGCGCGCTGTACCGCACGCTTGCGCCGCTGGTGGATCGACAGGACGACGTGGTCGTCGAGCCGCTTGGCCAACGGGCGCGGGCCGTTCTCGAGAAGGAAATGGCGCTGGCGCTGCGTGCCATCAAGGAGCTGGAGTTCGATCGCGCCATGGGCAAGGTCGCGCCCGCCGACTACGTCGAGATGATGGGCCGGCTGCGGGCGCGCGCCGCCGGTGTCATCGCCCGGCTCGACGAGGACGCGCGCCGCAATCGCGAGCCGAACGGCCGCCGCCGACGGAGCGCACCGACGACGCCGGCTCGATTGGCAAAGGAGTGAATGCCGTGATCCGCAAGCTGTTCATGCCCTGTCTCGCAGCCGCGGCCGGCCTCATCGTCCTGGCGCCCTGGTTGATCAACGGCGCACCCGTCGAATCGACAATGGGCTTCGTGCAGAAGATCTTCTACTTCCATGTGCCGTCGTGGATGGTGATGTTCCTCGCCGCCTTCGTCTGCGGGATCGCCAGCGCTGTGTATCTCTTTTCGGGCCGGCCCGGAGCGGACCGTCTCGCGAGCGCCGCGGCCGAGGTCGTCGCGGTGTTCGGACTGATTGGCCTGGTGACCGGGCCGCTGTGGGGCCGCAAGGCCTGGGGCGTGTGGTGGCAATGGGACGCCAGGCTCACGCTGTCGCTGGTGGTCTGGCTGATGTTCGTGGGGTATCTGCTGCTGCGCCGCTACGGCGGATCGGGCGCGAACAAGCTCGCGGCGGTCCTGGCCATGTTCGCGACGCTCAACATGCCTTTCGTCTACTGGTCGGTCAACGTGTGGCGCACGGTCCATCCGAGCACCGCCGTCGTCACCACGCTGGGGCCGGGCATGCGCACGACGTTCTGGTGGTGCGCGATCGGCTTCATCACGCTCGGGACGCTGATCCTCGCAGTCCGCACGCGCCTCGAGACCGACCAGGCACGGCTCGATGATCTCTATCTGAAGCTGGAGGACTAGGCAATGTTCAGTCTGCTGACCACGCAGGAGCTCGTGCCCTTTACGCCGGGCGAAGTGCTGCCAGCCGCGCCGCTGGTGATGACCGCTTACGCCTTCGCGTGGCTGGTCGTCTTCTTCTATATGCGGTCCATGTGGCGGCGCCTCGAACGCGTCGAGCGGGACATCGCGAGCGCGACGCGACAGCTCGCCGAGCGGAGGCCCTGATGGGCGACATCAGCGCGGCGCATCTGATCTACATCCCGGCGGTCCTCTTCGGCGGCGTGATCCTCGGGTGGATCCTGGGCTCGCGCGCCGCCGCCGACGCCTATGCTGCCGCCGCCCGCAGGCGCGAGGAGCGGGAGCGCCGTCAAGAGCCCGCCCGGGTCTGACGTCACCCGCGCGGCTTCGTCACGGCTCCCCGCGCGCCAGCCGGCAACGCCATCCGGACCCCGCGCCACAGCTTACGCGCCCCGAGGTCGAGCACCATCGCGATGCCGATGAATGGCAGGAACATCGCGAACGCAGCCCCGGCGAGCGGCGCGAGGATGAGCGCACCGAGGGCCGGGATCCTCGCGTAACGATCCTCCAGGCCTCCTGCCAGCACGCCTTCGCGATTGACGACTGTAATGCCCCAGGTCCGGCGATTGACGTAGAACCCGCCGCCGACCTTTTCGCCTCCGAGATAGCGGAACATGGCGTCCTCCTTTTTCTCTACTAGAGATTACGTGCACGGCGCGCGGCGAGCTATCAGGCATGGACCCGAGAAGGGTGGGACAGATTCCGGTGTCGCGCGGGAAAAACACCCGATCTCAACGCTTGGGTGTGATCCGCGGTGATCCGTGGCCTGATCCGCGGTGATCCGTGGCCCTGATCCGCGGTGATCCGTGGCCTGATCCGCGGTGATCCGTGGCCGGCTGCCGGAATCCCGTCAGGTGTGCAGCATCGTCCGGGGGGCCGAGGGCACGGCGTTTGCCTTCAATAAATGGAAAACAGATCGCCCGCGCGGCGACGGGGAGGAACCATGGCTGCATCAGGCACGATTGAAGGAAACATCAGTCCTGGATTCGACGCCGTGCGCGCCGCGTTTATCGGGAACTTCGCGCGGCGCGGGGAACTGGGCGGGGCTTGTTGCGCCTATTACGGCGGCGAGAAGGTCGTCGATCTCTGGGGCGGCATCCGAAACAAGCAGACAGGGGAGCGGTGGGAGCCGAACACGATGGTGATCGTGTACTCGGCGACCAAGGGACTCGCCGCAATGACCCTCGCGATCGCGCACTCCAGGGGGTGGCTCGACTACGAACAACGCGTGTCCACGTACTGGCCCGAGTTCGGCCAGTGCGGCAAGGAGCGAATCACCGTCAGGCAGCTGCTGGCACACCAGGCCGGGCTGTACGCGCTCGACGAGCCCGTCGATCGCAGCCTCGTGTCCGACCTCGATCGGCTCGCGATTGTCCTGGCGCGCCAGAAGCCGGCGTGGGAGCCGGGCACGCGGCAGGGCTATCACGCGGTCACGATCGGATTCTACGAAGGCGAACTGCTGCGCCGCATTGATCCAAAGCACCGCAGCCTCGGCCAGTTCTTTCAGGACGAAATCGCGACGCCGCTCGGGCTGGACGTCTACATCAGGCTGCCCGAGGACATCCCGAACTCGCGGCTGGCAACAGTCGTTCCGCCTACAGTCCTGGAGCGGCTACGCGGGTTCCCGCCGCGCCTGGCGCTGGACACGATCACTCCAGGCTCGAAAATCATCCGGGCGCTTCGTGGCTCCGAGTTGCCTCACGAGAAGACACGGGTCTACGCGCGCAATCTCGAAGTGCCGGCCGGTGGAGGCGTCGGGACCGCCGGCGGCATCGCCCGCGCCTACAGCGCGTTCGCGACGGGCGGGTGCGAGCTCGGATTGCGCAAGGAGACGCTCGATCTGCTGGCCGCGCCGGCGATTCCGCCGTCGCGCGGGTTCTACGACGAGTGCATGAAGGGCGAGGGCGTGCGGTTCTCTCTGGGCTTCATGAAGCCGAGTCCGATGGTGCCGTTCGGCAGCCCGAGTTCGTTCGGCGCGCCTGGAGCCGGTGGTGCCCTCGGCTTCGCCGATCCGACGACGGGAGTGGGCTACGCCTACGTGACGATGAAGATGGGGACGGCGCTGACCGGAGACCCGCGGGACGTGGCGCTCAGAGACTCGCTCTATTCCGCACTTCCGATTGCGTCTGGTGCGGTCGCGTGACAGGCGTCGGGAATCCGCCACGTCCGCCGGCCGATTCGGGAAACCGCTGACGGCCGCCCGGCACGGCGCCTGCCGATCCATTCGCGCGGCCCTTCAATCCCGAGGAAAGGGACCATGGAGCCGGGATCGTCGCGTGGCACTTCGGTTGCTCCTCCAACCGGCACAAGCGTCGGGGCGAGGTGCCGCTATGCAACGAGTGCCCAACCTGCTGCCGTCCGCGTTCCCCTGTGATGAGGCCGGCTGGAGCCGCCGCGACTTTGTGCGCGTCTGCACGACGGCCGCGGCGGCCGTCGGCCTGTCCGGCTCCGCTGCCGCGCGGCTGGCCGAAGCGGCGTTCAAGCTGAAACCATCGGTGATCTGGCTGCACTTCCAGGAGTGCACCGGCTGCACCGAATCATTGCTGCGCACGTCGCACCCGGCGCTCTCTCATCTGATTCTCGACCTCGTGTCGCTGGACTATTCGGAAACGCTCCTCGCCGCGGCGGGCCATCAGGCGGAGGCCGCGCTGAAGGCCGCGATGACGAAGAACGCCGGCAAGTACGTCTGTGTGATCGAAGGCGCCATCCCCACGAAAGACGATGGCGTGTATTGCATGATTGGCGGGCGGACCGCGGTGGACATCGCGCGCGACGTTGCCTCGCGGGCGGGCGCGGTCATCGCGATCGGATCTTGCGCCTCATGGGGCGGCATACCCTCCGCCGACCCGAATCCGACCGGTGCGACAGGCGCTCCCCAGATTCTGCAGGGGACGACGGTCGTCACCATCCCGGGCTGCCCGCCCAACCCGTACAACTTCCTCGGCGTGGTGCTGCAGTACGCCGCCTTCGGTACCCTGCCGAAGCTCGACGATCTCGGCCGGCCGCTCTTTGCGTACGGCCGGACGATTCACGACCACTGCCCGCGCCGTGCGCACTTCGACGCCGGCCGCTTCGTCGAGAAGTTCGGCGACGAAGGACATCGGCTCGGGTACTGCCTCTACAAAACGGGCTGCAAGGGACCGCAGACGTTTGCCAACTGCTCGACGCTCGCCTTCGGCGAAGTCAACGACTGCTGGCCGATCGGCATCGGCCATCCGTGCTTCGGGTGCACCGAACAGAAGCTCGCGTTCCGCGTCGCGCTGCACGACACCGTGGACATCCTGCGGCCGACGCCACCCGATACGTATCCACCGATCCGCGCGCCGCAGGGCACGATCAGCCCGATTGCGACAGGAATCGCTGGCCTCGTGACCGGGGCAATCGTCGGAGCGGGGTACACACTCTCGAAGAAGCTCGACGGGTCTGACAGCCCCGGGAAACCGACAGACGCGGCCGCTCCGCCGCCAATCTCGGACGGACCGCAGCCGCCGGAGGTGTGATATGGGCATCTCGCGGCGCACCACCCTGAAAGGGCTCGCGGTTGCCGGCGGCATAGCAGTCGCGGGACGTGCGCCCGCGGCCAAGGGCGCTCGTCCGGAGCCTCCGCCCGACGCCGTCGGCCTTCTGTACGACACCACTCGCTGCATCGGCTGCAAGGCCTGCGTCGTCGCGTGCGCCGAGGCGAACAACCTCGAGCCGGACGCCGCGTACTGGCCCGGCGGGCTCTACCAGGCGCCCCTCGATCTCAACGAGCGGACCAAGAACGTCATCAAGCTGTACAAGGGTGACGACGGGACGATGTCGTACATGAAGGCGCAGTGCATGCACTGCCTCGACCCGGCATGCGCAAGCGCATGCATGCTGGGCGCCTTCAAGAAACGCGAGTTCGGCATCGTCACGTGGGACGCGGATTTCTGCATCGGGTGCCGGTATTGCCAGATCGCCTGTCCATTTGGAATCCCCAAGTTCGAATGGTCGAAGGCGTTGCCGAAGATGGTGAAGTGCGAGCTGTGCAATCACCGGATCGCGCAGGGCCGCATCCCCGCGTGCGCCGAGGCC
>DATAEE010000243.1:0-13271 GCA_036258175.1 Vicinamibacterales bacterium
ACCGTCAGGTTGTGCTCCACCGCAACTCGGCGCGGGTCGATCCCGAGGCCCTTGAGGAGCGCGGCGACGGTTAGCGGCGCCGCCAGATCGTGCGGCTCGCCGTTCAGGTGGATGCGCACGGCCTGAGCGTACCACGGGCCGTCACCTCTGTTAAATCCGTGGCTGTCGTTGACTTTGCGGCGATCCGTTGACTAGCATGAACGCTTGATCGTCGGTGGCGCGGGCGGGCCTGAGGCGCGCACGGTGAGGCAGGCGATCCGGGAGCAGGCGTCCCCGCCGTCGGCGGAAGTGCCCGACGGCTTTTTTTCGGAGGAGGCTTGCGAAAAAAATCACAAGCATGCACGGTTGGCTGCCCGTCCTCGTAATGATCCTCCTCGGCGCCGCGTTCGGCGCCGGTTCGGTCCTCTTCTCCCGCCTCGTCGGTCCGAAAAAGCCCACGCCCGAGAAGCTCGCCCCCTACGAGTGCGGCATGCCGCCGGTCGGCGACGCGCGCGAGCGCCACTCGGTCCAGTTCTATCTCGTCGCGATGATCTTTCTCCTTTTCGACATCGAGGTCGCGTTCCTCTATCCGTGGGCGATGGCGCTGCGCGACCTGCGCTGGGCGGGCTACATCCAGGTCGTCATTTTCTTCGGCATCCTCCTGTCCGGGTACATCTACGTGTGGCGGAAGGGCGTGCTGGACTGGGGCAAAGAACGTGTCTGATCCCGAGCTTCCCATCCTGACCACCACCGTCGAAAAGATGGTGCAGTGGGCGCGCCGCTCGTCCATCTGGCCGGTGAGCTTCGGCCTCGCGTGCTGCGCGATCGAGATGATGTCGATGTCGGCGTCGCGCTACGACATCGCGCGCTTCGGCGCCGAGGTCTTCCGCGGATCGCCGCGGCAGTCGGACCTGATGATCGTGGCCGGCCGCCTGTCGCGCAAGATGGCGCCGGTCCTGCGCCGCATCTACGACCAGATGCCCGAGCCCAAGTGGGTCATCTCGATGGGCGCCTGCGCCTCAATCGGCGGCGTCTTCGACAACTACGCCATCGTCCAGGGCGTCGATCAGGTCGTCCCGGTCGACGTGTTCGTTCCCGGCTGCCCGCCGCGTCCCGAATCGCTCATCTACGGCATCGTGCAGCTGCAGAAGAAGATCGACCAGCAGCGAATGTAGCCGCAGATTAACGCAGATCAACGCAGATCAACGCAGATAACGGGGATCGGATTTCACGCGCGATGAACACGCAAGCCCTGCTCGACGTCATCCGCCTGGCGGTGCCCGGAAACGTCGAACCCGGCCAATCGACCGACCAGCCGACGATCTTCGTCGCGCGGGAAGCGCTTTTGCCGGTCAGCGTTGCGCTTCGGGAGCATCCGAATCTTCATTTCGAGTTTCTCGCCGACATCACGGCAGTCGACTGGTATCCGCGGGAGCCGCGCTTCGAAGTCGTCTACATTCTCGCGTCGATCGACACCGCCGCGCGGAAGCGGCTCCGCATGAAGGTGCGCGTGCCGGGACAGGATCCCCACGTGCCGTCGATCGCGAGCGTCTGGCCGTCCGCGGGATGGGCGGAACGGGAAGTGTTCGATTTGTTCGGGATCATCTTCGACGGCCACCAGGATCTGCGGCGGATCCTGATGCCGGAGGACTGGGAAGGTTACCCGCTGCGGAAGGACTATCCGGTGCAGATCCGGATGGCACCCAAGACGCAGGAGCCGCTGCAGCTGTCGCCGGAGCAGTTCGCGGCGAACATCCGCGCCGATCGAGAACGGTGATGGCGGCCACGGATCCCCGCGGATCACCGGCCATGGATCCCCGCGGATCCGCAAACGCGGGAGCGGATCTAGCCGCTGTCGTCGCGACGCTGGCGGGCGCGATTGCCGCGCACGAGCGGGTGAAAGCCGGCGATCTCGCACCGATCGTGGCGGCGGCGGAGGCGATTCGGGCGGCGCTTCGAGCGGATCGGATGGTGCTCGTGTTCGGCAACGGCGGCAGCGCAACCGACGCGCAGCATTTCGCGGCGGAACTGGTGGGCCGCTTCGAGCGCGAGCGGCGCGGCGCCGCGGTCGTCGCGCTGACGACGGACACGAGCGTGCTCACGAGCGTGAGCAACGACTACGGGTTCGAGCGCGTGTTCGCGCGACAGGTTGAAGCGCTGGGACGCCATGGCAGCGTCGCCGTCGGCATCTCGACGAGCGGGGAGTCGGCCAACGTGCTGCGGGCGTTCGACGCCGCCGGCGCGGCCGGCATGACCCGGATCGCGCTGACCGGCCGTGACGGCGGCGCGCTCGGCCGGGCCGCGGACATCCACGTGAACGTGCCGGAGTCGTCCACGGCGCGCGTTCAGGAAGTGCATCGCACGATCCTGCACGCGATTTGCGAGCTGGTTGAACGAGATCTGCAGAAGTAAAGCCGGAAGTTGTTGTCGATTGTCGATTGCGATGCCAGAGATCAGAACAGAGACGATGACGGTCAACATGGGGCCTCAGCACCCCAGCACGCACGGCGTGCTGCGGCTCGTGCTGGAGCTCGATGGCGAAGTTGTCGTCTCCGCCGACCCGACGATCGGCTACCTGCACACGGGCATCGAGAAGACCGCCGAGCAGAAGCGGTGGCAGCAGATCATTCCGCTGGTCGAGCGGATGGACTATCTCAGCGCCCAGTCGAACAGCCTGGCCTTCTCTCTATCAGTAGAGAAACTTCTGGGGCTGCAGATGCCGCAGCGCGTGACCGACATCCGCGTGCTCATCGCGGAGCTGCAGCGACTCAACAGCCATCTCGTATGGCTCGCGACGCACGGCCTCGAGATCGGCGCCGTCTCGGTGATGCTGTATTGCTTCCGCGAGCGCGAGCTGCTGCTCAACATCAACGAGATGCTCGCCGGCTTCCGGATGTTCCCGAGCTACATCCGCATCGGCGGCCTGCGTGAAGACCTGCCGACCGGATTCCACGACGCCGTGCGCGCGTTCCTCGATCGCCTGCCCGGCAAGTTGGACGAGTACGAGGGGCTGCTGACCCAGAACCAGATCTGGGTGAAGCGCACAAAGGGCGTGGGTACCATCTCGAAAGCTGATGCCCTCGGCTACGGCCTGGTCGGCCCGATCGCGCGAGCCTCCGGCGTCGACTACGACGTGCGGAAGGCGTTTCCGTATCTCGGCTACGAGACATACGAATTCGAGGTCCCGGTCGCCGTCAACGGCGACGTGTACGACCGGTATCTCGTTCGCATGGAGGAAATGCGGCAGAGCGTCCGCATCGCGCGCCAGGCGCTCGAACGCATCTCGCCGACGGGGCAGTACGACATTCAGGATTACCGGTACGTCCCGCCGCCGAAAGACCGCGTGTATACCGAGATGGAGGCGCTGATTCAGCACTTCCTCATCTACTCGCAGGGATTCACGACGCCGCCCGGCGACGCGTACGTGCCGGTCGAGGGACCACGCGGTGAGCACGGCTTCTACATCGTGTCCGACGGCACGAACCGCCCGTGGCGGGTCAAATCGCGCGCACCCTCGTTCTACGCATGCCAGGCGCTGCCGAAGACCATCATCGGCGGCCTCATCGCAGACGTCATCGCCGTGATCGGTTCGACGGATGTCGTTATGGGAGACGTGGATCGATGACTTTCCATCCGCTCATTCCATACGGCGCCGATCAGCATCGCTCGACGAGGAAGACGGCGGAGATGGGACCGCCGTTCGAGTACACGCCGGAAAACCGGGCGAAGCTCGAAGAGATCGCGAAGCGCTACCCGCCGGAGCGCCGGCGGTCGGCGATCCTCCCCGCGCTGTACCTGGTGCAGAAGCAGCAGGGCTACATTACCGGCAACGGGATGAAGCACGTCGCGCAGGCGATTGGCTGTTCGGCCGCGGACGTCGAGGATGTCGTGTCGTACTACACGATGTTCTACACCAAGCCGGTGGGCCGCTACGTGCTGAACGTGTGCCGCACGTTGTCTTGTGCGCTCATGGGCGCGGAACGTGTCACCGAGGAGCTGGCGGCGAAGCTCGGATGCAAACCGGGCGAAACCGATCCGACCGGCACGTTCACGCTCGTCGAGGTCGAATGCCTCGGGGCGTGCGACCGCGCGCCCGTCGTGATGGTCAACGATCACTGGCACGAGAACCTGCAGCCGGAGCAGGCGGCAAAGCTCGTGGACGATCTGCGCAGCCGTGGACCGGCGGCGTTGTCGGGCTGTCACCTGAAGATCGAAAAATAACATCGCGCCGACATGGATCCCATTCTCACCAAATACGCTCGCGAGCCGCAGTCCTACACGCTCGACTTCTATCTGAAGCATCAGGGCTACGAAGGCTTGAAAAAGGCGCTCGCGATGAAGCCCGACCAGGTTATCGAGATGGTCAAGGCGTCCGGCCTGCGCGGGCGCGGCGGCGCCGGCTTCCCGACCGGCATGAAATGGCAGTTCGTGCTGCGCGACTCGCCGAAGCCGAAGTACATCTGCTGCAACGCCGACGAGAGCGAGCCGGGGACGTTCAAGGACCACATCCTGATGGAGCGGTACCCGCACCTGCTCTTCGAGGGTTGTCTGATCGGCTGCTACGCGATCAACGCGAAAGTCGCGTACATCTACATCCGCGGCGAGTTCTTCCACGTCCAGGACATCCTCGAGCGCGAGATCGAAGCGGCCTACAAGGCCGGGTACGCCGGGAAGAACATCCTCGGATCCGGATTCGACTGCGACATCTACGTCCATCGCGGTGCCGGTGCCTACGAGGCGGGGGAAGAGACGGCGCTGCTGGAATCGCTCGAAGGAAAGCGCGCGCAGCCGCGGTTGAAGCCTCCGTTCCCGGCCGTTGCGGGGCTCTACGGCAGTCCGACCGCGGTGAACAACGTCGAGACGCTGTGCAACCTGCCGCCGATCCTGATCAATGGTGCGGAATGGTTCGCGGGACTGGGGCCGGAGAAGAACGGCGGTCCGAAGTTGTACTGCGTCAGCGGTCACGTGAAGCGGCCAGGGGTATACGAAGCCTCGATGCATACGACTCTGAAGACGCTCATCTTCGAGCACGCCGGCGGTCCGCTCGACGGACGCACGATCAAGGCCGTGATTCCGGGCGGGTCGTCGGTGCCGATCCTGCTGGCTGACCAGCTCGACGTGCCCGCGAGCTTCGACGCCGTGCAGAAGGCCGGCTCGTTCCTCGGCTCCGCCGGCATTATCGTCATGGACGACACGACCTGCATGGTGTGGGCCGCGGAAAACCTGTTGCACTTCTACCGTCACGAGTCCTGCGGAAAGTGCACGCCGTGCCGCGAAGGGACCGACTGGCTGCACAAGATCCTTCAGCGGATCGAGCGCGGCGAGGGGGACATGCGTGATCTCGATCTGCTCGAGGACGTCAGCGCCAACATCGCCGGCAAGACGCTCTGCGCGTTCGGCGACGCCGCCGTCGCGCCGGCCCTGACGACGCTGAGACATTTCCGCGGCGAGTACGAAGCGCACATCCGCCATGGACGCTGTACGCTGCCGGCGGAATGGCGGAGACGAGGCTCGCCGGTGGGGGCGCACTGAGAATGACGCTCACGACAATGCCGAATGCCGAATGCCAAATGTCGAAATTGACTGCGCATTCTCGTTCGGCCTTCGGCATTCGGCCTTCGGCATTCGGAATTGACTGACTTGGATCCGCTTCTCGTCGCGCGCGTAGGCCTCATCGGCTTCACGTTCGTCATGCTGCTCAGCTCGGCCGCAGGGCTCGTGTACATGGAACGGAAGGTCGCCGCCTGGGTCCAGCAGCGCTACGGCCCGTATTTGGTCGGACCCTACGGACTCCTTCAGCCGCTCGCCGACATCGTCAAGCTGCTGATGAAAGAGGAGCTCCGGCCGAAGGCGGCTGACGCGCTGCTCTTCGCGCTCGCGCCGATGCTGTCGGCCACGGCGGCGTTCGCTGCGTTCGCCGTCGTGCCGTTCGGGGCGGAGACGACGTTCTTCGGCCTGCTGCCGGAGCCGGTCGGCCTCGAGGTGACCGATGTGAACGTGGCGCTGCTGGTCATCTTCGCGATCTCGTCGATGGGCGTTTACGGGATCGTGTTGGCGGGCTGGAGCTCCAACAGCAAGTACTCGCTTCTCGGCGGGCTGCGTTCGGCGGCGCAAATGATCAGCTACGAACTGTCGTATGCGCTGGCGCTCGCGGCGGTGATTCTTCTCGCCGGGTCGCTGTCGCTGCGCGAAGTCGTCGACGCGCAGGCTGGAACGTGGTTCGGATTCATTCCGCGCTGGTTCGTGTTCCTGCAGCCGATCGGGTTTCTCGTGTACATGACTGCGGGCGTTGCAGAGACCAACCGCGCACCGTTCGATTTCCCCGAGGCGGAACAGGAGCTGGTCGCCGGGTACCACACCGAGTACAGCAGCATGAGCTTCGCGATGTTCTTCCTCGCCGAGTACGTGAACATGGTCACCGTCTCGGCGGTCGCGACGAACCTGTTTCTCGGCGGCTGGCACGGACCGTTTCTGCCCGAGTGGCTCGGGTGGGTCTGGTTTCTCATAAAGGTATTCGCGCTGCTGTTCTTCTACATCTGGATGCGGTGGACGCTCCCGCGCTACCGGTACGACCAGCTGATGGAGTTCGGCTGGAAGTGGCTGCTCCCGGTCGCGGTCGTCAACCTGCTGGTCACGGCAGCGATCGCGATCAGTCAGTGGTGATACGGCTAGATGATCGAAACAGCGCCCCGAGCGAGCGAAGCGAGTCGAGGGGTGGCAGGCCGTGGGGGTGGGGCCCCACGGCAGACAATAAACATGGCGAAGCGCGAGCATTAAAGAAAGAAAGCAGGCGCTGGGGTGGGGCCCCAGCGCAATCAAAAAAAATGGACGGCATCCTCTTCTACACGTTCGGCGCGATAGCGGTCCTGGCGTCGCTGCTCGTCGTCGGGCAACGCAATCCGATGTACAGCGTGCTGCTGCTGATCGTGTCGTTCGGCGCGCTGGCGGGTCTATATGTGCTGCTCGACGCGCCGTTCGCCGCCGTGACCCAGATCATCATCTACGCCGGCGCGATCATGGTCGTCTTCCTCTTCGTCGTCATGCTGCTGAACGTGCCGCGGGAGGAGCCGGCGCCGCCCGGTCTGCTCGCGGCAGCGCGGGGACGGACGATCGGCACCATCCTCGCGATCGTGCTCGCCGTCGAGCTCGTGTGGGCGCTGTCGCGGGTGCGGGAGGAATGGTTCCGGCCCGGCGAAGCTGCGGAGCGGCTGACGTCGGTCCGTGAAATCGGCGTCGCACTGTTCACGAAGTACGCCTTCGCGTTCGAAGTAACGTCGATCCTCATCCTCGTGGCGATGGTCGGCGCCGTCGTGCTCGCCCGAAAGGAAGCCGCAGATGAACGCAGATAGACGCAGATGCCTTCGTTGAATCACTTTCTCGTGCTCTCGGCGGTGCTGTTCACGATCGGCACGGCCGGAGTGTTTCTGCGGCGCAACCTGATCACGATCCTGCTATCGGTCGAGATCATGCTGAACGCCGTCAACCTGACGTTCATCGCTGTCGGCCGCTTTCTGGGCACGGTCGACGGTCAGATCATCGTGTTCTTCGTCATCACCGTCGCGGCTGCGGAGGCGGCTGTCGGCCTGGCGATCGTCATCGCGCTCTTCCGCCACCGGGACACGCTCAGCCCGGACGCTTTTATGAGTCTCAAGTGGTAATGCTGGCGCTAATCCCCCTATTGCCACTAATCGGCTTCCTCTTCAACACGACGCTCGGGCCTCGTACGTCGAAGCGCGTTTCCGGTGGCGTTGCGACCGGGCTGATGTTCGCGGCGTTCGGCGTGTCGGTCTCGGTGGTCGGCCGGATGCTCGGGACCGCGGACCATGCCCTAGAACAGACCATCTACGAGTGGATCCCGTCGGGCGATCTCAATATCCCGTTCACGTTGCGGGTCGATCCGCTCTCGGCGCTGATGATCCTCATCGTGACGGGGATCGGCGCGCTCATCCACCTCTACTCGACGTCGTACATGCACGAGGAGACCGATTCGGAGTACGCCCGGTACTTCTCGTACCTGAACCTGTTCGCGGCGTTCATGCTGGTGCTCGTCCTGGGCGCGAGCTTCCCGGTGATGTTCGTCGGGTGGGAGGGCGTGGGCCTCTGCTCCTATCTGCTGATCGGCTTCTGGTTCCAGAAGCCGTCGGCGGCGGATGCCGGCAAGAAGGCGTTCATCGTGAACCGCATCGGCGACGTCGGCTTCATCCTCGGGATGCTGCTGACGTTCGACACGTTCGGCACTCTCGACTTCCAGAAGGTCTCGGCCGTGGCCGCCTCGATGCCGGTCGAGATGACGATGGGGACGCTGACGATCATCACGCTGCTGCTATTCGTCGGCGCCACGGGAAAGAGCGCGCAGATACCGCTATATGTCTGGCTCCCGGACGCGATGGAGGGCCCCACGCCGGTCTCGGCACTGATCCACGCCGCGACGATGGTCACGGCAGGCGTCTACATGATCGGGCGGACGGCGGTGCTCTTCAGCCACGCGCCGATCACGCTCGACGTCGTCGCCGTCATCGGCGTCGCGACGGCGTTGATGGCCGGAACCATCGGGCTGGTGCAGACGGACATCAAACGCGTCCTGGCGTATTCGACCGTCTCGCAGCTCGGATACATGTTCCTTGCGATGGGCGTCGGATCGTACGCCGCCGGCATCTTCCATCTCTACACGCATGCGTTCTTCAAGGCCCTGCTCTTCCTCGGATCCGGCGCCGTCATTCATGCGCTGGCGGGCGAGCAGGATCTCCGGCGGATGGGAGGTCTGAAGCGCGACCTGCCCATCACGTACTGGACGTTCCTGATCGGCGCGCTTGCGATCGCCGGCGTGCCGCTGCTCTCGGGATTCTTCAGCAAGGACGAGATCCTGTTCCGCACGTTCGTCAGCGGACATCGCGTGCTGTGGCTGGTGGCGGTCGTGACGTCGTTCTTGACGGCCGTCTACATGTTCCGGCTCGTGTTCCTGGCGTTTCATGGCCCTCGCGCACTGCCGGCCGCGGGTCACGGCGAGCCCGCGCGCGGCCACGGGGCGCATCTCCACGACGCGCCGGCGTCGATGGCGATTCCGCTCATCGTGCTGGCGATCGGATCGATCTTCGCGGGATACGTCGGCGTGCCGCATGCGCTCGGCGGTGCCAACCGCATCGAGTCGTTCCTCGAGCCGAGCTTCGGCGTGCATGCGCCCGCGTCGCACGAGCCGGCCGAAGCTGTACCTGAGGGCGCGTCGGCAGCGCACGACGAGACCTCGCTCGAGCTGACGCTGATGGGAGTGTCGACGGTCGTCGCCCTGACGGGCATCGGCGTCGCCGCGTTCTTCTTCCTCCGGCGCCGCGATCGCGCCGCGGCGCTGGCGCAGCGGCTGTCAGGCATCTATCGTCTGCTGCTCAACAAGTACTACATCGACGAGCTGTACGACGCTGTGATCGTTAAGCCAATCAAACGGCTGTCAACCGGCCTGCTTTGGCGCGGTGTCGACGCCGGCTTGATCGACGGGACGGTCAACGGCGTCGGCGGCTTCGTCCGCGGCGCAAGTAGCGTGATGCGTCGTCTGCAGACCGGCTCGGTGCGCGCGTACGCCGCGTCGCTGTTCTTTGGTGTGGTCATGATCCTGGGGTACTACCTGTGGCGATGACGCGCGAGGTTAATAGCGCGCCGAGCGCAAGCGAGGCGTGGCAGGCGGTGGGGGTGGGGCCCCACCGCAAACACAAAAAATGCTGCTGACGCTGATCGTCTTCTTGCCGCTTGTTGGAGCCATTGCGGCGCTCCTCGCAGGGGATCGTTCGGGCCGTCGCGACGGCCTCGTGCGCATAGTTGCGCTGGCGGCGTCGCTCGTCGTGTTCGCGCTGTCGCTGATTGTGTGGGCCCGGTTCGATCCATCGGACAAGGCCAGCGAGTTTCAGTTCGTCGAGCACTATCAGTGGATCCCGTCCTTCGGCATCAGCTACTTCGTCGGCGTTGACGGCATCAGCCTGTCGCTCATTGTCCTGACCGCGTTTCTGACGCCGATTGCGCTCCTCTCCTCATGGGGGTCGGTCAAGCAGAAGGTCCGTGAGTTCTCGTTCTTCGTGCTCGCGCTCGAAGCGGGGATGCTCGGCGTGTTCGTGTCGCTCGATCTGTTTCTCTTCTATCTGTTCTGGGACGCGATGCTGGTGCCGATGTATTTCCTCATCGGCGTCTGGGGCTACGAGCGGCGCATCTACGCGGCGATCAAGTTCATCCTCTACACGATGGCGGGCAGCGTGCTGATGCTCATCGCCATCATCGGGCTCGCGTACGCGCACTATGCCGCGACCGACTCGTACACGTTCAACCTGATCGAGCTGTACAAGTTCGAGGTGCCAGCGCACCTGGCATTCTGGTTCTTCCTCGCGTTCACGCTGGCGTTCGCGATCAAGGTGCCGCTGTTCCCGTTCCATACCTGGCTGCCCGACGCGCACGTCGAAGCACCAACCGCCGGTTCCGTCATCCTCGCGGGCGTCCTGCTGAAGATGGGGACGTATGGCTTGGTCCGGTTCGCGTTCCCGCTGTTTCCGGAAACCGCGCATGCGTTCGCGCCGTACCTCGCGGTTCTGGCCGTGGTCGGCATCGTCTACGGTGCCCTCGTCGCCATGGTCCAGCCGGACATGAAGAAGCTGGTCGCGTACTCGAGCGTCAGCCATCTCGGCTTCGTCGTGCTCGGCATCTGCGCGATGAACATGCAGGGCGTCCAGGGCGCTGTGTACCAGATGCTGAATCACGGCGTCAGCACGGGCGGGCTCTTCCTGATTGTCGGGATGCTCTCGGACCGCCGCCACACCCGGCTCATCGAGGAATTCGGCGGGCTGAAGGCGGTCACGCCCCGGCTCGTCGCCGCTTTTCTGATCATCACGCTGTCGTCGATCGCGCTGCCGGGCCTCAACGGGTTCGTCGGCGAATTTCTGATCCTCATCGGTGCCTTTCGCTGGGATTGGCGGTTCGCTGCCGTCGCCGCCACCGGCGTCGTGCTGTCGGCGGTGTACATGTTGTGGATGTTCCAGCGCGTGAATTACGGCCCGATGACCAACCGGAAGAACACGGAGCTCAAAGATCTGAGCACGCGCGAGAGGTGGGTGATTGCGCCTATCGTCGCCGCCGCGATCCTCATGGGCGTCCTGCCGGCGCCGTTCCTACGGCCTACCGAGGTCTCGGTGCAGCGCGTCGTGCAGCGCGTGACGAGTCGGCAGCCGGCGGTCGTTCGAGGCCCGAGGACCGAGGCCCCGGCCGAGGCACGAACCCCGAGAACCGAGGCCCGGCGATAATGGCCGACTTCGCAGCCGTCATTCCGATGGTCATCGTCACGCTGGCGGGCATCGCGGCGTTGCTCGCCGAGGCCTTTCGACAGCCGGGCGAACGCATGCCGATCGGCGGCCTCGGCCTGATCGGCCTGATCGGCGCGGTCGTCGCCTCCGTGCTGCTCTGGAACCGCGACGCGAGCGGGTTCGGCGCGGTGCGCGCCGACAACTTCGCGCTCTTTCTGAACATCGTGTTATGCGGCGTCGGGATCCTCACGATCCTGCTGTCGGGGCAGGCCGTCGATCGCGACGGTCTGCCGCGGGGCGAGTACTACTCGCTGATGCTCTTCTCGATCGCCGGCATGATGCTGATGGGCTCGGCGACCGACCTGCTCGTCGTGTTTCTCGCGCTCGAGGTGCTGTCGCTCGGCGTCTATGTGCTCACGGGCATCAAGCGCACGAGCGCGGCCGGGGCCGAAGCGGCCTTCAAATACTTCCTGCTCGGCGCGTTTTCGAGCGCGTTTTTCCTGTACGGCATCGCGTTCACGTTTGCTGTCACGGGGACGACGTCGCTCGAACAGATCGGGACGGCGCTGGCCGCGCGGTCGATGAACCCTGGCATCCTGATGGTCCTGGCGGTCGGGTTGCTGCTCGTCGGCTTCGCCTTCAAGGTCTCGGCGGTTCCGTTCCACATGTGGACGCCGGACGCCTACGAAGGAGCGCCCACGGTCGTGACGGGGTTCATGTCGACCGGTGTGAAGGCGGCCGCTTTTGCGGCGTTCGTCCGCGTGTTCCTATGGGCGCTCGAGCCCATGCGCGAGCAGTGGGTCCCGATCGTCTCGACGGTCGCCGCATTGACCATGATCTTCGGCACAGTGGTCGGCGTGACGCAGTCGAACGTCAAGCGGATGCTGGCGTATTCGAGCATCGCGCACGCCGGGTACCTGCTTGTCGGCGTCGTCGCGGCGACCGCGGCCGGCAAAGCCGCGATCCTCTTCTATCTGGTCGCCTACGCCGTCACGAACCTCGGCGCCTTCGGCGTCATCGCGCTCATGGGCACGTCCGATCGGCCGCACGACTACTTGAGCGACTTCGCGGGTCTCTGGAACCGGCGCCCGGCGCTCGCCGCGATGATGACAGTCTTTCTGCTGTCGCTCGGCGGCCTGCCGCCGACGGCCGGCTTCATCGCCAAGTGGTACATCTTCACGGCAGCGATCGAAGAGGGTTACTACTGGCTTGCGATCATCGGCGTGCTCACGAGCGTCGTGTCGGTCTTCTTCTATCTTCGTATCGTCGTGATGATGTACATGACGGAAGGTGCACCGGAAGCGCCCGCGCCGCGGCTCTCGCTTGCCGGCGTGGCAGCTCTCGTGATCGCCGTTGCCGGCGTCCTTTATCTCGGTGTGCTGCCGGCTCGGGTGCTGGCAATAGCGCTGGATTCAGTGCGGACCATCTTCTAGGCATCCAGAATCCAGAAATCAGAATCCAGTAGCAGAGCGTCCTGATTCTCCAGGACCGTTCGCAGGTCGAGCACGACGCGGTCGTTTTCGATCCGCGCGATGACCGGCGTCGGAAGCTGGCGGAGCTGTGACTCGAGCGCGTCGGGAGACACGCCGGGCCGCGAGATCGCGAGGAGGACGGTTGGCAGCGTCGAGCCGGGGGCGCTGCCGCCGCCGATCGTCGAGAAGCCTTCCACGAGCTCCGCCGTGAAGCCTGCGGCCCGGAGGACCGGTGCAAGCGCGGCCGCCCGCGCCTCGATTTCGTCCCGCGATGCGGCAATCATCCGCATGACGGGCACTGTGTCGGCCGCGCGGCGCGTCGCGTATTCGACCAGAGTGGCCTCGAGCGCCGCATAGGTGAGCTTGTCGACGCGGAGCGCGCGCATGAGCGGATGACGGCGGATGACCGAGATGAGGTCGCGCCGGCCGGCGATGATTCCCGCTTGAGGGCCCCCGAGCAACTTGTCGCCGGAGAAGAAGACGATATCCGCGCCGGCCATGAGGCTCGCCGCAACCTCGGGCTCGCCGCCAATCGGAGGGGCGCCTG
>DATAEE010000244.1:0-14533 GCA_036258175.1 Vicinamibacterales bacterium
CGCGACGAAGTCGAGCCGCTCCTCCCGCTCGACGCCCGAGGCGTTGAGCCAGAACTCGATCATCGCGCGCGCGTCCTGGGTACCAACGTTGTGCACTGTGAACTCGACGTTGACCGTAGCGCCTGCGTTCGGAACGAGCGGCGAGTAGACAATGTCGATGGGCAGGACACGCAAGTCAGCGGTCGGCCAGCTGTTTCTCGGCTTCTCGAACGCCCCGGAAAGCTCCGCCAGTCGTGAGAAGTCGAGGCTGCCCCGCTGGTCTTCGAGGTACCCTGATGGAGCGTCGGCGGTTCAGGCCAGCGCCGCCGGCCTGTCTCGTCGACGAGCGGCCCGACCGAGAACTCCAGCCGCACCTCGAAGTCGTGCGCGGTTGCCTGGGCAGTGATGCATACGGGAGCACGGGAGCGATCGGCGAACCGCTCGACCATGTCGACGCCGCACGGGCGCGGTTCCCAGCGCAGCGAACGAGCCAGGCTGCGCTGCCCTGCTTCTAAGAGAGCCGACCGCAGCCAGGACCGAAGCGGCACGGCGCTGAGTTGTGAATCGACGGCCGACGCCGGTAGATCGAGCACGGCCCGCATCCAGGCGGCTGGCGTTGAAGACTTAGCGGGCGCGCGCGGTGAGCCGACGAGCTCACGTTTGCGGTACACGCCGTAGACCTGCGTCGGCAGCTCGCGCGTTTCGCTCCAGGCCGGCGTATCGCTCTCCCTCGTCCAAGTGGTCTCCACGACGCGCATCGCGATTGAGTGCCAGCCAGGAGCGCAGGCGCGCGTGCCCAGCGAGTTCTCGTCACAAAGAACGCGGCCGAGCGAACCGCTGGCACCGTAGCCGAGCTGCGTCACAAGGCGCCACGGACCGCCATCAAGCGATCCATAGAAGTCCGCGCGGTGCATGCGGCCCGGCTCTGGCCCATCGAGGAGATCCGCTGCAAGAGACGGCTCCTCGTCGGACGGGATCAGCGGCCGCTCCAGGTTCACGACGACACGTGTCAGGACCCGCGCCGCAAGGTCCGCAACGTAGCCATGAGGATCGCGATCGACGATCTCGGCGACCGCGCGATGCAGTTCCACGTACTCGAGCGACAGGTACTCGGGGAAGATACCGGTGTCCCGGATCCGCTCGAGCGCAGCGACGACATCGGGACGGGATCTGATCGGCTCGGCGTGGCCGTCGGCGCCGGATGCCATAAAGGACAGGAGACCCCCGAGCAGGAACTTGATAGCGGGTGAGAAACGCACGGGAGTTCTACTTAGGGTCGCATCTCAGGAAGCGCGTCCACGAACTTGCGCCATGTGCGTTCGATCCTCGGAGGGTTGTGGATGAGCGCACCGCCGTACAGCGTCAGCGGCTTGCCGCCCGCGTTACTGAGGGCGCTTGTCCAGACGCGGTGAACCATCACCGTCACGCCGACGATCGGCACTTCCACGCTGAAGTACGGCGGCGTGACACTGCGGCCTCGTGCGTTCTCGAGCCGCATTCCCTCGTTGCTGACGTCGAGGATCGACGACGGTACGCCATCGAGGAGCGCTTCGATCCGACCGATGGACTTCCGCGGCGATCGGCGTGCTGGCCTGGCCTCTCCGGCCGCCATCGCGACGTAGCAGAGCAGCTCGGTACGATCGACGGGGCGCTGCAGGAACATGGCCTGACGCCGCTCCGCCTGCCGCCTGGACGTGGAATCATCGTCGCCGATGACGACGATCGGCGTGTGCGGGTTGCGCATGCGGCCGCGGCCGATTTCGTGGAGACCGTCGAGAAACGCGAGCTTGACGTCGGAGATGAGGAGATCGCAGGACTGCGCCTCGAGCTGGCAGCGGGCCGCTTTGAGGCTCGAGGCCGGCACGGGCTCGAACCCGTCCGACGCGAGCCAGTCGGCGAGGATCTGGGATTCACCCGGATGCGCCGACGCGATCACGATTCTGAGACGACCTGTCGCGGACATGCCGTTGGACACCGGCGCTCGGGCGTGCAGTCGACGTGCCAGCGCGAAACGCCCGCCAGACGTCGAAGGCGTTTCCGTGTTCCTACCGATCCGGCACTGCTGACTACACCGTTCGAACCGATTTCACCTGTGCGGTTCGACAGCAACCGGCGCACGCGTCGTAACGTCGTTCGCGCTACAATTTCAAAAATGCATTCCCGCGACGTTCGCGACAGCTTCCTCAAGTACTTCGAACGCAACGGCCACCGCATCGTGCCGAGCTCGTCGCTCGTGCCGCACGACGATCCGTCGCTGCTCTTCACGAACGCAGGGATGAACCAGTTCAAGGACGTCTTTCTCGGCAAGGAGACCAGGGACTACAAGCGGGCGGCGTCGTCGCAGAAGTGCATGCGCGTAAGCGGCAAGCACAACGACCTCGACAACGTCGGCCCATCGCTGCGCCATCACACGTTCTTCGAGATGCTCGGCAACTTCTCCTTCGGCGACTACTTCAAGAAGGAGGCGATTCCCTTCGCCTGGGAGTTGCTGACGACGGTGTGGAAGCTGCCAGGCGATCGGCTGCACCCGACGATCTTCACAGGCGAGGGCGGAATCCCGCGCGACGACGAGGCGTACGAGGTCTGGAAGAAGCTGGTGCCGGCGGACCGGATCACCGAGCTGGGCCTGGCGGAGAACTTCTGGGCGATGGCCGAGACCGGCCCGTGCGGGCGCTGTTCGGAAATTCACTACTTCCGCGGAAACGACGTCCCCTGCCCGGAGCCGGTGTGCCGCGGGCTCGACTGCACGTGCGACCGGTTCGTCGAGGTCTGGAACAACGTATTCATGGAGTTCGACCGTCAGCCGGACGGGTCGCTCAAGCCGCTGCCGGCGCTGTCGGTCGATACGGGAATGGGCCTCGAACGTGTGACAGCCGTTCTGCAGGGAAAGATCGCGAACTACGACACTGACCTGTTCATGCCGCTGTTGATGGCCATCGGCGAGCGCGCCGGCCGGCGGTACGGGGCGACGCTCGATGATCCAGGCGATATCTCGATGCGGGTTGTCGCCGATCACACGCGGGCGATGACGTTTTTGATCGCCGACGGCGTCGTCCCCTCGAACGAGTGGCGCGGCTACGTGCTCCGCAAGATCATGCGCCGCGCGATGCGGCACGGGAAAAAGCTCGGGATCACCGAGCCGTTTCTGCACACACTCGTCGACGTGCTCGCGCGCGAGATGGGCGACGCCTACCCGGAACTCAGACGGAACCGGGACTCCGTTGTCCAGGTCATCCGCAGCGAAGAGGAGCGTTTCGATGCGGTCCTGACGGCGGGCCTTCCCCGTCTGGAGGCGGCGATCGAGCGCGCGCTCGGTTCAGGTGCGCGGACCATCCCGGGTGACGAAATCTTCCGTCTCTACGACTCGCTCGGCATGCCGCTCGACTTCATCGAAGACAGCGCCGCGCAGCGGGGCGTCAGTCTCGACCGCGAAGGGTACGAGCGGGCGATGGAAGGCCAGCGCGAGAAAGCGCGCGCCGGCAGCGCGTTCGAGGCGAAGAAGGCGGTCGAGTTCGACTACTGGTCCGACGCTGCAAAACAAGCCGCGCTGTCGGTTGGCGACCGCTTCGAAGGCTACACGGGAACCAGGACGCGTGGCGTCCCGGTCGTCGCTCTTTTTGATGCGAACCGGCACCAGGTGCAGGCGCTCGCTGCCGGCGCCGACGGCTTCATCGTGCTGGACCGCACACCCTTCTACCTCGAGGCCGGCGGCCAGGTGTCCGACCGCGGCAGGGTGTTCTCCGAGGCATCCGACGCATCGGCTGTCGTTCAGGGGCTGGCGCGGCTGGCGCCGAATGGCCCTCGCGCGCACAAGGTTCACGTCGAACGCGGGACATTCCGCGAACGGGACATCGTGACAGCGGAGGTTGACGAGCGGACGCGCGACGCCACGCGCCGCAATCACACTGCGACCCACCTTCTGCACGCCGCGCTTCGCCAGGTCCTCGGCGGGCACGTCAAGCAGGCCGGATCGCTCGTCGCGCCTGATCGTTTGCGGTTCGACTTCGTGCACTTCGCGCCGATCCCGCGGGCCGAACTGGATCGCATCGAGCGCATGGTGAACGAGCAGATCTACGGCAATACTCCGGTCGAGACGGCAGAGCGCGATACGCAGGAAGCGATTGCCGCCGGCGCGATGGCGCTCTTCGGCGAAAAGTACGGCGATCGTGTCCGTGTCGTGACGATCCCGGGCTTCAGCATCGAGCTCTGCGGCGGGACGCACTGCCGCGCGACCGGCGACATCGGCTTCTTCGTCATCACGCAGGAGAGCGGCGTCGCCGCCGGCGTCCGACGAATCGAGGCACTCACCGGCGAAGGCGCGGTGCGTTATTACGAAGAGCGCCGCGACGCGCTCGCGGGTGTCCTCGACGCGCTCGCGGCGCCCGCTGATCAGGCGGCGGATGCCGTCCGCCGGTTGCAGGCCGAGTCCAAACGGCTGCAGCGCGAGAACGAGCAGCTCAGGATGAAAGCAGCGCTTGGCGGCGGCTCCCCCACCGCCGGTTCGGACGACGCGATCGACATCGACGGGATCAGGATGGTGGCGCGGCGGATCGCCGGCCTCGAGAAGAATGCGCTCCGCGGCCTGTCCGATTCTCTCCGCGACCGTCTCGTGAGCGGCGTCGTCGTGCTCGCATCCGAGAACGAAGGCAAGGTCGCGCTGGTCGTGTCCGTCACGAAGGACCTCGCCGGCCGCGTCCACGCCGGCAACGTCGTCAAGCAGATCGCGCCGATCGTGGGCGGTGGCGGCGGCGGACGGCCGGACTTTGCGGAGGCCGGCGGAAAGGATCCCGCGAGGATCGACGAACTGCTCGCGAAGAGCCGCGAGGTCGTGCGGGAAATGCTGACGAGACCCGCCTAGGGAGTCCAGCTGCGCGTGCGCCGATTGCGGGTGACGCGCCGATCCTGCGCGTGCCGCCGCTCGATGCCGTCCGGAGGACCGACGTCGACGTGCCGCCGGTCACGCCCGCTCCTGCGATCGCCGTCACGCCGAGCAACGACCGGCATCGTCGTCCCGATCGCTTCGCGCTGATGCCGCTGCGTGCGACGTGACGGATCCAGCACCTCCAGAAGACCCTCGTACAGAGCCTTCACCTGCAGATCCCCGGGGCTGCGCGCGAGCGCCTCACGGAAGTAGTTCGCGGCCGACATGATATTGGCGCGTTGCCAGATGTGATGCCCTGTGCGGAAGAGTGTCCTGTGGCTCATGTGTCGAAGTGGCATTATCCTCGAAAACGGGACCCTGCTGAGCTGGCTTCACAGAACTGAAAGTGGGGTCCGGAAACCGCACAACTGCGGTTGCCATGCCGCCAAAACCGTCAGCGGGCATCTAGCGCCTAATATCAGTCCTGTCAATTAGTTACGGCGACGCTGCAGGGTGCGGCCGCCCGGCCGGACCCTTGCTCAAACCCTTCCGCCGGATTCAACCGAATGAAGCGCCTGCTCCTGGCCGGACTCGTTTGCGTCTTCGCGGTCCCCGCGACCGTTCAGGCCCAGATCTACGCCTGGCGCGACGCCGACGGGAACCTGGTGCTGTCTGACCGGCCCAAGGTCAAAGAGGCGCAGAAGGTCGACACGTTCTCGCCGACCGCTGAAAGCGTGGGGCTCGCGACGATGCCGCCGGTCACGGCGAAGCGCGCGGCGCTCTACGACGATTTGATCGTCGCGAACGCCCGCGACCAGGGCATTCGAGCCGATCTGGTCCACGCGGTGATCCGCGCCGAGTCCGCGTACGACCCGTGGGCGCGCTCGTTCAAGGGTGCCATGGGGCTGATGCAGATCATGCCCGACACCGCGCGGGACTTCGGCGTGCTCAATCCCTACGACCCGGCCGAGAACATCCGGGCGGGCGTGCGATACCTCCGCCGGCTGCTCGATCGCTACGGCGACAACGAGGAGCTGGCGCTGGCGGCCTACAACGCCGGGCCGACGACGGTCGACCGCTACGGCCAGAAAGTGCCCCCGTACCGGGAAACCCGGACCTACGTCGCAAAGATCACGAAGGCCACGAAGAAGTCGCCCTCGCGCCGCGTCTACCGCACGGTCGAGACCATCGAAGGCCGCGAGGTCGTCCGCTACTCCAACAAGCCGGCGCGCTAACACTCAGCAATCCACAATCCATAATCAGCATTGAGCATTGCACTCTATATCGACGGCCGATATAATCGCGGCGCTGATGGCCCCTCGTCCTCATCGCGCTCCTGACGCACTGCTTCCGCTGCCGCCCGCGTTCGTTCACATCCTGCTCGCGCTCGCTGACAGCGAACGTCACGGCTACGCGATCATGCAGGAGATCCGCCGGCTGACCGACGGCGACGTCGAGATGGGACCGGGCACCCTCTATGGCGCCATCAAGCGGCTGCTCGAGTTCGGCCTGATCGACGAGTCGGACGAGCGGCCCGATCCGGCACTCGATGACGAACGACGCCGGTACTACCGGATGACCACTTACGGGGCGCGCGTGCTCCGCGCGGAAACCGGACGGCTGTCGCGGCTCGTCCGTGTGGCGCGCGCGAAGGGAGCGGTTGATGCTCGGTGACTGGCTGCGACGGGTCTTGTTCTCGGTTCTCCCTCGCTCGCTGCGCCGCGCGCACGGCCGTGAGATGCATCAGCTTGCGCGCGACCGCTGGCGTGAGGCGTCCGCGTCCGGGCAGCGGCTGGCTCGCACCCGCGTCGTGCTGTCGATTGCGCTGGATGTCCTGCGGGCGGCGCCTCGAGAGCATGCGCACGAATGGCGCACCCGCGCTGTGCGCCACCATCGCCGACCGCGTCGCAGCCCCGGACTCCCGATGAACGATCTGATTCTCGACCTTCGTCACACGTTTCGGCTCGCCGCGCGAGCTCCGGTGTTCACGGCCGCCGCGATTCTCACGCTGGCCTTGGGCATCGGCGCGACGACCGCCATCTATGCCCTCGCAGACGCAACACTGTTGCGCCCGCTCCCCGTTCGTGATCTCGACAGCCTGAATGCCACGCGCTGGAGCGCCTCCTATCCGGCGTTTCGCGACTACCTTGCCCGAACTGACACGTTCGACGGCGTCGTCGCCTTCAGCGGCCGCGACGCGTTCAGCGTACAGCGCGGCGATTCGACGGCCCTCGCGGCGGGCGCATACGTGTCTGGCAACTTCTTTGGCGTACTGGGCATCGCCGCGCAGCTTGGGCGGGTCCTCACGCCGTCGGACGATGGGGGTCCTGGAGCGGAGCTCGTGGCCGTCCTGAGCGACCGTTACTGGAGGGCGTCATGCAACGCGGACCCCGCGATCGTCGGCTCGAGGTTGAAGGTGAACGGACGAACGGCCGTCGTCGTCGGGGTCGCGGCGCGCGGGTTCCGCGGTGTGACATTGCAGGACGATCCCGCGTTCTGGATGCCGCTTTCGTTCTTCAGGCAGGTTGAGACGGCGCCCTTCTTCCGCCGCGTCGATCCGCTGACGTCGCGCGGCATGGTCTGGCTCCGCCTCGTGACGCGCCTGAAGCCTGGCGTTTCGCCTGAGCAGGCCGCCGCCGTCATCACGTCGACCTACAAGGCGAACCATGGCAGCGAACCTGAGGTGAGCCGCGACGCGATTGAAGCCTCCGAGATACATCCACTGCGTGCGACCGCCGTCGGATTCGACAGCCGTCGCGACTTGAGCAGGTTTCTGCTGCTGCTCGGCGGGGTCGTCGCGTTCACGCTGCTGATTACCTGCGCGAACCTGGCGAACATGCTCCTCGTGCGCGCCGCCGCGCGGCGGCGCGAGATTGCGGTGCGCCTTGCGCTCGGCGCGGGCCGCGGGCGCCTCGTTCGCCAGATGCTGACCGAGACCGTTTCGCTCGCGCTCGTCGGCGGCGCAGCCGGCCTGTTCGTCGCGCGATGGACCATCGCGCTCCTGTCCCGCTTCGAGCTGCCCGGCGAGATCTTGATCGAGGAATTGCGGCTCGGCGTCGACGGACGCTCGCTGGCGGTCGCGTTCGGGACGTCGCTGGTAACTGCCGTCCTGTTCGGCCTGGTCCCTGCCCTTCAGACATCCGCGCTGGCGATCGTGAGCGCGCTGCGCGATCAAGCGCTCGCGACGTCGCGTCATCGCCTGCGCGGTGCTCTGATTGCGGCGCAGGTCGCCCTGTCGCTGGTCCTCCTTGCCGGCGGCGCGCTCTTCGTACGCGGTCTGGAGCGCGCGCTCCGAACGGATCTCGGTTTCCGGTCCGAGGGCGTCGCCATCGCGTCGGTCGATCTCGGGCTGGCGCGGTACGAAAGGGCGCGGGCGCGGCAGTTCTACGACTCCACCCTCGATCGTCTTTACGCCCTGCCGGCAGTACGGACGGCCGCCTGGGCAAGCAGCGTCCCGATGCAGGGCGTGATGATGTGGACGATCGAGGTGGATGGCTTTACGCCTCCGAAGGGGCGGGAAGTGCCGGCGGATGTCGCGTACGTCCACGGCCGCTACTTCGGTGCGCTCGGCATCCCGGTGCTGGAAGGGCGCGCGCTCGACGGCCGCGATCGCAACGGCGCGCCGCCCGTCGCCGTCATCAACCGGGTAATGGCGGCAAAGTTCTGGCCTGGTCGGGCGGCGCTCGGCGGGCGATTCCGATTCGACAAGGAGGCCCCCTGGGTCGAGGTCTGCGGGATCGTGGGAGACGTCACGGGACGAAACATCAACGAAGACGTGATGCCGACGATGTATTTGCCGTTCCTCCAGCACGAGGAAGACAGCCTGCTTGCCGAAGCGACGCTCATCGTTCGAACGGACCGGCAGACGAAGGAAACGGGATCTGCGCTCGTCGGCGCCGTCCGCGGGGTTGATGCGAGCCTGCCCGTTGCACGCGTCATGACGCTCGACGATCACGTTCGCGCGCAGGTGATGCCGCAGAGGATGGGCGTCCGTTTGTTCGCATTCTTCGGCGCGCTGGCGCTCGTCATCGCGACCGTCGGCATCTACGGTGTCGCGTCGGCCACTGTCGTGGAGCGGACGCGGGAACTCGGGATCCGGATGGCGCTCGGCGCGCGCGCTTCCCAGGTCGTCGCGCTCGTACAGCGACAGACGCTGATGCCCGTCACTACAGGAATTGCCGTGGGGCTGCTGCTTGCCGTCTGGACAGCGAAGCTGGTGGGCGCGTTGCTCTACGGCCTGGATCCGGACGATCCGGCAGCCTTTACCGTGGTCGCGCTCGGGCTGACGGCGGTCGCGCTCCTCGCCGCGTGGGTGCCCGCACGCCGCGCTGCCAGGGTCGATCCGGCGATTACCCTTCGCACCGACTAGGAATGGACGCGGTCCGGTTGGATGTTTGGCTCGACGTCGCCTGTCTGTTCCGCACCCGCTCGGAAGCGAAGCGCGCGTGCGAGGGAGGGAAGGTCGAGGTCAACGGCGGCCGGGCGAAGCCGCACCGCGAGGTGCGCGCGGGCGACGAGATCCTGATCACGCGCCCGCTGGGGCGGAAGCAGCACGTCCGGGTGGCAGGTCTGGCCGAAAAACATCTTCCCAAGGCGGAGGCCAGAACACTCTACGAGGACCTCACGCCGCAGCCCACCGCTGAAGAGATCGAACAGCGGCGGCTGGCCCGACTGGCGCGCCCGTTCGTCCGCACGGCACCTGGCGCACCGGACCGGCGCGAGCGCCGCGCCATTCGGCGGCTCAAAGGACGCGAGTAGCGCAGCCCTTTAGGGCTGCCATTGGACCGAGCTATAATTGGGGGTTCATTTTCGGACTGAGGAGAAGACCATCACGTGGCAATCAGGCACAAGTCGGCCCAGAAGGCTCACCGTCAGAACGTCGTGCGGCGCGAGGCGAACCGGCAGCTCCGCAGCCGGCTCCGGACCGCGCTGAAGGACATCCGCGCGGCGATTGACGCGAAGGATACCAAGCAGGCCCACGCCGCGCTCAACGAGACGATCTCCCTCATCGACAAGATGGCGGGCAAGGGCATCATCCACGTCAACGCCGCCAGCCGCTACAAGTCGCGGATCTCGCGGCGGCTCAAAACCGCTACCGCATAAGGCGCCGGCCGCCCGCCTACCGCCGCCGTGGCGAAGGCGAGCGTACTTCGCAGAGCTCCACGACCAGCCGCTCCAGCAGCACGCGCGGATCGCCGCCCGACGACTTGATATCGGTGTCGGTCCGGAACACCGCGTTGACCACGGTGCGGACGCCGGCGGGGTTCACGCGCGCGAGCCGGTCGCGCGCCACCCAGGCGAGCTGGCCGAGCATCAGGTACGGCACGACGCCGGCGTCGAGCGCCAGCGCGAGCTCGCAGAGCGCCGTCGCCGTGTCGCCCCGCTCGATCGCGTTGGCCACCGCCCAGCGATCCTGTGACGTCTTCTCGCTGACGACCTCTGCCGCGTCCTCGCGCGTGATCCGTTTACGGTCGCCGGCGAACGCGAGGAGCCGCTCGACATCCGCCCGAAGGCGTCCGATGTCGGCGCCGGCGCGCTCGGCGAGCAGCCGCACCGCGTCCGAATCGATCGTCCGCCCGGCCGCCTTCGCCTCACGCTGAATCCACCCCTGCGCCTGCTGGAAGATGGCGCCGAGCTCCCCGCTTCGGAACTCGCGATCGCTCTTGAGACCCCAAGCCTCGACGACGACCGCCTGCTTGTAGAGCGCCTTCGTCAGACGGCGCGTTTTGTCCACGTCAGCCGCCACGAGCACGAGCGTCGTCTGTGGCTCTGGTGAGGCGATGTAGCGCTCCAGCGCGTCGAGTTCGGTGTTCGACTCCTCCTCGCCGGCCCCTTCGACTTCGGCCCCGCGGCGTTTCGGCTTGAGCCACTTCTCCGCCCGCAGGACAACGACAAGGCGCTGTGGCGCCATCATCGGCAGGGTGCGCGCGGCTTGGACAACCGCGTCCGGTGACACGCCCTTGTCGGTCGCATGAAATCGATCCTGATTGAACGCGCGGAGGTCGTCTTCCACCAAGGTCGAGAACTCGTTGACGAGCGCTGTCAGCGCGCCGTCGTCATCGCCAAGCAGGAGATACACCGGTGCCGGTTTGGCGTTGGCGATGTCCTTCTTGACGTCGTCGTAGCGTCGCGCGGGCACTAGAACGCCTCGAGGATTGCGCTGACGATGCTGCGGGCGAAGTTGGTCGACATGCGCTCGTAGGCGTTGGTGTTTTGCTCGAAGAACGCATTCGGGTCGAACGCCGTGAGGCCGGTCGTGACCTCGTACTCCTCCCGGAACTGCAGCGACGGATTCGACCAGAGAACCTTGCCCGTTGCAGTTTCCTTGAACTCGATCCGGGCGGTCATGACGACCACGATCCGCGAGGCCTGCCGCTGCTCGGTAAAACTCGCCGGAGCGAGGGTGACCGCCGTGATCTCACCGGTCAACAGCCCGTCCACGCCCGTGGCATCCGGCAGAACCTTGTAGCGGCCACGGCCGATCAGCTCCGACCGGACCTTCTCGGTCACGCGGCGTTCGAGCTCGAAGACCGATGTGTGATTGGCGAACATCGGCACGCCGATCGTCTTGATCGATTCCGGCAAGAACGACCCCCGCCCGGCAAGCGAGTAACCACAGCCCGCGGTGAGCACCATGCACCACGCACCCACCAGGCACCACGCACCCGCCCGCACCAGGCACCAGGCACCCGGCACGATGCACCCCGACAAGCCCGACAAGTTAGACAACAATGCTTACCAACTTTCCGCCATTGACGACGACGATCTTCTTGATCGGCTTGTCCTTGACATGAACCTGAACTTGCCGATCGGCGAGCGCGAGGACCTGCAAATCGTCGTCTGATGTACCGGCCGGGACCGTAAGTCGCGCGCGGACCTTGCCGTTGATCTGCACCGGCACGACCACTTCCTCCGCCTTCGCCACTTCGGCGTCGTACTCGGGCCACGCGGTGGCTGCAATCCCACCGGTGTGACCAAGCCGCTCCCACAGCTCCTCGGACATATGCGGCGCGAACGGCGAGAGCATCAGGACGAGCGCTTCGACGGCTTCCTTCAACACGGCGACCGTTTCCTTGCGCTCGACCACACCTGCAGGCGCCGCCGTTTCGCCGCGCCGGACGGCGATCGATCGCCCGGGCCGATCGCAGAACTGATACAGCTCATTGACGAGCTCCATCAGCGCCGACACGGCAGTGTTGAGGTGGACTCGCGGGTCGAGGTCCTGCGTGACACGCCGGATCGTATCGTGGGTTTTCCGCCGCAGCGCGCGCTCGGACTCATCCAGGTCAGTGCCGGTCGGCGCAGGTATGCCGTCACCAGCAATCGTGTCGCAGACCGCATCTACGAGCCGCCAGACGCGTGCGAGGAACCGGAAACTGCCCTCGAGACCAGCATCGGTCCACTCGATCTCTTTCTCAGGCGGCGCGACGAACGTCACATACACGCGGAGCGCGTCAGCCCCGAACTTCTGGATCATATCGTCGGGATCGACGACGTTCCCCTTCGACTTCGACATCACCTGGCCGTTGCGCAGCACCATCCCCTGCGTCAGCACGCGCTGGAACGGCTCGTCCATTCCGACCATGCCGAGATCCCGGAACACGCGCGTAAAGAACCGTGAATAGATCAGGTGCAGGATCGCGTGCTCGATCCCGCCGCTGTAGAAGTCCACCGGCCCCCAGTAGGTCGCCTTCGCGGGCTCGAATGCCATCGCGTCGTTCTTCGGGTCGCAGAACCGGAAGAAGTACCACGAGGAGTCCACGAAGGTGTCCATCGTGTCGGTCTCGCGCTTCGCCGGCCCGCCGCACTTCCAGCAGATCGCGTTCACGAACTCCGGGATCTGCGCGAGCGGCGAGTCTCCACGGCCGCTGAACTCAGCCGTTTTCGGGAGGACGACAGGCAAGTCCTCGTCCCGGACCGGCACGATGCCGCACTTGTCGCAGTACAGCATCGGGATTGGCGTGCCCCAGTAGCGCTGGCGCGAGATGCCCCAGTCCTTGAGCCGATACTGGACCGTGCCCTCGCCAATTCCCCGCCGCACGGCTTCAGCCGTCAGCGCTTCGCGTGCGGCGTCGGACGTCATCCCGTCGAACGGCCCTGAATTGACGAGGACGCCGTCATTCGAGACGGCTTCGGTCATCTTCTCGACGTCGGGCGTCGGGCCATCAGGCGGCCGGACGACGACCTGGATCGGCAGGTTGTACTTGCGCGCGAACTCGTAGTCGCGCTCGTCGTGCGCCGGAACGCCCATGACGGCGCCCGTTCCATATTCGACGAGCACGAAGTTCGCGACCCAGATGGGGACCGCTGCGCCCGTAAATGGATTAATCGTCTTCCGCCCGGTGTCGAAGCCTTCCTTCTCGACCTCGCCGGTCATCCGCGCCGTTCGATCCTGCGATCGAAACCGGTTGACGCTCGCCCGGAACGCCGCGGGATCGGCCGACTCCTGCGCGAAGCGCTCCACCATCGGGTGCTCGGGCGCGAGCAACACGAACGTGGCCCCGTAAATCGTATCGATGCGGGTCGTGAAGACCTCGATCGGGTCGGGGCTTGGCGATTGGGGCGGCCCCGCAAGCGCGAAGCGTACGCGAGCCCCCTCGGACCTGCCGATCCAATTCCGCTGCATCGTCAGGACTTTTTCGGGCCACTCGTCGAGCTTCGCGATCGCGTCGAGGAGCTCGTCGGCGTACGACGTAATCCGGAAGAACCACTGCTCGAGCTCTCGCGTCGTCACCGGCGTCCCGCAACGCCAGCAGCCGCCATCCACGACCTGTTCATTGGCGAGAACGGTCTGGCAGCTCGGACACCAGTTGACCGTCGAGCGGCGGCGGTACGCGAGGCTGCGCTCGAACATCCGAATGAACAGCCACTGGTTCCAGCGGTAGTAGTCGGGCAGACAGGTGGCGATCTCCCGTTCCCAGGCGTAGCTGATCCCGAGCCGCTGCAGCTGCCCCTTCATGTGCGCGATATTGTCGAGCGTCCAGGTCTCGGGGTGGGTGTTGCTCTTGATCGCCGCGTTCTCTGCCGGAAGGCCGAATGCGTCCCAGCCGAAGGGGTGAAGAACGTTGAAGCCGCGCATCCGCTTCATGCGCGCGACGACGTCGCCGATCATGTAGTTGCGGACGTGCCCTACGTGCGCGTGCCCGGACGGGTAGGCGAACATCTCGAGGCAATAGAATTTCGGCCTGGCGGGATCCTCGGTGACCTCGAACGCGCGCGAGGTACGCCAGGCGTCCTGCCACTTCTTTTCGATCTGCTGCGGTTTGTAATCCACCAGGAAGAAATTATATCTGACAGGCCTCAGTGCTTCGTGCCGAGGACGACGGCGAAGGCGTCGCGGCGCCAGGGGACGTCGACCGAGAACCCGGCGGAGCGCAGCAGTTCGATTTCGTCCTCGAGGCGGAAGTAGACGTCCTCCTCCGCCCACGCCCGCAGGTAGGCCGCGGCGCGGATGCCTCCGTATCGGCGGCGCAGGTGTGCGAGCCAGGCGGCTCGATCTCGCGCCTGCAAGCGCCGGTTCGAGGCAAGACAGCAGTCGGCGTTGACGAAGAGCCCGCGCGCCTTCAGCGCCGTGAAGCAGCGCCGATAGAGCCGTGCCTTCGTCGTCGGCTTCGCCACGTGATGGAGTGCGAACGACGCGGTGATCGCGTCGCATCGCGGCAGAGCCGCCTCGAGGAAGTTCTCGCACCGGGT
>DATAEE010000245.1:0-10210 GCA_036258175.1 Vicinamibacterales bacterium
CGTCCTCGCAGGAAGCACCGTGACGGCAATGGGTGTCGACTGGATGTCGGCAGCGCCCGTCTTCGTAGCCGTCACCGTGATCCTCTCGGAGAACGAGGACAGGGCCAGCACGATGTCAAGCGTCGCCCCACTCGCACGCACTTGGACCTCGGTGCTCCACGGCTCGAAGCCGCTGAATGCGGCGGTCACCACATAACGCCCTTCTGGAAGCGAATCGACCAGGTACCCGCCGTGCTGATCCGTCACCACTGTTCGTGGCACCACCAGAGCGGGGCCGGCGAGGGTCAATGTCACACCCGGTAATGCGCTCCCGGTGGCATCCCGAACGACGCCAGCGAGTCGTCCTTCCTGCTGTGCCGACGCGGCGTTTACGCCAAGCGCGCCAAGGCACCCGGCGCATATGAACGTCCGCAGGCTCAGTAGCATGATGAGCCCCTTTTCGTCCCGCGTCCGCTTCTGATCAGCGCGCGGCACCGACGTCACACCGACGTGCGGCCGGCCGTGCTTGGGAGGAGGCGGGCCGTGAGGTTCAGTTTTGGCATTTGCGCGGCTGTTGTCGCGATGGTGCTCCTTTTCTGGACGCCCCTATTGTCTCTCGAGGCAGTGGCCGAGGTGCCCTTCGAGCTCTATCAGCATCATCTCATCGTCACGAAGGGTTCAATTGGCCCGCTGAACGGTCTCAATCTGCTGATCGATACGGGCACGATTCCAAGCATGGTCGACGGCAGAATCGCCCGCAAGCTGCACGTGCAGGCGGAACCATCAATGCTCGTCGCGTTTGGACAAAGCGCGGCGATTCAGAGCACGATTCTGAATGGATTCCGCATCGGCGCTCGACAACCGGGCCAGGTGCCAGCGGGTGTCAGCAATCTCTCATACCTCGAAGGCGTGCGCATCGACGCGATCGTCGGGCTTGAC
Source organism: Vicinamibacterales bacterium (assembly GCA_036258175.1). GTDB lineage: Bacteria > Acidobacteriota > Vicinamibacteria > Vicinamibacterales > 2-12-FULL-66-21 > DATAEE01. The sequence continues at coordinate 919 of DATAEE010000245.1, forward strand.
GTGCTCGCGCGCACCAGTTTCAGTATCGATTATCGGAAGCGCGTGTTGAGGTTCTCGCCGGCCGGCCGAGAGGAATCAGTCGCCGCTCTCGAGCTAGTGTGGCCGTTTCTGACAGTGCAGATGACCATCGAGGGACAACAGGTTCGCTTGTTGGTCGATACGGGCAGTAGCGATCTGGTGCTGTTCAAGTCGCGGATGCCGGCCGCGCTTTCACGTGCCCCCTGGAGAGGCGACAAGACCGTGCAATATGCGTCCGGCGCGGCCCGCTTGCAGCGGCTGGACCTGCGGCAGGTCCGCCTCGGAACGCGCGTCTGGGACAGGCTGCCAGCCTGGGCGCTTGATCGGTTGCCGGATCAATACCCGCCGAGCATCAGTGGCGTGCTTGGTGTGCTGGCCCTCGACTGCCAGCGAGTGCAGTTCGACTTCGAGCGACACGAAGTCGGTTGCAGCCCGTGAATCTATGTGGCAAATCCCGGCAGCGAAGGAACCGCCGAGCACACACAAAACTTTCACATTTGCGATTGCGGTCGTCGGCCTGGCGTGCCGCCCCCCGCTGTGGGGCTTCACGAAACCGCCGGAAAACCGGCGGATCTGGATCGAGGTCTCCCGTGATGGCCGAGCCGGACATGCGGAGCGTGAGGCTAATAGATGGTCCGATGGCCGATACCTAGATGACCAGATTAGATGGCTCGATCGCCCGATCGGACATCGCCAGATCGACAGCGAAGGAAGTATCTGGGGTGAGTGACGGGGATTGAACCCGCGACATCCGGAGCCACAGTCGAAAGGGACATTAACAGAGTTTGTCGGATCGTGTGGTTTCCCTTCGGTTCTTGGGCGCTGACATTCCGCGTGCGTCAGCTCAAGTAGGGCCGCTTCGGGTGCAGACTTTCACATGGCTTTCACACTGTGTTGTAAACGGACTCAGATCGAGACGGTCGGGGTCTCGACCTCGTTGAATGATCGCGGCGCGGCCGGAAGAGGCGGGACGACGATGGACGATAAGACGGACAGAGACGGGATGAGGAACTGCGAGCAACGGAGTACGAAGCAGGCGATGCCGTCCCTGCGATCGCTCACCGAATCGCGTTCCGCAAGGTGAGGCGACGCGATCGTCAAGTTTTCGGCTGCAGTGCAAAATCGCCCGGAGATAGAAAGTCGGAGATCGCGACATCCCGCTGGGTGTCGATGTAGTCGGGGTGGGTCACCTTGACAGGGAAGGTACCGGCCTGGAGCTTCTCGATGGTGTAGACGCCGCTTGTATCGGTCGTCACGGTCCTGCCCTGCGCCTGGACAGTGGCACCTGGCACTCTCGCATTCGTCACCGCGTTTGTAACAATCCCGAATAATCCAGGCGGGAAATCGCTCGGGCCCGGGGCTCCCGGCAGAAAACACGCCACAAGCAAGACCAACATCATCACTGTAAACAGCTGCCGGGCTGGCGCGGCAACAGACGTGCGCCGAGAACTTTGCATGCCGCACAGCATAGCGGTTGCGGCCGTGGACGAGTTCGTTGGCGACGGCCGCATGATGATCTGTCGCTCGTCGTCCTGCGCCGAGTTCGTTGATTGGCCCCCTTTCGGGGCTCACAAAATGCTTCTTGTTGCGTCCCTGCGATGCCGGTAGGCTATGGGACTTACGCGAGAAGAGGGACACATCGCACACGTCTCAATCACGGTGAACGGCAGGGTGCGCAAGGCGAATGTGGAGCCACGAATGCTCCTCGTTCACTTCCTGCGAGAGCAGCTCAACCTGACGGGCACCCACGTCGGCTGCGACACGAGCCAGTGCGGTGCCTGCACCGTGCTCGTCGACGGCAGAAGCGCCAAAGCCTGCACCATCTTCGCCGTCCAGGCCGACCTCTCAGAGGTCGTCACGATCGAGGGCCTGGCCAAGGGCGGCCACCTCCACCCGCTGCAGGAAGGCTTCTGGGTAGAGCACGGCCTCCAGTGCGGCTACTGCACGCCGGGCATGATCATGTCGTCTGTCAACCTCCTGAGCGACAACCCCCGGCCGACCGAGCGCGAAATCCGCGAAGGGATCGCGGGCAACGTCTGCCGCTGCACGGGCTACCAGCACATCGTCAACGCCATCCAGTACGCCGCGAACAAGAGGTGATCCATGGCCGCGCCTCCCGTGTTGCCGAAGCTCGTGGGCCAGCGCGTCAAGCGGCGCGAGGACCCGCGCCTCATTCAGGGCGGGGCCACCTACGTGGACGACATCAAGATTGCCGGCATGCAGCATCTGGCGTTCAGGCGCAGCGACGTGGCCCACGGCCGCATTCGCTCCATCGACACGAGCGCCGCGCAAGCCATGGACGGCGTGGAGGCGGTCTTCACGGGCGCCCAGATCGCCGAGTTCCTCGCACCGATGCCGATCGGCACGCCGTTCCCGTCTCCGGTTCATCGGGCGGTGGCCGTGGACATGGTCCGGTACGCTGGTGAGCCGGTTGCCGTGGTCGTGGCCAGCGACCGCTACGTTGCCCGCGACGCCGCCGACGCCATCGGCGTTGACTACGAAACGCTGCCGGTCGTCGTGGATCCCGAGCTGGCGATGACCGGGAAGCCGACGGTCATCCACCCGGACTTCCCGAACAACCTCGCGGTGGCGCTCGTGTCCAGCGGTACTGGCGTCGACGCAAAAGGTCATGTGGACGATTCGACCATCGACAAGGCCTTCGCTGGAGCGGACGTCGTCATCTCGCAGCGGATGATCAACCAGCGTCTCGTGCCGAACGCGATGGAGCCGCGCGGCGTCGTCGCGCACTACGAGCCGGCCAAGGAATCCATGACGATCTGGTCCTCGACGCAGAACCCGCACATCCTGCGCTCGATGATTGCCGCGATGAACGGCCTGGGCCAGGACCAGGTCCGGGCGATCGCGCCGGAAGTCGGCGGCGGCTTCGGGGCCAAGATCAACATCTACGCCGAGGAATACGTCGCCGCGGCGATCTCGAAGCGCCTCGGCATCCCGGTCAAGTGGATCGAGGATCGCTCGGAAGCCTTCGTGGCCACCACGCACGGGCGCGACGTCATCGGCTACGTGGACATGGCCGCGAAGCGCGACGGCAAGGTCCTCGGCCTGAAACTGCGGCTCATCGCCGACGTCGGCGGGTACAACATGTTGCTCACGGCCGCCATCCCGACGCTCACGATGCTGATGGCGAGCGCCACCTACGACATCCCCGCTATCCGCACGACGCTCACCGAGGTTTTCACGAACAAGACGCCGACCGACGCCTACCGCGGCGCTGGCCGCCCGGAGGCCACCTATTTCGTCGAACGCGCGATGGACATGCTTGCGCGCGAGCTGAACATGGATCCGGCCGACGTGCGCCGCAGGAACTTCATCAAGCCGAACCAGTTCCCCTTCACGACCCAGATGGGCGCCGTCTACGACTCAGGCGACTACGACAAGGCGCTCGACCTGGCGCTGAAGGCTGCCGACTGGAAACGCCTGAAGGCAGAGCGGGATGCCGCCAGAGCCGAGGGGAGGCTCGTCGGTCTTGGGCTGGCGATGTACGTCGAGGTGTGCGGCGTCGGACCGTCGGCGACGCTCCCGACCGGTGGATGGGAGCACTCGCAGGTCACGGTCGAGCGCGACGGCCGGATCAGCGCGACCACAGGCGCATCGCCACACGGCCAGGGCAACGAGACGACGTTCGCCCAGATGCTGGCGGATCAGTTCGGCGTGCCGCTCGAGCACGTCACGATCCTTCACGGCGACACGAGCGTCGTGAAGCAGGGGATCGGCACGTTCGGCAGCCGCTCTCAGGCGGTCGGCGGCACTGCCCTGCACATGGCCGGGGGCAAGGTGAAGGCGAAGATGGCGAAGTTCGCCGCCGCACTCCTCGAAGCCCACCAGGATGACCTCGTCTTCGAGAACGGCACGATTGTGGTGAAGGGATCGCCGGCATCCGCAAAGAAGTTCGCGGACGTGGCCGCCTACGCTTACATCCCGGTGCCGCTCCCCGAGGGCCTCGAACCGGGCCTGAGCGAAGAAGCCTTCTTCGAGCCGAGCAACAACACGTATCCGTTCGGCTGCCACATCTCGATGCTCGAGATCGATCGCGAGACGGGCGAACCGACGCTGTTGAAGCTCGTCGCGGTTGACGACGCGGGGAACCTGATCAACCCCCTGATCGTAGAAGGGCAGATTCACGGTGGGCTCGCCCAGGGCATCGGGCAGGCCATGATCGAGGAAGCCGTGTACAACGAAGACGGCCAGCTCGTGACCGGCTCGTTCATGGACTACGCCCTCCCTCGCGCCGCGGATTTCCCGCGCTTCGAGCTCCACGCCACGGTGACGCCCACGCCTGTGAACCCTCTGGGCGCCAAGGGTGTGGGCGAAGCGGGCACACTCGGTTCGACCCCGAGCATCGTGTGCGCGGCGGTCGACGCGCTGAGCGAGTTCGGCGTCAAGCACATCGACATGATGCTGCGGCCCGAAAAGCTGTGGCGGATCATTCATGGAGGCCGGGCGTGATTCCCACCGCATTCGAGTACGCGCGCGCAACCTCGCTCGACGACGCGCTGGCAAAACTTCGCGCAACCAACGGCAAGGGCAAGCTCCTCGCCGGCGGGCACAGCCTCGTCCCGCTCATGAAGCTTCGCCTGAGCGAGCCGCAGCTCCTCATCGACATTGCCCACATCCCGGGCCTCTCCGGCATTCGGGAGAAGGATGGCAAGATCGAAATCGGCGCCGGCACAGTCCACCACGACGTTGCAACCTCCGCCTTGCTGCGAGAGCAATGCCCCGTGGTCGCAGACACGGCCCAGGAGATCGGCGATCCGCAGGTTCGCAATCGCGGCACGCTCGGCGGCAGCCTCGCTCACGCCGATCCGTCAGCCGACTACCCAGCTGCCATGCTCGCCGTCGATGCGGAGATCCACCTCAAGGGTCCACAAGGGTGGCGCACGGTGAAAGCGCGCGACTTCTTCAAGGACCTCTTCACCGTGGATCTGGCCGCCGACGAGATCATTGCGGGAGTTCAATTCGCCCCCGTGCGAGCGGCGGCGTACGCCAAGCTCCACCAGCGTGCCTCGCATTTTGCCATCGTCGGCGTGGCGGCCGCGCTCGAGGTGAGTCAAGGTGTGATTCGGTCGGCGCGCATCGGACTCACCGGGGCTGGCACGCACGCCACCCGCTTGACCAATGTCGAAGAGGCGCTGGCGGGAAAAGCGCTCTCCAGGAGCACCATCGACGCGGCTGCGCCGCTCGCCGGGGCAAACCTGGAGGAGGTCAACGCCGACATCCACGCGAGCCAGGCCTATCGCCGCGCAATGATTCCCGTTTTCACGCGACGCGCGCTCAACGGCGCCATGGCGCGGGCCTGATCGTGGGCGAGCCCGGGGCCGCCAGGGGTAAGATCACGACGCCCATGCTCTCCCCCGGCTCCACACTGGGACCGTATCAAATCACCAAGCCGATCGGCGCCGGCGGTATGGGCCGCGTGTATGAAGCGCGGGACACGCGGCTCGGACGCCGCGTCGCCATCAAGGTCGTCTCAGAGGAATTCAGCGAGCGGTTCATCGGTGAAGCCCGCGCAGTGGGCGCCCTCAATCATCCGCACATCTGCACCCTCTATGACATCGGTCCCAACTACCTGGTCATGGAGTACCTGGACGGAAGGCCGTTACAGGGCCCGCTGCCGCTGGAATCGGTGCGCGAGTATGCCCTGCAGATCGTGGACGCCCTCGATGCCGCTCACCGCAACGGCATCGTACATTGCGATCTGAAACCGGGAAACATCCTGTTGACCAAGTCCGGGATCAAGCTGCTGGATTTCGGCCTGGCCAAGGTCGTTCGCATCGATCCCAACGGCGAAACCCAAGCGCTCGGGTGTGCGACGCAGGCTGGATTCGTCGTGGGCACGTTTCCCTATATGTCGCCGGAGCAGGCCGAGGGCCGTACGGTCGATGAGCGCAGCGATATGTTCTCCTTCGGGACCGTCTTGTACGAGTTACTGGCGGGACAGCGTCCGTTTGAGGGTGACACACAGGCCGCCATCGTAGCCGCGCTGCTGCGGGACGAGCCGCGGCCCCTGAAAAGCACGCGCAGCGACATCTCGGAATCCCTAGCGCTGGTCGTCGACCGCTGCTTGCGCAAGCGAGCCACCGAGCGGTTCCGGACTGCTGCGGAGCTCAAGTCGGCTCTTGCGCTGGCGCGATGGGACGCCGCCGCAGACGCCGTGTCGATAGCAGTGTTGCCGTTCGTGAATGCCAACCGCGATGACGATGGGGAGTTTTTCGCGGACGGCGTGACCGAGGACATCATCAGCGCGCTCGCGAAACTGCCGGGTCTGCGCGTGGTCGCGAGAGGCTCGGCATTCCAGTTCAAAGGGAGGTCGGCCAGCCACGAGGAGGTGCGCGACAAGCTGCGTGTCCGGGTGATTGTCGAAGGCAGTGTGCGGCGCTTCGGGCAGCGCATCCGCGTGACGGCAGCACTCATCAATACAGGCAACGGCTATCAGTTGTGGTCGGAGCGGTACGACCGCGTCGTAGAGGACGTCTTTGCCATCCAGGATGAGATCTCCCGTGCCATCGCGGACAAGCTCGAAGTCAAGCTCGCCACCGGGGAGAAGGTGGTGGCGAACCGGACCCAAAACATCGAAGCGTATAACCTGTACCTCCGAGGTCGCCAGCAATGGTACCGACGGACGCCAGCCGCCTACAGGAAGGCCGAAGAGTATTTCCGGCGAGCGGTTGCCGAGGACGCAGGCTTCATCCCCTCGCTCGTGGGCTTGGCAGATTGCCTCAGTATCGGGATCTTCTACGGCAATCTGGATCCCGCTGAGGCAGTGCCGGAAGCGCGGAAGCTTCTCGACCGTGCGCTGGCCATGGACCCGCACCTCGCGGAGACACACACGTCGCTGGGCTTCCTCGAAACCGTGCTCCTCAACTTCGCGGCAGCAGAAAAGCACTTCCTGACCTCGCATCAATTGAAGCCGGATCAGGCCCTCACGCTCCACTGGAACGCCTGTCTGGTTTCTGCGGAAGGCGGTCTCGATCAGGGGCGGGAGATGGAACACCGAGCCGCGCAACTCGAACCGACGATCCCGATGTATCTGGTGGCCGAGGCCATCTTGATCCTACACAGCGGCGACACGTCGCTTGCGATCGAGACCCTACGGAAGGCCCTCGAGATGGATGCAGGCTATCCAGTGGGACAGGCCATGCTCGGACAGGCGCTGTCGGAATCCGGCTCACTCGACGAGGGGACTGAGCTACTGCGAACTGCTGCAACAGCTATGGCGCCTGGCGGCCTATGGGCGCGGGGACTGTTGGGTCACTATCTGGCCAGGAAAGGCGACGCGGTTGGCGCACGGCAGACGCTCGAGGAGTTATTGACCCTCCGCAAGAACGGCTACGCGGCGGCCGTTGCGATCGCAGCCATCTACGTCGGCCTAGGCGAGGACGATCTGGCTGTCGAGTGGCTGGAAACAGCCGCGCAGTCACCTGGCGCGCTGAACTTCTGGATTCCGACGGATCCCCTGTGGAAGCGCCTGACGTCTCATCGTGGTTTTCAGGAGATCCTCGCCCGTTGGAAACGACCGAGCAATATGGCCGTCTAGCTTCCGGCTACCATATGAGCTGAGTTTCGACTGCAGGCACGCGAAGAACCGGTCTTGCATCATCTTCGACACGCTCCCGACGAGCCGCTGACCCACGTTGAGTTGGAGAGCTGGCCTTACTCCGCTATGACCCGCGATCCTGACGTCCCTACTCGCTCGCGCATACCAAGGGCGCATACTAAAGGGTGGATATTCATTCACTCCCGATGAAGGAATGCCGAGAGCGGAATATCCCGCGAGCCCTCAGAGGCCTCACCCGGACACGGACGGAAACACACACAAGACTTTCACATCGGTGGACTCGCACTCCGCCTGCCCTGGCCAGCCGCGCGGCGACTCGACCTCAAAACCGCTAGAAATCACGCGGGTTTAAGTCGTCGTCTCCCCAATGGTCTAGTCGGAGATGCGGACGGTGACTCTGTGGGAAATCAGGACTTTGAATCTGGGGTGAGTGACGGGGATTGAACCCGCGACATCCGGAGCCACAGTCCGGCGCTCTACCACTGAGCTACACTCACCACACCTGCCGGGCCGGACGGCCCTTGGGAAACACCAATCTTAGCACCTGCTACCTGTTCTACAGATCCTTCACGTGCTCGTAGAGGGGCATCCCGAAAAAATCGCTGACTCGACCTGACGCGCGGTAGCCGTGCTTCACGTAGAACCGCGTCGCGCGGCGGAGCGGTTCGGTGGTATCGAGCGCCACAAGCGAGCAGCGCTGGTCCCGCAGCTCGCGTTCCGCGGCGTCCAGAAGAAGCGCGGCGACACCCGCACCCTGCCACGTCGGCAGCACCGCCATCCCGCGCAGGTGCCCGACGCTGCCGTCGGCCCCGCTCGCGATCGTGCCAATCACCTGTCCGTCAGGAGCAACCGCGACGAAGATGGACATCGACGCCATCCGCTCGTGAACCGTTCGAGGCGTAAGCGTGGTGTCGCGATAAGCGTCAGGCGTATAGCGCTCGCGGTATGGTTCGAAGGCGGAGTGAAGACAGTTGAGCACCGCTTCTGCATCGTCCGGAGTGGCGCGGCGGATGAGCACGGGACTACCCCATCAGTGTAGCCGTGTCGATTCCGGCCCGTCTCGTTCGACGTCCAGATAGAAGGAGAGACACCGTGAAATTCCTGAGCGTCTACAAAACTGTTGAACGGGGCATTCCCCCGACGGCCGACGAAATGGAGCGGATGGGAAAACTCATCGAAGAGGGGATGAAAGCCGGATATCTGCTGGCGGTCGAGGGATGCCTGCCCACCGTGAAGGGCGCCCGTGTCCGCCAGTCGAACGGCAAGGTGAGCGTGACCGATGGCCCTTTCACCGAAACCAAGGAAGTGATTGGCGGCCTGGCGATTCTGCAGGCGGCGTCGAGAGCGGAGGCCATCGAGCTGACGCGCCAGTTCCTCAAGGTCGCCGGTGACGGCGAGTGCGAGCTGCGTCAGCTCTACGAGGCCGAGGACCGAGGCAGCTGCGCCGAATCGACGAGCACTTAGAACTGCAGCTGCAGTCCTAATCGAATGAGCCGCGGCGCGACGATCTCCTGCGGACGCCTGAAGGTCGTCGCCGTCGCCTCGCGAAACCGCCGAAGGGTGACGGCGCTGTTGAGGGTGTTGAACAGATCGAGATTGAGCGTCGCACGGACACGCTGCCACTCCAGCGTTTTCTGAATGCGGAAATCAAAAAGGTGCAGGCTCGAAAGCCGGCTCGCGTCCAGGTCCGAATCCACC
>DATAEE010000246.1:0-10655 GCA_036258175.1 Vicinamibacterales bacterium
TGCCATCCGGCCGACGAGCGCCGTCGCGAAGTACGAACGCGTGGACGCCGACGCGCAGGAGGTCGGCCGCGCGCTGGCGGTGCAATACGTGCTGACCGGCACGCTTCAGAAAACGCCCGAGCGCGTGCGTGTTGGCGTGCAGCTGGTCCGGGCGGCGGATGGCACGACCGTCTGGGCGCATCAAGTGGATCGTCCGCGCACCGACTTGCTTGGCGTTGAAGACGCGCTGGCCGAGCAAATCGCCGCGGCGCTCAGCCTGCGAATGAGCGACGAGGGCCGCAAGCGGTTCGCGCGCCGCGAGACCCGGGATCCGGAAGCGTACGAAGCGTATCTGAAGGGACGCGCCGCGCTCGTGCGCCTGACCGAGCCGGGGATCCGTCTCGCGGTGCAGTCGTTCGATCAGGCGCTGGCGCGCGATGCGGACTACGCGCTCGCGCATGCCGGCCGTGCAACCGCGTGCCTGATCTACCGTCTCCGGTTCGCCAGCCAGGCGGATCTCGCGTCATGGAACGAGTGCGCGACACACGCCGCCGAGCGGGCCATGGCGCTCGCGCCGGACCTCGCCGAGTCGCACGAGGCGGCCGCTGCAGTTTACCGATATGGCGAGTTCGAATGGCACAAAGCCATCGAGGCGAGCCGCCGGGCGCTCGAGCTGAACCCCGGCCTCGATCAGCCCCACCTCTACATCGGGACGGCGCTTTACCATCTCGGCGTCCTCGAGGGCGTGGAGCGCGAGGTCCGTGCCGCGCTGGTCGCGAACCCCGACAACAACATCGAGCCCCTGCGGATCCTGGCGGCCGGCGCGCTGCTCGACGCGCGCTTCGATGAGGCGACGGTCCACACGAGCCAGCTGGATGCGATCAATCCGCGGCTTGGCCCGCAGCTATCCGCTCAGGCCCAGTACTATCGCGGCGGGCTGGCCCAGGCGGAAGCGAAGCTGAAGTCGTTGACGGGAAGCACGGTCACCGATCTTCGCGCGCAGGCGTTTTATGCCGGCGCACTGGCGGCCGACCGCCGGACGGACGACGCACGCGCGCTGCTCGCACGTGTGCTGAGTGGAAAATACCGCGACCACCACATCATGTACTCGATCGGCGTGGCGTACGCGCAGCTTGGTGACCAGTCCAGCGCGATCGATGCTCTGGACACCGCGGCGACAACCGGACTTCCCTGCTACCCGTTGTTCGCGAAGGATCCGTTGCTGGCCCCGCTCAGAAAGAATGCGACCTTCGACGCGTTGCTCGTGCGGCTGCGCCGCGATTGGGAAGCGAACCGGCGGAAATACCTCGTCACCGGTTCGTGAGCCGGCGCGACGTCGCGTCCCACCGCCACAGCGGTCCGTGGCCGGAGAGATGGACGCCGCCGAGCCATCGATCGATGCCACTCGCGGCGACGCGGTCCGTTTCGCCGCCGATGACCCGACGGCCAAATGGCGTAATCGACGCCACGCCGGCGGAGAGCGAATCGGTTGACGCTTCCCCTTTCATGGAGATCAGCGCGGGCGTGGAAGCCGCCAACCCGTGAAGGATCCACGCGAAGCTCGAATCGCCCATGAACACGCGATCCTCGAACACCTGCTGAGCCGGAAACAGCTCGCGCGGGGACCTGGGACCGCGCATAAGGATCGACAGGATGTCGCGTTCCGTTCGCGACAAACCTTCTTTGGGGGATGGAAACTCTTCGAGGTGGCGTCCGAGCGCCGCCGCGAGAAAGGGAAGCAGAGTCGTGTCGAGGCTCAGGACCGCCTCGAGATCGCTCGGATCCGACGATCGGAACGCACCCCACGCGGTGCGCGCGAGCTTCAGCTGATCGTCGGATACCTCGCGGCGGCTCGGAAACATCGCCGCCAGCTCGGCCGGCGCCAATGGCCCGAGATACCGGTCGGTCGAGATCATCGTCACGCGCGGCCGCCTGGGCCAGTCCGCGATCCGATCCAGGAGTCGAATGAGGAGGAGTTGATCGAAGAGATCGTGCTCGAACCAGAGAACGACTTCATCCTCGCCGGCGCCGGCATCGACATTCGCGTCCCACTGCACGAGCTCGGAACGAATACGGTCCGCGGCTCCATTGCCCCGGGAGGCTAGATAGTCGGCCCGGATGCGGTTCCAGTCGTCTTCACCGACAGCCGGCGCCGGTCCGTCGTGCAGCACATCGGCCGAGATGACGACCGTGCCGGGCAGGCCCGCCTGGCGGAGCCCACCCGCGGCACAGTCGCCGTTGGTGACGTGCAACACGCGATGATGATCACACGAATCGGCGATGGATGATCGGGCGATCGGGCGATGTCATCGACCGATCCGCTGTATCGGGTTATTTGGAGAAGTGATCGGGTTATCGGCAGCCGTGCAGCCCCGATAGCCCGATCAGACAGACCATGATCGGATACACCGACAACGCGATGACATCAGCCGATCGTCCATCGCCAGATCCGCACCTCAGTATCGATAGTGCGACGGTTTGTACGGGCCCTGGGGCTTCACGCCGATGTATTTCGCCTGCTCATCCGTGAGCTTCGTCAGCTTGACGCCCAGGTGGTCGAGATGGAGCCGCGCGACCTCCTCGTCCAGGTGCTTCGGGAGGATGTAGACCTTCTTCTCGTACTTCCCGGCGTTCTGATGGAGCTCGAGCTGAGCGATCACCTGGTTGGTGAACGACGCCGACATCACGAAGCTGGGGTGGCCCGTCGCGCAACCGAGGTTCAGCAGCCGGCCCTCGGCGAGCACCATCACGCTGTGCCCATCAGGGAAGCGCCACTCGTCGTACTGCGGTTTGATGTTGATCTTCTGAATGCCCGGCATCTTCTTGAGACCGGCCATGTCAATCTCGTTGTCGAAGTGGCCGATGTTGCCGACAATTGCCTTGTCCTTCATCCGCTTCATGTGCTCGACGGTGATGATGTTCAGATTCCCCGTCGCGGTGATGAAGACGTCGGCGGTCTCGACGACGTCGTCGATCCGTTTGACCTCGTAGCCTTCCATTGCCGCCTGGAGCGCGCAGATCGGGTCGATTTCGGTGATGATCACGCGGCAGCCCTGGCCGCGGAGCGCCTGCGCGCATCCCTTGCCCACCTCGCCGTAACCGAACACGACTGCGACCTTGCCGCCGAGCATGACGTCGGTCGCACGGTTCAAGCCGTCAACGAGAGAGTGACGGCAGCCGTAGATGTTGTCGAACTTGCTCTTGGTTACGGAGTCGTTGACGTTGATCGCCGGGAACAGCAGCGTGCCCGCTTCTTCCATCTGATACAAACGATGGACGCCGGTCGTCGTCTCCTCGCTGACGCCGACGATCGTCTTCGCCATCTTCCGGTATCGCGACGCATCCGCCTTGAGCTCGTTGCGCAGCAGATCGAGGATGACGCCCCACTCTTCCGGTTCAGAGGCGGCGTTGAACTCGGGCACCGCCCCCGCCTTCTCGAACTCCACGCCCTTGTGGATGAGCAGCGTCGCGTCGCCGCCATCGTCGACGATCTGCGTCGGACCGCTGCCGTCCGGCCACATGAGCGCTTCGCTCGTGCACCACCAGTATTCTTCGAGCGTTTCGCCTTTCCACGCGAAAACAGGGATGCCGCGCGGTTGCTGCGGCGTGCCGCCGCTCTCTGGACGGCCGACCACGACCGCCGCGGCGGCGTGATCCTGAGTCGAGAAGATGTTGCACGAGACCCAGCGCACGTCCGCACCCAGGTCGGCCAGCGTCTCGATGAGCACCGCCGTCTGAATCGTCATGTGCAGGCTGCCCATGACGCGCACCCCGACGAGCGGATTCTGCCCTCTGTATCGCGTGCGGAGCGCCATCAATCCGGGCATTTCCTGTTCGGCGAGACGAATCTCTTTGCGTCCGAACTCGGCGAGCGAGAGGTCCGCGACCTTGTAAGGCACGCGACCCGCCTTCACGGCGGCGTCGAATGCGTGGAGCTCTTTCACAGCGGTGCTCATTGCTACTCCTTGGCAGCCCTAAAGGGCTGCGCTACGACGTGTTCCTGACGCAACAAACAATCCCGGTCCCTTTGCTTGCGGAAGCGGAGCGAGCGCAACGACGCGCGTGCGGGTAAACCCTGCCGCCTCGAGCCAGCGCGTCACCTGATCTTCGGCGAACCCGAGCCAGACGTGCCCCATCTGGCGGCGGAAGTCTTCGCGATCGTGCGGCAGCATATCCACAACGAGGATGCGGCCGCCGGTTTTGAGCACCCGCGCCCCTTCCGTCAGGACCCGCGCCGGATCCGGAACGTGATGCAGCACGAGCGCGACGACGGCGGCGTCGAGCGACTCGTCGTCGATCGGTAACGACTCGAGGTCGCCTTTGCGGAGCTCGACGTTTTCGAGGCCGTGTAGACGGCGCTTCGCCGCCTGCAGCATCTCTCCCGACCCGTCGACCGCGATCACGCGCTTCACGAATGGGGCCAGCGCCATCGTCATCTGCCCGGTGCCGCACCCCAGGTCGCCAAGAATCCAGTCCGGATCGAGAAGGCTGCCCATCGCCTGGGCCGACAAGCCCGGGCCGAAGAGCTCGTCGCGCATCCGATCCCACTGCCCCGCCGAGGTCGCAAAAAAGGCTTGCGACGCCGTGCGGCGGCGAGTGAGGACCGCCGCGAGGCGTCGGGCATCCTGCGCAGCAGCTGGCGTGCCGGCGATCTGGTCACGCACGAGCGACCAGAGTTTGCGGCCATGAGAGCCGTTGCCGTTCAGCGCGAGCGTGTAGTAGCGGCTCGTCCCATCGCGCCGGGAAGCGGCCCATCCTGAGTCGGATAGCGTCTTGAGATGACGGCTGACCGTTGACTGCGGGAGCTGCAGCACCGAGCAGAGCTCGGACACGGTCAGTTCCTGGCGCTCGAGCGCGAGCAGAACCCGGCTGCGCGTCGCATCCCCCAGGGCCGCCAGATCCTCGAAAATCGCCGCTGGCACTCCATCCTTATATCCGGATGGACGGGTTGTTGTCAACCCGCGCGATTACCGGCGCAGAACGGCCCCGGGAAGGGCTGGCGTGAACTTGCCGTTGTCGACGACGACCTGGCCGTTGACCAGCACGTAAGCCACACCAGAGGCCAGTTGATGCGGGTCTGCGTATGTCGCCTGGTCCTGAACTACGGCCGGATCGAACACGGCGATGTCCGCCCACGCCCCTTCCCGGATCGCGCCTCGATCTTTGATCGTGAACACCTCGGCCGGCAGGCTCGTCATCGAGCGCACGGCGAATTCCAGCGTCACCGTGCGCCGGTCGCGAACGTAGCGCGCGAGCTTGCGCGCGAAGGCGCCGTTGTTTCGCGGATGCGGCCGCCCTGCGCCCGGCGGGACCAGGCCGCCGTCGCTCGACGTCATCGTCCACGGCTGGCGCATGATTCGTTCGATGTCCTCCTCGGACATGTTGAAGGAAACGATGGAGGCGTCGCCGCGGGATATCACATCAATTGCGACGGTCTCTGGATCGCGACGTGTCGCAGCGGCAATGGCGGCGAGGCTCTTACCCTCAAGGGACGGATCCGGCCTGAAGAACGCGATGACGATTGATTTGGGTCCGCCGCGGCGGCGGAGGTTGTCGCGCACGGTTCCGAGGTCAGCGTTTGTCATGCCGCCTGGAGGGACGCCGTCCGGCAACAACGCGGCTCTCAGTGAGGTGGATGAGGCCTCGTACGGATATTGATCCGCGAACACACGGACACCGCGCCCCCTGGCGCGTTCGATGTGGTCGATCATGGTCGACGACAATCCCCAGTTCGCCGGCCCGAGCGCCTTCATGTGACTGACGATCCCGATCAGCCGCCCCTCGTCTGCGATACGGATGACCTCGTCGACGGCGGCCACGACGCCGATCCCGTAGTTCGACTCGTCACGAATGTGGCTGGTGTAGACGCCTCCCCGTTCGCCGGCCACGCGTGCGAGCGCGATCACCTCCTCGGTTGTGGCATGGCTGCCGGGTAGATAGTAGAGACCGCTCGAGAGGCCGAAGGCTCCTTCGTCCATCGCCCGCCGGACGAGGTCCTGCATACGTCCCAGCTCTTGATCGTTTGGCGCGCGAGCAGCGTCGCCCAACACAGCTCGCCGGATGCTGCCATGACCGACGAGCAGCGCGACGTTCGGCCCGACACCGCCCCGCTCGAGCTCGGCGCGCTGCTTCGCGAGGTCGACCGGGCCGCCGCCGTCCGGGTTGACGACGATCGTCGTCACGCCCTGCGCGATGATCGGCTGCGCCTGGCGGAGATCCTGGCGCGTCAACACCTCTCCGGCATGGGAGTGGACGTCGATGAACCCGGGCGCGACGATTCGCCCTTTCGCATCGATCGTGCGGACCGTCGTCGCGGCATCGAGAGCGCCGATTGCCACAATGCGTCCCCCATGCACACCGATGCCCACCTGTCTCGATGGACCACCGGAGCCGTCGAGCACCCGACCGTTCACAATCAAGACATCGAAGGACGCGGGCTGCGGTGCGCTTAGCAGCGAGACCGCGCAGGCGAGGGCAAAAGACGAAGCGAGCAAGGGGCGCATCGCGCGGGATGTTACCTCAGCAGCACGGCACCGCGCGGCACGGTCTGTGCATTTTCGCTCCGACTTGGAGAGAGCGTATGGCAAATGGTCATAAGAACCTCACCTTGAGCCGTGCGTCGGTCAACGTCTGGGACCAGCCTGGCTGGATGTCCTCGCTCAAGACCCTCGATCGGGAGCGGGTCATCTGCGGCGCGTCGGGCGCGCTGCTCGCGGCCTACGGCATGCGGCGCGGGGGATGGCTCGGCCGCGCTCTGACCGCCGCAGGCGCCAGCATCCTGGGTCGCGCGGTGAGCGGCAAACACGATCTGACCCGCGCCCGGCTGGCGGCTCAACGAATGCTGGACGGCATCGGGCTGGCAACGGACGAATCACAGGACCGCGTGATGCACGCGTCCGACGAATCGTTCCCGGCGAGCGACTCGCCGTCGTGGACCCCCACGTCGGGCGTGAAGACCCGGGATCAACGATCGCGCAGACGGGAGGGATAACCATGCCACGGGCATCGCAGCGTTGGGGACAATTTGCGGGCGCCGCGGCGACGCTCGCGGGCACTGCGCTCGCGGTCGGATGGATGCGACGGCGGCGCGCGCGGCGTGACGAGACGCGTGCCGCGCTCGGCGGCAGGGGCGGCATTCTCGTGCACGAGAGCGTCACCATCAACGCCAGGGCGGAAGAGCTGTACCGATTCTGGCGCCGGCTGGAAAACCTGCCGAGCGCGATGAGCCACCTCGAGTCGGTGACCGATCTCGGCGGTGGCCGCTCGCACTGGGTTGCCCGCGCGCACGGCCTCGGCACATATGAATGGGACGCCGAGATCATCAACGACGAGCCGGGCGGATTGATTTCGTGGCGGTCGCTTCCTGGCTCGGACGTCACGAGCGCCGGCTCGGTGCACTTCGATCAGGTCGGAGCGGGGCCCGGCACGCGCGTCACGGTGCGGCTTCAGTACGATCCGCCCGCCGGAAAGGTCGGCGCGCTCGTCGCGCAGTCGCTCGGTGAAGATCCCGCGCAGCAAATCCGCGAAGACCTCCGCAGGTTGAAGCAGCGCCTCGAGAGCGGAAGTATCGGAGCGGCGCTGAACCAGGAAAGCGGCGTACTCTGATCGTCAGGTGCGCGACTCAATCATCCGCCGCAGCGTGAGCGCGTTCTGCACGGCGTGTCCGTCGCGATCGTTGTTGAAGTAGGCGTACACGTCGTGCCCACCCTCGAGTTGCCCGCCGAGCCAATCAGCCCAGTCGGAGAGTTGCTCGTCGCTGTAGCATCCGGCGTACTTCGCGGTTGCGCCGTGGAACCGAACATAGACGAACGGACCGACGACGATCCGGGGTGGCGCGGAGCCGGGCATATCGTGCAGGCATAACGCGACTCCGGCTCGCGCGAGCGCAACGAACGTCGCGGGCGTGTACCAGTCGGGTTCCCGAAATTCGATCACCTGCCTGACATCGCGCGGAATCTCACCGAGGAAGGTCTGCAACCGCTTGTGATCGGACCGCCATCGTGGCGGCAGTTGATACAGTACGGGCCCGAGATGCCGCTGCAGGAGCCGCGCGCGATCGAAGAAGAGGTCGAGCGGGTCGGCCGGATCCTTGAGCTTTCGCAGATGCGTCAGATACCGGCTCGCCTTCACCGCGAAGAGAAAGCCGCGCGGCGCGCGTGACCGCCAGCCGACGACCGCCTCACGCGTCGGAAGCTTGTAGAAGCTGTTGTTGATCTCGACCGTATCGAAGGTCCTGGCGTAATACTCGAGCCATCGAGACTGCTGCAGGTCCTCGGGGTAGAACCGCCCCTTCCAGTCTCGATACTGCCATCCCGAGCAGCCGACTCGTGCTCGGCGAGCCACATGAGCTGGCCGAGCAAGCGATGTGCCCGCTACGAAGTGAGCAAGATGTAGGCGGGCGACGGATCGAGGGTGAGGCGGTCTCCCTTTGTCAGGCGCGTGCGGACGCGAACCTCGCCGGTCGGCGGGTCGACGACCTCGACGTTCATGTCGCGTCGCGCCGTCAGGACCAGCGGTCCGGTGATGTCTGACAGAACGACGACGGAGCGCGCGTCGCGCGAAGCGGCGATCGCTGACTGAACGGGTCCATCGATCGCAAACGGATGGAGCGGGTCCTCCCGCTCGTGGCGCGCCCACAGGTGCACGTCGTTCGGCAAATACCCCTTCATCGCGTAGAGGCCGCCGACGATGCGGTTGATGCCGCGCACATCCTGGAGCCGTGAGGGTCGCAGGCCGAGCGGGTGGTACGGATCATCCCGGACGCCAGGGCCGCTATGAAAGATGTAGATCGGCATCCCTGACAGGTACGTGTTTGCTGCGGCCGCGACGATGCGATAGGGATCGGATTCGGACTCGACAGAGGAGCCGGGACCGATCGGCTCGTTGTTGCTCTGAATGGGCGGAAGCGTCGCGCAGCCAGTCTCCGAGATCATGGCCGACGGCGGATCGCGCCGCGACCGATCGAAGTGGAACGTCGCCATGTCGACCGCCGCCGAGGCATACAGTCCGCAGAGATCCGGCGAGTGCGACGAGGCCGCGACGGGAATCGTCGTGGCTTCTTTCATGTGCCGCGCGAGGCGCCCCAGCTCTGTCACGCCCTCTGCGCCTGGAAACCCGTTTTTGAAATACTCGTTCGCGATCTCGAAGGCGAGAATCTTCGCCTCGCGGCCGCGCGACATCCGCAGGAACCGATCGACGATCTCGTCACGAGTTGCGCGATCCGCGAGTGGCGCGCCGGCAAAGATCGTCCACTGCACGCGCAGCCCGTAGTGCTCATAGGCCAGATCGGTGAGGCCGGAGATCACCGACTCGTAGTCCGGCCATCGCCAGTCGATCTCGCGGCCATCCCAGAAGTCGGGCGCTGCGGGATCTCCGACTTCTCCCAGCACGCGGATCGCGTCGAAATCGTGTTCGGCGAGAAACTCGAGCTGATCTTCCAGCCACGCGCGATCGTGACGGTATGCCCATGCCGCACGGAACAGCGACGCGCCGAGAACCGTCCGATCGAACCGCGGTGCGCCGTTGCTCGCTTCAACGGCGGTGCCGTGACGCCCGGGAGCGAGCGCCAGCCCAACAGCGAGCAACAGTGTAGCTATCGTTCGACCCATGCCTCTATTGAAGCACGTCCGCCTTCGCTCAGGCTCCGGCGCGACAGGTCAGATGGCTGCCACGAGACGCTTGACAGCGTCCTCGAGTGAGATCTTCCCCTGAATGTACGGCATCCACTCGCGCTCGAGCGGCTGCCTGAACGTGCTCCACGCGCGATCGATCAGGCCCGTTCGGTAGACGTACGACGTGAAGTCGATCTTGCGCGCGGCGAGCGCTTCGCGAACAACCTCGCCCGTCATCACGAACTGAAGCGCGTGCCACAGCGTTCCGGGCTGCTTTCCGGCCGTGCGGGCCTCGGCTTCGATCATCTGTTGAATGCGCAGTATGAGCGTGTGCGAGACCTCGTGAAACACGATGTCGACGCCATTCCACCCCGCCGCGTCCGTATCGCCGCTGGCGATTGTCACGTGCGTGGGCCGGTTCAGCGTATAGGCGCCTTGCCAGTTTCCCGCGCGGACAATGTCGACACGCACGGGCTCGGTAAACCACGGCGTCTGGTAGAGCGCCGCGAGGCGCACGGTCACATCCTCCGCAACCTCCTTGGTCCGCGGGACGACGTCGGCAATCCACGCACGGTTGGCGCGATCGTGCATCGGCCACCAGTACTTCCGGTACACGGGCGCAGCCGCGTCCAGCGCCTCTCGATGCGCAGCCTCGAGGCCGCCGCCGGGCGTGTCGCCGGCTTCGATCATCGCCCTGCGGATCGGGCCGGCCATGCGATTCGCAAAAAGCAGATCCAGCGACGCGAGCTCGCGATCGTAGTACGCCACCGCCGCATCCCACGCCGCACGTTCGTCCGGTGTCAGATCGCCGGTCAACGGCTCCGGGAACGTGCCGGCGAGCCGCCGTGCCGACGCGCGCCGATCCCACGCGGCCACATACAGCGTGTGATGGAGATTGGGCCAGAAGGCGCTGTAGAACTGGAGGTTCGCGACCTCGGCGACGACGTCGCGGGCCGGCTGCGTCGAAGAGGCCGAGGAAATACCGAGGGCGATTATGAAACCATAAATCAACATACGTGTATTTGACTTGTCTGGCGATCTGCGCTATCGTTCCGCCCTGTCCGC
>DATAEE010000247.1:0-1808 GCA_036258175.1 Vicinamibacterales bacterium
GGCCGGTATCTGTCGCGCGCGCAGCTAGCCCGCGCCGTTCGACAGGGCAAGGGTGGGAGCGCTCGGCGGCTTGACGCCGGAGTGCGCGCAACGTGAAGCCAGCAGAGGGAGCCGCATGCAGCCGTTTCCGCATCACTATTCGGTAGTCGCTCGTGCCGCAGCGCAGGGCGACGTGACGCTCACGGGCGATCGGCTTCCCGATATCCCGTCGGCTCCGCCGACGGAATTCGGCGGGCCGGGTGACCGATGGTCTCCCGAGACCCTGATGGTGGCGGCGGTTGCCGACTGTTTCTTGCTGACCTTCCGGGGCATCGCCGGCGTGTCGCGATTCCCGTGGGTAGCGCTGGAGTGCAGCGTGACGGGAACAGTCGATCGCGTCGAGCGCGTCACCCAATTCACGGCGCTCGAGGTCCATGCGCGCCTCAGAGTCCCAGCAGGCGCAAACGAAGAGCAGGCGCGACGTCTGTTGGCGAAGGCGGAGGAGACGTGCCTCGTCACGAACTCACTGAAGGTACGGCCGCACCTCGAAGCGGTCGTCGAATTCGAGGGCGCGTGAAGACCGTCATCTTCGCTTGCGTTCACAACGCCGGCCGTTCGCAGATGGCCGCCGCGTACTTCAACAAGTTTGTGGACCCCGCCAAGGCCAGAGCGGTCTCCGCCGGCACGCGGCCCGGCGACCGGGTCCATCCCGAGGTCGTGCAGGTCATGGACGAAGACGGAATCGACCTTCGTAGTGCACGTCCCCAGAAGCTCACAACTGAGCTCGCCGCCGGTGCGCACCTCCTGATCACGATGGGATGTGGCGACGAGTGCCCGTACGTGCCTGGCCTCAAACGCGATGACTGGCCGCTCGACGATCCGAAGGGCCAGCCGATCGAGCGCGTTCGCGCGATCCGGAACGACATTCGTGCTCGTGTGGAAGCCCTAATCGCGCAAGAGGACGCAGGATAACCTGCTCGTCGTTAATCAGCCTGCGGGATGGCATGCGTATGGTGATCGACGAGTTCACACTGACGTATCCCGGAATCAAAAACGCCGAGCACGAGTACTTCTACGCCGTCCACGACGCCGACGATGCCACGAGGCAGGGCTATTTGGATCGCGCGTATACCTTGGGTCGCGAGTTCTGAAGCGGCCGAAGAAGGGGTGCGACGCTGGGCGAGTGGCGGCTCCGAGCCGACGCAATATTTGCGGCGGCGCTCGTAACGCAACTGCCGCCGTACTCTGCGCGGCTATGATGGAACCTATGGCTGACGGCCTCCTCCGCATCGGTCAGCTCGCAGAAATGACGGGAACCAGTGCCGACTCCATCCGGCACTACGAGCGGCTGGGACTGTTGCCGGCGCCCGGCCGGACAGAGGGCGGCTATCGGCTGTTTCCGCACGCCGCGCTGGATCGAGTACGGCTCATTCGCGGTGCGGTTCGGGTCGGATTCTCGCTTCGGCAGCTGGCGACATTCCTTCAACAGCGAGAGGCAGGCTATGCGCCTTGTCGCCGCGTGCGCACCGCTGCTGCACAGATCCTGGACGGTGTCGACCAGCAGATCGCGGAGTTGCAGGCCTCGCGCGACATGCTGCGCGCGATGTTGCGCCAGTGGGACGCGCAACTGGCGAAGACTCCACCGAATCAGCCGGCCCGCCTGCTCGATTCTCTGAGCGCATCGAGGCCCCGAGTCGCACGGGCGTCCACCACCCATCTCAAACGGGCGCGCTGATCCCTGCTGTCGCCTTGACCTTGGAACGGTTCCAGGGTCTACGATGACTTGTATGACGCCTACATTGCGAGGGATGACAGCCTTCACGCTGTCC
>DATAEE010000248.1:0-6836 GCA_036258175.1 Vicinamibacterales bacterium
CAGGGACGTAGCTTTTCGACCGAAGAAGCCGAGCAGCGGCAACGGCTGGTCCTGATCAGTCATGGCTTCTGGCAAGAGCGATTCGCAGGCTCGCACGGTGCGCTCGGCGCGACCATCGTGCTCGACGGGCTTCCTTCACGGATCATCGGCATCCTCCCTGCTGGTTTCCAGGTCGCGAGGCTCGATGCAGACGTATGGGAGCCACACCCTACCCGCCAGAGCGTCCGTGGCAGAGAGGCGTGGTTCGTCATTGGAAGACGTCGTCCGACCGTGACGTTCGAGCAGGCCCAGGCGGAGATGAGCGCAATCGGCCGCCGCCTCAACGATCAGTTGCCGGCGGTCGAAAGGAACCGTGGCATCAGCATCGTCCCATTGAGTCTGTACATGGTCGGCCCCCAATCGCGGCTGGCATTGTGGATGCTTGGCGGCGCCGTGTTTTGCGTCTTCCTGATCGCCGCTGCCAACGTGACGAGCCTCTCGCTGGCACGCAGTGTCGCCCGCGCGCGCGAGATGGCCGTTCGCGCTGCGCTCGGAGCGAGTGCCGGACGGATCGTGCGACAGCTGCTCACCGAAAGCGTCCTGCTCGCCGCCGTCTCGGGACTGATTGGCACATGGCTCGCCTCAGTAGGCATTCGCCTCATCCGTGCCTTCGGGCCCGGCAACCTGCCGCGTCTGAATGAAGTGAGCCTCGATCTCCGCGTCCTCGGCTGGGCCTTGGGCATCACTCTTATGGCGGGAATCCTCGTGGGACTGGCGCCCGCGATGACGACGTTGCGCCGCGACTTGCGCCCCTCCGCGGCCACCCGGAGAATCCGCCGCGCCCTGGTGGTGGCGGAGTTTGCACTCGCGATCGTTCTGCTCGTCGGCGCCGGTCTCTTGCTCCGGAGCTGGTGGAACGTGAAGAACATTGATCCCGCATTCACGCCTGAGCGGGTCCTCATGATGGAGCTCTCCACTCCGACGACCTTGCACGCCGCCACGCTTCGCGAGGCGATCAGCACCTCCGCGCAACGGACCGACCTTTACACCCGTGTCCTCGAACAGATTCAGGCGCTTCCCGGTGTGGAGAGCGCCGGCATCATCGGCGATCTGTTCATTGGTAACACCAGGGAACATGTCCTCACTGTCGAAGGCGACGACGGAACGGTTTCCGAGCGCCTGTACCTCGCAAGAGCCGAGGTCAGCGCGAATTTCTTCACAACCCTCGGGACGCCGTTGCTCCGAGGCCGCTTCTTTTCGATCGGGGATGGGCCCGATGCTGCGCGGGTTGCGATCATCAACGATGCGATGGCTCGCCGCTCGTGGCCCCGTGGCGATCCAGTCGGAAGAAGATTCAAATTTGGGCCTCGGGATTCCGATTGGCCGTGGTACACAGTCGTAGGCGTGGTGGCCGATATGCGGCGGCAGGGGCAGGAGCGCGAACCGGTCCCGCAGATCTTCGAGTCGCTCGCGCAAAATCCTCCCCAGAGCGCGGACCTTCTCATCCGAACCTCGTCGGACGACCCGCAGGCGATGGCCGGGGCACTTCGGGCGGCCGTGCGTCGCGTGGAGAAGCATGCGCCGATCTATGGAGTTGCGCCTCTGGAACAGCAGCTCGGAACCTACCTCGCGCAGCGTCGCTTCCAGACCTCGCTCCTGACCGGCTTCTCCGTCGTGGCGCTACTGATGGCCGCTGTCGGGATCTACGGGCTCATCCAGTACTCGGTCGCGACGCGCACACAGGAAATCGGCTTGCGCATCGCCATCGGCGCACAGGCCGGCGACATCTTCCGGATGATGATCGGTGAGGGGCTGACGCTAAGCCTGACCGGCCTCGCGATCGGGCTCGTGGGAGCCTGGTGGCTCGGGCGCGCGGGCTCGAGTCTGCTGGTTGGCGTGACTGCCAGCGATCCGTCGACGTTCTCGACTGTCTCGCTGTTGCTAACGGCCTTTGCCTTTGCGGCCTGCTATTTCCCAGCGCGACGCGCAATGAAAGTGGACCCCGTCGTGGCATTGCGTGTGAGCTGAACTGCTACTTTGACATCAGCACGTCGCGTCCGTACAGCGGCTGCGTGGGCCGGGCGTCGCGCCGATAAATCCGGCCGAACGCGTCGGCCTGCCCCTGCGAGATCGGCTCCGGCGCCTTCAGGACGAACCACGTCACGTTCTCGGTGCAGGGCGGGGTCGTGAGGGATCCGGTGAAGGTGTAGTACCCCCGGTCGGTGGGCAGCAACCCCGTAACGTCAATCTGCACATCGTCGTGCGTCTTCTCCGGCCCTTCCTGCGCCGGCAGGTACTGCCACAGACGGGAGACAAGCGGATTCGCGCTTCCCCTCGCATCGAGCAGCACCGCAATGACAGCGAGGCTGCGGTCTGCGGCGGCGTGTACGAGGTGCGCGACCATCGCGTAGCCCTTGCCGTTGATCTTCTCCTCGCTTGGATGATGGAAGTGGAACTGCTTCAGCTCGAAGCGCCTGTCGCCGACGGTGATCGAGCTGCCGGGCTCGTAATCGACCTGAATCGTGTGTCCGTTGTTGATGATATGGAGCGGCGCGGGGCGGTACGCGACCTGAATCGGCGGCAGATCGGCGGCCTTCGGCGCGCGAATGTCGATGGGCGATTGCCGGTGCCCCAGTTGACAGGTGGCGAAGCCCTTGTCGAGCTCGCCCCAGTGTTTCGGACCGTCGGCGCCGCGATAGCTCCAGTGGGGTCCCGCGTGTTCCTGAGCGAGTGGCGCGCACGCGAGCATCGCAAACACACCGAACAGTCGTATCAGTCGGGAAGCCATAGAGCCCCCCTCATGCGAGTCACTAGAGTTCCAGAAACTCCTGCATCTGGTGCAACGCCTCGTCCAGCGGTAGATGAAAGGCGCTGCCGCGTGGCCGCGGGCCGGCGAAGCCCAGTTCGTGTTGCAGCCGGCCATCGACCACCTTTAGATTGGCCCAGCCCAGTATGTGCTCGCGCCATAGCATGGGCATCGCGTAATGGCCCAAGCGGCGCTTGTGGGCCGGCACGTAGGCCTCGAGCTTGTATTCCCAGTCCCAGAACAACTGGAAGCGCCGTCGGTCCCAGACTACGGGGTCGAAGGGCGCGAGGAAGCGTAGCCTGTCGTCGACCTGGTGCCGGGTCGCCACGGGGTTCTCGTCCTGCGGCCAGAACCACAGCAGGCCGTCGACCTGGGCATGGGCATAGCGGGATTTGGCGTGCTCCTGGACCTGCCGCGCCTCGGCGGCCAGGTGCGGCACTCCATAGCGCAGCAGCCCGCACAGATAGCCCAGGCTGGCCGCAGGCAGCGGCGCGTAGAGCTGCACCACCGTATCCAGCAACTGGCCGGCGCGCGCGAGCCTGGCCTCGGGGCTGTCGTCCTGCGGCGCGTGATCGATCGCCTGGTAGATCCGGGTGCCGGCCTCGCGCCGCGCCACGCGCAGGAGCCCGCGATAGTGCAGGCCCTCCAACAGATGCGTGCTGACACTCAGGTCGCCGCCCCAGCGCTTGATGCGGCCATGGTCGAAATGCGCCTGCACGTCCTTGGGGTGAGTGCAACCATGCTGGCGCACGAAGGCCAGCACCTCCTGCGCGCGCGCCTGCATCCTTGCGTCCCAGGCGCGCGGCGCCTCGCGCGGATGCAGCAGGGCCAGGGTCTCGCGAGGCAGGAAACCGTAGTTGACGAAGAAGGCCTCTTCGATCGCCAGACGCGGGTAGCGGCGCTCCAGCTCACCGGCGCGATAGCCCGTAACGCGCGGCGCGAGGATCAGATCCTGGGCGCGAGCGGGCGCCCGCATCGGGTCGGCCTGGACAAAGCCCAGGCGCGCAATGGCCCGCGGCAGGCTGGTGGCCTTGAAAAGGCTGCGCGCGATCGCGTAGCGGCCAAGCTGCCGGAGACTGAGGGCTTTGAGAGGGCTCACGCACCGCCAACCGGAGCAGCCGAGGACCGCACAGCCTTGAGACGCGAGCGCACCAGTATGGTGATCTCCTCGATGCTGATGCTCTTCAGGCACAAGTTGTCGTTGCAGGGCGATTGACGCTGGTTGAGCGGACCGATGCACGGGCTGCAGGAGTATCCGGTGTGGATCACGTCCGAGCTGGTCGTCAACGGCCGATAGCGCGCGGGGATCTCGGGCCCGAAGAAGACGACCACGTGGGTCCGTGTCAGCGCCGCGAAGTGGGCCGGTCCCGAGTCGTTCGTGACCAGCACGTGCGCGAGATTGAACAGCTGCAGCAGCTCTGTCATCGTCGTCTGGCCGGTGAGGTCCAGCGCACGCGGCGAGCCAAGCCGCGCGCACATGTATTGCGCGTCGGGCTTCTCGCTGGCAACGCCTGTGATCACCACGAACACCTCGGGATCCTCCAGCAGATTCCGAGCGAGCTCGGTAAACGATTCGAGCGGCAGGCGGCGCATGGGAAGCCTGGCGCTGGCGTTTGGATTGAGAACCACGAGCTTGCAGGTTGGTCCGATGTCGGCATGGATCGCGCGCAGCTTCCGCCAGACCTCGGCGGCCGCGCTCGCGTCGGTCGTGATCTTCGGAACCTCGAGGCAGTCCACGGCCTTCGGTCGTTTCACGCGCGGCACCTGGCCCGGCGGCGCGTCGAGAGCGTGCACCAGATCGAGGAACGTGTGCGCGGCATGGATGTGCGCGTTGTAGAGCACCTTGTGTGTCAGCAGGTCGCCGGCGTACAGCCCTTCCTGGTTGAACCGGTGGAAACCGACGCGTCGGCAAGCGCCTGACAGGTAGCTCAGCATGCTGCTGTACCTGACAAAAGCTTCCATGTTGATCACGGTGTCGATGCGGCGACGGCGGGCACGCCACAGAAACCGCAGCGTGTCCCGCGCGAGTGACAGGCCGGAATGCGCGTCAATGGTGATGATGTTCTCCGATGGGATGATCTCGAGGATCTCCACGCTCGACCGAATCTGCGTGAAGCACAGAAAGTGCAGCGTGGCGTCCGGGTAGAGCTCGCGCGCTTTCCTGAGCGAGGGATAAGCCACGACCATCGTCCCCATCTCGGCGAGCTGAATGAACAGGATGTTCCGCGGCCTGCCGACCGGTGAGGTGGCCAGTCCGATGAAGCGCTGGATGCGGTAGACGACGGTGAGGAGAAAGACGAGCGGGATCCCAACCCAGTAGTCGATGGCCCGCATCAGGTTCGGGTTCACGGTAGATAGCCGGTCCAATCCAGAGAAAGTGGTACGCTCGGCGGGTGCCGTCCCGGCCGCGATCGCTCGTTCAGCCCATCCTCGTTCTTCTCATGGTCGCCGCCGCCGGCTATGCCGCGGTACGCTTCAAGCACAGCGAGCTCATCGATTTCGCCGTGCCGCGTACCGCTGCGGCGCGCTTCCTTGCGGCCGAGCCCTTATACCGGCCCGAAGATGGTCACTACCAGTACAAGTACCTCCCGGCATTTGCGCCGCTCATGGTGCCCTTCACCTGGGTGTCCAAAGAGGTCGCAGAGTTCACATGGTTCGCGTTGACGGTGGCCATGGCCTGGGCATTCGTCCGCCTGTCGCTCGCCGCCCTGCCCGACCGGCGGCGGGCACCGCAGCCGCTCGTCTGGCTGACACTGCTCCTGACCGGCAAGTTCCTCGTTAAGGAGCTCGCGCTGGGACAATTCAACCTGCCGCTGGCGCTGCTGCTGCTCAGCGCCGTGATTGCCGCGCAGCATGGCGAGGAATTCTGGGCTGGAGCTTCCGTCGCGGCGGGCGTGTTCGTCAAGCCGTATGCCCTCGTCCTGGTTCCGTGGCTGGCCTGGACGCTCGGCTGGCGTCCGTTCGTCCCGTTCGGCCTGGTCCTGGCCGCGGGGCTGTTGCTGCCGGCCGCATCCTACGGCTGGAACGGCAACCTGACGCTGCTACACGAATGGTACCGCACCGTCGCTACGACGACGGAGCCGAACTTGCTCTCGCCAGATAACATGTCGTTCGCCTCGATGTGGGCGAAGTGGATCCGGCCCGGCCCTGCGGCCGAGGGTCTTGCGCTGGCTTCGGCCGTCGGCGCTGTCGTCGTGGGGCTCTTCGTGATGTCGCGGCGGCGACACGTGGCCGAACCGAACTACCTGGAAGGCGCGTACTTCTTCACGTTGGTGCCCCTGTTGTCGCCGCAAGGCTGGGACTACGTGCTCGTGCTCGCGTTGCCCGCCTACATGTGCCTCGTGGACCGATGGCGCGACCTGTCGCCCGCCTGGCGCGCGACAGCCCTGATGGGCTTCTTCCTGACGAGCTTCCTGATCTTCGACCTCCTGAGGCGCCCCCTCTACATGCTCCTCCTGCAGTTGGCCGCCGCAAGCCTCGGTGCCGTGCTTGTGGCTGCCTGCTTGGTCTACCTGCGGTGGCGGGCCGTCGCGTGAGTGCCGGGCGGCAGATCCTACACTTTCTCTGACATGGCGGATCGACACTGCGACTATGCCGCCGCCAGAGAACCTGGTCGGGGCGCCGACAGCAGTAGCCTCACGGTGCGCAGCGGATGCCGCGCGTCGTCGCGAACCGTTGCCCAGCCGATTCGCCGCAGATAAAACGCCAGGACTGCGAAGAGCAGAACGGTCGTGATGTACAGCACCGACCCGAGTCGGAACACATCCGGAGCCGCGGCGTAGAGCGCGAGGCCGATGGATGCCACGATGTTGCGCGGTCCCCGCTTGTCCGGCACCAGGAGCACGATCAGCAGGTGCCGGGCGACCCGCATCTTTATGCCGATGAACATCGCGAACGGAACGAGCGACCACCCGATCCGATCCTCCATGTCGAACCCGAGTCGCCTCTCGACGTACCACAGCACAATCGTGAAGGGCGCGACGAGTGCGACCGCCGCAACCGTGTCGTAGATGTTCCCTTTGACCTGGTCGTGGAACGTGAAGATGCTCAG
>DATAEE010000249.1:0-21424 GCA_036258175.1 Vicinamibacterales bacterium
TGATGGATGACGTCATCGAGGCCCTGGACCAGCAGCATGGCTCCCGAATCGGGCGCGTCGCGTCACGGATATGACGAACCGGATCTTCGTGACCGGCGCCTCGGGGTTTCTGGGTCGCGAGGTGGTCCGCGAGCTGCTCGCGCGGGATCTCGACGTGAGGTGCCTGGTCCGCGGCGCGGATGCCGCGGTTCGGCTGCTCGACGCCCTGATGGCGATGGGCCAGCTCACTTCCAGGAGGCTCGAGCTGGTGTATGGGTCGCTCCGCGACGAGCCGGTCCCTCGAGCGTGGCTCGCGGGGTGCGATGTGGTCGTGCACGCCGCAAGTGCGCTGCGTGGAGCACCCAGCGTTCTCGTTCGCGAGAACGTCGCTGCAACCCGTGCGCTGACGAATACGGCGGTTGCCTGCGGTATCCGCCGATTCGTGCACGTCAGCTCGTTGAGCGTCTACGGAACACAGTCGCTTTCTCCACATTCGGTGCTCGACGAGAGATGTCCCATCGACCCGACGCCCGAGCGCCGCGGCGGGTACGTCTACAGCAAGGTCGTACAGGAATCCGTCTGCAGCGATATATGCCGCCTCCACGCGCTGCCGCTCGTCATCGTTCGCCCTGGTGTCATCTTCGGGCCTGGCCGCAGCGCTCTAAGCGACCGCGTAGGGCCGCGCGTCGGGCGACTCCTCGCCGTAGTCGACCGGAACCGCTTGCTCCCCTATACATTCGTCGCAAACTGCGCGTCCGCGGTCACGGCAGCCGTACTCGCGGACGGCATCGACGGCGCGGCGTTCAACATCGTCGATGACGAGCTGCCGACCGCGCGCCAAATCGTCGACCTGGAGCAGCAGAGCGGCGCTGACCTTCACGTGCTCAGCCTACCGCGTTGGGCTGCGAGAGCTCTTTCGCGACTGTACGAACGCTGGTACACACGGGCGGAAGGGCTGCTTCCATCAGGGTTCCTTCCGTATGTCGTGCAAGCTCTCTATAAGCCGCTGCGATTCTCCAACGCGTCGGCCAGGTCGAGGCTCGAGTGGCAGCCTCGCGTCGATCTGGCAACGGCTCTCCGGCTCACCATCGGAGCTCGCGAGGCGATCACTGTTGCCTCGACGCCGGCCATCAGTGGGCGCGCGTCGACGGCACGCAGCCGATATCGCGATATCTCGATCGCGCGATAGACCGATACCCCGATAGACCGATACCGCGATCCCTTACGCCGATAAGAAGATCCCTCGATGGCCCCATGACATCGCCCGATCACCCGATCACCCGATCACCCATGGGTGATGGCTCTCCGAGTAGACTTTGAATGTCGTGACACCTTCGATCGTGCTGCTGGGGAACCTGCTGGTGGACGATGTCGTTCTGGCAGACGGCACGACGCGCATGGGTCAGGCGGGTGGCGCACTTTTGTACGGGGCACTGGGTGCGACGGTATGGGACGCGAGGCCGGGGTTGGTCAGCGTCCTTGGGGACGACTATCCAGCCGACGTCCTTGCCACACTCCAACGGCGCGGCGCCGATCTCCGCGGTGTGCAGGCGTTCGGCCGTTCGGGCGTGCGCACGTGGTTGCTGTACGAGGGACACGTACGGCGTCTGATCCATAGGCTGGGGTGCCCGACACACGAAGAGGTATCGCCAGGACCCGAACTGATCCCGTCCGAATGGAGTGGAACTCCGGCGTTTCATCTTGCCCCGATGCCGTTCGATGTTCAGCGCAGACTGCTGACGTCCCTGTCCCGGGAGCCAGGACGGTTCATATCGATCGATCCGCACCTGGAAGTCGACGAAAGAACGCTTGGCGATTGGCGGGAAGTTTTGGCGCATGCCGACGCGTTCTTTCCAGGCGAGGATGAATTACGTCTCGACGGGGCGCAGGTGAATCCGCAACAGGCGCTGCCTCGCCTGATCAACGGCCGGCTCCGCTTCGTGGTCTTCAAACGCGGTGCGAAAGGCGGAATCCTCTACGATGCGCGTGACAAGCGCTTCCATAGTTGGGTCGCGCGCGCAGACAGCGTCGTCGATCAGACCGGCGCTGGCGATGCCTTCAGCGTGGGATTCGTGCTGGCTCACCTCGAAGGCCTTCCGGTCGAAGCGTGCCTGCAGCGCGCGGTGGTGACGGCAAGCTTCGCGGTCGAAGCGTGGGGACCAGACGCGCTCCTGGCGGCCGGACGCGCAGAGGCCGACGCTCGATTGCGACACCTGTATTACAGCGAGGTGGAGCGGTGAAGGCGCTGTGCACGTGCAGCGATGAGGTCGCGCGCGCCCTCGCCGCAAGAGCACCCGTCGTCGCGCTCGAGACGACCCTCGTGACGCACGGTCTGCCGCACCCGGACGGGGTGGCAACCGCCATTTCGCTCGAAGAGATCGTTCGCGTGTCCGGCGCGACGCCCGCCACCATCGGCATCATTGGAGGCGCCATCCGTATCGGCCTCACCCACGTGGAGCTGGAGCAGCTCGCGACGACGGCGAACGTCGCCAAGGTCAACCTCAGTAATCTGGCTGCGGCGGTGTGCAGCGGTCAACCGGGATCCACGACCGTGGCCGCGACCATGTTCGCCGCCCACGCAAGCGGCATCCGGGTCTTCGCGACGGGAGGCATCGGCGGCGTGCATCGCGCCGCCGCCGACACCGGCGATGTGTCCTCCGATCTCACAGCGCTGGCGCGGATTCCGGTCGCCGTGGTCGCGGCGGGCGCCAAGGCCATCCTCGATCTGCCGCGGACCGTCGAGGAGCTGGAAACGCTCGGCGTGCCCATCTTTGGATTCGAGACGGACGAGTTTCCCGCGTTCTACCGCCGCTCGACCGGGATCCCCGTCGATCGCCGGTATGACTCAATCGCCGAGCTCGCGTCGGCCGTGCGACTCCACCTGTCGCTCGGCCTCAGCACGGGCGTCCTCGTGGCGAATCCGATTCCCGTCGCCGACGAAATGGCGCCGGACCTGTACGATCGCGCCATCCGCACCGCGTTGTCCGACGCTGAGAGCCGCGGCATTCGCGGTCGCGCGGTGACACCGTTCCTGCTCGATCGGATGCACGCGGTGACGGGCGGGGAGAGCGTGCGCGCTAACCTGGCGCTGCTGCGAAACAACGCGCGGGTCGCCGCGGCGCTCGCGATTGCTGGTATCTGAGATGACCCCTCGCGTCATCTCATTGGAGCGATCCGTCTACGGTCAGAACGATCTTTCCGCGCTTGTGCGGCTTGCCTGCGAGCATTTCGTGGGCGATTCGGGCCGCGGCAAGCGGCAGCACATCACCGACGCTCGTGGTCAGTTCGCCGGCTTCGATCAGGGCCGCAATTTGTTCGAGGCGCTGCGATGAGACCTCGACGAGGAAGAACAGGGCCCGTACGCCGTGGCGAGCAGCTTTCTGCTCATCGGGCGCGGCCACGGCCGAGACCAGAACGCCACCGGGCTTGAGGACGGCGAAGGATCGGTCCTGCGTGTCGCCGCCGATCGTGTCGAGCACGACATCAACGTCGCCAAGTTCCTCCTCGAACCGTGACTTCTGCCCGTAATGACCCGGTCCGCACCGAGTGTCTGGACGTAGGCGACATCCGCCGACAACGCGGTGGCGTATCCACCGGTGAATCGGGCGTTGGTGGCGCCGAACACCGCATCGCCAGCCCTGAACTGCGATACCCCTGCACCGACGTGCTCGACAAGCCCGGCTACGTCGGACCCGAGTGTCAACGGAAGTGGCTGAGGAAGGACGCTCCGCCCGGACCTGATCCAGGCGTCCCAGGGACCGACGCCCGCTGCGTTCACGCGCAGCAACACCTCGCCTTCACCAGGAGCCGGCCGAGGCACGTCCTCCGCCACAAGAGAGTCGAGACCGCCGAAGTGGTGTACGCGGATCGCCTGCATGATGCACCTCATTTGTGATGGGCGTCCCATCAGACCAGACGTATGAGCGTGGATCCATCAGACGAAGGTATCGACGACGACACCCAACCGATACCAAGGTCCAATGGACGACTCGGACTGTGGCAACCATCCTGTCGCCAAGCGGTCACGTGAGTTCGCAATCCGGGTCTGTCTATGGCCACGAGTACTGATGACGTCTGGGCTGTCCTGGCGTTGGGCTTAGTGTCCTTCGTCGGGCTGCTGGTCGGCGCGATCGCCGGATCATTCTCCCGCATGCCGCACCAACGCATCGCGATGGCCATGTCGGTAGGGGCGGGACTGCTGCTCGCCGGTGTGTCCCTGAAAGTGGCCGCGGATGCGATCCGGGTCGCCGGGCCAATGGCAGCGGCGCTGTCACTGCTGCTTGGGGCAGCCGTGTTCAGCGCGAGCAACGCGCTTCTCGCGCGGTTCGGTGCCGCTCACCGCAAGCGATGCGGCGAGTGTGTTCAGCAACCTGCCGAGTCGCAGCAGCCTGGCAGCGGGGTAGCCATCGGGCTCGGCAACGCGCTTGACGCGGTCCCGGAGGCGATGGTGTTGGGAATCGCTCTGCGGGATCCGGTCGTCCCCCTCGCGCTCGTGATCGCGTTCTCAGTGGGCAACTTTCCCGTGGCTTTATCGAGCACAGCGGGGATGCGGGCGGCCGGCCGCAGTTACCCCTACATCTTTCTGCTCTGGAGTGCGATCGCCATCGGGGCAGCGGTAGCGATCGCGGCCGGATATGTTGGGTTCGGTTCGCTCGGTCAGGCGTGGCCACCGCGGCTGCAGGCATTTGGAGCCGGAGCGCTGCTCGCGATGACCGCGGAAACGATAATCCCCGAAGCCTTCCACAACAGTCCGCGTTTCTCCGGCTTGCTCGTCGCCTTCGGTTTCGGCCTCCTGCTGCTTGTAGACGCCACGACACGTTGAGACGCCGTCGCGGAGGATCACCTCGGAGAGCGATCACTGAGCTCGGTGAGGAGCGGTTTTCCTTTTTCGACGACATACGTGGCCAGCTCCGCTCCTTTTCGGCTGCCGACGTTCTTCGCCGCGTGGATCGTTCCGGCCGGGATGAAGAGGACGTCGCCCGGCATGAGCGTCACCGGCGGCTTTCCTTCGACCTCGTACTCCAGTGGCGCCCCTTCGAGAACATAGATGATCTCTTCACCCGGATGCGTGTGCCTGGAGGACGTCACCCCAGGGTCGAGTTCGACAATTGTCTGGACGACCTCGCGTCCGGGGACGCTGAGATCGTGCCGCTGGAGATCGATGCGTTTGATTCCTGCCTGCTGCGCCCGTGCCACGTGGAGAACCAGAAGGCTCGCGACGATGACCGCCGCTACCACCACCATTCGCGTCGTTTTCATGTCGGTCTCCAAATCACCGCCATGATTCGAACACGCCGCCGGCTTTCGACCGACGCTTCCTATGTGATCACGTGTGTCGAACGCGTCTCGAATGAGAGGAGCAAAGATCATGATCACGCTGAAGCTTGCAGCCGAGAACGTAGCGCCGGTGCTGTCCGTCGCCGCCATGATGCTGTGCGCGAGCACCGCTCTCGCACAGAGCGCCACGCAGACGTGTAGACCTGCCGGGGTCATCCCACTCACAGGCACGGAGCCCGCAGCGAAGATCGTGATCGATCCTCCGCTGCCCCAACGCCTCGCCTCCCGCGGAGTGGTGGTGATCGCGTACGGTGCGGAGAACATGCGGATGGCACCGGTGTTCGGCCCAGGTGCGCTGGCTGTTTCGCCGCGCGTAGGCCACATTCATGTAACCGTCGACGAGGCGCCGTGGCAGTGGGCGGACGCGAGTGGCAACCCGCCCATCCTGCGGGGCCTGCCGCCCGGTCCGCACAAAGTGCTGATTGAATTGGTTGACGCGAACCACCAGGTTGTCGACAACGGCACCGTTGCATTTGATGTTCCAAAGAAAGCCACGGAAGACGCGGCCGCCCTTCTCCCACATCGCGGTTATGACTGCGCGCCCCGCAGCGATCGAAAGGCGGCACGGAGCTCGGCGGCAAACAGCTCCGGGTGCTCCCACATCGCGAAGTGACCGCCCCGGTCGGCCTCGTGGAAGTAGATCAGGTTGGGGAAGGCCCGCCGAAGGTATCCACGACACCTTCGTATCGACTTGAAGCCGAGCTCGCGGTACCGCCGCGAGTGAGCCAAAAACCGATACCAAAGTCTGATAGACGATTGCGCCTCGCGCGCGCATGCTTCGTAGCGAGACACGGAGGTCACAATGAGCACTCAGACAATCCATGAAGACGCCACCCGTATCCGCACCGCCGCCACGACCGATCTGAAGCTCGAGGTCGTCGTCATTCCAGTGTCCGACGTCGATCGCGCCAGGCGCTTCTACGAGAGCCTGGATTGGCGGCTGGACGCCGATTTCGCGAGTGGTGACGATTGGCGGCTCGTGCAGATGACACCTCCCGGCTCGCCGTGCTCCGTCATGTTCGGCAAGGGGTTTACGGCGGCCGTGCCGGGATCGGTTCAGGGAACGTTCCTCGTGGTCGACGACCTCGAGGCCGCACGCGCCAAGCTGACTGGACACGGCGTCGATGTGAGCGAGGTGTTCCATTTCGACGGGAACCTCCTTCGTGTCGCCGGGACGAAGGGACGCGTGCCGGGTCCGGACCCGGAAGGTCGTTCCTATTTCTCATTCGCCTCATTTAGTGATCCTGACGGTAACGGCTGGCTCCTCCAGCAGATCAAGTCGCGGCTTCCGGGACGAGGGCTCAGCTCGGACGTCGTGACGCTGACCGAGCTTCTGCGCGAAACAGAAGAGCGCCACGGCGGGTACGAGCCGACCGCTCCGAAGCACCACTGGTCGGAGTGGTACGCCGCTTACATCGTTGCGCGCGAGCGCGGGAGGACTCCTGACGATGCGGCGACAGATGCCGCGCTCAACGTGGAACGTAGCCGCGATCGCTGATCGAGACGAATGAAGTTTCGCACTGCAGTCGGGGCCGGGTGGACGTTTCTCTCGGACCCCGGCCGCAGACTGCAGAAGGGGATCGGATATCGCAGACGGATGGTAATGCGCTACCCTGTGCGGACACGTGGACGCGGCACGCCAATACTCGGCCGACCTCCTGCGCGAAAGCGAACGCAATTCGCGCTTGCTGGTGGACAGTATTCCCGGCCTGGTCGCCTTGTTGACGGCGGCCGGTGAGGTCGAATTCGCCAATCGCCAGATCCTCGAATACACCGGAAGGACCCTTAAGGAGCTGAAACAATGGGGGACGAACGACACCGTTCACCCTGACGACCTTCCTCACGTCATCCGGGCCTTCGCACAATCGATCGCCTCTGGCAGCCCCTACGAGATTCTGCAGCGATTCCGGCGGTCGGACGGCGCCTATCTGTGGTTCCAGAACAACGGCTTCCCCCTTCGCGATGCAAGCGGTCGCATCGTTCGCTGGTGCGTGCTGCTGACGGACATCGACGAGCGGAAGCACGCCGAGGATGCGCTGCGCGAAAGCGAACGCGAGTCGCGCCTGATCGTGGACAGCATTCCAGGGTTCGTCGCGGTCTTCACGCCCGGCGGTGAGGTCGAATTCGTCAACCGTCCGATCCTCGAGTACTTCGGCAAGACGTTGGAGGAGCTAAAGCACTGGGGAACCGGCGGCATGACACATCCTGAGGATCTTCCACGCGTCGCCGAACTCTTCACCCACTCGATCGTGTCAGGTGACCCTTTCGAGTTCGAAGTACGTGCTCGACGTTTCGATGGCGTCTACCGGTGGTTTCAGTCTCGCGGATTCCCGCTTCGGGATACGAACGGGCAGATCGTCCGCTGGTACAACCTGCTCATCGACATTGACGAGCGTAAGCGAGCCGAGCAGGAACTGCGACGCAGCGAGGCGCGGAAGACCGCCATCCTGGACTCGGCGCTCGAGTGCATCGTGACAATCGACCACGAAGGCTGCATCACCGAATTCAATCCCGCTGCGGAGCGCACGTTTGGGTACCGCCAGGACGAGGTCCTGGGCCGGCAGCTAGCCGACGTCATCATCCCGCCGGCACTTCGAGCAAGGCACCGGCAGGGGTTCGCCCGCTACCTGGCCACGGGTGAGGCCCGCGTGCTCGGGAGGCGCATCGAAATGACGGCAGTACGTGCCGATGGGAGCGAATTTCCCACCGAACTGGCGATCACACGCATCCCGCTGGATGGGCCGCCATCCTTCACCGGCTACATGCGCGACATCACGGAACGCAAACGGTCGGAGGAGGAGTTGCGGCGGAGTGAGGCATTCCTCGCAGAAGGCCAACAGCTCAGCCGGGTGGGCAGCTTTTCCTGGCGGGTGGCGACCGACGAGATCACGTGGTCAGAACAGCTGTATCGCATCTTCGAGATTGACCGAGATGTGCGAGTGACCTTTGAGGTGATTGGGACTCGAGTCCACCCAGAAGATTTATCAGGGTTCACGGAACAGATTGAGCGATCTCGCCGAGACGGCAGCGATGTGCAGCTCGAGATACGCCTGCAGATGCCGGACCGCACGGTCAAGTACGTACACATCGTCGCCCACTGCCGAGACGATAGCGGTCAACGTGAGTACATCGGCGCAGTTCAGGACGTGACCCGGCGCCGACGCTCAGAAGAGGCACTCGCGAAGGTCCGATCGGAACTTGCATACGTATCGAGGGCCACGAGCCTCGGAGTGTTGACGGCGTCGATCGCGCACGAAATCAACCAACCGCTTGCTGGCATCATCACGAACGCCAGTACCTGTTTGCGAATGCTGGGTGCCGATCCTCCAGACGTCGACGGTGCGCGCGAAACCGCGAGACGGACAATTCGTGATGGCAACCGCGCCGCGGATGTGATGACGCGGTTACGAGCCCTGTTCAGCAAGAAGGAATTCTCGTTGGAGTCGGTTGATCTGAACGAGGCCACGCGAGAGGTCATCGCGCTCTCGTTGAGTGACCTCCGGAGACACCGGGTGATTCTTCAGGCGGAGCTCGCCGACGATCTGCCGATCATCACCGGCGATCGTATTCAGCTCCAGCAAGTCATTCTGAACCTGCTCCGCAACGCCTCGGACGCGATGGCCGGCGTCGACGACCGCCCGCGGCACTTACTGATCGGAACCGAACGGGAAGGCGAGGACCGTGTGCGCGTGGTGGTGCGGGATGCCGGTGTCGGGATCGACCGTCAGGGCATGGACAAGCTGTTCGATGCGTTCTACACGACCAAGAGCGGCGGCATGGGCATCGGGTTGTTTGTCAGCCGCTCGATCGTCGAGAGCCATCAGGGTCGTCTTTGGGCAGAACCGAACGACGGACCTGGGGCGACGTTCTCGTTTTCCATCCCCCGCGCTCCAGCGACCGTCACCTACCCGGCGCTGGCGGGCAATACCAAGGTCTAATGGACGGTCGCCGGCAGAGTGTCGCATCCTCATGACGGACGGTGCACACGTCATGAGGGAATCCTGATGCGCCAGCGTTCGCTGGTGTCGGTCGTTGATGACGACGAGTCGGTGCGCGAGTCGCTGCCAGACTTGCTGCGGCAGCTCGGCTTTGTCTCCCAGGCGTTCTCATCGGCCGAAGCGTTCCTCGCCTCGGAGGTGGTCAGCGAGACGAGCTGCCTCATCCTCGACATCGCCATGCCTGGCATGTCGGGTCCCGATCTTCAACAGGAATTAATACGTCGGCGGCTGAAGATCCCGATTGTCTTCATCACCGCCAACGGAGACAAGGCGGTCCGTCCGCGCCTGCTCGCGCAGGGCGCAGTGGAGTGCCTGTTCAAGCCGTTCAGCGAGGCGGCGCTGCTCGACGCGCTCAACGCCGCGCTTGGGGTGCCGTAGGTATACCAACGATGTTTACAGAGAACGTCGTTCGAGGGCGGCCGTATACTGTGAGCTCGTCGTGGGCAGTCCGTGCGGTCGAGGTCGTTACGATGCCGGACGTCACATCCGTTGTCTTCGTCGTTGACGACGACGTCTCGGTGCGCGAATCGTTGGAGCTGCTGATCAAGAGCGCAGGCTGGCAACCCGAAACATTCGCATCCGCTCAGGAATTCCTGTCCTGTCCTCGCGTGACCCGTCCGTGTTGCCTTGTGCTGGACGTGACCCTGCCGGGACTGAACGGGCTCGAGCTGCAGCAGCAGCTCGCCGATCGAACCGACATGCCGATCATCTTCATCACCGGTCATGGTGATGTGCCCATGAGCGTGCAAGCGATGAAGGCGGGAGCCGTCGAGTTCCTGACGAAACCGTTCAAGGACGATGTGCTGTTGGACGCCATTCACGGTGCCATCGAGCGAAGTCGCACGGCACTCCGAAAGGATTCGGAGATGCGGGTGTTGCGGGACTGCTTCGCGTCACTCACGCCGCGCGAACGCGAGGTGATGTCATTGGTCGTGTCCGGGCTGTTGAATAAACAGGTCGGTGGCGAACTCGGGATCAGCGAGATCACCGTGAAGGCCCACAGAGGCCAGGTCATGCGCAAGATGAAGGCCGACTCGCTTCCTGACCTGGTGACGATGGCCGCCCGCCTGGGCCTTCGGGCTGCGCCGAAACACTAACGGTCAGCACGCCACTAATCAATCTGGCCAAGGCTGATCGCGCCATCGGGCCATGGCAGATCGAGTTATCGGGGTACGGGATCGGGTTATCGGACTATCGGACTATCGATGCATCCCGATATCTCGATATCGCGATATCTCGATTGAGCGATAGCCCCGATACCGCGATCAGATATCCCGATAAAAAGATCCCCCGAGGACCCGATGACATGAGCCGATCGGCCGATCAGCCATGAGCCGATGAATCTAGCTCACGCGCAGCGCCTCCACCGGATCGGTCTTCAGCGCGCGTCGCGCCGGAATCCAGCAGGCCAGGAGCGCGACGACGGAGAGGCCGATGACGACGGCGACGTAGGTCATCGGATCGGTGGGGCTGATTCCAAAGAGAAGGGCGCGCATCAACCGCGTGACGAACACGGCCAAGACGACACCGGCCACGACGCCGATGCCGATCAGCCGGCTGCCCTGACCGTAGATCAGCCGCAGCACGTCAGAGGGCTGCGCGCCGAGCGTCATGCGGATGCCAATCTCGTGCGTCCGGCTCGACACCGAGTACGACATCACGCCGTAGAGGCCGATCGCCGCGAGGACCAGCGCCAGCGCGCCGAAGCCGGCGAGCGCGAGCGCCGTCACCCGCGCCGGCAGGAGCGGGACCGACAGCCGTTCCTCGAACGAGCGCGCGGCGCCGATCGGCATGTTGGGATCGATCTCGCGCACCGCGCCGCGAACGGCGGCAATCGCCGCTCCGATGTCGCCGTCCGTTCGCGCGACGACGGAGGTCGCGCCCGAATACGACTGGAAGAGCGGCCGGAACACCGCCAGCGCGCCGTTGTCGTTGAAGCCGCCGTACTTGCCGTCCTCGACGATGCCGACGACCTCGAAGATGTCAGACCGGCCCGCCTGCGATCCCGGAGTACCGAACCCCATCACTCGGCCGATTCCCAGCCGGCGGCCGAGCGCGCTCTGGCCCGGCCAGAGCCGCGACGCAAGCGAGCGGTTGACGATCACGACCCGCTGGCTGTCCTGATTGTCGAACTCCGTGAAATCGCGCCCTTCCTCGAGGCGCGTCCCCATCGTCCGGAAATAGCCGGGCGTGATGCGGCTCGAGTACGCCACCGGCGTTCGGACCTCGCGCTCCGCCGCGGACTCCTCGGCATACACACGCCCGCGCCCGAAGTGCAGGTCGATCGGGACGATGTCGGCGAGCGCGGCCTGAGTGATGCCGGGCAGGGCGCGGACGGAATCGATCAGGCGACGATGAATCTCGCGCCCGTTCTCGGGGGCATAACCCTGCAACCGAAGATCGAAGGACACCTCAAGAGCGCCCCTCGTCGAAAACCCGAGCGCTATCGTCTGCGTGCGCCCGAGCGCGCGCCACATCAGCCCGGCGCCGGTGAGCAGGACGAGCGACACGGCCACCTGCACGACGATCAGCGCGCTGCGCCACCTCACGGTCCGCCGCTGGCTCGATGACGCCGAGTCTTTGAGGACGCCCGCGAGGTCCACCTTCGTGGCCTGCAGCGCCGGCACCAGGCCGAACATCACGGCGGTCACGAGTGAGAGCAGGACGCTGAAGAGCAGGACGCGTCCGTCGAGCGGAAGGTCGAGCACGATCGGGATGTCGACGGGCAGCCGCATCGCGCTGGCGGAACGCATCAGCCACCACGCGAGCATCAGACCCGCCACGCCCGCGGCGCTGGAGAGCATGAGGCTCTCGATGAGCAGCTGTCGAAGCAGCGCGACGCGGCCGGCGCCGATCGACAACCGGATCGCGACTTCGTGCCGACGATCGATGGCGCGCGCCAGCAGTAGATTCGCGAGGTTGACGCAAGCGAGCAGCAGGACGAGGCCCGCG
Organism: Vicinamibacterales bacterium; assembly: GCA_036258175.1. Classification (GTDB taxonomy): domain Bacteria; phylum Acidobacteriota; class Vicinamibacteria; order Vicinamibacterales; family 2-12-FULL-66-21; genus DATAEE01. The sequence continues at coordinate 12,267 of DATAEE010000249.1, forward strand.
ATGACGAGCAGGAGCCCGGTGAAGCCGAGCACCGGCCCGCGCATCATGCCGCCGAAGAGTCCCGTGGGGGACAGAACGACGCGCATCGCTTCGTTGACGTCAGGAAACTCGCGCGACAGTCCGGCCGCGACGCCGTCGAGCGCGGCCGACGCCTGCGGCCGGCCGACGCCCGCCCGCAGCCGGCCGAGGACGAAGACCGTGTCCGCGCGGCGGTCGTCGATTCTCGGCGAGCCGCTTTCGATGACCGGCTGCATCGCCAGGGGAAACCAGAAGTCCGGGGCCGCGGCGACCTCGGTACCGAAGAAGCCGCGCGGCGCCACGCCGATGATCGTGTAGGTCCTTCCATTGACGACGACCGGCCGCCCAATCGCGCCGGCGTCGCCGCCGAAGCGCTGCTGCCAGTAGCGGAAGCTGATCACGGCCACCGGCGACGCGCCGCGCTGCGCATCGTCTTCCAGCGAGATCGCCCGCCCGATCGCAGGCCGCACGCCCAGCACGCCGAAGTAATTGCCCGAGACGAGGTACGCCCAGAGCCGCTCGTTGACGCCGTTGGCGCTCGCGGCGATCGGCGTGAAGCGGTACGCAACCAGGGCGTCGAACACATCGGCACGATCGCGCAGGTCTTCATAGTTCGGGTATGAGAACAGGTTCAGCATCCCGCGCGAACCGCCATTGCTGAGGGAGACGATCTCGTTCGGCCGCTCGACCGGCAGCGGTTGAAACAGCGCGCGATTCACGAGGCTGAAGACGGCGGTGGTCGCGCCGATGCCGATGGCCAGCGTCGAGAGCGCCATCAGCGCAAAGCCGGGACTGCGGCGGATGAACCGCGCGCTGTAGCGGACGTCTCGGAGGATGGCCTCGACAGTGGGAAAAATGCGGCGGTCGCGATACGTGTTCTTCATCGGCTCGACGGGGCCGAAGCGCTCGAGCGCGGCGGCGCGGGCCGCCTCGGGCGTCAGCCCGCGGCGCTCGTATTCCTGCGCCTGCATCTCCAGATGAGCGCGAACCTCCTCGTCGAGATCCACGCTGCGCTCGACGCGGAAGGTGGCGAGAAGACGCGCGGCGAACGCGCGCAGCGCTGTCATGACACGCCTCTGTCGCTGGTTGGAGCGAGGAACTTCAGGATCGTCTCGGAGGCGACGCGCCAGCGATCTTCTTCGACCGCCAGCCGGCGCTTGCCGGCGCGCGAGATCGCGTAGTATCGGGCGCGGCGGTTGTTCTCCGACACGCCCCACGATCCTTTGATCCACCCGTTCTGTTCGAGCTGAAGGAGCGCCGGGTAGATCGTACCCTGGTTGAGCTGAAGCCGGTCGCCGCTGACCTGTTCGATGCGCCGCGCGATGCCGTAGCCGTGCTGCGGCCCCATCTGATCGAGCGTCCGCAGCACCATCAGCGTCAGCGTGCCGGCCGGAACGTCGGTTTGAGCCATCTGTCTCCTGTTGGCTGCCAACAGAGCATAGCCGGTCTCGTGTGGGTAATCAACAGGACAGGCTCTGCAATCGGCCGATGGATGATCGGGTGATCGGGTCATGTCATCGGACCATCGGTGATGGGTTTATCGGGGTAAGGGATCGCGCTATGGCGATATCCCGCTATCGCGATATCCCGCTATCCGGACATCGAGATATCGTCGATCGCCGGTCAACTATCGCGTAGCGCCGCCATCGGGTCGATGCGCATCGCCCGCCGCGCGGGAATCAGGCACGCGGCGGCGGCAACGCCAAGCAGCAGGACGGTCACGCCGGCGAACACGGTCGCGTCGTGCGCGTCGATGCCGAAGAGCAGCGTCTGCAGGTAGCGCGTCAGGAGAAATGACCCCGCGAGCCCGATGAGAATGCCGAGGCCGGCCGTCCGCAGTCCCTGGCCGAGCACGAGCCGGAGAATCGCGCGGCGGTCGGCGCCGAGCGCCTGACGAATGCCGATCTCGCGCACGCGCTGGACGACGCTGAAGGCCAGCACCCCGTAGATGCCGATCGCCGACAGCAGGAGCGCCACAGCGCCGAAGAGCGCCAGCAGCACCATCGGCGCCCGCCGTCCCTCCAGCGACCGCGCCATCCATTGATCCAGCGTCCGCACTTCCGCGATCGGCTGCTCGGGATCGATCGAGCTGACGGCGCCGCGGACCGACGCGACCAGCGTTCGCGGATCGAGGCCGGTCTTGACGATCAGCGCCATCATCGGCCGCGCCTGCTGCGTGACCGGGTAATAGATGCGCTCCTTGGTCACCGGCTCTCCGAGATCGATGCTGTTGATCGTCCCGACGACCCCGACGATCGTGAAGGGCGGACTGTCGGGCCCGCCGCGACGGATCTGCTGGCCGAGCGGGCTGAGCTTTCTCGACGCGAAGTAGCGATCGGCCAGGATCCTGTCGACGACGACGACCCGCGGGCTGTCGGCGGTGTCGCCGTCGTTGAACAACCGGCCCTCGATGAGCGGAATCCCCAGCGCGCGGAAGTAGTCGGCGCCGACGACCTCCTGGCGTCCATGCGGAGGCCCTTCTGTGGGTCCCGGCGTATAGCCGACGATCGAGTACGACCCCGAGCTGACGTTTCCGCTGAACGGCACGTTCGTCGACAGACCGACGGATGTCACACCCGGCGTCGTGCGAATCCGTTCGACGAGACGCTCCCAGAACGTGCGGCGCGCGGCCGCGTCGGCGTAGCGCGTCGCCGGCAGCGCGATGCTCGCGGTCAGCACGTTGTCCGGCGAGAAGCCGGGGTCGACGCGCTGCAGGCGCGCGAAGCTCTTGATGAGAAGCCCCGCGCCGACGAGCAGCATGAGGGCGAGCGCGGTCTCCACGATGACGAGCGTCGCGCGCGTGAGACCGGTAGTCCGGCCGGCCGATGCGCGCGAGCTCTCGTCCTTCAGTGCCGCGCCGACGTTGCCGCGAAGCACGCCCATCGCGGGCACCAGTCCAAAAACAACTCCGGTCACAATCGCGAGCGCCAGCGTGAAGACGAGGACAGCCGGATGCAGCGTCGCGCCGGCGACGAGAGGAAACTGGCGAGAGCTGAGCGCGATGAGCGCCCTGACGCCCGCCACGCTCAGCGCGATGCCGGCCATGCCGCCCGCGGCCGAGAGCACGAGGCCCTCCGTCACGAGCTGGCGGATGAGCCGCCAGCGTCCGGCACCGAGCGACGTCCGGATCGCCAGCTCGCGATAGCGGCCCGTGGCGCGCATCAGGAGAAGATTCGCGACGTTCGCGCACGCGATGAGCAGGACGACGATGACGCCGGCCTGGAGGACGTAGAGTGGCGCGCGCACGTCGCCGACCAGCTGCTGGCGCATCGGGACGGCGTAGCCGCCGAAGCCGCTCGTTCGCGCGAACGACTGGAATTGCGGAAGGCGATCGAGGTTGCGGCTGACGATCGTCTTCATCTGCGCGTCGACCTGCTCGATGGTCGCCCCAGGCGCGAGGCGCGCGATCATCTGGCTGAACTCGTTGCCGCGCCCCTGATCCGACATCTGATCCGGCGTGAACGAGAACGGCACGAGCAGCGCGACCTCGGGCGTCACCAGCTCGAAGTCGGGCGCCAGCACGCCGACGACCTGGTAGACCTCGCCGTTCATCCGAACCTCGCGTCCGATCACGCCGCGGTCAGCGCCGAAGCGCGACGACCAGAGGCCGTGGGTGAGGATCACGAACTGGTCCGCCGCGGTCCTGGCATCGTCCTCTCGAAAGGCCCGGCCCAGGACCGGCTCGCGCTGGAGCGTGGTGAAGAACGACGGCGTCACGGCCAGGCCGCGAAGCTGCTCGGGTTGACCCGCGGAGGCCAGATTGAAGCTGCGGCTCGTGAACAGCGTCGCGTCCTCAATGGCCGGTGCCTGGGCCCGGCGATCGAGGTAGTCCGGGATCGACACGCTCGCCTGCGGCAGCCCGATCCCTGGGTAGGTGTTCCAGACGAACACCAGCCGATCGGCGGCGGGATAGGGGAGCGGCCGCAGGAGGACCTGATAGAGCAGGCTGAAGATGGCGGTGTTGGCGCCGATCCCGAGCGTCAGCGTGAGCACCGCCACGAGGGTGAAGATGGGCTGCCTGGCGAGCGAGCGGAGGGCAAATCTCAGATCTTTGAGCACGATGACTTGGACGGGCAGCGAGTTGAAAGGGTTCTGAGACGCTATGGGTTCGTCGTGGACGACTTCCGCATCCAGCTCAATTCAGGACGATAGGCGATCACGTAGCTCTCGCGATGCCGGTTCGCCTTGGCAAGGGTATCGAGCACCCAGCGGGCTTCCGCTTCACCGAATTCCTTCTCGAGCGCCTCGGGCAGATTCGTGGTCGTGTCCCGCTCGGCGAACTTGCGAAACGGCGTGGCCGTCATGTAGGTCGGCGTCGTGCCATGCACGGCCGTAAAGCGGATCGCGGGCGGGAAGTTGCCCGCCTTTTCTGTCGCCGTCTTGATTTTCGAGAGGGCCATCTGGTAGGCCTGGCCCATCGCCGGATCGATTTCGACCCGCGCAATGGAGGCAAAGGGGAACGGCGGCGTCATCGCGTTCGGATTCGTACTGAGCTGTGGCTGCGACCGAAAGACCTCGCTTCGCTGCGACTCGACGGCCGACCGTCCGAGCTTCACAATTTTTGTCGCCTCCAGTTCCCCGTAGGCTTTCGTCAAGATCTCCTGCGGCGGCATCCACGAATCCACGTCGGCCCATTTCTCGAACGGGCTCACGATCTGGTACGTGTATCCCGTTCCGCCCATCCTGACGCTGTAGACACTGACTCGGGATGGTGTCTGGATAGCCAGCTTCTCGCGTGCCGCCGCTGACTTCTTCAGATACTCCTCATAGTCGAGCGCGCCTGAGGCTTTGACCGTGACGGTCGTGATCTGAAACAAGGAACCGGCCTGCGTCTGGGTCTGCGCGACAACGGCCGCTGCGACGGCAAGCGACAGAAGGGCCCCAACTGCGGTGACTCTGGCTCGTGTCATACGTATCCTCCTTGAGCCGACCATGGGGCATGCACCCAGCATCCGCGCGTGGCCGGAGGGTGTGGGGGGAAGCGCGGCGACAGTATCACCGGCGCCGGGGCCGGTCAACGGTTGAGGTTAGCCGCCGCGGTGAGCGCTGCGCGGTCGAGCGGAATGGGCTCGATCTGACGCACCGTGCGGCGGGCGGCGCCGAGATCTTTCAGGCCGTTGCCTGTCAGCAGACAGACGACGCGATCCACTGGACGGACGCGCCCGTCGGCGACGAGGGCCCTCACCGCCGCGAGCGTCGTCGCCGCGGCCGGCTCGACGAACAGTCCTTCGTCGGCAGCGATCGCCGCCTGCATCGCGAGCGTCTCCTCGTCGGAAACGGCGACCGCCGCGCCGCCCGACTCGCGGACCGCGGGCAGCGCCACGTGCGCGTCGAAGATCACGTCGTCGGCGATCGCGCCGGCGACGGTGGCGATCTTCGGCCAGCGCCGGGTAAGCGCCTCCTGCGGCGTCCAGCCTTCGGTTACAGCCTGGATGAAAGGCGCGCAGCCCTCGGCCTGCACGCCGACCATGCGAGGCAGGCGATCGACCAGCCCCAGCGACTGCAGGTCGCGGAATCCACGCCAGATGCTGCCGATCGCGCCGCCGCCGCCGACCGGTGCGATCACCCAGTCGGGCAGGTCGAACACGGTCTGTTCCGCAATCTCGTACGCGATCGTCTTCGCGCCCTCCAGCGTAAATGGGTTGTAGATCGCGGCAGTCGAGACGAGATACCAGCCGAACTCGCCGGCGGCCCAGAGCAGCAGATCGAAGATGTCGGCGGGCGAGTCGTGATCGATGCGAATCACGTCGGCACCGTACATCTGCGCCTGCAACAACTTTTCTTCGGGTGCCGTGCGCGGCACAAACACGACCGCGCGAAGACCGGCCCTGGCAGCGTACGCCGCGGCCGCCGCACCCACGTTGCCGGACGACTGGACGGCGACGGTTTTCTTCCCGAGCTCCACCGCACGCGAGACGCCGACCGACAGCATCCGATCCTTGAACGATCCCGTCGGGTTGCGTGTCTCGTCCTTCAAAAGCAGCGTGTCGAGCCCGAGCCGCTTTGCGAGACGCGGCGCCGGCACGAGCGCCGTGTTGCCTTCGCCGAGCGAGACGATGGCGCCGCGATCGGAAATGGGAAGAAAGTCGAACCAGGCCCAGAGTCCCGGCAGCGTGGGATCTCGGAGGGCTCCGCGATTCACTGACGCGAGGTCGATTGTGACTTTGAGGGGACCGTCGCAGCTGCAGCGCGGGCCGGCGGTCGCGACATGCCGCTCTCCGCACCAGGCACAGTCGAGAGAGAATTTAGGCTTGAGAATTCGTGGCGCGCTCCTCGAGCGTCGACGCGACAATTTTCACGAGCACGTGGGGCTCGACAGGTTTCGCGACGTGTCGCTGGAAACCAGCGGCGAGGGCGCGATCTTTGTCCTCGGTCCGCGCGTAGGCGGTCAACGCAATCGCGGGGATCAGGCCGCCGTGGGCTGGATCCAGCCGCCGGATTCGACGAATGAGCGCGTAGCCATCCTCCTCCGGCAACCCGATGTCGGCAATCAGCACGTCGGGCGCCGACCGCGCGAGGGCCTCGACGGCTTCGCGGCTCGAGGCTGTCGTGACGACCGACGCGCCCGATGCCTCGAGAATGCCGCCAATGAGCTGACGGGCGTCAGCATGATCATCGACAACCAGGATACGGCGGCCCTGAAGCAGCGGCTCCCAGGCGCCTGGCATGGCGGCTTCATCCACCCTGGGCCGGCGTTCCGTGCCGCCAGGGATCGAGGTGTCGCGGACCGGCAGCTCGAGCCTGAAGGTCGCCCCTTGTCCTTCGCCGGCGCTGTGCGCTTCGACCGTTCCGCCGTGGAGTTCGACGACGTGGCGGACGATGGCCAGTCCCAGCCCCAGCCCGCCATGCGAACGCGTCGTGGATGAATCCGCCTGGCGGAACCGATCGAACACGAACGGAAGGACCTCTCTCCGAATCCCGGCTCCCGTATCGCTCACCGTGATCTCGACTCGAGTCCGCGATCCGTGCAGCGAGATCGAGACGACGCCACCCGACGGAGTGAACTTGATGGCGTTGGACAGCAGATTCCAGATCACCTGCTGCAGACGGTGGGCGTCTCCCGTAATCGGGCTGGTCGTCGGGTCGACGTGCTCGACGAGTTGGATGTTCTTTGCCTGAGCGGCGGGTCGCACGGAATCGAGCGCCGCGCCGATGACCAACGCCAGGTCGAGTGTCTCCAGGTTGAAGGTCAGCTTCCCGGTGACGATGCGAGAGACGTCGAGCATGTCCTCGATCAATCGTGTTTGTGCCTTGGCGTTCCGCTCGATCACTTCAACCGCCTGGAGAATGCCCCCTTCGAGCGGACGTGTCCGAAGAATCCGAGCCCAACCCAGGATGGCGTTTACCGGCGTGCGCAGCTCGTGCGAGAGCGTCGCCAGAAACTCTTCCTTCAGGCGATTCGCGTCTTGCGCTTCTCGGTACAGTTGGACACGATCGATGGCCACCTGAAACCGGCGGACCAGGTCCTCAATCACGGCGACGTCTGACGGTGGGAATCGCTGCGGCCCGGAGCACACGAGCGACAACGCCCCTCTCCTGCCCTCCATCAGAAAGGGCACGATGACGAGGCTACCAACGCCGATTTGAGATGCCACCTCGGAGTGCGGTCCCGGCCCCAGAAAGGAACCAGGCTCGGTGGCTGCATTGGCGATGACCTCCCTTTGGCCCGTCGCCATCACGCGCGCCACCCAGCACGTCTCCGGGAGCTGGACATCGCGCGTCGCCGCCAGCTGCCGCAGCACAGGCTCCAGGCCGGAGTCGGCGTGCTTGCCCGCAATCGACCGCACGGTTCCGTCCTGGTTGACGAGGTGTAGGACGGCCCAATCCGCCAGCAGCGGTACAGGCAGGGAGGCGAGACCCGTGAGCGTTGACTCGTAGTCGAGCGCTCGCGTCAGCCGTTCGCTGGCCGTGGCAAGGAACGCCAGCATGTCGTTGGCGTGCTGCAATTCCGCGGTGCGCTCCTGGACGCGGGCGTCCAACTCGGCGTACGCACGCTTCAACGCCTGCTGGCTATGCCGCAGGGCCTTTTCAATACGGATGCGGTCCGTGATGTCGAGGCCGTGGCCAAGGATGTACGGAGGCGCGCCTGCCTCCTCGTACCGAACGTTCTGATAGAGCCACACGCGCTCGGAGCCGTCCCTCGCGACGACGCGCATCAGGCCGCTGTCGGTGCCCTTGTCTCGAATTCGCTGCAGGTAGCCGTCGAAGAGATGACGCGTCTCCGGGGCCAGGAACTCTCGGAGATTCCTTCCCGTGCCTTCGTGAGATTCGTATCCGAGCGAGCGGGCGGCCGCCGGGTTCACCGACAGAAGCCGGCCGTCAAAATCGTGAACGCAGATCAGTCCCAGGCTGTGCTCGACGAGATGGCGATAGCGCCGCTCGCTCTCATCGAGCGCGACCTCGGCCCGCCGCTGCGCCTCCGCTGAATCGATGCGCGATTCGAGTGTCACAGTGCCCGCACCTCGCACTGGTCGACTCCTGAGCGCGGTCTCCGCGGGGGGATCGGGCCGCCTGCCGGGGTCGAAACAATGAGCTCAGCTTAACGCGGCGCCGCAGGATCGTAGCTCAGCCGGGAGTGATGAATATTGCACCCCCCGCACACATGACCTTCATGACTGCACGTGACTACGCCTGGACGTTGATTCAACGGGGGTAACGGAGAACACGGAGGCTGACTGCGCTGGTCTTCTCTGGCTACTTTTTCTGATCACGAGATCGTTCGTGGTACGAGGCCCGTACGAAATCCTCGCCCTGATCGGCGTGGGCGGGATGGGGGAGGTCTATCGTGCCCGCGACACGCGTCTGAATCGCCACGTGGCGGTCAAGGTCCTCCCTGATCTCTTCGCGGACGATCCGGAGCGCCTCGCTCGATTCGAGCGGGAGGCACACGTCCTCGCCTCGCTCAACCACCCACATATCGCGCAGGTCCATGGCCGTGAAGAGGCTGGGCGGGTGCGCGCGCTGGTGATGGAATTGGTTGAGGGTGAAACCCTCGCTGAAAAGATCGCCCGCGGGCCGCTGCCGCTCGGTGAGGCGCTGGCGATCGCGCGGCAGATTGCCGAAGCGCTCGAGACAGCCCACGAACAGGCCATCGTTCATCGCGATCTCAAGCCCGCAAACATCAAAATCACACCAGACGA
>DATAEE010000250.1:0-4590 GCA_036258175.1 Vicinamibacterales bacterium
AACTGGTTGTGCCGCATCAGGTTGTCACGGAAAATGAACCGCAGCCCCGGTGTTTGTTTCGGACCATCGGCGCTGATCACGGCGCCGCTGTGGATGACGGTGTTGCGCTCGACGATGAGGTCCTCCGGCCCGTGCAAGATCTGCACGAAGTTTCCTGCCCCGCCCCACCGTTCCTTGTCGATGTCGTAGAACAGGTTGCCTGAGATCCGGATGCCACGCGCCACGCCGCTCGGGTCGCCGTGCTGATCCCGTCCCAGGATGTTGACACCGCCGCCGGCGTGTCGCACGACGTTGTGGCGGAACGTGACGTCCTCCACGGTGACCCAAAACGCGCGCCCGTTCGAGTTTGCGACCGTCATGAGGATGGCGTACCCGACTTGCGCTGAGAGCCAGTTGTTCTCGAAGATGTTCTCCTCAACGAGCACCCGCCGGGCATTCTTCAGCTCGAACAGGTTCTTGACCGACCAGCGTTCCTCGCGCCACGCCTCGGGGCGCGACACGAGATTGCGCCGGAACGTCACGTCCGACGGAATCAGCCCCGGAATGGACGGATCCGCGCCGCCCAGCAGGAAGGTCACGCCCGACCCCTCGAGGTAGTTGTTCTCGATGACGAACGGGCCCGGACCATTCCAGCCGGCGATAGCCTGAGATTCCTGACTCCGATGCTTGAAGTCGGCGAAGTAGGAATTGACGATGGTCGTCGCAGCGCTGTTGATCGCAAGTCCGCGCTTCTGCCCGCGAGACGGATCTCCGTGGAAGTAACAGCGATCGACTACGAGATCGCGCGGCACGACCTCGAGGGTCGCCTGCGCGCTGGTTCCAAATTCGACGAGCGTCGCATCCACGGACGGCGACGGCCGGAACTCGAGCAGCTCGAGCCGCCAGTGGTGGGCTCGCGCGGCGGTCCGAAGCGCCGGTTGGCCGTTCGGCGAGCGGATCGCCGCGAGAAATCGGGTTTGCTGGGGGCCGATTCGGGAATCGGGGGGAACGCCATGCCTGGAAGGCTCACTCCGCACTGTGATCCAGGCGTTCCCTTCCTTCCGTGGCAGAACGAAGTTGCCGACGTACTCGGCGCCGGGGGACAGAACAATGACGTCGCCCGGCTGCGCGGAGTCGAGCGCGGCCTGCAGATCGCCGCCGGGCGGTACTCGGATTGACTCGCGGCCGTTCGGTACTGATCCGCACACAACGACGCTCGCCAGAAGACCCGCGTACCAGCTGAGTTTGCTCATGGAGGTGTTCGGAGTTCCCGGGGCGCGCGGGCCGCGGACATGCGCCGCGCGCGCGCAACCGCCGGGAGACCCGAAAGAGTTTACGTCAATCTCCGCACGAGCGCGCCGATTAGCAGAAGTGCTGTGCCAGCCAACGCCATCGACACCTCGTTGGCGGAGAGCCGCACCATCTGCCGAAGATTCCCGAACACGTCGACCAGAAGTTCTGTTGGCATCCGGTTAGAGGAACTTCAATTCACATGCCACGGAAAGTCGGTAATAAGTTTCCTTTTAGTGCCGAACTTCGACGCGATACGCAGTCGAGGTGGCGCGATCCGTGCATAGTGTGGGCAACTCGGGTCACACACCCGCGTACAGTGTAGCTGATTGATGCGTTGCTCTCTCGAACCTAACAGGTGAACCGCTGTGGCCAAAGCTCATGTTGCCATCGTCGATGACGACTCCGCGTTCGGAGGTTACCTGCGTACCTTTCTCTCCTTGCGTGGATACGAAGCCCGATGCTATACGCGCGGCGACGAGATGCTCGCTGCGGTCAAACAACAGAATGACCCGCCGGATGTCGTCCTGCTCGACGTCATGATGCCGGGACTCGACGGGATGGCGACGCTTCGCGCGCTGAAAGCCGCAAAGCCCGACACGCAGGTCATCATGCTCTCGGGCCGCAACCAAGCCTCGACCATAGTGGAAGCGGTCCGCGCCGGCGCCGCCGACTACGTTATCAAGCCGGACGATCCGGAAGGCCTCGGCGAAATCGCTCTGGACGTCGCGATCCGGAACGCCATCGAGAAAAACCGACTGGTGTCAGAACTGACGGAGCTTCGACAGCAGATCAGTGACGACCAGGACCGGGCGGTCTGGGGCAACAGTGACAAGATGCGCGCGCTCGCGACTGTCGTCGAACAGGTCGCCGACAGCGACGTGACCATCCTCGTCCGCGGCGAGAGCGGCGTCGGCAAGGAGCTCGTCGCCCGGGCGATCCATCAGCGATCCCCGCGGCGCAACCGGCCGTTCGTGAAGGTCAACTGCGCGGCGCTGCCTGCCGAGCTGCTCGAGTCGGAGCTGTTCGGCCACGAGCGCGGCGCGTTCACCGGCGCGCAGGTGACTCGCATCGGCAAGTTCGAGCAGGCAGACGGCGGAACGCTGATGCTGGACGAGATCGGCGAGATGAAGGCCGCGCTCCAGGCGAAGCTGCTTCACGTGCTGCAGGATGGCGAGTTCACCAAGCTCGGAAGCAACAAGCGCGTACAGGTCGATGTACGCGTCATCGCGGCCACCAACCGCGATCTCGAGGCAATGCTGCACCGCGGGGAATTCCGCGAGGACCTCTACTATCGACTGAAAGTCATCGAGCTGACGGTGCCTGCGCTGCGTGAACGGCGCGACGAGATCCAGCCGCTGACCGACTTCTTCCTCGGTCGCTACTCCCGGAAGTACAACCGGCAGGTGCGTCCGTTGTCCGATGACATCCGGAACCTGTTCGTCGAGTACGAATGGCCCGGGAATATCCGAGAGCTCGAGAACATGATCAAGCGGCTCGTCATTCTTCAGGACGAGCAGCTCGTCATCCAGGAAATCGAGCGGCACCGGCAGCGGGCCGCGACGATGCCGACACCGGTTGAGATGGCGCCGCCGGCGGTCATGCCTGCTCCTCCGGCGGTCGTGCCGCCACCGGTCGCAGCGGCCACGCCGGTGAACGGGTCGTCCAATCCGATTCCGCCTGCGGTCGAGCCATTCGACGGCCCGATTTCCCTTGCGGACGTCGCGCGAGCTGCGGCAACCCAGGCGGAACGGATCGCGATCGAGCGGACGCTGAAGCAGGTGCTGTGGAACCGGCGGAAAGCCGCGCGCCTCCTCGGCGTGAGCTACAAGACGCTGCTCAATAAGATCAAAGACTGTGGTATCAGCCGACCATAGCGGACGGGCCTGAGCTCGTCCGCCAGCGGTCGATCCGGCAGACTGTTTCCCACATTGAGTAGTTCGTTTCAGTCCGCGCGCGCGGCGGCGCACGCGGCTTGGCGCTTTTTCCCCAGTATTCACCGCGATGTTCCCCGCGCACGCGAAACTTCTTCCTCGTCTGGCACTTCGATTGCTGATTCGCGACCGGGATGGATGAGGCCACCTGGACGACAAACGGTCGGCGCTACGCGAAACTGCTGGGGCAGAGCGAGCAGATGCGCGAAGTCTGCGCGCTCATCGAGCGCGTGGCGGACACCGACGTCACCGTGCTCGTCCGCGGCGAGAGCGGGACGGGGAAGGAACTCGTCTCGCGCGCGATCCACGAAGCGTCAGCCCGTCGCCATAAACCCTTCGTCAAGGTGAACTGCGCGGCACTCCCCGCCGAGCTGCTCGAATCGGAACTGTTTGGGTTCGAGCGCGGAGCGTTCACGGGTGCGCTGCAACAGAAACCCGGCCGGTTCGAGTTCGCCAACTACGGGACGATGCTGCTCGACGAGATCAGCGAGATGCCCGCGCCGCTGCAGGCCAAGCTGCTCCAGGTTCTGCAGGACGGCGAGTTCTCCCGGCTCGGCGGCCGTGAAGACGTGAAGGTCGACGTCAGAGTCGTCGCGGCCACCAATCGCGATCTCGAAAGCGCCGTCAGCAGCGGCGAGTTCCGCGAAGATCTCTTTTTCCGTCTAAACGTCGTCTGCGTCACGCTGCCGCCGCTGCGCCAGCGGCGCGACGAAATCCCCGCGCTGACCGCATTCTTCCTCCGGCTGTACTCGGATCGCTACAACCGGCCTATACCGACGCTCGGGCAGGACACGCAGCGGCTCTTCCTCGAATACGCGTGGGCCGGCAACGTGCGCGAACTGGAAAACGCCATCAAGCGCATCGTCGTGCTCGGCAGCGACACGGCGGTGCGAAACGAAATCGCCGAGGCGATCGCGAGCCGGGCGCCCCTGGTGGGCCGCGGGCCTGCCATCGAAACGCCGGCGCGGGCCCTGGTGTCGTCCGTGGCCCCGCCGTCCGCAGCTCAACCCCTCGAGGCCGCGCTCCCGACCGAACGGGACGCCGCGGAAGGGTACTCACTCAAAGCCATCGCGCGACAGGCAGCGCGGGCCGCCGAACGCACGCTCATCGCGCGCACCTTGCAGCACACCCGCTGGAACCGCCGCGAAGCCGCGGAGATCCTCGGCATCAGCTACAAAGCGCTCCTTTACAAGATTAAGGAAGCAGAGCTGGATTCCGCATCGTGAATCCGATGCCCCGCGCTCCTCATGAGGATGATCCGCGCGTACTTCCGCCCGAGGCATTCGAGCTCTTGCTCGCCAATGAATTGAGGCGTGCGATGCGGTCGCAGAACTTTCTGACCCTCATCCTCCTCGACGCGAAAGGGCCGAGCCCCGACCCGGTCCGT
>DATAEE010000251.1:0-2998 GCA_036258175.1 Vicinamibacterales bacterium
TCCCCGCCCTCCGAGGCTCTGCCTGAAATCACGAACCTTCTGCAGCTGGCTCAGATCGATTGAGAATGGATCCTCTGCATCACGCTTGAAATAGAACAGAAGGCGAACTGCGGACGAATCCTCGTGGAACCTAGAAAGCGCTTCCTCGAACTCCTGCTCCGTCCCGGAGCCGCCGCGGACGGTCGGTGTACCGAAGCGACTTCCGAGAATGCCCACGTAGATGTCGAAGTCGCTTCCGATTTGATGCTCGATCTCGGACTGTGGATCCGTATTCACTCCCGGTCGGATGTCATCGGGCCAGCCGACGACACGCAGTGTCACAGCGTGGGTCTTCTCCGATGTGGGTTCCGGAAATTCTGACCGGCTTTTTCCGGAAATTCTGACCAGGTCCGCCTCCTGATCTGAGTCTTCTTTCATGGCGTCGTCAAGGTTCACGTGCAGGGTGCGTACGGACGGGCCATCGAGGCGCAGGAGTCGGCCGCGTTCGAGGACGCGGTCGATGATGGCCTGCGCCAGGTCGTCGTCGTGCAGGACGCGGCCCCACGCTTTCAGCGATTTGTTGGTCGTAAAGATCATCGGACGATGCCGCCGATGACGCTCGTTGACCACGTGGAAGAGCATGTTGGCGGCGTCGGTGCCGTAGGTGAGATAGCCGACTTCGTCGACGACGAGGACGGCGGGATGCGCGTAGGTCGGCAGCGCGTTCGCGAGCTCGCCGGCGCGAAATGCCGCCGACAGATCGTCAATGAGCGCTGCGGCGGTCGTAAAGAAGGCATCAAAGCCGTTCTGAATCGCGCGGTAGGCGACGGCGATCGCGAGGTGGGTTTTGCCCCGACCCGGTTTGCCCGCCAGGATGAGCGACCGACCCTCGGTGACGAAATCGGGCGACAGGGCGGAGCCGAGCATCTGGAGGCGCAAAGACGACTGATAGGTGAAATTGAAGTCGTCGATCGTCTTCAGAAACGGAAAGTGCGCGCGTCGTGTGAGCCGCGCGAGCCGGGTCTGCTGGCGATGGGCAATCTCCTCGGTCGCCAGCAGCGTCAGGAAATCTCGGTAGGACCAGCGTTCCCGCTCAGCGCGATCAAGCAGACCGCGCCAGACCCGACGAGCATTCGCCAGGTGCAGCCGCTTGAAGAGGGCATCCAAATCGGTATCGGCGGCGATCATGACCGGCCTCCGACGCGCCGAGAGGGTGCCGCCGTGCTCGGCCGCGTCCAGAGGCTCCGCTGCGCTCCGCCCCTCCGGGCGCCTGCGGCGCTCTGGACCCGGCCTGCGCGCGGCAGCGGGTCGGCAGCTATCGTCGAAGGCCGGTCCTCGTCGGCAAACGGAAGCGGCGGCATCGGGGCGTTGAGATAATGCGCAACGTACTCCGCGCCGATCGCTTGCTCGGTGAGGCCGCGCTCGAAGGCCATGCGCAGCGCCGCATCGCCGTGCGCTTGGAGGAGCGCGTGCAGACGCTCGACTTCGGGAATCCAGGTGCGCGGACGCCGATGTGTTAGCTCGGTCAGATAGGCGAGAGCGGCGCCGCCGAGATCAATCAGATGCTGCCGTTGCAAATAGCGTCGGGCGCGTTTGCCAGACACCGCGGCCACGCGCTGGGCGCGATGCTCGGGCAGGATCGAGCTGCCCCCGGGCTGAAATTGCCGCTCATGCTCGGCGCTGAAACGACCGGCAATGATGCGCACGCGATCGCGATAGAGATACAGCGTCCCCGGTAGGCCAATCGCATCGGGTGGCATGGAGTACGGATGGCCCTCGTGCATCACGACGCCCGTCGGACTCACGCTCACCGGAATCCGCAGCGCAAGATCCGCCGGCGCGATCTTCAGTGGTCGCAGGCGCGCGCGGTCCTCCGCGATCCGGGCAGACGGCGGGACGCTAGTCGCGCGTGAGGGCCGCAGCGTATTGGCTTCGCTGAGCCACTCGCGCAGCTGCCGCTCGAGGTCGACGGGATCGAGAAAGCGCCGTTGTTTGAAAAACGAGCCTTTGACCCAGCCGACCAGATTCTCGACGCTGCCTTTCTCCTGCGGGCGGTACGGCCAGCACACCTCCACGCCAATGCCGAGGTCGAGTGCGACGCCCGCAAACGTCGGATTCCATTCCGTGACGACACCGTCACGTCCCCACTTCAGCGCGATCGTCTTCGGCCGATCAAACACCGTGCCCAACGGAATGCCGCCGAAGGCGGCGAGATGCTCGACGAGCGCCCGGACCAGCGTTTCTACGCGCTCATCGGGAACCAGCGTGACCTCCACCCACCGCGAATACTTCAAGCGCGACGCGAAGAAATGCACCTTCGTTTCGGTGCCGTCCTGATAAGTGACCCACACCTCGCCGAAATCATGCTGCGAAAACTCACCGGGCAAGCCTTCAAACCGCACCAACGGCGTGACCGCGTGCACCCGGAGCGCCTGCGCCAACGCATACACCGCACTCTTGCCGCCGGTATAGCCGGCTTGTCGCGCACGATGCAGCAACTCCACGGTCCGCAACGTCGGATCCTCCGTGAGCGCTTGGACGAGGACCTCGCGATAGGCCTCGGCTTTCGAGGGCCGGCCCACCTGCCGCCGGGCGCGCTCGGCTGCGTTATCGACCGTGGTGACGGGAGCTTCGGCCGCGATTCGCCGCGCTGTCTTCTCGGAAACGCCGCTGAGCGTCGCGATCTCGGCCCACCTGTGATCCGCGCGGCGCAGTACCTGAATCTCGTGTCGCTTGAGCATGTCGATCATCCTTTCCCTCGTCGGAAGCCGAATCTCCGACGATTTTCTGACCCGGTAGGGCTACCGGCAGGTGGTCAGAATTTCCGGAAAGGATCTGGTCAGAATTTTCGGAACCCGCACACGCGCCATGACCAGTCAGATCGACTCGGCTATATATCCGGGCTCTCGTCTCGGGAACAGCTGACTCGGCGGAGGTTAGGATCTACCGGTCAGGCGTCGTTTGCGCGCGTGCTTGAGAGGGCCACGCGACGCCGTTGCTTCAGGCAGGCGCCCCGATC
>DATAEE010000252.1:0-3509 GCA_036258175.1 Vicinamibacterales bacterium
GTCTGCAGGATCAGATTTTGCCTGAAGCTCATTACCGGAAGTTCCAAAGCAGGGTATTGACCAGAGTATGCGGAATGAACGAGAAGCGCCGCCGAGAAGAGTTACATAACACTGCGGCTTGGGTCATGGTAGCCCATAGGATGGCATTCTCGATCTGGCTCTGGGAGCGCGCGAAAGGCCTTGCGCCGCGCGGCTAACGCGGCCTGACGGCTCGACTTGTCAGTCTCCGCAATCATCGTGAAACTCCATTCGACTACTGAACGACGCCACTAGAAGACCGCCTCAGCCGCGGTTCTGTGACATCACTCGCCAGGCTGTCACATCCCGAGGTGATGCCTGGTCTTCACGAATACAGGAGATATGCATATGGGAACGATAACAGTGAAGGATGGCACGACGATCTACTACAAGGACTGGGGCAAGGGACCGGTCGTCACCCTCTCGCACGGATGGCCCCTGAACTCCGACATGTGGGACGGGCAGATGCTGTTCCTCGCTCAGCACGGCTTCCGAGTCGTGGCACACGATCGCCGTGGCCATGGCCGATCCAGCCAGGCCTGGTCCGGAAACGACATGGACGGGTATGCCGACGATCTGGCAGCCGTGATCGAGGCCCTGGATCTCAAGGACATCACGATGGTGGGCCACTCGACTGGCGGCGGAGAAGTCGCGCGCTACATCGGACGGTACGGCACGAAGCGCCTGGTCAAGGCGGTCCTCATAGCCGCCGTGCCGCCGCTCATGTTGAAATCTGCGGCCAATCCGGAAGGACTTCCCATAGAGCTCTTCGACAACTTGCGGAGTTCCCTGGCCAAGGATCGCTCGCAGGCCTACAAAGACTTCGCGTCGCCGTTTTATGGCGCTAACCGACCGGGGGCGCAGGTGTCCCAGGGCACGCTGGATCAGTTCTGGCTCTGGAGCATGCAGGCCGGCCTCAAGAACGCGTACGACAGCATCAAGGCCTTTTCTGAAACCGACTTCACTGAAGACCTCAAGAAGTTCGATATCCCGACCCTGGTCATGCACGGTGAGGACGACCAGATCGTGCCCGTCAAGGATTCGGGGAAGAAGTCAGCAAAGCTGATCAAGGGGGCTGTGGAAATCTACTATCCTGGCCTGCCGCACGGCCTCACCGCCACGCATGCCGACGTCGTGAACCGCGACTTGCTCGCGTTCTGCCTGCAAGGCCAACCGCAGGTTGCGTAAATCCGCAGCCGGACTCGCACTCTGGATTTGCTGGTCCTGCAGATCCTGTCATCGATGGGCCCACTCCATGGCTATGGCATCGCGAGACGACTGGAGCAGGTCAGCGGCGATCAGCTCGCGATGAACGAGGGCACCATCTACGCGTCGCTCGTGCGACTGCAGCACCGGCGGCTGATCAGGACTGCCTGGGGCACGTCGGAGAATAACCGGCGGGCGAAGTACTACTCACTGACCCGCGCCGGCGAGAAGGCGCTCGCGGCGGAGGCGGCCAACTGGGAACGGCTGGCCTCGGTGATCGGCCGCGTCCTGACCACCTCGAGGGGAGGCACCGCATGATTCGCGATGCCTGGGAGGCGCTCTCGCGCGCGCTCGCGGTCGTTCGACGCAGAAAACTCGATCGAGAGTTTGACGAGGAATTCGCCACCCATCTCGAGCTGCTGACGGACCAGAACGAGCGCCGCGGCCTGCCCCGACCCGAGGCGCGGCGCCACGCGATTCTGCAGATGGGAGGATTGAATCCGACCAAGGACTTTCACCGCGAATCACGCGGCCTGCCGCGCCTCGAGCGATCCCTGGAGGCGCTCCAGGCTGTCGGAAAAGACCTCCGTCATGCCGCACGGTCGCTGGCGAGAGCCCGGGCGTTTACGCTGGTCTGCGTGATCTCGCTGGGCGTCGGCATGGGATCGTTCGTCGCCCTGGGTCACCTTCGTCCGCGCGTTGACATTCCCGGCCCGCGGGATCGACACGAATGGCCTTGTCGAACTCCTCGTGATGCCGCTCGGCCCGCTTCGCGCCAGAGCCGGTGTGGGGGCCATCGAAGAGTGGTCGTATCCGGATTTCCACGAGCTGCGCCGGGCCGATACCGGGATGGCGGTGACCGGTTGGGCGATGGGTTCCACCGAAACCGGTATTACGAGGCCGGACACGGT
The DNA here is from genome assembly GCA_036258175.1 of Vicinamibacterales bacterium. Taxonomy (GTDB): domain Bacteria; phylum Acidobacteriota; class Vicinamibacteria; order Vicinamibacterales; family 2-12-FULL-66-21; genus DATAEE01. The sequence goes on from DATAEE010000252.1 coordinate 2,136, forward strand.
CGATCTCGAAGCGGGCAACGAGTATCCAGCGCGTGTGATGACGCTCTTTGTGTCGGCGAACTACTTCAGTACGCTCGGCGTTTCGCTGGCGCGCGGACCGGGGTTCGATCCGGCCGTGGACGACCGGCCGTCGGCCGCGCCCCGCGTTGTCGTGAGTCATGGCTTCTGGCGGAACAGGCTGGAGTCGGACCCGGACATCGTCGGGAAGACGCTGACGCTCGATGGCATCCCGCATGCGGTCGTCGGCATCGCGCCGGCGGAGTTTCGCGGTCATTTCAATGCCCTCGACGACAGCGCTTCGAGCTCGGTCCTCTTCATGCCGCTCGAGCGGCATCCTCGCCTCCGCGCCGATCCGAGCCTCAGGTTCAACAGAAGTATCGACTGGGTGAACATCCATGGCCGGCTGGCGCCAGGCGTCGAGATTATGCGGGCCAACGAGATTGTTGCGGCGACGATGGCCGGTCTATCCAGACAGTATCCGGCCACGAACGAATTCAAGGCGGCCGCGGTGGAGCCGTACTTCTCGCAGGGTGCGGCCAACCGTCGTCAGATGAGACGCACGACTGGCGTGATTCTCGGTCTGGCTGGCACGGTGCTTCTGATCGTGTGCGTGAACATCTCCGGCATGATCCTGGTCCGCGGCGCGACGCGTGAACGGGAACTGTCCATACGCGAGGCCGTCGGTGCCAGCCGCCGGCGGCTGATTCAGTATCTGTTCTTCGAAGCTGTCTGGCTCGCGTTGATCGGCGGCGGGCTGAGCGTATTGGTGCTGTTCGGCATCCCTGCCGGAATCGCGTGGCTCGGGGCGACTGTCCCTCCTGAACTCGATCTCGATCTGGCCGGAGTCGCGATCGTCAGCGGCCTTTGCCTGGTCGTGAGCGGCGTCCTGGGACTCCTGCCCGCGCTTCGCTTGAGCCGTCCCAATCTCGTCCCGGCGCTGAAAGACGACGTCGCAGGCGGCGGACGGAAAGTCAGCCGAATCCATCGTGCGGCGGCAGCGATTCAAGTCGCCATTGCCGTACCTTTTCTCGTGACGAGCGGCGTGATGCTCGACCGCGTCCGTACGGCCGACTTCGGGTTCGAACCGGAGGGTCTGGCGGCTGTCCGTGTGGATCCCGCCACGGCATCCAAGGGCGGCCGTGCCGATTTCTCCTTCCGGAGCGTCCGCAGCACTCTCGAGGAGGCGACCGGCGTCCTCTCGGTCACGATGGGGGACGGCATGCCAATCGACTTCGCCCAGCGCGACGTCCGGGTTTCGCAATCGAACGGCACGGAGTTCGTCAGCGCGCACGTCACGCGTGTCGCGGAAGGGTATCTCGACACGTTAGGCGTACGGCTGCTGCGGGGCCGCAGCATCACTGCCGAGGACCGGGG
>DATAEE010000253.1:0-3691 GCA_036258175.1 Vicinamibacterales bacterium
AGGAACGCGTACGAGCACCACATCCCTGCTGTGACCCGGCTTCGTTATTCGATTACGTTCCGTACGGCCCGATCCTAAGCCCACGTCATCATAAGAATCCGGTAGCATCGAAAAGTAGAAATAATAATGATGAACGCATTCGCGCTTCACCCGATCGGCTACATCGAGTCGACACTTCGGGCCGTGCATGGCGCACCCCGGCAGGGGTCCGAAGGAGCGCCCGACGCATGGCTCGACGTGAGTCCACCCTTCGCGAAAGGCCTTCTCGGGATCACGCCAGGCGACGATGCCATCATCGTCACCTGGCTTCATCAGGCGGACCGCGACGTGCTCGAAACGCATCCTCGCAACGACCCGGCGCTGCCGCTTGCCGGCGTCTTCGCCACACGATCGCCCGATCGCCCGAATCCGCTGGGCCTGCATCGCGTGACGGTCCGCGAGATCTCGGGCGCGCGGTTGCGGATTGGTCCGATCGAGGCCATCGACGGGACGCCGGTCGTCGACATCAAGCCGGTGCTCACTAAATCGCTCGACGCGTAGTTGGGGCGGGAGCTGCCGATCAGAAGCCGAACGTCAGGCCTGCTGACGCGCGCCGAGGCGTCAGACGCTCGACGAAGCCCAACGCTGCGCCGCCAAAGCCGAACGTCCCGCGAGCCGCGGCGGTGTTCGAGCGGTTGAAGACGTTGACGACCTCGACGAACGCGTGCAGCCGGCGATCGCCGAACCGGAACGCGCGATCCGCTCGCACGTCGAAACGCGAATAGGTGGAGAGGCGCACCGAGTTTCGGCGTTCACCGATGAACAGATCCTCGCCGCGAGCGGACAGATAGCCTGGGATGGGAACGCCGGTGCCAATGCGCAGCGTCGCGCCCACGGTCGTCGAGTCGGGCCACCGGTACATCCCGAACGCCGCCATCGCGTGCCGTTGATCGAAATCGGCCGAGAACGTCTCGCCTCGTTCGGCGTCCATGTGCCGCGCGCGACCGTACGTGTATGCGCCCCACCCGGACAGACCGGTCGTGCTCCGCCGTTCGACGACGAGCTCGACGCCGCGCGCCGATCCGGCGAGCCGACTGTCGTTGCGATCGAGGATGCCACGCTCGCGGCGCTGGTACAGTGTCGCCTCCCACCGCACGTCGGCGGTCAATTCGCGACGGATACCGACGTCCGCATGGATGGCGCTCTCGGCCTGAGGCAGGTCCGGAACTGCAAGTCTGTATGCACGTCCGACCTCCGGATACTGGTGCGACATGCCTGTCGATGCGGCAAGAGCCCACCGGCCCATCTCCAGTTCGCCAAGCAGCCACGGCGACACGGACGCGCCCGACACGTGTGTCGCGCCGCTCACTCGAACACCAGGAGCAATGGTGAGCCTGTTCCAGGCGCGAGCCTGAAGGTTGAGGTACCCCGACCGCGTCCAGGAGGATGCCGAGGCGTCGCTACCCTGCCATGTGGTACGACCGAGCTGCGCACCACCCTGCAGGACACCGATTGGCATCTTTGTCACCAGCGACGCGCGATAGACCATGTCCTCGTTCGTTCCGAGCGATACAACGTCGGTTGAGATGCGCGGTTCGCTCACGAGCTCCTGCCGGACCAGATAAGCCCGCTGGGTGAGCACTGTCGTGGAACCGACCATCGAACGCCACGAGAGGTTGGCGACCGATGTTCGCGCCGCGGGCTGGATCGGCGAGCCGCTCTCGGTATCCTCGTCAAGGTCCACGCGCGAGCGCCCTGCCAGCAGCGAGAATCCGAGCTGGTGATGAGCGTTCACGTCGAGCACCAGCTTCCCCAATGCATCGGAGAATCCGAACACCGGGACAGCCGACCCGAGATCCTCCCCGGGCCACTCGAGCAGGCTCTGGCGCGCGGCGGCGATCCATGATCCGCGAGCCTCCCCTATGGGTCCTTCAGCGACGACGGTGGCGGCGGTGTTGGCGACGGTGCCGTTGACGTGGACGCGGTCGCGTGACCCTTCGCGCAATGTGAGCTCGAGTTGCGAACCCAGCCGATCGCCGTACGTGCGCGCGTACGCGCCCGTGCGCAGCGTCGCAGACTCGAGCAACTGCGTCGTGAACATGCTGACCGACGCCGATTCGGCCGGCGCGTGTCGCAGCCACGATGTCGACACGCCGTCGACGACGACCTCCGCGTGCCGGAAGGGGCTGGCCCTGACGACGAACTCGCTGCGATAGTCGCCGATCGGCGCCACGCGCGGCATCGAATGGATCGCCTGGACCGGATCGTCGACCAGGCCCGCGGGCATCGCGGTCAGCTCCCGGTGCTTTACTGATCCCTCGGCGACGCCTGCGACCGGCTCCCACCACGGCCACGGCGACGTCACGGTGATGCGCTCTTGGTAGACCGGAAGCGGATCCGGGATCGTACTCGCCTCTTGCCGATGGACAGGCGGACTGGCGGTGGGAATCGCCTCGCGAGCGCGCGGCGCACGGACGATCTGAAGGACTCCACCTGGACCCTCACGCGCCATGAGGCCATGCGGCGCGAGGATCTCGTCCAGTTGATCGCGCGGCCTCGCGGCGCGCGGCTCCACCTGGACCCGCATGTCGGCCGTGACGATGTTGGAGCTGAAGACGATCGGAAGCCCGCGCATCTGGAGCGACTTCAGGAGGTCAGCGAGCGGCCGGCCGGCAATCTTCTTCGAGTCAGCCGCCCGGCGAACGTCCTGAGCCGATGCGGGCAGCGCCATCGCAACCAGCAGAACCGCGACCGCAGATGTGTCAGCGCGAAGTCTCACGGGACACGACCAGTCGTCCGTTGTCGAGGCGATACGCGAGGCCGCTCGTGCCGATCGCGACGTCGAGCGCGTCGGCCGGCGCGAGGCCGGCGACCGACCCGTGCAGGATAATACCGCCGGCGTCACGGATAAGCGTCGAATCGACGTACTGCACCGTCCAGCCCTGCTCCCGCGCCAGCCGGTCGAGGTAGGTGGCAAGTGGGAGCCCCTCGATGTCGATCGGCGGCGACACCTCGACGGTCCACTGCCATTCGGGTCCGAACGGCGCAAGCGGTCGCGATTCTGCTTCGGTCGCGGAAAACAGAATCTCCGTGCCCGCGTGACCCGTCACCGATCGGCTCCGGTCGCCCAGCTCGACCGCGCCGGTCCGCACTCTGAGCCGCAGTCGCCCCTCGACGAGGCGTACCTCGAACTGCGTGCCGATATCGCGAGCGGTTCCCAGGGATGTGCGAATCTCCAGCCGGTGCGCACCGGTGCCCGTATCGACGTAAACCGCGCCATCCGACAGTTCGATCGCGCGCGGACCGACGAGCGTCGCGCGCGACGACACATCGAGCCGCACGGAGGTCCCGTCCGCAAAGCGAATACCCACTCGACCCCCTTCGCCGGTTTCAATCGTCTCGCCGACGCGAACGGCCTCGTCGATCGCAAGCGGGCGAGCGGATCCGCCGGACATCGCACGATGCGCCGCACCTTGCGGCCCACTGATCTTCGCGACCCATCCCGCAGCCGCTGGGACCGGAGCCGGCGCGGATCGGTCGTCGAGCCGGCTGACGATCAACACCAGCGCCGCCGCTGCGGCCAGCATCCCCGTCCAGGCTGCGACCCGGCGCGGCCCGACCCGGCGGCGGTGAACGCTCCCGTCCCAGTGCGCGTGCACCTGGCCCCGGACGCGAGACTGACGCCCAGCGGGCGGAGCGCCACGCGGACCCG
>DATAEE010000254.1:0-25676 GCA_036258175.1 Vicinamibacterales bacterium
CTTGTCACGACGCGTGATCAACGCCTGGGTCATGTACTCTCCCGCGCGCGGGTCGGAGTACTGCGCTTTCCGCACCACCGCGCCGATCATCTCGTCGGTGAACCGCGCCACGATCCGCGCCGCCCAGAACCCATCGTCGGGGCGCATGTTCTCGAAGGCGGCGTTCGGATACTCGGGCTTCCACTTCATCGGGTCGAACGACTTCGCCTCGAAGCGGCCGATCGACTTCGGCACGTCGGGGTAGTCGATCAGTTGCCACGGGCGGATGTAGGCCCCCAGCGTTGCGAGGGTCAGCCACCCCGGCTTCTGCTCGAAGATGTATTCGTTGCCGGGGCGGTGCCGCTGCGAGTAGACGGTGCCGCTGCCGAGGATCGACCCGAAGTCGAACATGTAGTGCTTCACCCAGGCGCGCCCGTCGGTGGTCTCGAGCATGTCGAGGCTGTTGATGCCGCGCGAGTCGTCGTGGTTCAGCCAGGCGCCGAACACGCGCGCGCCGCGGAGCTCGCGGCGGTGCTCGTGCGGCACGATGTCGTTCGGGTCATCCGGGCGCGTGCCGTAGTACCGGAAGTTGCCCAGCGGCTTCCCGGGCGCGAAGCGGCTGACGAGGACGCGGTAGCGGCCGTTGGGGAGGCGCGCGGCCTGCTCGAAGACGTTGTCCAGGTCGTACTTCTTCAGCCGCCGCCGCCGGCCGTTCAGCGGATCGCGAATAGTGGCTTCGTCAGATATGACGAGAGCCGCGCGATCGAGTTCCGCCAGGTACACGTCGACCACGTGGTAGCCGATCGCGTGGTAGAAGGCGGTACCGATGATCTCCGCGCCGCTGGCCAGCTCGGGATTTGACGGTGGATCCACCTCGATCTGGTAGATCTGCCCCGACGGATCGGACATCCTGAAGCCGGGCTGCAGCCCGGTGCTCTTGCCGCCGGAGACGATCCAGCCCTCGAGGGACACCTTATCGAGCGTGTCCGGACCCTTCACGACGTCGGGGACCGTCATGTCCTTCCGGCCGATCCGATTGGCGAACCAGCTCGAGTCCGGCACGTCGTCGACCGTGTTGATGTTCAACGCGCGCACGTCGCGCCGCTCGCCAGTGTCGCTGAAGGTGTTCACGACGAAGTCGTAACCGCCCGTGTCTTCAATCACGACGACCTTCGACGCGTCGAAGGCCCGGTCGTTGTCCGACCACACCGGGTCGTCGGGATAGAACCGCGGCGCGGCCGACCAGACCGCGGAACCAATCCAGAGACCGACCGCGATCGCGGCAACGGCCCGATGACGCTTAAAAGACTCCGCCGAAAACGATGTAGAGGTGCTTGCCATCTCGACTCCCAAAGCCGGCGTCGACGCGAAAGACGATCGCCTCGTTCGTGTTGAAGCGGAATCCGATTCCGTAGTCTGTTTCAAGGTTCTCGAAATCCAAATCCGACCGAGTGTTCGCGACCTTGCCCGCGTCATAGAACAGCGCGGCGTCAAAGCCGCTCCAGATCTCCCACCGATACTCGCCCTGCACGAGGATCGCGTGCGGTCCGCGGAACCGGTACTCGCGGAAGCCGCGCAGCGTGTCGTTTCCGCCGAGCGTCGGCATCGAATAGAAGGGCATCAGATGACCCGCATCGGTGTTCGACGTCGAGATGAAGAGCCGGGCCGCGATCACCCGACGTCCCGCGAGGAACCCGATGAACTGCCGGAGGTCGGTGTCCACGCGGTCGAACGTATAGAGTCCCGTCGTGCGATCGTCGAAGTGCGAGAAGCTCACGCGGTACCAGCCGCCCTTCCGCGCGTTCTTCGGCTCACGGTAGTCCAGCTCGACGAATGCCATCGTCCGAAGGTAGTCCACCGACTCGCCGAGCCCGGGTGCGGTCGTCGGATCGAAGAGGTCTTCGATGGACGGCACGCTCGTGTCCTGGCCCTCGCTGAGTCGTGGATTCAGGTACTCGGCACCTCCACCCGCGAGGAGAATCGGGAATGGGCGCACGCCGGCGCGAGCGCCGAACAGATCCGATCGGATCGCGTAGTTCGTCCGGTCGGATCGGGCGGAGTCCGGGCCGAGGCCGAAGAAATCCTCCTCGGGGTAGTCGCGATGCGCCGCCCAGGTCTCGAACAGCAGATGGTTGTTCGCAAGCTTCGGAAACGTGAGGCGCGCCTCGGTCGCCCAGTACATGCGCGTGCTGGTGGCCGCCCAGAGATCCAGCTGCCCTGTGTTGTTCAACAAATCGCGATCGCGAAAGCCGACGCCGTACGCGAAGCCGCTGCCGGTCGTGAGCGATCCCAGCTTCGGATACAGACCCTCGCGCCCGATGATGAAGATCGCTTTCTCTTCGACGAAGTGCATTGCTTTCTCGAACCCCGACGGTTTGTACGGCTGAAGAGCACGGTTCTTCTCTTCTCGCCGCTGCCACTCTGCTTCTTCGCGGGTGGAAGGCTCCTGCGCCAGCGAGGCGGACGCTGCGCACACCAGAATCGACAGTGTCAGGCCCGAGACTACGCCCCAGCGCCACATCGATGGCCTCCTTCGAACCCATGTTATCGTCGCCTGCCGATGGACGTGTCGTCCTCCGCCGCGCGTGCCGCGGTCGTCCCTCCGCCGGATCCCTACGCGCTGGCCCCGGATGCGGTCGAGGCGGCGCCGGCGTCGCTCGCGTCCGCGCTCCGCCGCACCGGCCCCGGCATCGTCCTCGCGGCGTCGATCGTCGGATCCGGCGAGGTCATCGCCACGACGACGCTCGGGGCGCAGGTGGGCTACTCGGCGCTGTGGATCGTCCTGGTGAGCTGCGCGATCAAACCGGTCGTGCAGGGTGAGCTCGGGCGGTACACGATCGCCACCGGCGAGACGGGGCTCGAAGGGTTCAATCGTCTGCCCGGGCCGCGCGCCGGTGTGAACTGGCTCGTGTGGGCGTGGGCGCTGATGGTCGCGTCGACGCTGATGCAGGTCGGCGGCATGTACGGGGGTGTGGCGCAAGTCCTGAACTTGCTCGCGCCGCCGGTGTCGGTCAACGTCTGGGTGGGCATCTGCCTCGCGATCACGCTGGCGACGCTGCTCGGCGGCGGGTATCAGCGGATCGAGCGGTTCGCACTGGTCAAGGTCGGGCTGTTCACGCTGCTGACGGTTTGCGCCGCGGTGGTCCTGCTCCGCCGGCCGGGCGCCGTTGAACTCAGCGATCTTGCGTCGGGCCTCAGCCTGCGCCTGCCGCCCGCCGGCCTGGTGACCGCGATTGCGGTCTTCGGCATCACCGGCGTCGGAGCGACCGAGCTCGTGATGTACCCGTATTGGTGCATCGAAAAGGGCTACGCGCGCTTCGTCGGACCGCGCGAACCGACCCGCGAGTGGGTCACTCGCGCCCGGGGCTGGATTCGCGTCATGCACGTCGACATCCTCTGTTCCCTCGCCGTGTACACGCTGGCGACTGTCGCATTCTACCTTCTGGGCGCCGGCGTGCTATACCGCATGGGCGTCGTGCCGGCGAGCCGCGACACGGTCAAAGTGCTCTCGCAAATCTATACGCAGACGCTCGGCGGCTGGGCGCTGTGGGTCTTCTACATTGGCGTCGTCGTCACGCTGTACGGGACGATCTTCGCCGCGACGGCCGCGCACGCACGGCTGTTCGCGGACGCGGTGCGGATCATGGGTTTCTACGCGCGCGAGGATGCCGCGAGCCGACGCCGCTGGCGCGATCGGTTCGTCGTCGCGCTAACCGTCGTCCCGCCGCTCTTCTACTGGATCTTCGAGTCGCCCGTGCGGATGGTCGTTGCCGGCGGCGTGGCGCAGGCGCTGATGTTGCCGCTCATCGGCACCGCGGTCACGTACCTTCGGCACACGTCCGTGCCCGCCGAAATCCGGCCGTCGCCGGGAATCACCGGCCTGCTGTGGCTGTGCACGGCGGTGATGTTCGGTTTTGCAATTTACTCCGCCTGGTCCGCCTTCGGTCCCTGAGAACATTTCTGTCGGTCTGCCTGACGAGGTACTTTGTTCTGCCTGAGCCAGCGAATTGCCCAGTCCGAATTCTGAAAGTCCGCCGAATCGGAGAGTTTTGACGCCTCTTGCACGGCCCGAGCCTTGCTCATACAGAGGCGGTTACAAAAACAGGAGGCGCGACGGGCGCCACATGGGTGTGTGTCGCGCGCCGTGAAAGGTGCAAAACCGTCATGAACTCAATACTCGTGTCCCCGCGGAGGCGGGGACAAGAGCCGGGCCGGATTCTCGTCATCGAATCGGATCCCGAGCGGTCGAAGATGCTGGAGCGGATCCTGCGCGGGCAGGTTCACGCCCATCTCGAGATCGTGAGATCCATGGACCAGGCGATTCGGTCCATGACGACGAAACTTCCCGATCTCGTCCTGACGTCTCCGTTGCTCAAGCCGGTGGACGAGGCCACGCTGAGCGGCTATCTGAAGCGGACGCCCACAGCCACACACGTGCAGGTCATCACCGTGCCTCACTCCCTCGAGGTGGATGACGATTCGACTCGGGCGGAGTCGAAGAGAGTCCTCGGCTTCCTGAGGCGACGCTCCACGGGCCCGTCGGCGTGCGCTCCGGGTACGCTAAGGAATCAGATCGAGGCCTATCTCGAGCACGCTCGCGCGGCGCGGACGCGCCCACCCGTCTTGACGCTCGTTTCCATGGCCGCGATGTCTGATGAAAGCCAGTCCGAGATCTCGCTCATCAGCCAACCGTCGGCTTCTGAGATCCGCACGTCGGCTGCCCAGACAAGCGCGGCGATGCAGAGCGTCGTCCGGCGGCCGCACCTGCTCGGAGGCCATCAGGTCAACGACCGCCGGCGCGCCCGCCGCCGGCCGGCGTCGGAGCTTCCTGGGTTGTGGACGATCCGCCTGCCGCTCGGTCCGGACGCCAAGGTCGTCGATATCTCGAGCAGCGGCGCGCTCGTCGAGACCGGCTTCAAGATCACCCCTGGCAGCACGATGGACTTGCAGGTCCTCGGTCAGAACATCAACCTCCGCATGCCGGCGCGCATGGTGCGAAGCGAGGTGGCATCGGTCGATCGCCTCGGCGTGAGGTATCGCGCCGCGGCCGCGTTTTCAGAGGAGCTCGACATCCTCGAGCTGCATACGGTTCCCTCTGATCCCTCTGCCGTGCCCAAGGTGCTCACTGACATGGTTGCGCGTGTGCTCGCCGAGGCGGGCGGCAACTCCAGCCGGTCGAGCCTGCGCACTCGGTTCGAGCAAGAGCTTCGCCGGTTGTTGCCGGTCAGGGAGATCAAAATCCGTCAAACACCGATGATCCCGAGCGAGCGGACCGAATCGGTCTACTTCACCGTGCCGCGCGCGTCAAGCTCGCGGCCGATCCTGCAGGCCGTGTTCGAGCCGGACTATCAGCCGTCGGCGACCGAGTTCAGAATCCTGAAGGCGGCGGCCGGCGTGGCGGCCGTGATTCTCGAGTTCGCACCGTTCGGCGAGGAGGCGCAGACCCCGGCGGTCGAACTGGCGGGCTAGCAGGTGGTAGTGTACGTGAATGCAGATCGGCGAGGGCGCCTTTCACCTGCGGCGCTTTCTGCCGCTCGACGCCCAGCGCTCGCTGCTTGAGCGCTGCCGCGCGCTGATGGACGGCGCGGTCCCGGCGTACGTTCCGACGGTTCGCGGCGGCGGCAAGATGCACGTCCGCATGCTGTGCCTCGGCCGGCACTGGAACGGCAAGACGTACAGCTACACGCCGACGCGAGACGACTTCGATAATCAGCCCGCGCCCCCGCTCCCGGAATCCTTTGCCGCGCTTGCCTCGGAGATTGCCGCCTCCGTCGGCATGACGCTGTCGCCCGACATCTGCATCATGAATTACTACGACGCGTCGGGGCGCATGGGCCTTCACCAGGACAAGGACGAAGGGGAGCGCTCGATCGCGGCGGGCGTGCCGGTCGTCTCGATCTCACTCGGCGATACCGCGCGGTTCATGTTTGGCGGTCTGCGCCGACGCGAGCCGATCGAGACGCTGCTGCTCGAGTCCGGCGACGCGTTCGTGTTCGGCGGCCCAGCGCGGCTGCGGTATCACGGCGTCTCGCGGATTGTTCCCGGTACCGCGCCGCCGGAGCTTGGCGTGGAGGGGAGATACAATCTCACCTTTCGCCAGTATGACCTTTAGGCCTATTGCCGTCCTCGCGCTCATCGCCGCAACAAGCCCCGCAAATCCCGGACGTGCCGTGCTCGTGCTGGGCGAGAGACTGCGCGAGCCGTTCAGCGTCGATTTCGACTCCGCCGGCAACACCTACATCGTCGAGATGGAAGGGCATCGCGTCAGCGTGCTCGATCGCGAGGGACGGTCGCGCGTGTTGGCCGGCACAGGCCAGGCGGGGCTGTCGGGAGATGACGGTCCGGCGATACGCGCGCAGTTCAACGGCCCGCACCATCTGCTGGTTGGACCGGACGGCGATCTCTACGTTGCCGACACGTTCAACAACTGCGTGCGACGCATCAACCTCCGGACGGGCGTGATCTCGCGTTTTGCGGGCACCGGGGAGAAAGGATTCAGCGGAGACGGCGGTCCTGCCGTGAGCGCGACGTTCAACGGCATCTTCTCGATCGCGTTCCACCAAAATCGTCTGTATCTGATGGACCTGGGCAACCGCCGGGTCAGGGCCGTCGATCTGAAGAGCGGCATCGTGACGACCGTCGCGGGTAGTGGCGAGAAGGGCGTTCCCGTCGACGGCGGCGATGCGCGCACGCAGCCGCTCGTCGATCCGCGCGCGATCGCGTTCGATTCGCGCGGCAAGCTCTACGTGTGCGAGCGAAGCGGTCATGCCCTTAGGGTCATCGATTCTTCAGGGAAGATCCGGACGGTCGCCGGGACCGGGGAGGCGGGGTTCGGGGGCGACGGCGGCCCGGCGCTTGACGCGCGGCTCAACGGACCGAAGCACATCTGGGTCGACCGGGATGACTCGGTCCTGATCACAGATACCGAGAACCATGCGATCCGGCGCTATTCACCGAAGGATGGATCGATTTCCCGCGTTGCTGGTACGGGCGCGCCGGGCACGGCGGGACTCGACGGGCCCGCCGACCAATGCCAGCTCAATCGCCCGCACGGCGCGATGCCGCATCCGAGGACGGGAGAGATCTACATCTCCGACAGCGCCAATCATCGAGTGCTGCGATTGACGGCGAAGTGATCTCCCGGTTGTGCGCGAATCGATGAGGCGTTCGGCAGGCCGTTCTGACTCGTGTTGCAGCCCACACCTGCTCAATGTACCCTCGCCGCGTGGACGCCCCGGCCGCACTGGTCGAAGCGCTCGCCGATCGCTATCGCCTCGACCGCCAACTCGGCGCGGGCGGTATGGCCACGGTCTACCTGGCGCACGACCACAAGCACGATCGGGAAGTCGCGATCAAAGTGCTGCGTCCCGATCTCGCTGAAACGCTCGGCCGCGAGCGCTTTCTTCGAGAGATTCAGCTGGCCGCGCGCCTGAATCATCCGAACATCCTCCCGCTCTACGACTCGGGCGAAGCCAGCGGTTGCATGTACTTCGTGATGCCGGTCATGGCGGGACAGACCTTGCGGGATCGTCTCTCGAGCGGCTCACCGTTGCCCGTGGACGAAGCGGTCCGCATCGCCATGGAGGTGGCTGATGCCCTCGACTACGCGCATCGGCGCGACATCGTCCACCGCGACATCAAACCGGAGAACATTCTGCTCCACGAGGGCCACGCCGTCGTCGCCGACTTCGGGATCGGCAAAGCGCTCGTGGCGGCGTCGGCAGCGACCGGCGTGATGTTCACGCAGATCGGCGTGACCGTTGGCACCCCAGCCTACATGAGCCCCGAGCAGGCCGCGGGCGGCGACCTTGACGGGCGCAGCGACCTCTTCGCGCTGGGCTGCGTGATGTTCGAAATGCTGACGGGCGAGTTCGCCTTCAGCGGCTCGTCGGCGCACGCCGTGATCGCCAGGCGTTTCGCCTATTCGCCGCCGCCCATAACGGACTCGCGCCCTGAGATTCCGGCCGCCGTCGGCGAAACGGTGAGCCGGCTCCTGCAGCGGTCGGCCGACGATCGATTCGCCAGCGGTGCGCAGGTGGTGGCGGCGCTGCGCGCACAGTCAACGCCGCCCGTTGCGACGGCGGCTGTCGCGCCCGACCGTGCCCGCCGCGACAGCTCGATTGCGGTCCTGCCATTTACAAACCTGAGCGCCGATCCCGACAACGAGTACTTCAGCGACGGACTCACTGAGGAGCTCATCACCGACCTCTCGGGCGTGAAGGCGCTGCACGTGATCTCGCGCACCTCCTCGCTGCAACTCAAGGGCACGACCAAAGGGATGCGCGAGATCGGCCGGACCCTCGGTGTCCGGTATGCGCTGACCGGAAGCGCGCGGAAGGCCGGCAATGCACTACGCATCACGGCGCAGCTGGTCGATACCACGACCGACGAGCAGATCTGGGCCGAGAAGTACAGCGGCACCATGGATGATGTGTTCGACGTGCAGGAACGTGTCTCGCGCGCAATCGTCACGGCCTTGCGGGTGACGTTGTCTGCATCCGAGGACGGCCGGCTCTCCGAGCGCCCCATTAAGAACCCGCGGGCATTCGAGCTGTACTTGCGGGCGCAGGTGTTGGTGCGGCGATACGGCGCGTCGATGGATCAAGTCAACGCGCTGCTGGATCGCGCGATCGAGATCGAGGGACCATCGCCGCCGTTGCGTGCGCTGCGCGCATACCTGTGGGTCACTCAGGTGCGCGCCGGGATGAGCACCGACGCGATCCATCTCGCTCGCGCCGAGGCGGAGGCACGGGCGTTGATGGATGTCGCGCCGAATGCGCCGTACGGATACTCACTCCTCGGCATCATCAGCTATGAGCGCGGTGCGCTCGCGGACACGGTGCGATATCTCACCAAGGCGCTGGAGCTGGATGGAAGCGATGCGGATGCCTTGTTCTTCCGGGGCATCGCGCTCGAGGCGGCCGGACAGGGCGAGGCGGCGATCGCAGCCGGTAGACGCTTTCTCGACGTGGACCCCCTGGCGCCGATGGCGGGCGCCCTTCTCAATTCCGCCCATTGGTTCGTAGGACGGCCGCAGGAGGGGCTGGATGCGCATGAGCACGGGCTCGTGCTGGACCCGGAGAATCCCATCATCCACTGGTCAGTGGGATACACCTACGCGCTGCTCGGCCGGGCCGCCGACGCCAGGGTGCAGGCGCAGTGGATGCAAGCGCACGTGCCTCAAATGCCGTACACCGTGCAACTCGTGGCGTTGCTCGAGGGCATGGCAGGACGAACCGCGGACGCCCGTGCCGCGCTGGCGACCCTCGCGGACATGTCGTTTGATGGGCACATCACGTTCCATCTGAGCGAGAGCTTCGCGGTCGCCGGCGATATTCCAACCGCGCTTCGTTTGCTCGAACAAGCGGTCGAACGTGGGTTCTACCCGTACGACTATATTGCGGCGCACTGCCCGTTCCTGGCTCCGCTGCGCGGCATTGGCGACTTCAACCGCATCGTCGCGCGGGCAGGCGAGCGCGTAGCCGAATTCAGGCGTGAAGTGTGAATGAACGCCTGACGAGGCCAAAGCAATCTGCTGTCTCGGCATTTACCTCAGCACGCGTCCAACCCCAATGTAGTACCGCCAGTCCCCCTCGAAGCCGATGCTCGTGCCGAGCACGACGGGACCGATCAGCGTATCCGCGATCAATCCGAAGCTCGCGTTCGTTTCCAGATGGGCTGACGACAGCCGATCGAAGGCCGATCCGTTCTCGATCCATCCCCCTGCGAAGATCGGACCGCCCATGAAGTCCGGAAGGCGGCCCACCCCGAAGAGATACCCCGTCGTCAGCAGGAGGTATTTCGGGCCGCGGAGCTCGCCGACGTTGACGGCGCCCAGCCGCAGCGGCTGGCCGAGCTCGAACTGCGCTGTCGGCAGAGGGTTCCCATCGAACGACGTCCCGCCTCCCGCCAGCACGAAAAAGCGGTCGCGCCGGCGGACCGACCAGAAGATCGCCCCTTCGAGCTCCGCCTGAGTGAGCCCGTCGTTCGTGCCCACCGCTTCGAACTCCGGCGGAACGTCTGGCGACTCCAGCCAGTGGCGGAGCTCTCCGACGATGCGGGCCCCCTTCGACGGGACAACAGGACTGTCCTGACTATCGTGAATCCATCGCCCCCGCACCATGTTCTCGCTGCCGCCGAGCTCCGGCAGCCCCGGATCCCCGGCGCGGACGCTCGCATCCAGCCGGCCAAATCGGACCCCCACACGAACCTCGTTGATTTGTCCGACGTTGATGCCGCCATCCAGACCGACGAACGCCCGGGTTGTGTCGTACTGCGCGACGATGACGTCTTCCTGAATGAAGTTGACCCGGATCTTGCCGGCGGCGGCGTAGCCGGCGACGAAGACGGGCGACGAGCCGAGAGGCCGGTACAGCTCGACTCCGGCGCGCGGCACCGAGCCGGCCGCACCGTCCAAGCGGAGCTCCGATCCTGAGCCCAGGACGTCGAACCTTAGATACCGCGCCGCCAACTCCACGGCGAATTCGTCCGTCGTCGTATTCGAGAGCGCGAGGCCGAGCATGAAGAAGGGCGGCGCGTACGGCTTGTTGCGGGCGCGGACGAGCAACCCCGGCGTCGTCCCGGACAGTGACCGCTCCCATCCGACGGTCTCGTACCGGTCGAGCCCGGTGAAGCTCTCCAGCTCTTTTTCGAGCGCCGGAACGTCGAGCGGACGGCCGACGATCGGCTCGAGACGCTTCCGCATCATCCGTTCGTCAGAGCGGGCCACGCCCTCGATTGAGAGGAACTGCGGCACGAGCTGCTCGGTTCTGCGCCGCGACTGACGGTCTGCGAGGTACGCGTTCCATGTGGGTTCGTCAACCGACAGCTTCAGGAGCTCCGCTTTCATCGCCTCGGCCGCCTGGTAGCCCGCCTCTTCGAGGTCGGCGCTCCGACGCCAGTCGAGCGAGCCAAATCCCGTCAGAACCGGGGTGATGACCAGGTCGGCCGATGCCATCGCCCGCCGCGTCGAGGCGCGCATCATCGAGTCGAGCGTGTCGCCCGCGACGCCGAACAGGGTCCTGTTCACGGCCTCGCGGTCGCCGATCTCACCGACGTTGACCGCGATGACCACGTCGGCGCCCATGGCGCGCGCGACGTCGGCCGGAACGTTGTTCATCGCGCCGCCGTCCACCAGCACGCGGCCATCCACTTCGACCGGCGGAAAGATCAACGGCAGCGACATCGTCGCGCGCATCGCGCGGGGGAGTGAGCCTTTATCCAGGACGATAGCCGTCGACGTCTTGAGATCGACCGCCGTGCACCGGAACGGTGTCGGCAGTTCGTCGAAGCTCTGGAGATCCGAATACGCGCCGCCGATGCGCGAGAGGAGGAACTCGACCTGCTGGCCGTTGTTGAGCGACGGCGGAGGCACGATGCCTCGCTTCAGCCCGAACTCGATGCGCGACGGGTAATCCCGCGCGTCATCCTTGCGCCGCACGTTCTTGTACTGGAACGACGACGCGCCGAACATCGCGTTCCAGTCGGTATCGGCGAGGAGCTGGTGCAGCTCGGCGGAGTTCATCCCGGCCGCGAACGCGCCGCCGACGAGACCGCCCATGCTCGTGCCGGCCGCTCGATCGATCGGGATGCGATGCTCTTCGAACCAGCGGATCACGCCGACGTGCGCGAGGCCGCGGGCGCTGCCGCCGCCGAACGCGACGCCGACCTTCTGCCTGCCCTGAGCGGAGTCGAAGGGTCTGGAGGGCTGCTGCGCGGCACCCAATCCGGCGAGCGTTACCGCGAGCGTGATGATCGAAACGGTCTCCGGCCACATGGCGACATGCTACATCGCCGGAGGCCTCCCGACTCTATACAGGAGTTCGCCCGCGCGCGGAACGACCAGCGAGTGGTCGCCCCAGTCGGCGGCCGCGCGCTCGACATCCACCTCGCCAGGATCCATGTGATTCAAGTTGACATGTTCACACCGCTCGCGCGGGATGCCGGTCGCCAGCGTCACGCGGATCCGGGCTGTCTCGATGCCCGAGTCGGCATCAAACGTGCCGAGCCCCTTGACGTGCGTCGAGTGCGCGAGAATGCCGCCGGGATACTTCTTGAATCGATCCCACTGCGCCAGGAAGTAATCGCGGCAGTGGTATCCGATCTCGTCGAGGACGCGGCCGTGCGTGCGGCTGACCTCACCGACATGCGGCGCGTAAATGATCACTTCGCCGCCATCCGCGATGGCCGGCTCCATCTTGTACATGCCCTTCGCCGCAGTCCAGAGATCGTCGTACAGCCGCGGCATCACCGAAAGGACACGGTCATAGGGTTCGTCGACCCAGACGATGTGCCGGCGGGCTGATACAGTGGCCGCCTGCCGCCAGGCCTCCTGCAGATCGCCGCAGAAAATTCCCGCGACCCCCTCGTGGGTAACGACCGCCGCGAGGAGCGAGATCGGCCGATCGAGCAGCGCGGCCGCGCGGTGAATCACCGCGCGTACGGGCGTGTCGATCGTTCCAATCATCTCGTGGTTGGTAATTAGCGCGCCCAGCCAGTGGGTGAAGTGGATGATTTCGGGCGCGGCAATTCCAGGAAACAGATACTTGGCGCCGCCGGAGAAACCGGCGACCTCGTGTGGAAAGACCGGACCGCAGATCAGGACGTGGTCGTACTCAGTGGCGAGTCGATTGAGCGCGACCGGGACGTCCTCGCGCAACCGGCCGTTCGTCAGATCCGCGATCTCGCGCGCCGGAATCGTTCCAAGGCGCGCGAACGTCTCGGGCTCGCTCCAGTCGTGATTGAAGATCCGGCTCTGCCCCGCGCGGCCGCCGACGACCGGACGGCCGACGTGCGCCGACAGCCGCACGTCGTCCATCGGCGTGTGCGTGCCGAGCGCAACCAGGTAGTCGAGCGCCGCCACTCGAGGCTGCAGCTCGTGCTCGAGCGTCTCGAACATTAGCGGCATCGGCATCGTCCGGGTGCCGTCCGGAATGAGAACGAGCACGCGCCGACCGTCCAGCGGCATCGGCGCCAGCCCGGCGCGCACGATGCCGGCAACCTCCTCTGGCGCAAGATAGCCGGTCACGACGCCGTTGCCGATGACGCTCACGTGGTTATTAAAAGGGGACAGCCACCTTTTTACAACCTGCAAAAAAGGTGGCTGTCCCCCTAAAACGGGAACATCTTCTTCAGCTCTTCCAGCGGCGCCTGACGCCCGTACTGACAGAGTTCGAACGCTTCGGCGTACCGGACCTTGCGGCCCTTTTCCTCGCCATAGAGCTCGATCAATCGATCGCGGTACTGGTCGGCGACAGCGGCACCGCGCTTCTTTACAAGATCGAGCAGGTAGGCCAGCCGTTCCTTGTCGCCCTGCGGCACGTTCGGCAGCGTCCGTCCCTGCCACGAGTCCTTGTCGCCGAACTGCGACGGCATCGCGGTGATGCAGCTCCACTTTTTCTCTGCCGCATCGTCGATCGAGACAACGAGCGTCGGCGTGAAGGGCCGCGGATCCTGGAAGGCGTCCGAGTAGTGGAGGAACACGGGGTTGCGCGGCGTCGGCGGTGTATCCGGCACGAAAAACGGCGCGACGACGACGACGGCAGCGTCGTCGGTGAGGACGCCGGTGTAGCGGTGATCGGGATGATAGTCGTAGGGACGGTGGCTCATGACCACGTCTGCCTGCCATCCACGAATCAGGCGCGCGACGGTCTTGCGGTTCTCGAGCGACGGCGTGAGCTCGCCGTCATGGATGTCGAGCACGTCGGTCTCGATGCCGAGCAGCCGCGCGCACTCCGCGACTTCAGCTTTCCGCCGGCGCGCCAGCGGGCCGCCGGCCATCTCGAAGTGCCCGACGTCCCCATTCGTCATCGCGACGAACTTGACCTTGTGCCCGAGCGCTGACCAGAGTGCCGCCACGCCGCCGGCCTTCAGCTCCGCGTCGTCGGGATGGGCGCCGAAGGCGATGACGCGGAGAGGACGTGCGGGTTGCGCTGTCTGGCTCGCTGGATTGGCCGCGACCACGAGCAGAAGCAGAAGCGCCGAGTAGACACGCGTCATCCTCACTCCTTTGCTGTCGAGCCTGGCTCGCGAACCGCGAGCCGGTACAAATGCGTATCGGTTCGAATGAAGAGCGACCTGGCGGACACTGCCATCGACGCGAGCGTCGAGCCGTCGAGCGTGTTGGTCGCCAACTTCTGGAATTCCTTTCCGGGAGCCACGACCGTGGCGACGCCCTCCTCCGCCAGAAAGTAGATGCGACCATCGGCGAAGACTGGTGACGCCGAGTACGCGCCTCCAAGGCGCTGCTGCCAATAGATGTGCCCGGTCTTCGCGTCCAGACACGTGGCGATTCCGGCGTCGTTGACGACGTAGAGTTCATCGCCAACGAGCAGCGGAGACGGCGTCAGCGGCGCCGCACGGCGCAGTGTCCAGGCGACGTGCGTCCGGGTCACGTCGCCCGAGCCGTCGGCACGCACGGCGAGCAAGGCAGGCTGATGGAATCCCGTCGCGATGTAGACCAGGCCGTGACCGTAGACCGGCCGAGGAACGTTCGAGAAGCCTTCGTCGTACGCGACCCGCCAGATCTCCTTACCCGAATCGAGCTCGTAGGCGGTTGCGCGGTACGCGCCCACGCTGATGACCTCGTCCCGTTCTCCGACGCGAATCACGAGCGGCGTCGAGTAGGCCTGGTCCGCGGGCATGCGGCGGTCTCGCTTCCAGCGAACCTTGCCGGTTCGTTTATCCAGCGCGACCACGAACGCCGCGTCGCTGCCGTCGCAACTGAAGATGAGCAGGTCACCGTGGAGCACGGGCGATCCGCCCGCGCCATGCTGGGACTCGTACGGAAAGCGCGCCGTCCAGACGATCTCACCGGCCGTCGTCAGCGCGGCGGTGCCCTCGGCGCCGAAGTGCACGTAGACGCGATCGCCGTCGACTACGGGCGTGGGCGACGCGCGATTGTTCTTCGGATTAATCGGGTTGCTGTTTCTGGCCTGCAGAACTTCGACGTTGACCAGCTCGCGGCCGGTCTCGACATCGAACGCGAGGGCGCGGAGGGATCGTCCGCGGTCGCCCGCCGTGGTCGTCACCCACACGCGTCCGTTCGCGACGACCGGGGAGGACCATCCGGCACCTGGGACGGGCACCTTCCAGACCATGTTGCGGGATTCGCTCCATTCGAGCGGAAGGCCCTGCTCGGTGGAATGTCCCTGGCCCGTTGGTCCGCGGAATGCCGGCCAGTCCTCGCCCCGCACAACGGAGCCGATGGCGCAGATCAGGACTGCCAGCGCAAGGCAAGCGTGCACGTCAGGGAGCCAGCTGCTGCTCGCCGCGCTCGTCGACCTGAAGGGGCGGCGGCTCGCTGGCGATCAGATACTCGAATTCCCGCTTGAAGTCCTGAAGCGACAGTCGCGCCGTCGCGGCGAGCTTCGCGAGCTCGTGCGGGTCCTCGAAGTCGTCCCGGCGCAGGCGAATCATGTAGCGCCGCGCGATCGCGTAGCGCGTGGACGCGATATCCACCAGACGAAGCTTCGTCCGGCCGGTCTCTGGGTCCATCATCTGAGTAAAGGGGATCGGCACGAAGTGGCCGCCCTGGATCGAGATCATCCCGGCGTTTCCGCCCGCCAGCAGGTACTTCGCCGCGCAGTAGCCGAGGTCGCGCGTGTATTCCATGTCGAACGGAATCGGATCGGCGCAGCGCAGCTCGTAGCCGACGTTCTTTGCGACGGTCGTCGTCTTAATCCCGAACTTTTTCAGCCGCTGATTGACCTGCGCCTTGAGGATCTCGCCGATGTTGACTTCAGCGATGCGGACGTGGCCGTGGTCATCGCGCTCGACCTCTTCGAGCCCCGCGAGGTCCTCGTCCGCCACGTCGAGCACGACGCCTTCCGCGATCATCGCGACGCCGTCGCGCCGCCCGTAGCTCAGGCGCTTGATGATCGCGCCGACCAGCGTGTCGACGATCGCCTTCAGCCGGATCGGCTTGGGAAACTCTTCGGGGATGAGCGTGAGCGTGGCGCCAGCCGCCTTTCCGATGCCAAGCGCAAGATGGCCGGCTTTCCGGCCCATCGCGATGACGAAGTACCAGCGCGAGGTCGTCTTCGCGTCCACCATGAGGTTCTTCACGATGTCGACGCCGTAGTGGCGCGCCGTCTGGAATCCGAACGTGTCCACGTGCGGCGGCAGATTCAGATCGTTGTCGATGGTCTTCGGCACGTGGACGACGTGGATGCGGCCGGCGGCGCGCTGCTCCAGCCTCATCGCCGAGAACGCCGTGTCGTCGCCGCCGATTGTGATGAGCTGCGAGACGTTGAGGCGCAGGAGCGAGATGACGCACTTCTCGAGCAGCGCTGGATCGGACGTCGGGTTGGCGCGCGCGATGCCGATGTGCGACCCGCCGCGGAAGTGAATACGGCTGACGGCGTCGATCGTGAGCGGCATCACGTGATCGATGTCGCCCTGCATGATCCACTCGAAGCCGTCCCGGATGCCGATGACTTCGATGCCCTCGAGGCGCGCGCGGATCGTCGCCGCGCCGATCACGCTGTTGATGCCCGGCGCAGGCCCGCCGCCGACGAGGATCGCCAGGTTCGTGTGGTGCTCCACCCTGACATGATAGCGGACGCGAGCGCCCAGGGCGCGACCTTGATCCTTCAGGACCCGAACGATAGACTGCCGCTACTGGCCCGAAATGCCTCGGATGCCTCGCCCGGCGCTTGTTCAGATCGTACGTGTCGGGCTGGCCGCAGCCATCCTGGTTGTCTCAATCACCGCATGCGAGAGCCGTCGTCGATCCGGCCGGTCTGACGAGGCGCGTGCGGCCGAGGACCCGGAACCCGCCGCTCCGTATCAGGCCGAAGTCGAGGAGGGGCTCGGCGCCGCGGTCGCGATTCTCGTCGACACCTCCGGATCCATGCGCGACGAGGTTCCGGGTGAGTCGCGACCCAAGCACGTGGTGGCGCAGGAGGCGCTCGAGGCGATGCTCGACGCCACGGATGCGTTCGTCGTCAAGCGGCCCGACTTTCCGATCAAGATCGGCGTCTACAGTTTTTCGAGCGGCGTCTCGACCGAGCTTGCCATCCAACCGTACAACCGCGAGCGCGTCCGCGACGCGCTGAAGCGGCTGCCGCGTCCGGGCGGCGGCACGGCGATCGGCGAAGCCATGCGCGCGGCGCGGCCCGACCTGTATCGCGCCGGCGTCTTCCGCAAGTACCTGCTGGTCGTGACCGACGGCGAGAACACGTCCGGCCGCAGCCCGGACGACGTGGCGCGGGACATCTTCCGGAAGAGCGAAGGCGCGGTCCAGATTTACTTCGTCGCGTTCGATACGAACGCCGAGAAGTTCGCGTTCGTCAAAGATGTTGGAGGCGATGTTGTCCCCGCCGGCAACGGCGCCGAGCTCCGAACCGCGCTCGACGAAATCTACCAGGGCAAGATTCTAGCGGAGGCGGTTGACGCGGGCGAGCGCGAACCGAAGAAAGAGTAGCGCAGCCCTTCAGGGCTGCAAAGTCGCGCAGGCCTTCACGCCTGCCCGCGGCGATCAGGCGACTCCTCAAGGAGATTCATGTGATTGTCCAGAAATTCTGGTCGGCATTCGTGGCACAGCTCAACAAGATCGCCAACATCTTCTGGGAGGCCGACCCGATTGCGCAGATGCAGTACGAGTACGACCGATCGGTCGAGCAGCTCAAGGAAGGCCGCATCGGCCTCGAGCAGTATCGCGGCCTCGTGGAACGGGTCACGCGTCAGGTCTCCGCCAACCGATCGCACGTGCAGAAGCTCGAGGCCGAGACGAAGGCGTACCTGAAAGCGGGGGATCGCGCGACGGCGGCGAAGTTCGCGCTGGAGCTCCAGAAAGCGAAGTCCGAACTGGGGGCCAACGAGCAGCAGCTCCAGATGCACGAGACGGCGTACGGAAACAACCTGACGAAGATCAAGCACGCCAACGGCAAACTGATCGAGCTGCGCCAGAAGATCCAGAAGTACGACGCCGAGCTGAAGATGAGCGCCGCCGAGGCCGAGATCGCGAAGCTGGCCCAGAGCTTCGATCTGAACCTGACCACCGACTTCGGCCAGATCGAAGCCGTCATCCAGCAGAAGATCGATCAGAATCGTGGCAAGGTTCGGGTCGCGGCCGATCTCTCCGAGAAAGGCGTCGCCGAGATTCAGGCCGAAGAGCGGATGGAGGCCGAGCTGGCGGAGCAGGCGCTCGTCAACTTCGAAGTCGAGCTCGGGTTGAAGTCTCCCGAGACGACGCACGTGGCGCAGGCGGCGAAGGATCTCGGGCCCGCCGCCGTCAAGAACGACACGACCGTCGAGAAACACCGAAACTGACGCGGCGTACGCAGAGGAGTTTGCGCCCATGGACGGACAGCCGAGACAGCCGAAACCAGCTTTCTACTTCGCCGTCCTGCTCGTCATCGTTGGTCTCGTCGGCCTGGCCATCTGGCGGTACGGCGCGATGGGGCCGGGCGGCGAAGGCGGCCGGTTCTCCCCCGACGAGCTCAAGCAACTGGCCGGCGAAGCCGAGAAGCCCGACAGCTCGGGCATCACCACGGTCAAGGAGTACAACTACGTTCCCAGCGCCAAGCTGCCCGAGGTCAAGGGCATCTCGAACTACACGGCGATGGCGGATCGCACCGTGCGGTTCGCGATCAACGTGTGGGCCGGCTGGGGGCCGATCATCTATGCGAACAACGGCTTCAAGCCCGGGCGGCTCTGGAAGACGCCGGGTGGAAAGGATTTCAAGGTCGAGCTCGTCCTGATCGACGACCCCGTCGCCATGCGGGACGCGTATGCCGCCGGCAACCTCCACGTCGGCTGGGCGACCCTCGACATGGTGCCGCTCTTTCTCGAGGGCCTGCGCAAGGACTCCCGCGTCATGCCCCGCATCTATCAGCAGGTCGACTGGTCGAACGGAGGCGACGGCATCGTCGTGCGCGAATCGATCAAGACCATGGCGGATCTGCGGGGCAAGACGGTGGTGCTCGCGCAGAACTCGCCGTCGCACTTCTTCGTGCTGAACGCCCTGCTCAACGCTGGCGTGCAGCCCGCGGAAGTCCAGTTCAAGTTCACGCAGGACGCCTTTCAGGCCGCGGCCGCGTTCAACGCCGACAAGTCCCTGGCGGCCTGCGTCAGTTGGGCGCCGGACATCTACAACCTCGAGAAAGTCAAAGGCAATCGGTTGATCGTGACGACGGCGACCGCGAACAAGCTGATCGCCGACGTCTGGTTCGCGCGGGCGGACTTCGCCAAGGACAATCCCGACATCATGGAAGGGCTCGTCCGCGGCATCCTCGACGCCATGCAGGAGCTCAAGACGCAGGATGCGAAGCAGAAGGTCGCGAAGCTCATGGCGGTCGGCTATTCGATCCCCGAGAGCGACGCGCTGGGCATGCTGGGCGACGCGCACTCGACCAACTACGCCGAGAACCGCGACTTTTTCCTCAACCAGAACAACCCGACGAACTTCGAGCGGACCTGGAACACCGCCTACTTTCTCTACAAGAAGATCAACGCGGTCAGCCAGCAGACGCCGTTCGACCAGGTGATGGATTTCTCCGTTCTCCAGAAGCTCGCGAGCGAAGCGAAATACGCGAGCCAGAAGAACGAGTACGACGTCCAGTTCGCGCCCGCGACCGCCGGCTCCATCCAGGGCGAGAAGGATGAGATCCTCACCAAAACGGTCGTCATCCACTTCTTCCCCAATTCCTGGGATCTCAACAAGAAGGTCACCAAGACGATCGACGGCAAAGACGTCGAAGAGATGTACGACCCCAACGTGGCCTTCATCGTCGAAGAGGTCGGGAAGCTGGCCGGCCAGTACGGCGCCGCGCGGATCATCATCGAAGGGCATACCGATGGGTCGATGAGAGGGACGGTGCCGAAGAGCCTCGTCCAGGAGCTCTCACTCAACCGGGCGAACTCGGTCAAGGAGGCGATCCTCAGGAAGTTCCCGTCGCTGCAGCCGAATCAGTTCGCGAGTTCCGGCATCGGCTGGGACCGTCCGGCCGACGCGACGGATCCGGAGAACCACGCCAAGAACCGGCGGGTGGAGATCAAGGTCTATCCGGCCGAGGCCACGGCCGCCAAGTAGATGCCGCGCGAGGCCCGGCCGCCGCTGCTGTCGCTTCGTGTCGCGCCGAGCCCGCTGGTGCGCCGGCTGCTCGGCGCGGGGGCGATCGCCGCCCTCGTGCTCCTGTGGTGGCTGGTCACGGCGGGCGGCGGGTCGGAGAACCGGCTCATCTCCCCCGTGATCCTGCCGAGCCCATTCGAGGTCGTCGCGAGCTTTCCCAGCCTGCTGAACGAGCGCGCGCTGCTGCCGAGCATCGCCGCAACGTTGAAGCGCGTGCTGATTGGCTTCGGCCTCGCGATTCTGGTGGGCGTTCCGCTCGGGATCTTTGCCGGATCGTGGCGCGTCGTGGAAGCATTGAACGCGCCGCTCGCGCTCCTCGGGCGCAACGTGCCGGTCGCCGCGTTGATCCCGTTGACGATTCTGTGGTTCGGCATCGACGAGGGACAGAAGGTGATGTTCATCTTCATCGCCTGCGTGCCCTTCGTGTACTCGGACGCCGTCCGGGCAATAGCCGGCGTCCACGATCGCTACGTGGAGACCGCGCAGACGCTGGGCGCCTCGGACCGCCAGATCGTGTGGAAGGTCCTGGTTGCGCTCGCGCTGCCGGACATCTACGACAGCCTGCGCCACCTGTTCGGCATGGCGTTCGGGTACATCATGCTCGCCGAGCTGATCAACGCCAACCACGGCCTCGGCTATCTGCTGATGACAAGCCAGCGCCGCGGGCTGTCGGAACACATCATCCTGATCCTGCTCATCATCGGCCTCCTGGCCTACGCGATCGACCAGCTGCTGTTCTGGCTGCGGCGTGGCCTGTTCCCGCATCGCCCGGTCGAGGACTGATCGTGGAACGGCCCTGCATCGTCGAGTTTCGCGGGGTGACCAAGCGGTTCGGGGACTTCACCGTGATCCGCGACGTGACCTTCGCGGTTCAGGACAGGCCGGACCACGGTGAGTTCGTCGTGATTCTCGGCCCGTCGGGCTGCGGCAAATCCACCGTGCTACGGCTCATCGCCGGGCTGCGGCCCCACCATCCGGCCAGCGAAGGCAGCGTGCTCGTCGGCGCGAAGCCGGTAGAAGCCCCCGGGGCGGACCGTGGCATGGTGTTCCAGGACTACACCTCGTTCGACAACCGGACGGTCGAGGACAACGTCGCGTTCGGCCTCGAATGCCGCGGCGTCCCGGCGCGCGAGCGGCGGGAACGCGCGCGCGAGTGGATCGTCAAGGTCGGGCTCGACGTGAAGCAGGACGCGCGGAAGTATCCAAGTGAGCTATCGGGCGGTATGCGTCAGCGCGTCGCAATCGCCCGCACGCTGATCCTGTCGCCGCGCATCATCCTGATGGACGAGCCGTTCGGCGCGCTCGACCCGACGACCCGGCTGCGCATGCAGGAGCTGCTCGTGAGCCTCTGGCGTGAAGCACAGGCCACGGTCTTCTTCGTCACCCACTCGATCGAGGAGGCGGTGTATCTGGGTGATCGCGTGTACGTGTTCTCATCGTCGCCCGGGACCATTCTCAAGGAGATCAAGGTGCCGTCCCCGGATCGCCCGCCGAAGGAGATGCAGCGCGAAAAGGCGTTCGTCGATCTGGTGTTCGAGATCCGCGATACGATCGACACGCTCAGCGTCTCGACACGCGCCGGCGACTGAGGCCCATGCCAGCTCCGATCCGCGACGACCGATCCGTGACCGCGCCGCAGGGCGCCAGCCTCACGGATTACCTGAAGGAAGCGTTCCTCTTCCGCTGGAACATGCTGTTTTTCCTGGGTGGGCTTGCCGGCGCGGCGCTTGCGCCGATGTCCCAAGTCCTGCTGCCGCTCGTGGCGGCGGGCGAGATGGCCTATCTCGCCGGGCTGGTCTCGATCCCGCGCTTTCGCGCCGCCATCGACGCGAAGGTCCATGCAGCGCGTGGCCGGATGCCAACCGCTGCGCCGCAGACTGCCCCGTCGCTCGTCGCGATGCTCGCTGGCCTTCCGGCGGACGCGCGCAGGCGCTTCGAGCGGCTTCACGCGCGTTGCGTGGAGATGCGCGCGATCGCCGCCGGCGTCCGGGGCGCGGCCGGCGAGGCCGTCGGAACGCCGGAAGAGATTCGGACCCCCGGCCTCGACCGTCTGCTGTGGCTGTTCCTTCGTCTGCTCGTCTCGAAAACCGCGCTCGATCGGTTCCTGGCGACCATGAACAACGAGGAGATTACCGCCCGCCTCGAGCAGCTTCGGAAGGACTTCACGGCCGCCAAGAACGCGGGCGACGACCGTATCGTCCGGTCTCTGCAGGACAGCGTCGCCATGGCCGAGCTGCGCCTGGACAACACCGAGCGCGCAAAGAAGAACGCGCAGTTCGTCACGATCGAGTTGGACAGGATCGAGGGGAAGATCCAGGCGCTCGCCGAAATGGCAGTGAACCGGCAGGACCCCGATTTTCTCAGCAGTCAGGTGGATTCGGCCGCCGAGAGCATGCGGCAGACCGAGAAGGCGGTGAGCGAGCTGCAGCACCTGACGGGACTTGCCGACGAACTGCAGGAGCCGCCGCCGATCCTCGAGTCCGACCTGCGGGAGGTGTTGCGGCATGACGCCTGACCGACCCCGTGCCGCCGACCTCGAGACGAAGCAGACAGCCGTCGGTTCCCTGGCGGAGCTGCCGAAATGGTTCCCGCCGTGGGCCGCGCAGCTCGCGGAGCTCTACTTCTCGGGAACGACGACGGCGTTCGTGCTTCACGGCAACACCTACGATTACGCGCGCATCGGCGACGGTGAAGACGTGCGGTACGGAGTGCTCGCCGAGTTCCTGGCCGAGCAGCTCTTCGGCCGCTGGTCGCTCGTGCTGCACTACGATCTCGGTCGCGGGCTGCGGGTGCTGGCGGGGCGGGACGAGCAGCGGCTGAAAGAGATGGTCACGCTCGCACACCGCAAAGTGGGCGATCTGAGCGTCCTGCCCAAAGAACCCGCCGCAACATTCGCGCTGCTCGATCGGTTCGTGCGCGCCAATATCATGGCGCCGGAGGCGGATCGTCTGAGTCTGGCGTTCATCCTGGATCAAGCGTCCTACGTGTTCCCGTCGGGCGAACCGGGGCGTCTGAGCGCGCAGGCGTCGTCTCAGCTCGTCACCATGCTCAACTGGGCGACGAGCCCGCATGTCAAGCGGCTGAACATGGCGTTCGTCCTGATGGACGAGAAGCTCGCGGATCTCAGCGAGCGGCTCACCTCAAATCCGCACGTGGCCGCGATCGATGTGCCGCTGCCTGACGAAGCCGACCGCGAGCGGTTCGTTCAGACGCTGGTCGATGCGCCCGCGCTGGCGGAGTTTTCGGACTTCGACGCCTCGAGCCTCGCGACGCTGACCGCGGGGATTTCGCTCACGGATCTCAACATCCTCATCCAGTCGGCCCGGGAGAGCGGCCGCCGGCTCGACGCGGGAGTCTTCCGCGCCTCGAAGAAGCGGCTCATCGAGCGCCAGTGCCGTGGCCTCCTCGAGTTCATCGAGCCGAAATGGGCGCTCGACACCGTCGTCGGCCACGAGGCGGCCAAGGCGCGACTGCGCGAGGATGCCGAGCTGCTGAAGCGCGGCGCGCTCGACAGCCTGCCCATGGGCTATCTCCTCTGCGGACCGGTCGGGACCGGGAAGTCGTTTCTGGCGCAGTGCGCGAGCGGCGAAATCGGCGTTCCTTGCGTCATGCTCAAGAACTTCCGATCGAAATACGTCGGCGAGACCGAAGGCAACCTCGAGCGCGTGCTCTCGGTGCTGCGCGCCATGGGTCCGGTCGTGGTCGTCGTGGACGAAGCCGACGCCGCGCTCGGCAGTCGGGAGCAGGAGGGAGACTCCGGCACATCCAGCCGCGTCTTCGGCATGATCGCGTCGCAGATGGGCGATACGCGGTATCGCGGCCGGATCATCTGGATGCTCCTGACCGCGCGACCCGACCTGCTGCCGATCGACCTGAAGCGTCAGGGGCGCGCCGAGGTGCACATTCCGCTCTTCTACCCGATCGAGGAGGAGGAGATCCGCCAGATGTTCGTGATCCTGGCGAAGAAGCTCGGCTCGCGCCTGTCGCCGGACGACGTCCCGTCAATTCCCCAGCGGGGGGACCTGTCGGGAGCGGATATCGAGGGGATCGTGGGCCGGGCCTGGCGGAAGTCGCTCCTGGCCGGGAAGGACCACGTGACGCGTGAAGCCCTGGCGGAGGTCGTGTCGCAGTTCATGCCGTCCACGCAGGGGCTCGAACGGGAGCTGCAGGAGACGGCGGCGATGATCGAGTGTACGGACAGACAGTTTCTGCCCGCAGAGATACTGGAAAAGATAGAAGCGGCCGGGGGACGCACGAAACTTCAGGCGCGGCTCACCGCACTGAAGCAGATCGTGCAGGAGATTAAGTAAGGAGACCATGATGGCTCGAACGAGCTGGTTCGATCAGAACGCTGAAGTTCCCGTAGTGCACGAACAGATCAAGAAGCTGGAGTCCTTCACGAACGCGCTCGCCGACGGCGTCGTCGAGAAGAACGAGCTGCAGGCGCAGGAACAGCGGCTCCTCGGAGCGATGAAACAGCTGGAACCCGAGCTGAGCGACGACCTGCACGGAAAAGTCACCCGCGTGCTCGTTGAACTGTCGGCGTACAACGTGATGCGGCTGCTTCACGAACTGCAGGCAGAGCGGGCGCGGATCGCATTCGGAAAAGCGTGATTATCGGTCGGATCCGCCGGCGGGCTCTACGATCCAGTCGCCCGGTTCCAGGCTGACGCCCTCGATCAGCTCCGACCCCAGTCGAATGGATTGCGCGCCGGAGGGCGTCGTGCGGCGAAGCCGGTACAGCGTGTTCTCGTCGACGACGAACCATTCGGGAAATTCGTTCAAGCGGACGTAGTTCTGATCGAGGTTCATCGCGCGCCGGTGCCGGGCGAAGTCGAACCGGATGGTCGAGGCGGCCGGCATCTCCAGACTCACGTGCAGCCGAACCCCATCGCGCACCGCGCCAATGCGCACGCCGGGCCGCCACTGGGCGGGACGCACGCCCTGGCTCTGCATCAGGGCGTACAGCATGGCCGTGCGATTGAAGTTGCCCTCGCCGTACCAGTACTCCACGTGACCGTCGGGCCGCTGCATCCCGAGCATCACGTCCATTTCCGACTCGATCCAGTCGAGCGCCTCGGGGACCGGCTCGCGGGCGGCCAGGTATAACGCGCTCTCGATCGTGTCCGCGTATCCGTCGAATGAGCCCAGCGGCAGCGCGGGATCGGACCTCGGCTCCCAGACATGCCGTCGATATTTCGGCAGGCTGCGCAGAACGCGCCTGACCGCCTCGCGGTACCGTTCGTCTCCCGTGCACTGATAGAACGAGTAGACGGCGCCGTAGACGTATCCCCAGTTGTCGGAGAGCCCGGTATCGATCGGCTTCAACGTGGCCGCATCGACCTCGTTGTACAACAGGCCATCCGGATTGGCGGACTCGAGAACCCGGTCGAGCATGCGGGCTATGACCGGACGCCAGCGCTCCGCGCGCGGACTCTGCCAGCGCTTCTCATTCGCATACTGAAGGACCAGACCGACGATCAGCTCGTTGCCGTGATCGCGGAAGCGCAGGCGCTGGTTTCCGGAGTGCGCCGTGAAGTCCCACTGTCCGCTGGGCACGCCGTGGCTGCCTGGAATGACCTCCTCGATGTACGCGTCGGCGATGCGCCTCGCCCAGTCGATG
>DATAEE010000255.1:0-10604 GCA_036258175.1 Vicinamibacterales bacterium
AGCCGCAGGTTGTTGCCGGCCGCGAGGAAGAGGTGGCCGTTCGTGTGGACCCGCCCGCCAAACGTGAAGTCGCCGCCGGCGTGGAACGCGAGGTTCGTCTCCGAGAACATTCCGAACTGGAAGACCGGGATCGCGACCGTCTGCAGCGTCCGGCGCAGGCGAACTTCGGCCATACCGGGCGTTCGGGCCGTGACGGTCATGTCGTACGGCGTGATGATGCCTCTCAGACCTTGAAACGGGCCATGGGTGATGTCAGATCCGTTGACGGCATCCTCGGCGCGCGGGTTGCCGTTCGCGTCGAGGCCGAGCGCCGGCGCGGCGGTGTAGCCGACACCGCCTCCCGGCGCGACGAACGTGAATCCCGGGATGTTCGGCATCATCGCGGGGGTGACGAGCGCGTTGACCTGCGCCATCGTCGGGCTGACGTCGCGGCGGAAGAGCGCCGTCATGTCCGATGTCAGCTTCTCGAGGCCGGCGTGCGCCGCGGCGTAGGCCTGCGTCTGGTCGCGGTTGAGACCGCTCGCGTTCTGGTCCTCGACGATGGCGGCGACGAAGCCGACCATGAGCGCCGAGAGCAGCATCATGACCATGACAACGGCGAGCAGCGCCATACCGCGCTCGTCTGATGGCCGGGGGAGCTTCGTGTTCATAAGACGGCCTTGCATGTGTGGGACGCCTCCTCGGTCCTCACTGATAGCGATCGACGAACGCCAGACTGCGCAGGCTGACCTGCGACGACAGCGTGTTCCTGAAAAACGTCGTAGTGTTGGTGAGCGCCCGCCGCGAGCGGCCCGAGAGCGCGACGTTGACCTTGCGGATGTTGTTCGGGTTGCACGCGAAATCGCCGCACGTGCCGCCCGCCGCGAGATCGACCCCTTCGAACCGGACGCCCGCCGGGTTCTTGACGCTGTCGGCGAGGTCGTAGCTCACCGTGAAGTTCTCGACGTCGAACGCGACGGCGGTGCCCGAGTCGTTGTTGAACGTGAACGGATCGCCGTTCCCGATCCGGCGGACGAGCCGGGGCCGGTTCGGGCTGGTGGTTGCGTCGATGTAGTACGTGATCATCAACACGCGGGCGACCGAGACCGACGTCACGTTCGCGGGCGCTGCGGCGATGATGGAGCTCATCGTGCCGTTCGTTCCCGCGCCGTTCTGATTGAGGTTCAGGGAATCGCCGGCGGCAAAATTGATGCGCTGACCGGCGACGCTCGTCGCCTGTACGAGCGCGGTCTGCGTGCCCTTCGACACCATCATGAGATCGCCCGCGACGACATCATCCGGCCCGCCGTTCGTAATGTTGACGGCGGCGACGATGTCCACGCTGTTGTTCGTGATGGCGGTAATGCCGACCGCGCCACCGCCAGGCAGCGCGAATGCGCCATCGATCGCCAGCGTCGTGAGCACGTCGGTCTGGACGCCGTTGATCATCGGCCCGGCCGCCGGCCCGGGAGTCACCGCTTCGATCTGGGTCGTGCCCAGAGCCCACGTCAAATTCGTTCCGGGAGGTCCAGGCCGCCGGACCGCCGTCGTGCCGCCGCCGTTCGGGATCTCGATGACGTGCGTCGACGGAAGCCCCTGGCCGACCTGCAGCAGATCGCGGTTGACCAGGTCCATCGCCGTCCGGAGGTTGTTGTTCATCGACGTCACGAGCACCGCGGTGTCGTTGGCGCGCACCGCGTTCAGCATCGCGGCGATCGTCGTCCCCAGGATGAGCGTGGTGATCGCGGTCGAGACGAGGAGCTCCACCAACGTGAAGCCGCTTTCCGGATTCCTGCGCCGAACCAGCGACGTCTGATGTGCGTTCATCTGCGTTTATCTGCGCTAATCTGCGGCTATGAGACTGATGAAACGTACGTTCGCAGAGTGTACGAGCGCGTCGTGTTGCCGACCTTGTAGCTGACCGTCACGACCAGCTCGCGCAGGCTCGGGTTGATGTTGCCGAGCGGGTCGAAGAGGTTGTTGATCTGGATCGTCCGCTTAAACGTGCTGAGCGGCGTCTTCTTGTCGTCGGTGGTTCCGAGGATGTGGTCGTAGCCCGGATCGACCACCTCTTCGACGCCGGTGTCGTCATCCGTGTTGACGAGCCCATCCACCCCAGGGCGCTTCATGTCCTGTTCGCCGTCCGCGAAGATGCCCCCTTGCCCCTTGTTGCGGATCTGCGCCCATGTGATGACGCGTGTATCGCGCGCCGTGTGGACGCTCTCGATCGCCTCGCGCGCCTTCTCGCGCGCGATGAGTCCCGGCGACGACGTCTGCATGTGGCGCAGGCCGAGCGTGAACACGCCCGCGAGACTGAGCAGGCCGATGGCGAGGATCCCCATGGCCACCATCGTCTCGATGAGCGTGAAGCCCGATTCGAGTCTGCGTTCATCTGCGTGCATCTGCGGTGCGTTCTTCATGGCTATTCCACCCACTTGACGCCGTCCCAGCGCCACGCCTTGATGAGCGCGGTCGGGCCGAAGACGGTGATCGCCCGCGCGGATTTCGGCTCGTTGATGCGGCCGAGGAAGACCGTGCCGTTCAGCGGCTGGCCCGCGGCGGTCACGAACGAGCCCTCGCTCGTGAAGAGCCGGGTCACGGACGGTCCGAACGCAATCGGGCCGGCCATGCCGAACGCATCGCCCGTGTCGCCCTGGCCGGGGTACTGTCTGAACTCCATCGCCCCTTCGAGGAAGACGGTGGTCATGAGCGTCGTCCCGGAGACCACGCCGAGGGCGTTGATGTCCTCGCGCACGATCTGGATCCGGTTCGGCGCGACGAAGACCAGCCGCACGTTGCGCCGCTGGCTGACTGCGATTTCGCGCGCGAAGCGGATCGCGTTCATCGCCTGAAGAATTCCGCTGTCGGCGCGAGCCTGGCGACGGAACTCTGGCGTCAGCAGCACCGCTGTTGCGGCGACGGTCGCCATGATGGCGACGACGACCATCAACTCGACGAGCGAGAATCCACGGTTATCGGTAATTCTGGTCATTACAAAATTTCCAACGACCCCCAAGCTCGGCAAAGGGTTTGCCACGAGCGACTTTTCTCATATGGTTCAATGGGTTAGGGATTGGCAGCGCCGGTCGAAAAGTCGCGAACCGTCGGTTCCCGGGTGTGCCGAAGTGGGGCTCACACGCTCAAAACTGTGAGCGCCTGACGTGCGTCAAATGGGCATATGAGGAGGACCCGAGCGCTAGGCATCGCGGCTGCGGCGGTGACGATCGGTGTGACGGGCGTCGCGATCGTCATTGCGCGCCGCGCGGACGATCAGAGCGACGCGGCGCGGTTCATCGAAATGCTGAACCTAGAGGCGGGCTCGACCGTCGCTGAAATCGGCGCCGGCGACGGGGAGATTACGATTATCGTCGCGAAGCACGTGGGTCCGACCGGACGCGTTTACGCGACGGAGCTGGGGAACGACCGCGTCAACAAGCTGAAAGAGGCTCTCACGAAGGCCCAGGCCGCCAACGTGACGGTGCTCGAGGCGCACGCGATGCGGTCCAACCTTCCCGACGGGTGCTGCGACGCGATTTTCATGCGTTCGGTCTACCACCACTTCGAAGATCCGGCGGCGATGAACAAGAGTTTCCTCGACGCGCTGCGGGCCGGCGGCCGGCTCGCGGTCATGGACTTCGCGCCCCCACCCGGCGGAGAAGCCGCAAACCCCGCGGACCGCGATCAGGACGGTCACCACGGCGTCACGTCGGCGACCGTCGTCGAGGAGCTGACGCGCGCCGGATTCGAGCGCGTGCAGGCCGAGTCCGAGTCCGGCAACAGGCGCGGCTTCCTCGTCGTCGTCCGCAAGCCGACCTAGATCGCTTCGATATACTCCCCGGGTGTCTCCCGAGCTTCTCGTTATGTCCGCGCCGCCGAGCGCGTACCGTCGGCTCGCGTCCGGTCACCACGCGAGCCTCGCCGGCGCGTTGAAGCGGCCCCTGCTCGTCGCCATCATTCTCGGGACGTCGGTCTGCATCTACGCGATTCACCGCGTGACGCTCGGACTCATGCTGAGCGCGGTTCTGACCTGGAGCTTCGCCGTCATCGTGCAGCTGCTGGCGGCGGCCGCGTTCGTCGCGTCATCCAAGCGGCGACGCGTGAGCCTTCCCGCCGCCATGGACCTGTTCTTCATGGGCCACGCCCCGTGGTCGCTGTGGCTGCTCGCCGTCGCCGCCTGGGCCGCCTGGCTTCCGCATCCGCTCAAGATGGACTACATCGTCCTCGCAACCGCCGCTGTTCCGTTCGCGTGGACGGCGGTGATCGTCTTTGCGTTTTGCCGGGAAGTCCTCAACGATCCGCCGCGCCTTGCGGTCATTCGGACGCTCTTCCATCAGTCATTGATCTGGACGTTCACCGGCGTGTACATCGCGGTGGTCGTAGCGCTCTGGCCGCGCATCATCGGAACGCTGGCGTCGTGAGGTTGTGGAACCAGTTCCTGTGGCACCAGGCTTTAGCCTGGTCTCTGCTGGCTGCCGGCCTCGTCATCGGCTCACTCGCCGGCGCTGTGCCAGTTCGTAATCCGCCCGTTCACGACGGCTACTGGATCCTCGCCGCAGACTTCCACGTGCACGGATTCCCCGGAGATGGTGCGCTGGCGCCCTGGATGTTGCGAAGCGAAGCAGTACAGCAGGGGCTCGACGTCATCGCGATTACCAATCACAACAGGACGGGCGCCGCGCGCCTCGGGGCTGCGTTGCCGCGCGCTGACGGAGAGCCACTCGTTCTAATGGGACAGGAAGTGACCGCTCCGAACTTCCATCTGATCGCCGTCGGTATTCAGAAAGAAATCGACTGGCGTCAGCCGCCGGCGGCGATTATCGACGACATCCATGCGCAGGGAGGCGCGGCGATCGCGGCGCACCCGTTCAAGTCGTACTGGGGCTATGACGATGCGGCGTTGACGAAGCTGGATGGGGTCGAGGCTGCGCCCTCAAGCCGGACCAACCGAGTCCGGCGCGTGGAGGTGAATGCCTTTTTCGATCGAGCCGTACAGCTGCGGCCGCAGATCGCGCCGATCGGGTCGTCGGACTATCACTTTTCCGGCCCTCTCGGCTATTGCAGAACCTACGTGGTCGCCCGCGAGTGGAGCGTTGGCGGCGTGGTGGACGCGATTCGCGACGGCCGAACGGTCGCGTACGACGACCGCGGCACGGGCCGGGGCGATCCGGCGCGCGTTGCGATCGTCGAGAAAATTCGCCGCGAGGCCGCAGACGTCCGCGGCTTTGAGGTATGGCGCCACATCAGTGTGGCGCTGACCTTGGTAGGAATGTTCCTGGTGGTGGTCACCGTAGGGGCGGTTCGCGAACCGCCCCTACAATGACCACAAACCAGGCGCAGATTATTTCGCTGTCAGCTCGTCGTATGCGACGCCGAGGGCTGCAGCGAGCGTCAGACGGGGCGGCGCTTCCTGGTAGCCTTCGAATCCGGGCAGCTCCTTCAGCGCGGTGATCGCGTCCTTCGATTGACCCTGGCTGATGCCTTTCTTCGCGTGCGACAGGACCGCGTCGAGGTAGTCGCGGAACTTCATCAGCTCGGTGCGGCTCAGAAGCACCGGGAGATCCTGTTTCGAATGCCCCGCGATGTACTGCACGTCAGCCGGCTGTTCCTTTGCGACTGTCTCGAGCGTCTTGATCCAGTTCTGGATCGACGCGCCTGCCGGTCGATCGATGAACGGATGCCGCTCGTGGAAGAACAAGTCGCCCATATGAACGACGTTCGCCTGATCGAAGCGGATGATGGAATCGCCGCCAGTATGGCCAGGGCCGTAATGGGTTGCGATGACCTTCTCGTCGCCGGCGTTCGTGGACCAGGTCTTGTCGAACGTGACGTCGGCAGAGACGACGGGCGGCGGCGGTGGCTGGTTCGGCGGCGGAGGTTGAGCCGCCGCCTGCTTCTGGAGCTCGGGCACGCGCGCATGCGCCACGATCTGCTTCGTCGCTGGCTTGAACGTGCCGTTCCCCGCGGTGTGATCGCCGTGGTGATGCGTGTTGAACAGCACATCGACGCCGCGTCCCGATTTCGTCTTCAATCCGTCGAGGCAGATCGCGGCGGTGTCGGGGAACTGCGTATCGATCACGACGACCGCGTCCTTGTTGACGAGCCAGCCGATCGTACCGCCGCGCCCGGAGAAGTAGCCCACGTTGCGCCGGATGCCCGCGAAGCGCGTCAGGGGCGGCGCCGGCGGCGTCTGCGCGAAAAGGGAACGGAGCGGGACGGCCGCGGCGGCCGTCGACGAGAGGACGAGGAACCGGCGTCGATCGATGTCCATGATAGTCCTTTTGTCGCGCAGGCCTTCAGGCCCGCTTTTTATGCTCCAGGGCGTGCGATTCGGAACGACCGGACGACCTGGCCGACCCGCCGTCCGGCGACGTTGATCACGGCACGCGCCACGTACTCTCCCGGCGGCAGCGTCGCGATGTTCAATTTCGCCCCGACGATCCGGCACCGTGCATCGTCGGGAGGCTTGCGCAGCGCAACGGACGTCTGCTGCAGCGGTGGCGAGTTTTGCGTCGCCGCGACTTCGAGCGTGACGCTCGTCACGTCGAGCGGTTCCGGCGCGTCGGCGAAGAGCTCGAGGTAACCGTGCAGCGTGTCGCCCGTGACGTCCGTGCTGACGGCCGGCGCCAGCGGCGCGTCCCCGCCGTCCGCGGGCGCGCTGGCGACGAGCAGGTCCGTCGCGTGAATCGGCCCCGCCTTCGCCAACGCTGCGTTGACGACGCGCTCCACGCTCCCGCGCCGGCCGGCATCGTCGACGGCGACGAGTTTGAGCGTGTACTTCCCGGGATCGGCAACGATCGTGCTGAAGTACTGCTGCGTCCGCCCGTCGCCAGTATCCGTTTTCCGCAGTGCAGCGGACGGAGCTGTGTCGATCTGGCTCCCGGCCAGCTTGTTGTGGAAGTCGACGAGGACGTAACCGACTGAGAGCTCTCCCTCGGTGTTGACGGACCGATCGATCTCGGCGGCGACGAGAAGGCGAAGCTTCGAGCTGTGCGGATCCTGGAACGAGTAGGTGGCGACCTTGATTGGAATATCGGTTGCCGGGAGCGGATCGCGAAGGACCGCGACGATTGCTGCGTGCGCGGTATCGGTTGCGGCAATGGGCTCAATCGTGAACTCGCGGCGGGAGCGGACGGTGACACCCCGGCGACGCACGTCAACCTTGATCGCATGCGGGCGTCCGTTCCGATCCCCTGGTTCGGCCTCGAACCCGAGCAGGTAATAGCCGGACAGCTCGAGCGACAGACGCCGGAACGCGAAGTCGGAGTTGCCCATGACCCGGAACACGTCG
Source organism: Vicinamibacterales bacterium (assembly GCA_036258175.1). Taxonomy (GTDB): domain Bacteria; phylum Acidobacteriota; class Vicinamibacteria; order Vicinamibacterales; family 2-12-FULL-66-21; genus DATAEE01. The sequence goes on from DATAEE010000255.1 coordinate 7,268, forward strand.
CCGCGGGTCACGCCTGTCATCAGCGCCAGCCCATCTTCTTCCTTGATGCGATCGGCGGTATAGGTCGCCGCCGGCCGGGCACGCGACGCGTCATTCTCCGACTGCATGAGATGGAGGGCATAGACCGTCACGTGGGAGGCGGCGGCGCGCGGACCGAGCCAGGCCAGCTGGGCACGCTCACGATCGAGCACCATCCCCTCCGAAATGTAAACGAGCACTTTCGGTGTGGAGCTCGGGGGCAGTCGCTTGATGAGCGCCTCGAGACCGATGATCGACTCCTGCGCGCGGTTGCGCGCATCCGACGCGACGAGCTTTGCCTCCGAGTGGACTTGATCCATGCAGATTTTGAGCTCGCCGCCACCGGCGAAGCCGCGAAGCTCGGTTGGCAGGGCCCCACATTCGCGTTCGATCACGCGGTCCATCGCGAATTGGTCGTCACGCTCGAACGCGAGCGCATCGGAGATGCCGATGGATCGCGGTCCCTGGTTCGGCAACGCGGTCCCGTCAATCTCGTGCAGCCTGGTCTGCACCAGGCTGTGGTCAGCGGTGAAGTCGATTTGCGGACCCTCGGGGATGCTCGCGAGCGCGATGCGGTCGGCGCGGTTCAGGCCGCCCACGAACCGGCTCGCCGCTTCAAAGGCCGCTTTACCCCGCCCGGGACCGATGCTCGACCGATCGACAACAAGCATGATCAGCCGGCCGCCGACTGACTCGACGTTCGATGAATAGTCCGTTGACGCGACGACCGGCAGCCGATCGACGCCCCCGCCAACCGGCACGAACTGGGCGGTCACGATCTGGCGGCGCCGGCCGTCCACGCGCAGCTCGAACTCCTCGGCGCGCAGGTCGCGGATCGGCTGGCCCTGCCCGTCGATGACGTTGACGTCGACGCGGACCAGGTCCAGCGATGACTTGAATTTAGGAGCCGGCGTCTGCGATTGCAGCGCGGCGAGCGCGACGGCGAGGACTACGGGGAGGACGGGGTGCACGAGGGGATTATAGCTACCCTCGTCCATTGCGGATTGTGGATTGCAGATTGACGATTTATTGGCGATTTGGGATTGACGATTGGGGATTATTGGGGATTGACGATTGGAGCGGGTCGGCCGCAGGACATGTCCGGACGTCCAAATGACATGTCTCCGCCCGCCAGTCTGGCGCTGTTGGTCTGCCTCGGTCAGGCGGCGCAGCCGGCGCCGGCCGACGAGCTCCCGGTCTCGGTCGAGCGCATTCAGCAGGCGCTGGCGAAGCCGGAGCCAGACAAAGTTGTGACGATCCCGCCCGTGTTTCGCGTCACGGTCGAGGGACGTACCAAAAACCTGTTCCTGCTCGCTCCCTGGGATCTCGCCAACGACACGCTTGTCCCGGCGTGGGTCCGGCCGAAGATGCCGATCTACCACTACGAGTACCTGATGATGGTGACGCCGGAAGAATTCCGGTCGGGAACGTTGTTTGCCGTGTCGATTTCGAATCTGCTGGAGCCGGTTGCCGCACGCCTGGCCGACGAGATCCGGGACTCATGGCAACGACGTAAAGAAGCGCGCGCGCGTAAGGAAGTGGACGACGCGCTCCGGCAGCTCCTCGACGCTCGGAAGAAAAAAGAAGCAAATCAGAAATAGCGACGCGTGCGGACGGTCGGCGTGCGCCGTCGGATCCGCCAACTGGCGGTACGTTTGCACAGGGCAATCCCGCCGACAACGGGTGGGCAGTCGCGGCGTGGAAGTCGGCATTCGGCTTCCAGATCGGGGGCCTTATGGGATGTCGGCTGACGTAGTGGCGATTGCGGTAACGGCTGTGGTGACAAATGCGGGCGCAGCCTCGGCGCAGCCACTGCAGCTCGCAGCTGATCAATTTCCATCGACTTCCATCGACACCGAGAGCACGCGGCATCGTCGCCGCCGACTTCGATCGCAACGGCTGGATCGATCTCGCCCACGCCAACTTTGGTTCCAACACTGTCACGATTCTGTTAAACCAGCGTCGGAGCGATCCCGCGTTCGTCCGCGCGATGGACGTCCCGGTCGGCGCAGGACCATTCGATCTGGCGACCGGCGATTTCAACTGCGACGGTATCGTCGATCTCGCCGTCGCGAACGCAGACGCGCACACGATTTCGATCCTCACAGGCCGTTCCTCCGGCGGCTTCACCCGGGTAGATCTGCCTGCACCGCGGGGACCGCGCGGCATCGATGCGGCACACGTGAACGACGACGGCTGGATCGATTTGATCGTCACGGGATGGGAGAGCGGCACCGTACAGGTGCTGATGGGGAACGGCGCCGGCGGCTTCGCCACCGGTCCGGCGTTCTCCGGCTACGCGCCGCATCCGCAAGGGGTCGATACCGCCGACTTCAACCGCGACGGGCATCCGGATCTCGTCATCGCTTATGAGAGCGCGGGCGGCATCGCGGTGCTCAGCGGAAACGGCGGTACTGCGTTTACGGCGCACGTGGCGGCAGATGTGAATCACGACGGCATGATCGATGTCGTCACCGCCAATCGAAGCAACGGCACGGTGAGCGTCCTGCTTGGGCGGGAGATCCGCCCCGGGAACCTTCACCGAGACCCGCGACTTCGCCGCCGGACCTGGCAGCCGCGCGGTCGCGGCGGGCGATTTCAACCACGATGGCAGACTCGACCTCGCAACGGGAAATCAAAACGCCGGTGCTGCGAGCATTCTCTGGAACGAAACCGCGTTCAATACGGTCGGTTTCTCATTTGGCCGCACGCGGCTTGGAACGGTTTCGAACTCGGCGGGCAGCCGGAATGAAGCATGGCCAGCGGATTTCGACGAGGACAGCAGACTCGACGTCGTTGTCACGGCGGATTTGGTGAAGAACGGACGCCGGCTCGATGTGCTCCTGACCGGCCGCGCGCTCGTCCCGCTGCCGTTGACCATTTCTTCGACGGCTTCTCGACGGCCGACTTCAACAACGACGGCCACGCGGACGTGATCGTGTGGCAGGGGTACCCCGATACGATCATCTCGGTGTTCTTCGGCGATGGCCGCGGCCGCTTTTCGCCCGCGGTGCAGACGGCCGTTCCACTGACGTTCTTCGAGGGCGTCATCGGTGAGCTGAACGGCGACGGCATCGTCGACCTCGTCTTCAGTGCGTTCAATCCCGCGGCTCCGAGTGACTCCGTTCAAATGCTGTGGGGCATCGGCGACGGCACGTTTCGCCAGGGCACGCGGATCCCATCGAGGATGGATAGTCCGACGGTGGTGGACGCGAACCGGGACGGCAAGATGGACATCGTCGGTGTGACAACAGGCGAGCTGGTCGTGTGGGCGGGCAACGGCGCGGGCAGTTTCCGTATCGCGTCCACGGCGCCGTGG
>DATAEE010000256.1:0-15062 GCA_036258175.1 Vicinamibacterales bacterium
GCTCGGCAGCTCGCCGGCCTCACCCGCCCGTCCATCCTGTAAAATCAGCCTTTTGTCCCAGGAGGATGTGTACATGAAGGCTCGCTTTACTGCCTTCCTCGCGGTCGCGGCGCTGCTCGTTGCCGTGGCATCGGGGTCGGCCCAGGTTCAGACCGGCGATATCTTCGGTCGCGTCACTGACACATCCGGGGCGGTCCTGCCCGGCGTGACGGTGACCCTGTCCGGCCCCGCGCTGCAGCAGCCGCTGACGGCCATCACAGCGGAGTCGGGCGCCTTCCAATTCCCGCGCATCCCGATCGGCACCTACACGGTGAAGTTCGATCTGCCCGGATTCAAGACGCTCGTCCGCGAAGGCATCGAGGTCCAGATCGGGTTCAACGCGCAGGTCAACGCGCAGCTCGAAATCACGGCGGTGCAGGAGACCGTGACGGTCACCGGCGAGAGCCCAGTGGTCGACACCAGGAGCACAGCCGAACAGACGACGTTCGACCTCACGAAGCTGCAGAGCATCCCATCGGCGCGCGACCCGTGGGTCATGCTCGAGCGCACGCCCGGAATCTCCAACGACCGGGTGAACGTCGGCGGCACGCAGTCCGGCCAGCAGTCCAACTACGTCTCGCGCGGCTCCGCCACGGGCAACAACAAGTGGGCGATTGACGGCGTCGACATCACCGACATGTCGGCGACCGGCGCCTCGCCGATGTATTACGACTTCGACATGCTCGAGGAGATGCAGGTGACCACGGGCGGCGCGGATGCGTCGCAACAGACCGGCGGCGTCGGCATCAACTTCGTCACGCGCAGTGGAACGGACCGGTTCCGGGGGTCAGGGCGCTTCTATCTAACGGATGAAGCCCTTCAGGGAGACAACCTGACCGACGAGGTCAAGCTGGGCGGTGTCGGTGGCGGCGCGCCGATCCAGAACATCAAGGATTACGGCTTCGAGGTGGGCGGCCCCATCATGAGGGGGAAGCTGTGGTACTGGGGCAGTTACGGGAAGCAGGATATCAAGGCCGGCATCCCCGGCTTCTTCCTCCCGGACGCGAACTGCCAGGCCATGAAGGCGGCGTTAAGGCTCGACCCGCTCGCCCCCATACCGACCGACGACGTCCGCGCGTGCCTGGGGACCGACGGCACCGAGCTGAACAACTACAACTGGAAGGTCCAGTGGGCGCCGTTCGAGGGGAACAAGTTCGCGTTCCAGAACACCTGGGCGGAGAAGTTCAAGAACGCGCGCGACGCCTCCGACACGCGGCCGATCGAGACGACGTTCCGGCAGAAAGCCGTGTCGAGCGACTTCGGCACATATGGATGGACGACGGGCCCGACGCCGTTGTGGAAGGCGAGCGACCAGCACGTCATCAACGACCGCTGGCTCGTCGACCTGCTGTGGTCGCACGTGGGGAACAACTTCATCCTGGACTTCCACGAAGATGGTCTCGACGTCGTCCAGCGGCGGTTCGAAACTTCGACGAGCGTTTGGGGTGAATCGTTCCAGCGGTCGGGGCCGTTCATCCGGCCGACCCACAGCTTCGACGCGACCACGAGCTACTTCCTGCCGGGCGCGCTCGGCGGCGATCACGCGTTGAAGGCGGGCTTCCGCTGGCGCTCGGCGAAGGAACACTCGGAGACGCATGTCGGCGGCAACACCACAAAGCGCTACATCAACGGCGTCGCTCGTGAAGCCGAGATGCATCGCGACGCGATCACGGATTACTACCTCAGCACGTACGCCCTGTATGTGCAGGACGCTTACACGGTGAACCGCATGACGGTGAATCTTGGCGTGCGCTGGGATCGACAGGCGAACGAGGCGCTGGCCAGCTCGGTTCCGGCGCATCCGTTCCTCCCCGACTGGCTGCCCTCGGTCTCGTTCGATGGCGCCGACTCGCCGGTCGTGTGGAACGACATCTCGCCGCGCGTCGGAGTGAACTACGATCTCGCCGGCACCGGTAAGACGGTGGCGAAGGGGTCATACGCCATCTATTACGGGCAGCGGTCACCGAACCAGGCTGTCTCCGCGCTCAACCCGCTTACGGCGGCATCGATCCGCTTCCCGTGGAACGATGCGAACGGCGACGGCCAAGTCACGCGCAACGAACTGACGCTGAGCCGCGCGAGCGTGCTGGACTTCAGCGGCAACTACAATCCGGACAATCCAACCTCGCTTGCCGTCACGGGGTCGGTGGATCCCAACGTCAAGAACGACCGAACGCGCGAGTTCATCGTCGGCCTCGACCACGAGCTGATGCCGAACCTGGGTGTCGGCGTCAACTACATCTGGCGCAAGTACGATCAGTTCGCCTGGAACGACAGGCTGAACTTCGGCAGCGAGAACTTCGTCGCCCGAACGTTCACGCCGACCGCGGCTCAGTGTCCGATTGCCGGCGCCCGCTGCGAAACGGTGACGTACTACGAGCCGACGATTCCGATTCCCGCGGCGTTCATATACACCAATATCCCGGACCGGTGGCGCGATTACAACGGCTTCGAGCTCACCGCAAACAAGCGGTTCTCGAACCGCTGGATGGCCGCCGCGAGCTTCGCGTACAACGATTCCGTCGACCGCTACGATTCGCCCGCGAGCTTCGAAGATCCAACCTGCCGCGCCGGCGGCGGGGCCCAGTTCGACAGTCTCGCGATGTGCATCGAGCAGCAGTTCGCGCCGGAGTCCGGAGGCAGCGGCATCGACAACGTGTTCAACAGCGCCAAGTGGCTGGTCAAGCTTCAGGGGATGTACACGCTGCCGTTGTGGGACATCAACGTCGCAGGGTTCTACAACGGACGGCAGGGTTATCCGTTCCCCCAGGCGATTCGGACGCCGAGCCGGGCCAACCGCGCAGGGCAGGTCGACGTCATCCTCGAACCGTTGGGTGACCTGCGACACCCGAACCTTCACTACGGCGACTTCAGGGTCGAGAAGGCGTTCACGTCCGGCACCGTGCGCATTATCCCGAGCATGGATATCTTCAACATCGGCAACGTCAACACCGTGCTCGCGCGGCGGCGGCTCCAGGCGGCGACCAACGCCAACCAGATCAGCGGCATCGTCGCGCCGCGCGTGCTGCGGTTCGGCGTCCGTATTAACTGGTAAGCAATCGGTTTCGAGACCCACTAGAACGGCCGGGCTGGCACCAACCAGCCCGGCCGTTTTTTTTGGCCGCGCTCCTGCATTCGGTCTTCTTGATTAGTTTGCGCTGGGGCCCCACCCCCAGTGCCTGCCACGCCTCGCTTTCGCTCGGCGCGCTGACTCGCAGCACCTGGGCAGACGCGAGCGCCGAAGGAGATCGGACATGAGAGTGCTGATTGCGACCGCGCTTATTTCCTTAAGCGGCCTGTCGACCGCCGCCGCTTCAGACCCTGAGATCACGGTCACCGGCTGCATCGTCCGCGGACAGGACGGCGGCTTCCTCGTGGCGGACCTCGGTGCTCGAAGTTCGACCGCGGCGCCGTCGGCGACGATCGGGACGAGCGGCAAGGCCGCGCGCGTCCTCTACCTCCTGAAGGATGACGACGACTGGAAGGAGCACGCAGGGCGCCGCGTCGAGCTGAAGGGCGAGATCGAAGGGGACGTCGAAGAAGGCAAGATCGAAGTCGAACGGAAAAACGACGGCATCGAAGTTGAGATCGAGTCGGACGGCAGGAAGGTGAAAGCGATGCTGCCGCACTGGACCGCCGGCGTCGTCTCCGACAAGCCCGTGACGGACGACAAGACCGAGACCAAGTACCTCGTGCACAAGATCGATGTGAAGGAGGTCAAGGCTCTCGGCGAATGCCGCTAGTTCGGACCTCGTGGCTCGTGCCTCGTTCCTCGGGCGGTGCCTCGGGCCTCGGGCCTCGGAGGTGCTTCGTTCCCCGAGGAACAACACACGACCGAGGGACGAGGCACGCGGCACGAGCCGAGGCACGAGGTCCGAGGGACTGACCGAGGAACGCAGCCCGAGGCCCGAGGCACTCTCTGGTTTAGCGTCTCCACCCGACGAGGCGGGCCAGCCGGGCCAGCATTGTCGGCTGAGTCGTCGCTTCGGTCGCGTGTTCGAGAATCTCGAGCGCGTCGCCAATCGATCGGACGACGCCAAGGCCGAGCCGGCGCGCGCTCGCCTCGGTCGTCCCGTCGGCATCGCGGACGACCAGGAGGACGCGTGCCTTCGAGTCGGAGATTACGTCCACGCCGTTTTTCGCGCTGTCGTCCACGAGGTAGTCGAGATGCAGCGCGGCGGCGAGCTTCCCGCGAGCGCCCGACAGGACGATCACGCTGGGCATGTCGAACCCCTGCTGGATCAGCCAGCGCTGGGTCTGACGCTGCACCGTTTCCCCCTGGGTCGCCGGGCGCTGCGTGATGAAGAACACTTCCCAGCGATGCCGTTCCGCGAGCTCGCGGATGCGGACGATGACGCCAGGCTCGATCGGACGAAGACTCGTCCAGAAGTTAGGCGTCGCCTCGATCGCATCCCACACATCGTCCATGCGGCGACGCCGGACGCGCGGTGATTGCGGTGCTGGGAGCGGCTTGCCATGCGCCGCGAGTGTGCGTTCTTCGGCTTCACGCACCTCCGGCTCCACAGCGGTCCCGTCGGTTTCGTTTGTCGCGTAAAAGCGCTCGGCGTAACGGCGGTAGGCGGTCTCGAAATCGGCGAGCGTGCCGTCGAGGTCGAAGGCGATGCGAAGCGGCATGATCCGTGGAGAGCGCTTGTTATTTTACATCTACCTTCCTGGTGAATTTTCCGCTCTGATCGGGTTCGGATTCGATCGTTATCAGCGTGCCGCCGGAACTGTAATTCAGACGGCGATCGGGCCGTCCGTCGGCGTTCTCGTCGAATTCGACGGACGAGATCTTCCCCGCGATGTAGGTTTCCCACTTGTCGGGCTTTCCGTCGCCGTCGCCATCCTCCTCCATGCGGACGCGCTCGACGGTTCCATCCGCCGCGTGGTACTCCCAGCGGTCGATCCGGCCATCCTCGTCGCGGTCGATCTCGGAGCGCAGAATGGTCTTGCCATCCATGTAGGTCCAGGTGTCGATGCGGCCGTTCTTGTTGGCGTCGTACGTCAGCCGCTGCAGCCGTCCGGTCTTTGGATCGTAGGTCGCTTGCGTCGTCTCAGCGAGCCGCACGCGGTCGGGATCTGGCGCGCATGCCGGGATGGTCAGGAGGAAAGTCGCAGCGACAAGGCCACGTCCGACGTTCACGTCGCGACCTGATCCCGATCCATGACGACTGACGGATTTCTCAGAAACCACTCATACGTCGAGGCGATCCCCTCGCGAAGCGGGATACGCTGGCGCCAGCCGAGCGCGTGAAGGCGGCTGACGTCGAGTAGTTTGCGGGGCGCACCGTCCGGCTTCGACGTATCGAACCGGATCTCGGCGTTCGGATGCACGACCGCGCGGACCATCTCGGCCAGCTCGCGAATCGTGAGATCCTCGCCGCACCCGACATTGATGTGTTCAGCTGCGTCATACCGGCGCATCAGAAAGACGCACGCGTCGGCCAGGTCGTCCACATGAAGAAACTCGCGGCGTGGCCGACCGCTGCCCCACACCGAGACGTCAGTTGTTCCGGCGGCCTTGGCGTCATGGAACTTCCGAATCAGTGCCGGCAACACATGCGAGCTCGCCAGGCCGAAATTGTCGCCCGGACCGTACAAGTTCGTCGGCATCGCGGAGATGAAGTCGCTCCCGTACTGCTCGCGGTATGCGCGGCACAACCTGATACCGGCAATCTTTGCGATGGCGTACGGCTCGTTCGTCGGCTCGAGCGATCCGCTCAGCAACGCCGACTCGGTCATCGGCTGGGGCGCCTCGCGCGGATAGATGCACGAGCTGCCGAGATAAAGAAGCCTTTTTGCTTTGAAGAGGTGCGCCGCGTGCACCACAGTGGCGTGGATCAAAAGGTTGTCGTAGATGAATTCGGCCGGCCGCGTGGCGTTCGCCAGGATGCCGCCCACGGTTCCTGCGGCAAGAATGACGTATTCCGGGCGATTCGCCCGGAACCAGTAGTTGACGGCCGCCTGGTCGCGCAGGTCGAGCTGATCGCGCCCGGCGGTCAGGACGCGCGTGAAGCCCTCGGCTTCGAGCCTGCGCAAGAGCGCTGATCCGACCAGGCCGCGATGACCGGCGACAAAAACCGAGCTCTGAGGGTTCACGACTGCCGCAGTTTCGAAACCTCGTCGTACAGATAGGCCGACGCGACGACCCCGCCGTGGAAGTTGCCGAGATCGAGCTTCTCGTTCGGCGCGTGCGCGTTCTCGTCCGGAAGGCCGATCCCGAAGAGCACCGACGGCAACCCGAGCACTTCCTGGAACGTCGAGACGACGGGGATCGATCCACCCTCGCGGTTGAAGACGGGGCGCTGCCCGAAGCCTTTTTCGATCGCGCGTCCGGCCGCCTGCACGTACGGGTTGTCGAACTCCGCCATCCAGGGCTTGCCGCCATGCATGCGCGTCACCCTGACGTCCACGGTCTTCGGCGCGACCTTCTGCACGTAGGCCTCGAAGATCTTCGCGATCTTATCGGGATCCTGATTCGGCACGAGGCGCATGCTGACTTTCGCCATCGCGACGGCCGGGATCACCGTCTTCGCGCCTTCCCCCGTGAAGCCCGAGAGAATGCCATTTACTTCGAACGTCGGCCGTGCCCACGTCCGCTCGAGCGATGAATACCCCGTTTCGCCGAAGAGCTTCGGCGCACCGAGCTCCCGCTGATACTCCTTTTCACTGAACGGCAGGCGCTTCCATTCGGCTCGCTCCTCATCGCTCAACGGCCGCACGTCGTCGTAGAACCCGTCGATCTTGATCCGGCCGCTTTTGTCTTTCATCTGCGACAGAATCTGCGCGAGCACCATCGCCGGATTCGCGACCGCGCCGCCAAACGATCCGGAATGCAGATCCGTCTTTGTCCCACGCAGGTCGACCTGGAAGTACACGAGCCCGCGCAACCCGTAGCAGATCGACGGCACGCCGCGCTTGAACATCGGCGAATCCGAAATGACGACGACGTCTGCGGCGAGCAGGTCCTTGTGCTGGCGAATGAAGTCGTCCAGGTGGGCAGACCCGACTTCTTCCTCTCCTTCGAGGATGACCTTCATGTTGAGCGGCAGTTTTCCGGTCTGCTTGATATGGGCTTCGATCGCCTTGAAGTGCATGAAGATCTGCCCCTTGTCGTCCGCGGCGCCGCGTGCGTAGATCTCCCCTTCCCGGATCGTCGGCTCGAAGGGAGGCGACGTCCATTCGTTCAGCGGGTCGACCGGCTGCACGTCGTAATGCCCGTAAAAAAGGATCGTCGGCGCGCCCGGCGCCTTGAGCCAGTCGGCGTACACGACGGGATTGCCCGGCGTCTCGATCAGGCGAACGTTCTCGAGCCCGATGCGGCGCATCTCTTCCGCGGCCCAATCCGCGCCCCGTTTGACGTCGGGCTGATGCTGCGGCAGCGCGCTGATACTGGGGATCGCGAGCCACTGTTTGAGCTCGTCGACATACCGATCCCTGTTGGTGTGAATGAAATCAATCACGTTATTCATGGCTGCGTTTCGGCACCTCGATTGGTAAGTCGGTTCTGTCGCCCCATTCCTTCCAGGATCCGAGATAGGCCCGAACCCGCGGAAAGCCGAGCAGGCGCAGCGCAACGTACGAATGGGCCGCCCGGTATCCGCCCTGGCAATACGTCACGACGTCGCGGTCACCCGTCACACCTGCCTGTTCGTACATGGCGCGCAGTTCGTCTACAGGCTTGAACGTACTCTCTTTTGTGAGGTTCCTGGTCCACTCGACGTGCACGGCGCCAGGAACCGAACCGCCTCGTTTTGCGCGCGCGATCTCGGCGTAGTATTCGGCGTCGCTGCGCGTGTCGAGGATCACGGCATCCTTCTTTCCGATCCGATCTTTCACGTCTTTCCAGGTCGCGAGACGCTCGGGATGGCCGGGCACGCGTTCAGGCCAGTCGGACGGCGTCTTGGATTGGCTCGCCTTCAGACCGGCCCCGGACGCACCCGTTTCGATTGGCATCCCGCCCTCGCGCCAGGCTGTGAATCCTCCATCGAGCATGCGAACGTTCGGATGGCCGAAGTATTCCAGAAACCACAACACGCGGGCCGCGCGCATTCCCGAGATGTCGTCGTAGACGACGACGGGACGCGAGGGGTCGATGCCGCGCGCCGCCAGGACGTGCGCGATCATCCAGAGGAATGATTCGAGCGGCGCCGGGTCGGTGTTGTTCAGGCTGAAGGCCCAGAGGTCGAGATGGAGCGCGCCCGGAATGCGGCCGCCAGCGAAGTCCTCGGCGGGCCGCGTGTCGATGACCTGGGTCTGGTCGAGAGCCTGCGCGAGCTCGGCTGGCCGAATCAGCAGATTGCGGTTAGTCATCATTTCTTGAATCGCGCTGGGCCCCACCCCCAGCGCCTGCCACGCCTCGCTCTCACTCGGCGCGCTGAAGCATCGTACTCACAGGGCGGCGTACCGGACAAGGAAGAGAGCGGCGAAGACGTACACCAGCCAGTCGACCTCGCGGCCGCGACCGGCGGCGACCTTCAGGATGGCGTACGCAATGAAGCCGAAGGCGATGCCGTCCGTGATGCTCACGGCGAGCGGCATGATGACGATCGTGAGGAACGCCGGGATCCCATCGGTCGGATCCTCCCAGCTAATGTGCCGCACGTCCCGCATCATCATGGCGCCTACGAGCAGCAGCGCGGGCGCGATCACGGGGTACAACGTCACGGTTCCCACCGTCACACCGCCGCCGATCATCCGGACCAGCGGGTAGAAGAACAATGACAGGAGGAACAGTGACGCGGTGACAACGTTCGCGAGACCGGTCCGGCCGCCGGCCGATACGCCGGCAGCGCTTTCGATGTAGGCCGTGACGGTGGACGTCCCCAGGCCGGCGCCGGCCACGGTGCCGATCGCATCCGCGAGCAGCGCCCCGCGGGCGCGCGGAAGACGGCCGTTCTGCAGCAGCCCGGCCTGTCCCGCGACGCCGACGAGCGTCCCGACCGAGTCGAAGAGCGCAAGAAAGAAAAACACGATAACGACTGGGATCAGCGCGGGCTGGAAGACGCCGGCGATGTCCAGCTTCAAGAACGTCGGCGCGATCGAAGGAGGCGCGCTCACGACGCCCTGAAACCGGATGACGCCGGTAGCGAGACCAAGTACGGCGCTCACGAGCATCCCGCCGAGCAGCGCGCCCCGGACGCGACGGGCGACGAGGATCGCCGCCACGAGGATACCGGCCAGCGCAACCAGCGTTGGCGGCCTCCGCAGGCTGCCGAGCGTCACGTAGGTCCCGGGCGCGCCGACGATGATGCCTGCCCACTCCAGGCCGATGAGCGCGATCAGCAATCCAATCCCGACCGCGACGCCGCGCTTGAGCGCGTCGGGAATCGCCGTGATGACCCGTTCACGGAACCCGATGCCGGCCGTCACAATGAAGATCATGCCGGCAACCGCGACGCCCCCGAGCGCGATCTGCCACGGGACCTTCATCAGCCCGACGACGGTATAGGCGAAGAAGAAGTTGTGACCCATCGCGGGTGCAACGGCGATGGGATAGTTCGCAAGGAACGCCATGAGCAATGTGGCGAAGGCGCTGGCGAGGCACGTGGCGACGAGCACCGCGCCGAAGTCCATCCCGGCCGCCGACAACACCGTCGGCTGCACGAAGATGATGTAGGCCATCGTGACGAACGTCGTCAGGCCAGCCAGGATCTCGGTTCTGATCGTCGACCCGCTCGCGGTGACGTGAAAGAGCCGCTCGATCACGCGCGAGAGAATACCGGATATGCTATTCTTTGCATGACAAAGCTTTGACACGCATGGAGCGCCTGTCGGTTTCCGACGCCGTCACGCGGATCGCCGAGATCCACGGTCACATCGCGAAGGGAGAAGTCTATCGCGGGTGGCGTGCCACGCCCGTCGCCTTGTCGGGCATCGTCGGGCTCGCCGGGGGATTTTTTCAGCGCCCCGGGCTCGCTATCGAGAACCCGCTCGTGTTTGTCATTTACTGGAGCGCCATCGCGGCGACGGCAGCCGCGGTCGGCACGAGCGAGATCGTTTACGCGCTGTTGCGGCGGCCGACGTCATTCGAGCGCCGGCAGACGGGTCGCGTCGCGATTCAGCTTCTTCCACCGATCGCCGCCGCGGTCGTCGTGACCGTGACGTTCATCCGGCTCGGCGCCGCGCTCGTGGTACTGCTGCCTGGCTTGTGGGCGGTGCTGTTCGGGCTTGCGATCTTCGCTGCACGTCCGTATCTGCCGCGTGCGAGCGGCCTGGTGGCGTTGTACTACGCCGCGTGCGGAGCGCTGCTCTTGTGGGGCACGCACACGAACATCGCCCGTTCGCCGTGGGCGGTCGGAGGCGTATTTGGCGTCGGCCAGCTGTTCGCCGCCGCCGTCCTCTATTGGAATCTGGAGCGGGAGGGCGCATGACACGCGGACGACGGCCGGCGAGCGGCCGGCAGCCGCAGGACTCGGGACGGTTCGCGTACGAACGGCTCGACCGCGCGATGCACGAAAAGGCGCGGCTGGGCATTCTGACGTCGCTCGTGTCACGGCCGGAGGGGCTGCTGTTTGGCGAGCTGAAACACTTGTGCGATCTGACGGACGGTAACTTGAGCCGTCACCTCGATGTCCTCCGCGACGCGGGCCTGATTGAGATCTGGAAGGGATTCGAGGGTCGACGGCCACAGACCATATGCCGCCTGACTCCAGAAGGACGCCGGCGCTTCGTGCAGTACCTCGAAGAGCTGGAGCGTGTCGTGAAGGATGCGCTGCCGCGAGCCGCGAAGAGGGCCGAGCGCGCTCCCGCGCTTCCGCCCGGTTGGATGCCCGCGACCGACTGACTCCGGCTCACGGCCTCGGCTCCTTTAGGACTACAGTCCTATTCAGCCGATTGTGGTCTCTTCTGGTCTTAGACTCGTTGATAGGACCACATGCGGATTCGCCTAGCCCTCAACAGCTACACTCGCTCGTGCGGCTGCCTCGTCGGCGTGTACGAAACGTACGCCGGCGAGGTCGTCGAGATCGTCGATGCCCATGGAGAGCAGTGTCCGGATCCAACGCATCGAACCCGTACGCACGTAACGAATGCCGAGCGCCGAGTGCCGAAATCGGGCCAGTAGGCGCCAATCCGATTTCGTTTTCGGCATTCGGCCTTTGGGATTCGGCCTTTCACCGAAGTCTCCAGTAACCGTCATTCTCCGCAGCGCGTCCTTCGTCGCGCAGCTTGATCAGGTGCGCGAGCACGCTGCCAACGGCCGCCTCGTGCAGCTCCGAGCGCAGACCCGGGTACATCTGCTCCATGAGCGACGCCGCCGTAGACGGCGCGCGTTTCAGCAGGTTGACGATCTGCGCTTCCCGAAACCGGCGGTGGTCGATGTACTCGCGCAGAATGGACGACGGTTCGCCGATCGCGGGGCCGTGGGCAGGGAGCAGCAGCCGAGGTTCGAGCTCTATCACGCGCCGCAGCGACGCGAGGTACGCCGCCAGATCGCCGCCGCGGCCGCCCGGAATGACCACCGTTGATCCGGCAACCACCAGGTCTCCGCAGAAAAGCGTGCGGCTGTCCTCGTCGAAGAGCGAGATGTGGTCGGGCGCGTGGCCCGGCGTATGGATCACGCGCAGTTTCCCGTCGCCGGCGTCCACGACGTCGCTGTCCTGGAGCGGCCTCCACGCAACCGGCCACCGGTCGTCACGGCCGGGCCACGCCATTTTCTCGAACGACGCATCCGGCCAGCGGGCGGCGATCGCCATGACGCCGGATATGTGATCCGAGTGCGCATGGGTCACGATGACGCGCGCGAGCGCGCCTTCCGGATGATCACCAACGCTCGCCTCGATGTCGCGGAGGTGCTCAGCTTCTCCCACGCCCGCGTCGATGAGCGTCGGCACACGACCGGGCAGGAAAAACGTGTTGTTGCCCGGGCCGGTCCAGGGACCGGGGTTCCGTGCGCCGATGCTGATGTGCCGGATGGCCACTGGTGATCGCCTGGTTTCCCTTAGAAATACAGCTTGAGCCGAGCGTAGATGAAGTCGCGATCGGCAAACCGCCCGATCGTGTCGGCGCTCTCGCCGAAGAACCAGCCGACTGAGCCTTCGAGCGCGACGTTGTCCCTCACGGTCATCGTCGTGATGTTTCGCACGAGTGCCGATCCGTCGTTGACGTTGATCACGCCGAACGTGCGCGTCGTGTAGCGCTCCTGCGCGAAGGATCGATCGGTACCGATTATGAAGTTCGTCGTCGTCTGACTCCCTCGTGACACGAGGACCGTTCCCGAGAGCCGGTACGCTCCGGTCTTCCGATCGACTGCAAATCCTGCATCCCACGCGAGGCCTGGTACCCCGCTAATTGCCCTGGCTCGCGGATCATCGGCTTCGTCAAAAAGTGCGGCCTCGCCGCGAAACGCCCAGGGGCCGCGGACGGATTCGAAGTCGCCTGACACCATCGTAAATCGCGGAAACCGCTCGACCAGTCGAAACGCTTCCCCCTCCAGTTCCGGTGCGACCACCCCAAACGGGCGGAATCCGCGATAGGCCGATACCGCATAGTCGAGACGGCGTAGCGTTCCGCTGAAACGAACGCCTCCCTGCGCGTTCTGGAACGTCGCGGCCGGCTCGGCGCTTACAATGCCTGGCTCCGGGCATATCTCGATTGCCAGGCAGCCAGTCAGCCCCGCGGTCAGATTGAACAGCGATGTCGGCTCGTCGAGTTGATCGAACCGCCCTCTCCGGAACAACGGGACGTAGAAGCCTTCGAGGACGGCGCCTTCCGTGATGAACCAGCGCCCGCGGAGGAGCGACACGGGGAGGCGTGCCTCGCTTCGGCCCTCGAAGAAAAAGCGGGACACATCGAGCGGGTTGATGACATCGCCCGGCGGCAGCTCATCGAGCCGTCCCCAAACGACCCGCCCGAGGCCGGCTTGAAGGTCCGCGCGATCGAACGTCAGCGTCACCAGCACTTCGTGCGCTCTCACGATCGCGTCGTAGACGCTGGCGCCGCGATCGGCCGCCAGACCATCGGCGTAGCCGGATGTGAGCTCGACGACGCTGGACGTTCGGACGCTGAGCTCGCCGAAGATCCGCGTCCGCAGCTCCGTCGCCGACGGCTCGATCGTCGGCAGGTGGTCGAACATCAGCGTCGCGTAGCCGTCCAGACGAGGCTGCGCCCCGGCAATGCCGAATGTCGAATGCCAAATGCCCAAAACAACCGCGGCCACTCTCACGCGGCCTCCGCCCGTGCGGCGCGCGGTGTGAACAACCGGGGAGCCAGTTTGATCATCGCCGGCAGGACAAAGACCTCTGCGAGAAACGCGACCGCCACGTCACCGCGAGCAACCCGCCGAACCAGGCCGTGGGCTTGTAGGCGGACAACATCACCGTCGCATACGCGCAGGTGTTGATGAATGCCGTTGTCAGCGACGCTCGCCCTTCGAGAACCGTCGCCGTTTCGATCGCGTCGTCCACGCTCGCGCCACGCGCCGTCTCACGGCGGAAGCGATTGATGAAGTGGATCGTGTCGTCATCCACGATACCCAGCGCCACGCTCGCCACCATGATCGTGGCGATGTTCAGCGAGATACCCAGCCAGCCCATGATCCCGAGTACTGCGACCACCGGGAAAAGGTTCGGCACGATCGCGAGCAGCCCGAACCTCGCAGATCGGAACACGAGGAAGATCACTCCAAAGACCGTGAGGAACGCCGTGCCAAACGAGCTGATCTGCGACACGACCAGATAGTGATCGAGCGCGCTGAACAACTTGCCGGACCCGGTCGCTGTAGGATGAATCCCTGAATTGCCGAAGATATGGCGGGCGATCGCCTCGGCTCGCGCGATCTCTCCATAGAGCACGTCAGAACTCATCGACACGAACTTGACGGACACCTGTGCTTTCGAAAAATCGCTGGAGACCATTCGCTCCAGCTCCGTCCGTCGTCGGACATCGCGAACAGGAACAGTTCCTGCGCGATCAAATTCGGATCGGACGGCACGACCGCGGCCTCCGGCCGACCGCCCTGCAGTTCCCGGTTAATCCGTTTGACGTAGTCCGCGGGCGAGGTCACCTTCTTCACGAACGGGAGTCGCGAGAGCTCCGCGGCGAGCCGCTCCATCCGGTGCAGCGCGTCAGGCGTCTTCATGCTGTCGGGTGGTCCTTCGAGGAAGAACTGAAAGCTGTAGACGCCCGCGAGCTTTCGGTCGATCACGCGCGCCGAGCTGCCGAGCGGATGATTCTCCGCGAAGAAATTGATGTGGTTCGTATCGACGCGCAGACGCGGGACGCCGGCGATCGCGGCGATCAGGACCGCGGCTGATATGGCAAGTACCCGACGAGGACGCCCGCTCGAGAACCGCGCGATAGCCTGCATCGGTCGAACGAGCCACGCTTCGTGGGGCGCAACCGTCGCCTTTGGTTTCATCCATGCAAGTAGCGTTGGCATGAACACGATCGACAGTGCGAAGTCGACCATGATCCCGACTGCCGAGCCGATTCCGAACTGTCGAACGGCGACAACGCTGGTCGTCGCGAGCGACAGCATGCCGAGCGCCGTCGTGCCGCTCGCCCCCAGAAGCGGGGCGAGCAGATGATGGATCGTCCGCTTGAATGCCCGTTCGGGATCTGCATGCCGCCGGACGTGCTCAAAGTGCTGCATGATGTGCACGTCATCGGCGATCGCGAGGACGACGATGAGCGGCACGATCATGCTCGACAGCACGTTGTAGGTGAACCCAAGGAGCGAGTACAGCCCCAGCGTCCAGACAATGCTCAGGCTGACCGCGACCATCGTGAGGGCCGTGCGGCGGATCGACCGAAACATCAAGTAGATGGCGCCGAAGGTCAACACGAAGATCGGCGGGATGAACGTGCGCTGGTTGTCGAGCGTGACGCGGTTGTAGGCTTCGCTGATCTCGATGCTGCCGTTGAAGTGGGCGCGAAGCCCGGCCGGCAGCCGCCGTTGGACGATGGCGCGGATCTCGTCCAGAACGGCGGCGCGCACGGCGTCGATTCGATCCTCGTCGAAGCTGATCAGTAGAGCGGCGGTCCGCCCATCCTCCGAGACGAGGTCGCCCCGAATGAGC
>DATAEE010000257.1:0-6495 GCA_036258175.1 Vicinamibacterales bacterium
CCATCCATGCGGGCCGCGATTTGGACAAACGCGATACGGCGAGCGCGCCGCGGGTCGTCCTGGTGAACGAGGCGTTTGTGCGACGCTTCTTCCCCGACGGCAGCGCCGTCGGCCGCACTGTCACAGCGGCCCGCGGGGAACTACCGGCGGGGTCGAGGTTCATCATCGGTGTCGTGGGTGACGCGAAGTTCGGTTCGCTTCGGGAGGAGCGTCAACCAACGATGTATCTGCCGCTCGCCCAGTGGAGCTTTCCATTCCCGCTCAATCAACGCATCTTCATCAGCGTGCGTCCCGTCGCCGGATCGCCGATGGCGCTGGCGCCCAGCGTTGCCGCGGCGGTCACCGGCGTCGATCGCAATGCGACGTTCTTTTTTCGGTCGCTCGAAGAGGAGGTTCACACGTCGATCGCACAGGAGCGTCTCGTCGCGATGCTGTCCGGTTTGTTCGGTGCGCTGGCGCTGCTGCTCGCCGGACTGGGTCTCTACGGCATTACGTCATACGGTGTGGCCCGGCGCCGTTCCGAGATCGGCATTCGCATCGCACTCGGCGCCGAGCGCGCCGACATCATGACGCTCGTGCTCGGCCACAGCCTTGCCATGACGGCTGCCGGAATCGGGCTGGGACTGATTGCGGCAGCCGCGGTTACGAGATTTCTCGGGGGGATGCTGTTCGGCATCACACCGCTCGACCCGGCGACCTTCGCCGGCGTCGCGCTGTTGTTCGTCGTCGTGACGACGGTCGCGGCATTCCTGCCCGCGCGGCGGGCGACCACCGTCGATCCGCTGGTGGCACTTCGCGCCGAATAGAAGAGGATCTAGATGAGACGCGGCGTCACCGAAAAGCAGAGCGGCCTGGTTCAGGGCACGCTGGACATGCTCATCCTGAAGACCGTGGCGCTCGAGCCCATGCATGGGTACGGGATCGGCGTCCGGCTCGAGCAGATCAGCAAGGGCGCTCTTCAAATCAACGCCGGCTCGCTCTTCCCCGCGTTCCGGCGCCTGGAACGCGATGGGCTGATCAAGGGTGAGTGGCGCGCCACGGAAAACAACCGCCGCGCGAAGTTCTACGCGCTCACCGCGCAGGGCCGGGCGACGCTCAAGCGCGAGACGGAGGATTGGGAACAGCAGACCGCCGTCATCGCGCGGGTTCTCCGAGCCTCCGCCGTAAAACCATGAGGACCCTGCTCTCCCGGTTCGTCGGTGGCTTGCGCGCGCTCTTTCAGCCGCAGCGGACGGAGCTCGAGCTGGACGACGAGCTGCGCGCGTACCTGGACGAGGCCGTCGAGCGGAAGATGGCCGATGGTCTGAGTCGGGAGGACGCGACGCGCACGGCGCGCGCCGAAATGGGCAGCGTCGCAGCGGTCAAAGATGACGTCCGCGACGTCGGCTGGGAATCACTCGTCGATACGCTATGGCAGGACGTCCGTTACGGGATTCGGACGCTCGGTCGATCGCCCGGTTTCACCGCCGTTGCCGTGCTGACCCTCGCAATCGGGATCGGCGCCAACACGGCGATCTTCACCGTCATCAACAGCCTTCTGCTGAGAAATCTCCCTGTAGCCGAACCTGATCGCCTGGTCAGGATCGTGGCGGGAACCGTCGACACCACCCGCAACACGTGCGTGTGGCCAACCTGTCAGGACCTGTGGACCTATGCGACCTGGGAACAGGTCCGACTACGAACCGACCTTTTCGACGGCGCATTCGCATATTCGTCCGGCGGAGCGTTCAATTTGGGCACAGCCGGCGAGATGCAGTCGATCGAAGGCCTCTTTGTCAGCGGGACCTTCTTCTCGACGCTCGGCGTGCCGGCGCTCGTCGGCCGAACGTTCACATCGTCCGACGACGTACCCGGCGGAGGATTGGACGGACCGGTCGCCGTGATCAGCTACAGGTGCTGGCAGCGGCGCTTCGGCGGCGCTGCAGACGTCATCGGCCAGTCACTCGTCATCGAGGGCGTTCGTTTCTCGATCATCGGCGTCACGCCGCCTGAATTTTTCGGCCTCGAGGTCGGGCGGGCGTTCGAAGTGGCGGTGCCGGTGGGCACCGATACCCTCATTCGCGGCGCCGACTCAATGATGCGCAGTGAGGATGACGCCCTCCGAATCATGATCCGCCTGAAGCCAGGACAGTCGCTTGAGGAAGCGACTACAACGCTCCGCGCGGTGCAGCCGGAGATCCGGACGGGCGCGATGCCGAAGGGCTTCCCGGAGCTGGAGGAGGGATTCCTGACGCACGCCTTCACCCTTCTTCCTGCCGGCGCCGGCACATCGTCGATGCGTTTGCGGTACGAGATGGCCCTCCTGACGATCTTCGCCGTCGTCGTTGTCGTGCTGTTGATCGCCTGCGCGAACGTTGGCAACCTGCTGCTCGCGCGCGGAACGTCCCGGCGCCAGGAGCTCAGCCTCCGGGTCGCCCTCGGAGCGGGGCGTGGACGCGTCGTCCGGCAATTACTGGTTGAGAGCCTTCTTCTGGCGGGTGGCGGCGCCTTAGTCGGGCTCATCCTCGCCGGATGGGGCTGCCGTGGGCTCATGGCGCTCCTTCCGGCGGGCTTGACCGCGACGCCGTTCCTGGACGTGTCGTTCGACTGGCGCGTCCTCGCGTTCACGGCGATGGTCAGCCTCGTTACGGCGACGCTCTTCGGAATCGCACCCGCGCTGCGGGCAACGCGCGTCGCTCCTATCGATGCGCTGCGGCATCACGGACGAGCGTCCGCATTCGGCGGCAGCGTCTCGGGAAGTCTTGTCGTTGCTCAAATCGCGCTGTCGCTGGCCCTGGTGGTCGCCGCGGGGCTGCTCGTCCGGACGTTCGCGCGTCTTGGATCCGTCGCGCTCGGGTTCGACAGCGATCGCGTGTTGCTGGTGGTTGTGGACGCGCAACGAGTTCCGATCGATCCCGTCGACAGGCCACGATTTTTCCAGAAGGTGGTCGATACGGTGAGAGCCGTCCCGGGTGTTTCACACGCAGCCGGATCGATGTTCGCGCCGGTGAGCGGCACAGTCTCCCAGATGCGCGTCGACGTGCCTGGCGGTGCGGTACTGCCGGAGGGCGAGCGCGTCTCGCTCCGCCACTTCATCACGCCTGGCTGGTTTCGCACGTATGGAACGCCTGTCCACGCGGGTCGCGACCTGGACGAGCGTGATAACGCGGGCGCTCAACCAGTCGTTCTCGTCAACGAAGCGTTCGTGCGGCGTTTCTTTCCCGACGGCAACGCGGTCGGCCGTACCGTTACCACAGCGCGTAACGACCTCCCGGTCGGGACGAGGACCATCATCGGCGTCGCCGGCGACGCGACCTACCGATCGCTCCGGGAGGAACGCCAGCCTACGATCTACCTGCCGCTCGCGCAGTGGAATCTTCCGTTTCCGCTCAATCCGCGCATCTTTATCAGCGTACGCCCGGTTGCCGGGTCGCCGATGGCGCTGGCGCCCAGCGTCGCCACCGCGATCGCCGGCGTCGACCGCAATGCGGCGTTCATGTTCCGGTCGCTCGAAGATCAGGTCTACGCCTCGATTGCGCAGGAGCGTTTCGTTGCGATGCTGTCTGGATTGTTCGGTGTGCTGGCGCTGCTGCTGGCGGGGCTCGGCCTCTATGGCATTACGGCCTACGCCGTCGCGCGCCGCCGTTCTGAGATCGGCGTCCGGATTGCGCTCGGGGCTGGCCGCGCCGACATCATGAGACTTGTAATCGGACGCAGCCTCGGGGTGACGGCTGCTGGAATCGTTATTGGACTCGCGGCGGCGGCATTGGCCACGCGCTTCCTCGGTCGACTCCTCTTCGGCGTCACGCCGCTCGACCCGGCGACGTTCGTCGCTGTCGCCTTGCTCTTTATCGTCGTGACGACGCTCGCCGCGTTTCTGCCCGCTCGACGCGCAACGACGGTCGATCCGCTGATCGTGCTCCGATCCGAATAACTAGGAAAGCAGCCGCTGCAGTTGTTGCCACAGCGTCAGTGCTGCGAGCACACCAAAAAACGCCGTCGACCAGATGAGCGCGCCGGTGCGGAATCCGCGGATTTTAATCGCGTCGGGCAGCTGCGTACGGTTCAGCGCGATGAGCAGCATCGAGTAGAGGAACATCATCATCCCGCCGACCGACGCCGAAATCACGAGCAGGACGAGTGGCTGCTGAACGCCCAGAAGCAGGACCGTGCAGCCGATCGCGACAAGGCCCCATGTCAGCCGGAAATACAGTTGGCTCTCGGAGAGCCGCGAGTTGCGAAAGTGGGTCGACTTGAGGATGTCGGCGGCGAGGCGGCTGGTGTAGTCGGTGATCCCCATGGACGAAGCGAACAGGGAGAACGCGCCGATTCCCCAAAAGAGCAGCGTGAACCACCGGCCGACCAGTACCTGGAGGCGCTCGCCTTCCACCATGAGGAAGCGGACGTCGTTCCGCAGGCCCTGCTCGCCGAAAAGCGTCGAGTGCGCGATCATCGACGTCAAGCAGATCGTCAGGACGCTAACGAGCAGGAACGTCAGCGCCTGTTCGACGTTCGCGAACTTCCACCACCGCCGCCAGCGCGCCATGTTGGCGGCGTTCGGCTCGAACATGTAGCGGGCTGCATTAGGAGCCGCCTGCTCCTCACCGGTCACCGGGCTGACCAGGCGCGGGACGTACTGGCCCATCCCGAACCCTTTGTCGCGGATCCAGTTGCTCTGGCACAGATTCTGACCGCCGCCGGCGCCGGCGAAGGCAATGGCGCCGAGCACCAGCGCGAAGCCAAGCTCGGTCGGAATCTGCCCGACGCTCAGGAGGCCAGCCGGCAGCGCGCGCCAGGTGTCAGGCTGGATGACCAGAACGATCGCGAGCGCGACGAGGACGACGACGGCCGCGACCTTGACGAAGATGAGGCGCTCGAGCGCGACATAGACAACGGGCGCCAGCGTGAGCGAGGCGCCGATGACGAGTAGCATGCCGACGGCAATGAAGCGCGCGTTTCCACCCGTGAAGAACGTGAAGAGAGTCGCAGAGCTGATCGCCCAGCCCGGCCAGAGATTGGCGAAATACACGAGGATCGCGAACACGAGCCCCCAGTGTTTCCACATCCGGTTGAAGCCGGCGAGCGCCGTCTCGCCCGTCGCGAGCGTGTACCGCTCGATCTCCATGTTGAGGAAGAACTGGGTGACGACGCCGAGGACGGCGCCCCACAGGAACACGAGGCCGACCTGCGACGCGATGTAGGGCCAGAGGATGAACTCGCCCGACGAGATGCCGACGCCTGCCGCGACGACGCCCGGGCCCACGATGCGCCAGAGCTGGCGCGGTGGATCGGGCAGGTCGCGGACCTGGTGACGGGCATCGGTTCGGGCCGGCAGCACGGACACGTGGGGTCCAAGGCTACTCCAGATCACCCCGTGGTACCGTAACGGGGAAACGGTTTACAGACCGGCAGGCTCTGACATCAAAGATCTGAGGACCGGAGGCAACTGATGATCGGCGCAAGGTTCGTGACCGGCGTGGCGGTCGGGCTCGCGGCTGGACTGGCGCTCGGCGCAGGACTGGGGAGAACCACCGCCGTCGCGTTGGCGCCCGGCGGGTACATTCTGGAGCGGGACGAAGAGGTCAAGACACCGCAGCCCGGACCGCACGAGGGCGGCGGCGACACCATCGCCTATTCGTTCTTTGCGAAGGCGCCGGGACTGAAGCTCGTCTTCCGGAAACGCGCGTTCAAGCCCGGCGCGGCCATCGGCTACCACCTGCAGAAAGAGGACGAGATCTATTACGTCCTCAGCGGCCGCGGCATGATGACGATCGATGACAAGGCCTTCGAGGTCGGCCCGGGCAGTGCTATCCTGACGCGGCCCGGCAGCTCGCACGGCTTGAAGCAGATCGGTAGCGAAGATCTCGTGATTCTGATCAACTACGAGCGACAGCCATGAATAGACGCGACTTCGTCAAAACCGCCGCCGCCGCAACTTCGTATCTCGCGTTCGAAGGGCCCGCCTTCGCCCAGACTGCCCGCAAGCGGCGCTACGCTATTGTCGGCACCGGCGATCGCGGGACCGGCATGTGGGGACGGCCCGTCGCGGCCGACTACTCCGACGTCCTCGAGTTCGTCGGCCTCTGCGATCCGAACGGCAAGCGCGCCGAGGTGTCACGCCAGATGATCGGCGTCACCTGTCCGACCTTCACGAACTTCGATGAGATGTGCGCGAAGGCGAAGCCGGATCTGTTGACCGTCACGACCGTCGACGCCTACCACGCCGAGCACATCGTCAAGGCGCTCGACCGCGGGATCGACGTCATCACCGAGAAGCCGATGGTGATCGACGAGGTGCAGTGCAAGGCGGTGCTGGACGCCGAGATGCGCAACAACCGCAAGATTGGCGTCACGTTCAACTATCGCTACGCGCCGAAGCACCGGACGATCAAAGAGACGCTGATGGCTGGCGAGATCGGCAAACTGATCTCAGTCGACTTCCACTGGTATCTCGACGTCTATCACGGCGCGGACTACTTCCGCCGCTGGCATCGTCTGCGTTCGAAGGGTGGCAGC
>DATAEE010000258.1:0-3424 GCA_036258175.1 Vicinamibacterales bacterium
TTCCACTCGAAGCAGCCAATGGAGGTAACCATGACAGTGAAGAAGCGGCCCACATCGCGGCAATTACCAAGAGGGTCCGGCAACGCCGGTGGTACGGCCCGCATCGTCGTCGAGAACGTCAACCACCCCGGCAAGAGCCGCTCGGTCGACGCCAGGAAGTACCAGACCATGCGACGCGCGCTCCTGAAGGTGCTACCTCCCAGGACTCCGAGTCTCACTCTGGCTGACACGTTGACAGCCGTGCTGCCGCGCGGGTCATGGACCCTCAGGTGATCGGGCGATGTCGATGACGCGATCACCCATGGCCCGACTCGTGCGACGCCATTTACATCTCGTTCTCCTTCTCAGACCACAGACCCGGGTAAAACAGACCGAAGACGAATCCGCTGGTCACGAACATGGCGTAGATAACCCGAGCCTCGAGAGACGTAGAGTCCGCGAGGCGGGCGTCGCCCGACACTTTCAGGCCATAGATCGGCATCACGCTGAGGAGAGCGCCGGCGAGCGGGAAGACGAGCAGGGGCCGGGTCCCCTTCAGCCGTTCCCGCACCCACGAGAAGGCAGGCAGATACACGAGTATGACCGCGATAGCGAACGCCAGATAGAACGGGCCGTACGTGGACCACTCCCGAAATCGGAAGGGCCGGTGGAGGATCCACAAGAGACCAAAGCGGTACACCGCCATGCCAGATGACAATGAGATGACGAGGACAGCAAGAAACAGGAGGGGGTTCATGATTCTCACGGATTGGGAAGCCTTGCGCCGGTCTTCAACTGGCGTTGGTACTCGACTTCGTCGAAATGCCCCTTCGACTCCGCGATCAGGCCGTCGGCGGCAAACGTCCATTCCTCGTATCCGCTGATGCGAACGGCCTTGCCTGTGCCGCCAGGGCCGGTATTCGTGCCGGTCCAGATCCAGCGAAAGATCGCGTGGCTGCCCTCCTGGCTCACCTGGTCCAGCTTCACGACCATGTCGGGAAACGCGGTCATGAATCCCTGGGCGGTCGCGGTGATCGCCGCGCGCCCGACAGACGGAGCACCGGCATTAACTGTAAGAGAGCCGTTTTCGGTGTAGAGCGACGCTAACCTGGCGGGGTTCTGGCTGCTCCAGGCTGCCGCATATCGAGTTGCGAAGTCCGTGAGCTGCGTCTGGTTCATTGACGTCGTCCTCCAAGCTGTCGGGTGGCCGTTAAGGTTGCCACTAACGGCTGCCCCAGGCCAGCACCTCCAGTCGAACGCGTGCACGGCCCTGCTGGATGAACCTCAGGACTTCCGCGGCCTTGCGGGACACATCAATGATGATGCCCTCGGCTCGAGGGCCTCGTGCCGGACCGCGATCCACGATCCGCACGCTGGTCGACCGACCGTTCGCCAGGTTCGTGACGCGAAGCAGCGTGCCGAACGGATAGCTGGGATGGGCCGCGACCATCGCGTTCATGTCGAACCGGATGCCGCTGGCGGTCATCCTGCCGTGGAATTCGTTCCCGTAGTACGAGGCCAGGCCTTCCCGGGTCTCGAGAATCCTCGGCCCGCTGGCACTTGGCGCTGCCACAGGGGCCCGCGCGGCGCAGCCTGCAAGACACGCCGCCAGACTCACGATGACGATCGCGACGGCTCGTTGCATGTTTTTCGCAGCGTAGCAGATGTATTCATCCGGCCGCGATGGCGACTAACGCACGCGCGCGGCTTGCCTGAGGAGGGCCGCGAACGCGCGCTCATCGATTTCGGAAGGATCACGGACTTTAATATGGCGCACGTACATCGCCTCGCCCTCAAGCAATCCCGTTGGGTCCTTCAGTGAGGATCCGCGGAAGAAGCCGAACTGCACATATCCCGTCGCGGCGTAAACGTACGCTACAGGCCCTTTCTTGCCGACCCAGCATCCGTTTCCCCATTTCACGGCCTCGCGTAGACCTGGCTCAACTCGTTTCACAAAGTCCCGAAGCGCAGCGATTGTCGCCCTGTTCTGGGGCTTCTGGCCCGCGAGGTAATCGTCGAAGCTCGCATATGCCTTCATCCGTTTCTTCACTGAAGTCCTTAATCTGGCTATCACGATATCGGAATAGCCGGATAGCGACCTTTTCTCAACGGGGGACGTCAGTTGCAGGACTGAGGCTCAAAAGATTGGTCATACGGGGGTTGTCGTATACGAGCTCGAGCGGCGTCATGCCGTTCAACTCTCGTGTGCGCGCGTTGGCGCCGGCCGCGAGGAGCAGCCGTGCGACTTCGAGGCGCCCATCGACCTCGTCTGCGCGTCCGGCCGCGGCCGCGTGCAGCGCCGTCCTCCCGAACGCGGCGCGGGCCTGGACATCGGCGCCGTGGGCCAGCAGGACCTTGACGACGGTGGGCCTGCCGTTGAACGCGGCGGAGTGCAGGGGCCGCTCCTCGTCTTCATTCCGTGCTTCGATGTCGGCGCCCGCCTTGATCAGCAGCTCCGCGAGATCCTCACGTCCGAACCGGGCGGCGAGATGGAGCGGTGCATCGCAAGAGACGCCGTACTGCTTGTTGATCCGGTCGGGATGGCGCGCGCGCCACTTCTGGAGATTAACGGCCTGTTCGGGACGGCGGGTGGACCCGTTGAGCATCCACGCGCGAATTTCTGGCGGCGACTCGGCGCAGGTGTGCTCGTTCGTCAGGAGATTCGTCCAACCGAAATGTTTTTGGCACTGGCCGAAGCCGATCAGAGCCGCGGATAGGACCGCGGCAATGGCGAACGGCTTCAGGTCCGATTTCACTCTGCAGCGGCGAGGCAAGAATCACTCCCGTCGGAGGTTGCCCGCCACAGTCCACTTTTTCCAACCGACGATTACAGAACCGCCGTCCGAAGACAGTTCCGTCTATTGACCCATGACCGCCGGCCTCGGACAATCGTGATCTCCCCTTCCGAGCCCCCATGTTCGTGTACATCGTTCTCCTCGTGGGCCTCGGCATCGTGCTCAGGTCCCGCGTCCGCAAAGCGGGCCTCCCTGCCGGATTCGAGACGCTGCTCGATCGCTCCACGACCACGACCAGTGCCGCGAGCGGCGTGGCCGAGCGCTCGGTTGTCACCGGCGAGTTCCGCGGCCGGAAGGTCGTGATCACGCTGCACAGGCCGTCAAGGTTCGGCAGGGCGCATCTCGTCATCTCGATGGAGACGAAGGCCACGCGGACTGTTGAGGAGCACGAGTTGTTGCGCTTCAGGTACTCGCGGGACCATCTCGCGCTGGATGCGCTCACGGGCTTCCGCCTGACGCATCAGCCCTGCTGCCTGAAGGTGTTGTCGGAGCCGGTCGCGGCCTGGGTCCCTTTTCCGGGCCGCTTCTATCCGCGGCGGTGGCAGAGCGTGCTCGAGGCGATGCACAGGTTGGCCGGAGCCCTCGATCCTGGGGGATGACGTTTCTGCGTTCGCCGTTGACAGTCTCGTTGCCGGCGTGCGGCGTCTAAT
>DATAEE010000259.1:0-7589 GCA_036258175.1 Vicinamibacterales bacterium
GAGCTCGGCAGCAGTGATGGGGCGGGACGCGTCGGAAATGTCCGTCTCGCCGCTGCAGAACTTCTGGAATCCGCCACCGGTTCCGGAGCTGCCGACGGTCACGCGCGCTCCAGCCTGGGTCTTCTGGAACTCCTCGGCGACTGCCTCGGTGATGGGAAACACAGTGCTCGATCCGTCCACTTTGACCACCGACGTCGCCGTCGTCTGCTCGGACGACCGCCCGCCTCCGCACGCAGCGAGGGCCAGGACCGCGGGCACACACAGGGCGTGACGCAGAATGCGTGTCATGTCGCCGACACTATCGCCCGCAGATTACGCAGTCATTTCACATCTGTTAAATCCATGTAACCGGGTTCGAGGAGGTTTGATCGGGTTCGAAGAGATTCGAGCGGGTTATATCGGCCGGGAGTCGCT
The DNA here is from genome assembly GCA_036258175.1 of Vicinamibacterales bacterium. Classification (GTDB taxonomy): domain Bacteria; phylum Acidobacteriota; class Vicinamibacteria; order Vicinamibacterales; family 2-12-FULL-66-21; genus DATAEE01. The sequence continues at coordinate 415 of DATAEE010000259.1, forward strand.
TTCCGCGAGGAACTCGCCGATCTGGCGGCGCAGTTCTTCCTGGATCGCCTCAACTTTGCGCTTGGCGTCGAGAACCCGGAACCCGAACTCATCAGCCATCGAGTTGTACTCGCGCAGGAGAGAACGTTGATAGGCGCGGAAGCTGTCGTGGATGTCGTCGGCCAGCTTCAAGTCCATCCCTGATTCCCAGAAGTTCATGCCCCGCGATTCCAGGACACGACGGATCAGCGTGCGCTCGTCGATCTTCAGGTAAAACACGAGGTGCGGCGCGATCGCGAAGCCGTACAGATTCCGCGTCCAGGTGCGATCGATTCCCCGGACCTGGGCGCGTGCGAGCGCGGTGAAAATATAGCGGTCGGCGAGCACGATGAAGCCGGCCTTGAGTGCGGGGATGACTTCCTTTTCGAGCCGGTCGGCGAAGTCGGTGGCGTACAGCAGCGCGAACGTCAGCTTGTTGAGCGTATTGCTCGACTTGGCCAGCTCGATGGTCGGCTGCATCAGCGTCGAGCGCGTCCACCCGGTCTCGATGACGCCGTATCCCTGGACCTCGAGCCACTCACGCAGGAGTCGAATCTGGGTCGAGCGGCCGACGCCATCGGTGCCCTCGATCGCGATGATCTTGCCCGGATAGCCGTCGATCGGCAGGTACGGGATGCCGTAGCCGTAGTAATGACCTGGCCGGACGCCGGCATTCGCGCCGTTTTCCTGGGGAATCGCGTCAGTCATCGGGCCTCCGTGGCTTCGACCGGCTCTGGCTCGACCTGTTCCTCCGGTGCGCCGGCGAGATGGCGCGTGACGACCTTGCGGAACGCGCGCTGCTGCTCGGTAATGCTGGTCTTGGCGTCGATGACGTCGAGGCCGAACTCCTCGACCAGCCGGTCGTACTCCTCGAGCACACGCCCCTGGAAGATGCGGAAGCTCTCGATCGGGCTCGCGCTCCACCCCATGTCCATTCCAGCCTCGTAGAACTTCAGCTTCACGCGCCGCGCCATCAACCGGTCCACGGAGACCTCGATCGGAACTCGAAAATAAACTGCCAGATCCGGCCGGACGGCGAAGCTGTAGAGCTCGCGCACCCACCGCGGGTCGACTCCGCGGGTCGCGTCTCTCGCGAACGCTGTATACGCGTACCGGTCGGCGAGAACAATCATTCCGGCCTTGAGCGGCGGGATGATGTTGTAGAGCAGCCGGTCAGCGAAGTCCGTGGCGTGCAACAGGCTGAACGTCATCGGCGTGAGCGCGTTCTTCTTCTTACCGGCCTTGGTCGCGGCCTTCACGAGCGCGGACGAGTTCCACTCGGTGACGAACACGCGATGGCCCGCGGCGCTCAGCCACTTCGCGAGCAGGCCGAGCTGCGTGGTTTTTCCGGAGCCGTCGATCCCCTCGACGACGAACAGCTTTCCGGGGTACGCGTGCGGTGTGAGAAGAGTGTTCAGCATGGCGGACGCGTTCCTTGCCCTTTTTGTACCTGACGTCGAACGTAATCGGCTTACCGAGGACGTCGGCGAGCGGCTGTGTGTGCCGCTCCGCGGCCCACAGCTCGAGCTCGGCGTCGCCGCCGGCTCGTAAACGGATGACGAGGCCGTCCTTCTTCTCGCGCAAGTGAAGAGACGTGATCGTCTGTGAATGACTTCGGTCGAGCCCCTCTGCCAGCCGCACGATCCCTGCGAGCAGCTTCACGGTGCGCCGAAGGGGGCTTGACAGCGCACCGTAGTCCTCGTGCGATTTCTTGGGGACGCCGCGGCGATGGTAGCGGGCCACGAGGCCCATGACGTCGATCTCTTCCGGTTCGAAGCCCCGCAGGTCGCCGTTCTTGATCAAGTAGAAAGAATGCCGATGGTGGCGCTCGTAGCTGATGTGCTCGCCGATATCGTGCAGCAGCGCGGCATACTCGAGCCACTCCCGCTCGCGATCCGTCAAGCGGTGCAGATGCCGCGTCTGATCGAACAGCGACACCGCCAGCCGCGCAACCTGCTTGGGATGCTCCGTCCAGTAGTTGCAACGCTCTCCGAGCTCGATCACGCTGCGCCGCCGGACGTCCGGGTAGCGCTCGACTTTCTTGATGTGGGCCGCGTTCTTCCTGATGTAATTGAGGACGAGGCCTTCGCGTAGCGCGAGATCGCAGAGCGTCAGTTCCTCCGCGCCCAGGCGGCGCAGGATCGTGTCGATGAGCACGACACCGGCGACCGAGAGGTCAGCGCGGCGCGGGTCGAGACCTGGCAGCCGCAGGCGTCGGTCCAGATCCATGCCCGTCAATCGTTCGCGGAGTCGGTGGATGGCCTTGGCGCTCACGCGCAGATTGCGCACATCAGCCGATGGTTTGGCGTCGGCTGCCAGCGCGCCGAGGCTGAGGATCGTGCCGCTCGTCCCGATCACGCGGTCGAAGCCGCGCGACGCGATTTCGTCCAGGTAGTCGCCTGCTTCCCGGTTGATGTGCTTGATCAGCTTGCGTTCGTCGCGATTCGCCAGGGGATCGCTTTTGACGAATCGTTCCGTGAGCCGGATGACACCCATCTTGAAGCTGCGAGCGAGCTGCGGCCGTCCGGTTCCACCGAGCGTGACCTCGACGCTGCCGCCGCCGATGTCAATCACCACCCCCGAGTTGTTCTTCAGATCGACGCCGTAGGCGGCCGCCTGGTGGATGAGGCGCGCTTCCTCGGTCCCCGAAATCACGCGCACGTGGATACCGGTTTGACGGGCCACGGTCGCGATGAACTCGCCGCCGTTCTCCGCCTCGCGCACGGCGCTGGTGGCGGAAGCGACGATCTCGTCCACCTTGTGGGACTCGGCCAGCCGCCGATACTTGGCCAGGACCTGGAGCGACGCGGCCATCGCGGTGTCGGTCAAATGGCCGCTGTCGAGCCCGCCGGCGCCCAGACGGACCATATCTTTCTCGCGGTCGATCACCTCGAACGACAGGTCCGGGTGGACCTGGACGACGATCATGTGGACGGAGTTGGTGCCGATGTCGATGGCGGCGATGCGCATGGGGTTTGCAAGCCAGACGGGACCAAACTGAGGCTATACTGTCGGCTTTGGCGCGCGGTCCCGGAGGCTCCCAGACGTGTAACAGGCGTGTAACACGCCCCCGGACGGCCTCTTGTTTGCCAATCCTAGCATGAAGGCGGCCAGCCCATCAGTCACGCTACTGCAACGGCGGGCGCGCGCCCTGATTGACGCGCTTCCAGGCGCGATCGCCGGCGATGCGGCGGCGTTGCATCGCGCGCGCGTCGCGTCGCGCCGGCTTCGGGAAGCACTTCCTGTTGCCGGTGCCGCTGCATCGGGTGGAGCGCAGCGGAAAGTGCGCAAGCTCGCGCGGCGCCTGACGCGCGCGCTCGGAACGGTTCGCGAACTCGACGTCACACTGCAGATCCTCGAGGAGCGCGCCGAGGCCGACGACGGTCACGGGTCGGCGATCGACCGCGCGCGCGGCATGGTGCGCGTCGAGCGCGAACGGCGTCGATCCGACATGCTTCGTCGCCTGTCTCAGATTAATCCCGACAAGCTGCAGCGGCGGCTCGCCTCGTTCACGGCGGAGGTCGCCGCGGCTGACAATGATGCGTGGCGTCGTGCGCTGGCCGCGCGGCTCGCGCACCGCGCCCGCAGGCTGCAGCAAGCCATCGCGCGCGCCGGCGCGATCTATTTCCCGGCACGCCTTCACGTGGTGCGCATCGCTGCCAAGCAGTTGCGTTACACACTCGAACTGGCGGCGGAGGCCGGGCTCACGGAAGTTCGGCCGCTTGTCAGCAGGGTGAAGCGCGCGCAGACCACGCTCGGACAGCTCCAGGATCTTCAAGTGGTCTTGCGCCAGGTCGACGCGGCGTCGGCGGAGCCGGGGCTCGAGCCGGCTGCGCGAGCGGGGCTTGCGCGCCTCGCGCAAACGATCGAAGAGGATTCGCGGCGCGCGCACGGACGCTACCTGCGCTGGGCGCCGCGGCTCGCCGCCGTCTGCGCCACGACCCGGCGGCAGATCGTGCCGTCGCTGGCGGCGGCGGGTCGGCACCGCGCCCTCCTGATGAACGGACCCAAGCGGAGCGCATACCAGAAGAGGCATGCCTGATGGCGGACGTCGAGCTCTACCTGATTCGGCACGGGCTGGCGGCCGACCGCGGCGATGCGTTTCCGGACGACACCAAGCGCCCGCTGACGAGCCGCGGGATCGCGCGACTGCGCAAGGAAGCGCGGGCCCTCGCGAAGCTCGGCGTGTCGTTCGATCAAATCGTGACCAGCCCGGTCGTCCGCGCACGCCAGACCGCGGACGTGTTCGCGCAGACGCTCAACCCGCATCCGCCGCTGGCGATCTCCGAGGCGCTCGCGCCTGGCGGCACTGCGGTCGCGGTGATTGAAGATCTCGGCAGGTTCGAACGCCGCTCGCGCGTCGCGCTCGTCGGCCATGAGCCGAACATGGGCGAGCTCGCGGCGCGGCTGCTCGGCACCCGCCGTCCGGTGGAATTCAAGAAAGGCGCGATCTGCCGCATCGATGTCGCCGGGCTTCCGCCGACGCGACCGGGGCAGCTTCGCTGGTTCGCAACGCCGAAGATGTTGCGGTTCGTCACGAAATAGCGCTGTCGTACCGCAGGTCGTCCCCGCGACTGTCCACGCCTCCCAAAGCCGCACATAACTAAACCCCTGCGCCAGCGGCCTCGTCTAACGCCCCAGAGGACGCGGGTGACGGGCTCGGACGGGAGGACCTCTCATGCCCCCGATCGCGCTCGTCGCGACGTTTGTTGCTGTCACTTCGATTGCGTCTCCGATAGCGCCGCCCGCTGCCGCCAGTGGCAGCGATCGATCGGCTTCGCGCCACGTGCGTTCCACGCAACCACGCACTGAGCAGCTTCTCGATCTCGGCGCGCGCCGGTCGGCGACGTTCGCCGCGCTTCGCGCGACGCTCGAGACGACCGACGTGATCGTGTACGTCCAGGCTGTCGCGGATCTGCGACCTTCGCTTGATGGACGGTTGCTGTTTCTGGGCAGCAGCGGGCGACACCGGTATCTGCGTATCGACGTCCGGAACTCGCTCACGACGACGGATCTGCTCTCAGCCATCGCGCACGAGCTGCAACACGCTGTGGAGATTGCCGGGTCTGTCGAGGTCCGGGACGCGAAGTCGATGGGCAGTTTCTACGAGCGTATTGGCGTCAGCCGCGGGGCGCGAGCGAGCTTCGACACGCATGCGGCGCGCGAGACCGGCGCCCGCGTCAAATCGGAACTGCTGGGAGCCTAGAGCGCCGCTACACGATGGTCCCGGCCGGAACCGTCGCCCCCTTGGGAACGATGATGATGCCGTCCCGGATGTAATGGCTGTCGCCGTCGGCGCGATCGATCCCTTCGGCATTCGTGAGGCGTGCGCCATCACCGATTCGCGCGTTCTTGTCGACCACCACGCGATCGAGCACGACGTCGCGGCCGATACCGAGCCGCGGACCCGCCACACGACCATCCTCCGATTCCTCGTAAAGGTCAGCTCCGAGCAGCACCGATCGTGTGATGGTCGCCCCTCGCCGGATCATCGTCCGTATTCCCACGACTGACGTCCGGACTGTGCAGGACTCGAGCGAGCAGCCGTCGCAGACGATGGCGGAGTCGACCTGGCAATCGATGAAGCGAGTGCCTGGCAGGAAGCGTTGATGGGTGTAAATCGGAGCGTGCGGATGAAAGAAGCTGAACGCGGCGTCCGGTTGCGTCAGCATGATGTTCGCGTCATAGAACGACGCGATCGTTCCGACATCCGCCCAGTAGCCGCGGAAAAGGTATGCGTGAACCTTGTGGGTGGACAACGCAGCTGGAATGATTTCCTTGCCGAAGTCGACCCCCGGCTTGTTGAGGATCTCTAGCAGAACGTCTCGCGAGAAGACGTACATCCCCATCGACGCCACGAACGGTTTGCCCGCCGTGTTCGGCGCGAAGGCGGATGCGGCAGGGACACTTTGTCGGAGCTCTGCGAGGCGATCACGATCCGGCTTTTCTTCGAACCCGACGATGTGCCCCTCGCGATCGAAGCGAAAGATGCCCATTCCGGTTGCGTCGGCGGGCGTGACCGGCTGCGCCGCGATCGTGATGTCAGCGCCGGTGTCGATATGCGTCTCGATGAGCTCGCAGAAGTCCATTCGATAGAGGTGATCGCCCGCGAGGATCAGATAGTAGTTGGCGTCGAGCCCCGCGAAATGGCGCGCCGCCTGGCGGACGGCGTCGGCCGTTCCTTGAAACCAGTCCGCGCCGTCCGGTGTCTGTTCGGCCGCCAGCACTTCCACGAAACCGCCGGAAAACGAATCGAGCCGGTAGGTCTGCGCGACGTGGCGGTTGAGCGACGCGGAATTGAACTGCGTCAGCACGAAGATCTGCTGCAGTCCTGAGTGGAGGCAGTTGCTGATCGGCACGTCGATCAGGCGGTACTGGCCGCCGATCGGCACCGCGGGTTTCGACCGCATGTGCGTCAGCGGAAACAGCCGGGTTCCCCGGCCGCCGCCCAGGATAATCGTCAGGACGTCGCGCATGTCCCGCATTGTACTGTTCTGGAACCGGCGACTCGGGGAGCCCCTATCTATCGGTAGATCTGGCACTTGCCCTTAAGGACGGCGTGATGTTTACACACTATTTACAACAGACCCCGAACCCGATCGTGTACAAACGCCGTCTACTTTTGTATGAGCCGAAACGGGGTGTTGCGCATGTTTTCTCGACAGCTCACACACGCCGGACACATCCGCCGGTTTCAGGTCAATGAGGCCGGGGCCTCGGGCTGGGAAGTGCGTGAGGAGCGAGACAGTCGGACCGTCCATCACGTCTGGTGCAGCGACTGGCACCGCGTTGAACGCAAGCTGATCGATTTCAATCGCCGTATTGCCGAGCTGGAACGCGAAGGATGGGTGAGCGCGTAGGGCGCCCGCCAGGGCGCTTATTGAGTCTCGACGAAGCGGTACCCTAAACCCACCACAGTTTCGATTTGCCGTCCGGCCGAGCCGAGCTTCGAGCGGAGCCGGCCGACGTGCACGTCCACCGAACGCGTTTCGATGGGGTGGTCGTAGCCCCACACGCGCTCGAGCAGGCGATCGCGCGAGAGCACGCGATTCCGGTTCTCGACGAGGCACCGAAGGAGCTCGAATTCCCGCCGCGTGAGCCGTATCGCCTGGCCGTCGACGGCCACTGCGACCGCGTCGAAATCGGCGACGAGATGC
>DATAEE010000260.1:0-3880 GCA_036258175.1 Vicinamibacterales bacterium
CGCCAAGCGGGGCGCTCGTCCCGGGCCGATGCCTCTTCCTCTTCCTCTTCATTCAGTTCCCCGGCCAGTGCCGATCGGCTTGACGTTCCAGATGTCCCGGCAGTACTCGCGAATCGAGCGATCGGACGAGAAGCGGCCGACTCGCGCGCAGTTGAGGATCGACATGCGCGTCCAGTCCTCCTGATCGCCAAACGCTTCGCCGACGCGCTGCTGGCAGTCGACGTAGGGCTGGTAGTCGGCGAAGAGCAGGTACTCGTCACGGACCAGCAACGACTCGACGAGCGGCCGGAAGAGCTCGCGATCGCCGTTCGAGAACTCGCCGGCGTCGATGAGATCGATCGCTTCGCGCAGCTCGGGGTTGGCCTCGTAGAGGGCGCGCGGCCTGTATCCCGCGGCCTTCGTTGCCGCGACCTCGGCGGCGTTCAGACCGAAGAGGAAGAAGTTCTCCGGCCCGACCGCGTCGCGGATCTCGATGTTGGCGCCGTCGAGCGTGCCGATCGTCAGTGCGCCGTTCATCGCGAACTTCATGTTGCCCGTGCCGGACGCCTCCTTGCCGGCCGTGGAGATCTGCTCCGAGAGGTCCGCCGCCGGATAGATGTGCTGCGCGTTCTTGACGTTGAAGTCGGGGAAGAACACGACTTTCAGCAGCTCTGACGCGCGCGGATCGCGGTTGATGACGTCTGCGATGCCGTGGATCAGCCGGATGATCAGCTTCGCCATCCGGTAGCCGGGCGCCGCCTTGCCGCCGAAGATCACCGTCCGGGGCTGCGCCTGATCGGGGCTGCCCGCGCCGCGCACGATGCGGTTGTAAGCGGTGATCAAATACAGCGCGTTGAGGTGCTGGCGCTTGTACTCGTGGAGCCGCTTGACCTGGATGTCGAACAGCGACTGCGGATCGACGACGATCCCGGTGCGCTGCCTGATCAGCGCGGCCAGCCCGCTCTTGCTGGCGGCCTTGATCGTCCGCCACTCTGCCCGGAAGCTGGCGTCAGCCGCCCACGGCTCGATCCGCTCCAGCTGCGACTCGAGATCCGACATCCAGCCCTCGCCGATCGTGCGCGTGAGGAGCGACGCGAGTCCGGGGTTGCTCAGCGCAATCCATCGCCGCGGGGTCACGCCGTTGGTGACGTTCAGGAATTTGTGCGGCGCGACTGTGTAGAAGTCCCGGAGCACGGTTTCCTTCAGCAGATCGCTGTGCAGTGCCGCGACGCCGTTGATGGCGTGGCTACCGGCGCTCGCGAGGTGCGCCATGCGGACGTGCCCCTCGCCCTGTTCGTCGATGAGCGAGAGCCGGCGGACCAGGTCTTCATCGCCCGGGATCCGCCGCCGCACGTCCTCAAGAAACCGCCGATTGATCTCCTGGACGATCTCGAGGTGACGCGGCAGGAGCTGACCGAAGAGCGGCACCGGCCACCGCTCGAGCGCTTCGGCCATCAGCGTGTGATTCGTGTAGCCGCAGCTGGCCTCGGTGATCCTCCAGGCCTCCTCCCAGTCCATCTCGTGATCGTCGACGAGCAGCCGCATCAGCTCGGCCACGGCAATCGACGGATGCGTGTCGTTCAACTGGACCGCCCACGACGACGCGAAGTCCTGCAGCCGCCCTCCGGTCGCCAGCTGCAGCCGGATCATGTCCTGCAGCGAGCAGGAGACGAAGAAGAACTGCTGCGCCAGGCGAAGCCGCTTGCCGGCCTCCGGTTCGTCGTTCGGGTACAGCACTTTGGTGATCGTCTCGGACATGACCTTCTGGTCGACCGCGCCGTAGTAGTCGCCGACGTTGAACGCGTCGAAGTCGAACGACTCGGTCGCCTCGGCCCGCCAGAGCCGCAGCAGGTTGGCGGTGGGCGTGCGGAACCCGGACACCGGCGTGTCGTAGGCGACGCCCTTCACGCACCGCTCCGGGATCCAGCGGGCCCGGTCGCGCCCGTGCTCGTCCCGGCGGTGCTCGGTGTGCCCGCCGAACTTCACGTCGTAGGCGTGTCGTTCCGGACGCGGGACTTCCCAGGGATTGCCCAGCCGCAGCCACTTGTCCGTCATCTCGACCTGCCAGCCCTCACGGATCGCCTGGTCGAAGATGCCGAACTCGTAACGGATGCCGTACCCGATCGCGGGCACGCCCAGCGTGGCGAGGGAATCCATGTAGCACGCCGCCAGCCGGCCGAGGCCGCCGTTGCCGAGGCCGGGCTCTTCCTCCACCTCGAGCACGTCTTCGAGGTTCCGGCCATATCGCGCCAGCGCCTTGGCGGCGGCGTCCCGGATTCCGAGGTTGAGGAGGTGGTTGCCGAGGTGCGGGCCGGTCAGGAACTCCGCCGATAGATACGCCACCACCTTGACCCGCTTGTCCAGCACGGCCTCGATCGTCTTCAAGTACCGATCGACGAGGCGGTCGCGCACCGCCAGCGCCAGCGCGACGTACCAGTCGTGGCGGCTCGCGTCCCTGGACGAAACCGCCATCTGGTAATGCAGGTTGTCGGTGATGGCGGCGCCGATCGCCTCCGCGTCGAGGCCGGTCCGCACCGCCGGACCGAGGGATTCGGTCGCGAACACGGAAGAGGGGTGGTCGATCTTTCGGGTTTTCATACGCACCTCAGGCGCGGTCTCACGCATGGACTGTGGCTCGCCGCGGACCCGGCGGCTGCCGCTCAGTAGTACTCCTCGATGAAGCGGCGCTTCGCGATCGATTTCCTGTCGTTGTACGCCCCCTTCTTCGCCCGGGCGGGCAGCTTCACCCGCGGGCTGCGGTGTCGCTTGTACGGAATGGTTGAGAGCACGTGTCGCAAGGTGTTGAGACGGGCCGCGCGCTTGTCGTCGGAGCGGACGATGTACCAGCGGGCGAACCGGGTATCGGTGTTCTTGAACATCAGATCGCGCGCGCGCGAATAGTCGTACCACCGCTCGCGTGACGAGAGGTCCATCGGGCTCAGCTTCCACTGGCGCCGCGGATCCTCGATCCGTTTTCGGAAGCGGCGCTCCTGCTCCTCGTTGCTGACTTCCAGCCAGAGCTTGATCAGGATGATCCCCTCGTCGACGATGTAGTGCTCGAACTCGGGGCAGATCTCGAGGAACCGCCGAAGTTCCGCGGGCGTGCAGAACCCCATCACCGGCTCGACGCCCGCGCGGTTGTACCAACTGCGATCGAAGATCACCACTTCGCCGGCTGACGGGAAATGCGCGAGATAGCGCTGCATGTAGACCTGCGAGGTTTCGCGGTCTGAGGGCGCCGGCAGCGCCACCACGCGAAAGACGCGCGGGCTGAGGCGGTCGGTCAGCACACGGATCGTGCCTCCCTTTCCGGCGCCGTCCCGACCCTCGAAGATGATGATCGCGCGGAGCCCTTTTTCCTTGACCCACCGCTGCAGGTGACATAACTCCGTCTGGAGCCGGGTCAGGGCTTTCTCGTACGCCGTCCGCTTCATCCGCCGGGCCTGCTTTCCCTTCACGCCGTCTCCGATGCGATCCGCCGCCGCCCAGTCGGCTCTTGCCAGAATCGCGCCGCCTCCAGAGGCGCGTCCTGCATTGACCCGACATCGCGCCAGCGTGCCGGTCCGTGACCGGTACCGAGGACCGCGCCGCACCCGGTGCTCAGAAGCGCGCATCCTGTGTGTTTCCGCGCAGCGGTGAATCGTGCAGCACGGCGATCGCGGAAACGCAACGCGGCATGCGCGAGTTCTGAGGCTGTGGCATGGCGCGTGCGATCGACGGGCACAGCATGTCGGCACTACCTCAGAGCGCGGTGGAAATCGCGCGGCTTTTCGGCTTCCCGATCACGAATTCCATGGTGGTGACCTGGATCGCAGCGCTCGCGCTCATCGTCTTCGCGCAGATCGCGACGCGGCAGATGACCGCGGTCCCCGGCGGCGCGCAGAACTTCCTCGAGTGGTTG
>DATAEE010000261.1:0-41035 GCA_036258175.1 Vicinamibacterales bacterium
GGTTCCCCTCGGTATTCTGATATCGCTCGGCGAGCCGCTTGTAGGTCCAGCGCCCGACGTGGTGCAGCGCCAGCCACTCGAAGTGCACGCCGGAGTCCCGTTTCTCAGGCGTGGCGGCGAGGCCGGGCGTGCGCTTGAGCGTGGCGATGTAGGCCTTGTGGCGCCGGTGGTACTCGGCCTCGGGTTCCCCCTTCGTGAGGTTCCACGACGGGGCCGCAGGGAGGATCGGCTCCCAACGAACCGAGGGCGTGAAGATCGACCAGCGCCCTCTGAGATCCGGATGGTCCCGCCACAGCCTGACGTGGGTGCGCGCGTGGCGACGTAACCAGTCATCAGCGAAGCCCCAGTGTCGCGCCCACGCCTGGAGCTGCGATGCGTCCGTCGCATCGCGCGACGCCAAGTCGTCGAGGGCTTGCGGCACGCACAGGGCGACCGCTTCGAGAAAGCAAATCTGCGCGGCGGGGTTCGGACCAGACGCAGAGATGTCGCCGGCCCCGAGCCGGATGCGCATCCCGGATGCGCATCAATGTCCCTGCTGTCCCTGTAACTGTCCCTGTAACTGTCCCTGTCGCCACGTATTTTACTGCATCCGGCGTATCCCTCGTAGGTCGGAGCTATGCGAATTTGGCCAGTGATTTCGCGGATTTCGAGATTTCGCGGATCGTGCAGATGGTGCCGGAGGGGCTGAAAATCACGGTGTCGGCAGTTCGATTCTGCCCCTCGGCACCATTTCCATCCGGCCATAGCTTCCCGCTTGAATCGGCGTTCGCTTCTCTGTAGCATCCGGCTCGACTTCTCCCCGCTCTGAGAATGCCGCACGGCACGGCCGGTCAACGAACCGCCCGGTCCCACCCATAGGTCTGTTTCGGTACTGCACCCGCAGGAGGCTTCCATGAAGAAACTATCTCTGAGTGGTGTGTTCATCGCGGCGATCAGCGCCGCGCTGGCCACGACGGCCGGTGCGACGACGTTGCTGCAGATGAATCTCGAACAGCTCACCACCCGCGCCGGCCGCATCTTCCGCGGCACCGTGCTCTCGGTTCAGCGCGGGAGCGTGGAACTCGGCGGCGCGACCCTGGCGACGATCACATACCGGATCCGAGTTGAAGACGCCTTCAAAGGAGAGTTTCCGGCTGTCAAGGACGACCTGCGCGTCGTTGAGATCCGGATGCTGACCGAACCGAAGGCGTCGAGCACCGGTCCTGTCCGCCGCGTGCCGTTGCTCCGCGACCTGCCGCAGCTGGAAGTGGGCCGCAACTATCTGTTGTTCGCCACTCGGCCGAGTGCCGTCGGCCTCAGCACGACGGTAGGCCTCGGCCAGGGCACGTTCAACATCCAGGGCGCCGGCAAAGATGAAACGGCGGTCAACCAGTTCCAGAACATCGACCTGTTCCGCAATATGACGACAGCTGACGCTTCCCGCGGCCCGATCTCATACGCCGATCTTGCGAGCCGCATTCGCGCGCTCGTGCGCCGTTGAGGGAGGATTCATGTCGACCAGAGCCCCCTTCCTCATCGTCGCATCGCTCCTATTCGTTTGCTTCGTTCCGATGACCGCCACGGCGGGTGGCCCGCTGGCGGTTTGTGATTCCGGAGTCCCGTTCCGTTGGCCGAGTGGTGGTGCCACCATCCCGTTCAACCCCGATCAAGGGGACCTCGGCCCTCTCGGCCACGGCGCTGCGGTCGCCGCCGTGGCCGATGCATTCAACGTATGGGGCGCGGTCGGTACAAGCACGGCGTCGTTCCTGGCCGGCGCCGAGCTGCCGGTTGACGTCGACTTCACGAACTTCGGGCCGTACCTGAACCCGGCCGCGCCGGATGGCCTATCGGCGATCGTGTTCGATGACACTGGAGAGATCTTCGATGCGCTCTTCGGCCCGGGCTCCGGCATCCTCGGCTTCGCCGGGCCCGAATGGGTCAATCCCGCGACGTGCGCAATTCTCGAGGGCGTTTCGTTCTTGAACGGTCCCGCGTTCACCGATCTCACCGAAGCGAAAGATGTGATGGTCCATGAGTTCGGGCATTACTCGAATCTGGCTCACACAGTGGTCAACGGCCAGAGCCGGCTCGTCAACGACCCGACGGGACCCGCCCCCGTGACGTTCGGGCAGGCACCGCTCAACGAAGTCGAGACCATGTATCCGTTCTACTTCGGTCCTCTCTCCGGCACTCAGACGCTTCACAGGGACGACATCGCGATGATCTCGACGCTCTACCCGGATGCCTCCTTTGCAGCGACCGGGACGATCACCGGACGGATATTGGCGGCCAATGGAAGCCGGCTGACGGGAGTCAATGTCATCGCGCGCAACACAGCCAACCTTTTCGCAGATGCGGTCTCCGCGATCTCGAGTGACTTTTCGCTCGACTTTTCCCAGTCCGATCCTTTCACGGGCGTCTATACGCTCCGCGGCCTGACGCCGGGCGCCTCGTACGTCGTTTATGTCGACCAGCTTCTTGCGGGCGGGTTCAGCACGCCTCCATTGGTGCCGTTACCGGGACCGGAGGAGTTCTGGAACGGGGATAACGAATCGGATGGATTGACGAACGACGACCCGCCCAGTGAAAGCGTGGCGCTCGCGATAATCGAAGGAAGCGTCCGGAGCGGGATCGACGTCATCTTGAATCCGTTCCGGCCCGGTGACCCGTTGCCCGTGGGCGACGACGGTTTCGTGCAGATCTTCCTGCCGTTCAGCTTCACGGTCTGCGGACAGTCGTTCGACTCGGTGTTCATCAACGCCAACGGCAGCCTGACGTTCGGCGCCGGAAGCGGTGACTTCTCCGAGTCCACGCCGGAGTTTCTGACGGGACCGCCGCGCATCGCGGGACTTTGGGACGATCTCAATGCCTCGGCCGGCGGAACGGTGACCTTCGACCAGAAACCCAATTCCTTCACGGCTCGATGGGAGGGCGTGCCGGAGCGGCTGGCAACGGGTGCGAACACGTTCGCGATCACGCTGAAGCGCAGCGCCAATTCCGCGACCATCACGTACGGCGATATGTCCGCGACGGACGGGTTGGCGGGGCTTAGCTGCGGCCACCCGGTCACGTCCGGCTTCGAGCTGGAGACGGATCTGCGGACCGTGCCTCACCGCCGAACGATCAACATGAACGACCATACCGCGGCCTTCCAGCAATTCAGTGCCGCCGACAACGACCTGGATGGCTACGAGCTCCAGTTCGTGAACTTCAAGCACGGGTTCGAGGACGTGTTCGAGTCGAACGACTCGATCGCGACAGCAAAACAGATTCACCTGCCGTTCTCGACACAGGATGTTGACCGGTTCGCGGCGATCAACCCCACGGGCGGCGACGTCGACTACTACCGGTTGAAGGTGAAGGCGGGAGACATCTTGGCAATCGAGCTCGTGCGCGGCAATTTCGACGCCACGCTCGGCGTATTCGACGCCGCGACGGGGGACCTGCTGATCACTGACGACGACAGCGGGCTCAATCTGCTGCCACGGCTCCTGCTGCAGGCGAACGTAGACCTGGATCTCGCCGTGGCAGTGAGCGCCTTCCCCGATCTCGACTTCAACGGCGACGGCGGTCAGGGAGGACGGTACGTGCTCTACGTCAATCGGTTCAGGGGCGAGATCCTCGCGGCGGGCGACGACACGTCGACAGAAGTCTCGATTCCGTTCTTTTTCCCCTACCAGGGGGCGACCCGGACGAGTGTATTCGTGAACTCCAACGGCAACCTGACGTTCGGCGGCGGCAGCGCAGACTTCAGCGAGTCGCTGGCGGAGTTCCTGAGTGGCCCGCCACGGATCGCGCCGCTCTGGGACGATCTCGATGCGCGCGGCGGACTCGTGATAGCTGAACGGACGCCGATCTCGCTTACTCTGCACTACGTCAGCGTCCCGGAATTTCTCACTACCTCGCCGAACTACTTCAGCACGACGCTCTTTGTCGGCGGCTTCCTGGCGCTTGACTGGGGTCCAACGGCGCGAAGTGATGCTCTGGTGGGCCTGACGGGCGGCGGAGGTGCGCCAGATCCTGGCGAGGCGGATCTTGCCAGGACGTTGCTCCTTCGAACCAACCGGACGATCTACGACATCTTCCAGCCGCCGTTGGTCCTGCAGGGTGACGACGGGGTCGACCTGTCGTTCCTCACTCGCCTCGGCGTTCCATTCTAGAGGCGTGTTCTGGACCACAGGCAGGGGCGGCGAAACGCCGCCTCTGCCTGATTCCTACCGAAGGTAAACGGGGTTCCGCCTTTATCAACAGTGGGAAATCTTGTGACATAGGGGAGTCCCGCGGTGGCACGGGTCCGCCGCGCTACACATGAGCGGGCTCAAGCATACGTCTTGCATAGCGGGCGGCCGGAGGAGGAAGGAGTGAACATCGATATTGATGCTCTCCGTGCGCGCGTTCGCGCACGCAGCGTGACCCCTGTCCACGAGCGGGATCGTGAATCCGCCGAGGCCGACGTCGAAGCGCTCCTGACGGCTTTGGACGAGGCGCGCGCGGCCGTCAAGCGCCTGACCGAAGAAGATGATGACCTTCGGGAGTCGGTCGAAATCTGGATCCGGTTGTACGACGCGAATCTCAGGCGGGCGAATCGCGCGGAAGCCGAAGTGAAGCGACTTCGGTGCGATCTGCCGGGCCAGGTGCAGCAGCTGTACGAAGTGCTGGATCGCGTGGACGCTCTGCGCGAGGCGGTCGCCGCCGCCGTGGGTGAGTGCGAGATGTGCGCGCGGCAGTCGCAGGATCGCTCGAACCGTCTCGAAGGCAACTCGTCGGCATGCGCTCGATGCCTGCGGGCGCTCGAGGCGCTTCGGGCCGCCGCCGGGCTGATCCGATCGGAGCCGTAGCCGCTCACGGCATCGGCGAGCGCCTCGTAAAGACGATCCGCTTGGTCGGGTAGTCGAACGTCACCTGTCGGAAGGTGCACAGGAGATCTTCGCCGAGCAAGCCATCGATCGGTCCGTCGAACACGCGCTGAACCTCGGCGAGGTTCATCACCGCGACCGGATGGTCGTGCCATGTCTCGCCACCTAGCCTCACCGTCGCGCGCATCGTCAACGCTTCTCCTTTGAAGCCAGGCCCGCCGCTCGAAAACCCTCCCCGCAGATCCTCGTTCGCCATACCGGCGATTTCCCGGCTGATCACGCTGGTGCGTGCGCCAGTGTCGAGCAGCAGCACTGCCGGGCGCTGATTGACCGTGGCGCGAACGAGGATCGCGTTCTGGCGCGCGTTGTGCTCGAACGGCACGATCACCTGGGCGGCCGCGCCGCCCGCAGGAGCCTGCGTGTCGGACGGCGCCTGCGCGCCGCGGACGGTGAAGGCGACTGCGGGAGCAAGCGCGGCGGCTATGGCGAAACGACGGACAGACCGCGAGAGACGGAACATGCGGCGAGGCCTCGTAACCATCTTTGCCGCGCGCAGGACTGACTCGGTCGCTGACTTAGTTCTGGCCGGGACGGTTCCGGGCGCGCTCCGATTCCTGACTTGCGCCGCGCACTTCAAAAGGCACGGTGATCGAGTCTGGCGGTTTCAGCGCGGGTCCGCCGCCGGGTACTTCGAACGCGCGGCCGATCCGATTTCCGGCGGGATCCTCGAGCGTCGCGAGAACGATCAGCGAATGCGGACCCGCCTCCCAGGGATCGCGCGGCGTGAACAGCCAACGGGTCTCCCCCGCTTCGACGGTGATGGCGCCCGGAATCGCCTGACCGCCGCGCGCGACGCCCAGCGCCGAGTGCAGCAGGCCGTGGTCGAGCGGCGCAGGGAAGAGTACCTTGATCGGATCGCGTGAGCCCGAGACCGGCGGCTGAATCCGCCACGAGGCGACATCGATCGGACGCTCGTTCGGCGGAGCGACGCGGAAAGTTTTCCGGAATTCGGACGCAAGCGGACGTCCCTGGCCGTCTGGCCACGTGGAGGAGATCACGAGCGTATACCGTCTGCCTGGCTGAAGCGCGCGCCCCATCTCGACGTTCGGCAGGATGCCGCGCTTGACCCGGCCCGGATCGAAGAGAACGGTCAATCTGGTCGCGTCGTCATTCCACAAGTCGGTGTCGAGCGGCAGGAACGGATCTTCCACTTCCCTGCCCGCCTCGTCGAGAATCCGCAGGTGGTTCAAGGCCCCGCGCCGCGTCATCGGCGCAGAGAACTGGAGGTACATCCGGAGCTGGTTTACGGGAACGGTTCCACCGCTCGGATAGACGGCAAGAACCGACGTGGGTGGGCCAGCTGGTGGCGCGGGCCGCGCCACCGACGCCGTCACGACCGGCGACGAACCGCCGCCCGGGAGGCGTGACGGATCGAGCCTGATCGCGTACTGGCGGCCCGGGTCAAACGGAAAGCGAGGCGTGAAGCGCAGCGCATCCGAGGTGACCACGTAAGTTCCGAGCATCGCCTGGGCGCCGCTGTCCGGCGCCACCACTACTCGCAGCAGCCGTTCCCAGTCCTCGCGCTGCCACGAGACACGCCGAAGGCGATCGAGATCGCGGCTGGAAAGACCGGTGACCTCGATGACGTCCGTCTGGTCGAGAAGCGTGATTCGGAGGCTGGAGGGCGCTTCGGAGCTGGCGGGCGTGGAACAGGCGGCACCGGCTGCCATCACGATGACCGCCAGTGCCCTGACTGCATTCATTCTGGATCTGCAACCGTTACGGGAGCGCAACAGCCTTCAAGCTGACCGCGCTTCCTTCGCGCGCCACCACGAGACCCCGCTGATCGTCCAGCTTGTCGAGTTGTTCGACACCTTTCAGCGACGCGACTGTCTCGTACGGAACGCCGGCAGTCTCAGTGTCCTTCACAGGCGCCGTGATCGCCGCTGCGGTCGCAAACGGCGCAGTCGGGATTCTCATCACGCCTCGGCTGTTGTTGGCCATCAACAGGAATTCACGACCGTCCTTGCTGTAAACAATCATGTCGAGCGGCCGGTTCCGGTTGCCGAGCTCGGCGATCGTCGTGCCGACGATCTTCTGGCCGGGTTTGAGGCTGTCGATCGGGAACTTCACGAGCGGCGTGCAGGTGTAGCCCGCCACGAGGTGCGGAGTCCCTCCGATCGAGTGTGGAATGAATGCAAAGACCGGCGACCGCGTCTCGAGCTGCCCATGGTTCCCATGGTAAATCTCGACGCTGGTGCCGGCGTCGACGGACGAGAACGGAAATGGAATGGCCCGGAGCTTCGAGGCGAATTCCTCGTTGGAGAGTCCCGCCACCCAGAGCCTGCCGTCCACGTACGCCATGTCTGTGATTGACTGCGGGCGCGGGTTGCGGCGATCCGCAGGCGTCGCCACCGGCGGATTCGGCAGCTCGACCCGCGCGTATTTCATCGCGTCGAACGAAACGAGATCGATCTTTCCGGCGCCATCGACGCGGAAGAGCGCCGCCGTGGCGCCCGTGCCCTGGCCGCGCATCACTGAGAGATACGCGTTCTTCGTTCTGGGGTGGATCGTCAGATCAGTAATCGTGATCTGCGCGGCGTCAGTTCCCGCAAGCGCGGCGATCTTCTGATCGATTCCTTCCACGTCGGCGGCGCCAGGCGCAGCCGAGGAGACCTTCCCGAGATCGAGCGCGTAAATCGCCGCGCTCTGGGCGTCGCCGGCGAAGAGCGTGCCGTCCGGGTTGAATGTCAAGGGACCAATCGACGCAAACGTCGGCGACACGCCGTTCGTCGACGTCGTGACGACCGGCGCAGCGCCCGGAGCCCACGAGCCCAGGAGGATGGCGGCGGCGACCGCCGCGAGACGCAAGTATCTGGATCGCATGCGAGCCTCTCCTTTCGCCTGGACAACCGTAGCGGTCGTACCGCGGCCGGCGCCCGGGAGGCGGACCAGAGTATAGACCGCCTGTGTCGCGATTCCATCTAGACTGACGTAAAGTTGAGGCTGTGCTTGGCCGGCCGAACCCGCTCTCCGCGATCTTCCTGGCCCTGACGTCGTTCACGATACCCACACCGGGATGGTCGGCACAGGCGCTGCCTCCCGTGCCGCCGCTGCCGCGCCCGCAGGCTGGGCCCGGCCGCGTCGTCGCCACCATCTCAGTCCTCGAAGGCACCGTGCGCATGCCGGGCGTCGAGGTCGAGCTGAAGACGGCCGACGAGAAGATGACGCTGGCAAAGACAGTCACTGATGGCGCGGGGCAGGTCAGCTTTCCCGATGTGCCGCCCGGCCGCTACTTCGTCTCGGCGACCCGGCCCGGATTCATCTCGCAGGACTCTGCGCAGTTCGACGTGCGGTCCGGCGAGACTGCGCAAGTGCTGCTCGACATCAACCTGGCGTTCACCGTTCCTCCGGTGGAAGTCAGGGGAACCTCACCGGTGGAACCGCCCGAGCCGGTGCTGCCGCTCGAGCCGGTGCCGGTCGAGAGCCTGACGCTGCAGCCGGTCTCGGCAAGCGACATGCTCTCCGGCTCGCTGCTCGACGTCGCGCCGCTCGAAGGAGACGACTTCCAGAGCCTGCTTCCGCTGCTCCCTGGCGTCGTGCGCGGACAGGATGGTCGCTTGCGCGTCAAGGGGGGACAGCCCACGCAGGGCGCGCTGCAGATCAGCAGCGCAAGCTTGATCGATCCCTCGACGGGCGATTTCGACCTGGATCTGCCAGGTCAGAGCGTCGAGTCGGTCGAGGTGCTGGCCAACCCGTTCGCGGCAGAGTACGGCCGCTTCTCGACCAGCGTCACGCAAATACGCACGCGCCGCGGAACCAACGACTGGGAGATCAAACCAGGAAACCTGATCCCGCGCTTTCGGAAAGGCCTCAGCGGCATCCGGGGATTCGAGCCTCGATTCTCCGTGCGCGGGCCGTTGAAGCAGGATCGGTTGTTCCTCTCGCAAGACTTCCAGTATCGCTACGTCGCGACTCCCGTGAAGAGTCTCGTCGACGAACCCGAAATAAAACTGACCAGCGTCGACTCGTTCACGCGCGTCGACAGCGTGCTCTCCACCCGGCATACCGTCGGCGGCGGCATCATTCTTTTTCCGCGGGAAATCGGCAACGTCACGATGGACACATTCCGTCCGCCGGAAGTCGCTCCCGACTTCCATCAGACGGGTGTGTCGACCGGCCTCGTGGACCGTTTCGGGATCACGCCCGACATCGTGCTCGAATCGACGTTTTCCGGCCGGTGGTTCGAAATCGACGTCAATACCGACGGCGTCGTTCCGATGACGTACGCACCCGAGACGCAGAGCGGTCTGTTTTTCAACGATCAGGAGCGCGAGGTTCACAGCGTCCAGCTCGTGGAGGCGTTGAGCATCTCGAAGGATCGCTGGCTTGGACACCACGTCTTCAAGTTCGGCTTCGACTTGCAGAACTCCGGCTACAGCGGAACGAGCAACAGCCGCCCGGTCGAGGTCCGGCGGCTCGATGAGTCGCTGGCGGAGCTGACGCTCTTCAGCGGTCCGACCGTGCAGGTCGTCAACGGGACCGAGCTCGCGATCTTTGCGCAGGACCGCTGGCGCATCGGTCCCCGGCTCACATTCGAGCTGGGCCTCCGAACGGACCGCGACGCGATCGTCGAACGTTACAACTGGTCACCGCGTGCAGGGGTGGCGATCGGGGTGCTGCCCGACGGGCGCGCCATCCTGCGGGGCGGCTTCGGAAAGTTCTCGCAGCGGACGCCGCTGAACATCGGGGCCTTCCCGTCATTCGAAACCCGCCTCGTGACACGGTTCGGGCCTGACGGAACGGCGCTGGGACCCCCAGCGAGCTTCGCTCACGTGACGGACGCGAACCTGGAGACGCCGGAAGCGTACGTCGGCAACGTGGAATGGGACCAGCGGTTCGGGCGCCGTTTTCTCCTCAAGGTCGACTATCTGCGCCGACACGGGTCTCACGAGTACATTCTCGACCCCGATCCGGTTGCCGGAACGATCCGTCTCGCGAGCGCCGGAACGTCACGCTACTGGGAGCTTGAAACGACCGTGCGATACCTCGGCAGCGAGCGGCGCGACTTCACGTTCTCTTACGTCCACTCGCACGGGACCGCAGATCTGAACAATTACGATCAGTTCTTCGGCAACCTGCGCAATCCCATCATTCGTAAGAACGAGAACAATCTGATCCCGACCGACGTCCCGCATCGCCTGATGGTGCGCGGCACGATGGGGCTTCCCGGCAAGTGGGTGTTTGCGCCGGTCCTCGAGGTGCGATCCGGCTTCCCCTGGTCTGCCGTCGACGAGTTCCTCGATTTCGTGGGACCGCGCAGCCGCGCCGGGCGGCTCCCGACTGTAAGCACGCTGGATTTTCAACTGTGGCGGAACTGGCGGTTCAAGAAGTACCGGTTCCGCGGCGGCATCAAGATGTACAACGTGTTCGGCGCCTCCGCCGACCGCGACGTTCAGAACAACCTGACCTCGCCGAACTACGGCACGTTCTACAACCCGATCGAGCGCTCGATCGGGTTCGTGATCGGCTCGGCCCGCTAGCGCCTATCGCCGCGCGGGGGCGTTCAGGCCGGTCATCTGTGTGTAAACGCGCCGGACGGTGTCATACGAGTCGGCGGCCGCCGCGGTTTTGTCACCGCGGTACCGCTTCACCCTCGCAAACCGCAGCGCCAGCCCGCCGGGATAGTGCGGGCTCTCCTGTAAATCGTTGAACGCGATCTCGACTACGAGATCGGGGCGCACGTAGACGGTGTATTCGTCCCGGCCGATCTCGCGCGCCAGGAACTCCCGCGTCTGCCATCCGAGAAGCTCGTCGGTCAGTCCTTTGAATGTTTTGCCAAGCATGACGAATCCGCCGCGCTCGTCATCGCGCGCGCCGAGATGAAGATTGCTCAACCATCCGCGGCGTCGTCCGCTTCCCCACTCAGCGGCCAGTACGACCAGGTCGAGCGTGCGGGCGCGTTTGACCTTGAGCCAGGCGGCGCCCCGGCGGCCGGCCGCGTACGGCGCTTCGAGCGTCTTGACCATGACCCCTTCGTGCCCCGCGGCCAGCGTTTGCTCGAGAAAACCGGCCGCCTCCACCGCGCCGGGACGAACCAGGCGCGGGACGATGGCGCGTCCATCGAGCGACTCGGAGAGCGCGGCCGCCCGGCGCTCCAGCGGCTCGTCGAGGAGCGACGTCCCGTCAACGAAGAGGCAGTCGAAGAAAAACGGCGTGAGCGGCAGGTCCGCGCGCAGCCGGTCGACATCGAGACGTCTGCCGAAGCGCCGCATCGTGATCTGAAACGGATGCGGCGTGCCCGACGGCTGAAGCGCGATCACCTCGCCGTCGATGACGAGTTCGCGGCGCGGCGACGCGCGCGCGACCGCAACCACTTCAGGAACCGCGTCGGTGACTTCCTTCAAGGTCCGCGAGAAGACGTGGACGTCGTCGCCGGCCTTGTGGACCTGGATGCGCGCGCCATCGAGCTTCTGTTCCACCAGCGGATCGCCGGCGTCGCGGAGCGCCTCCTCCAGATCCGCCGCCGATTCAGCCAGCATCGGCTGCACGGGCCGCAGCAGCTGCACCGCGAACCGTGCGAGCGCCGGCTCACCATCGACGATGACTGCGCGCGCAACAGACGCGAGGTCGCCCGCCATCATCACCGCGCGCCGCAGTGGGGCCGCACGTGCACGTGCCGCCTTCGCGACGGCATCGACCATGACGCCCTCGAGCGCGCCCTGCCGCAACTCACCGTGCAGCAGTCGCACGAGAAAATCCTGTTCGGGCCGCGTGGCGCGCGAAAGAAGATCCGTCAGCAGTCCCGCTCGAGCCCGGGACGAACCGCCGCCGCGGGCAGATGCGATCTGGCCCAGCGTCCGATCGACGTCGTGGAGCGTGATTGATGGAGTCTCGGCGGCGGGCGTGGAGGCGGCGGCGCGGATGGCGGCCCAACCGATCCCGACGCGTCCCTGCCGCATGGCGCCCGAGAGAAACGTGACGGCGATCTCGATCTCATCTGGTGCCAGGCGCGTCAGGAGCGCCGCGATCCGGGCGGTCTTGTCCAGACGGCCTGAAGCGGCCTGGACGGCATTCGAGGTGTCGACGAGCTCAGTGAGGAGCATGCAGTACGGCCCTGAGTAAGCGGTCGTACCACATGCTCAGCAGCCGGAGCTACTCCTTTATCTTGTCGCCGATATCTTCAATCGTTTCGCCGACCTTGCGACGCGCTTTTCCGAAGCCTTCCTGCACTTCGCCGCTCGTCTCATCGGCAACGCCTTCGTCGATGAGATCCGGATCGTCGGTCGCGCGGCCGATTGTCTGCTTCGCCTTTCCCTTCAGCTTGTCCACCTTGCCGTCGAGCTCGTCGCGGTTCATGTTGCGGCCTCCTGAGGTGAATCTGTGCAAGAGTTGAACCCCGAAGACCTCGACCGTACCGAGGCGGCTGCCACGGGAAACACGATACGATGTGGAGGAATTGTTGGGGAACGGATGGCCCGCCGAGACTCCGACATAGACGGCCTCTACCAACTGCCGCTCGAGCAGTTCACCGCCGCGCGCACGGCGCTTGCCAAGGAATCCGGAAGCGATGAGGCGCCCCGTATCCGCGCCCTGGCCAAGCCGACGCTACCGGCGTGGGCGGTCAATCAGGTCTAT
The DNA here is from genome assembly GCA_036258175.1 of Vicinamibacterales bacterium. Taxonomy (GTDB): domain Bacteria; phylum Acidobacteriota; class Vicinamibacteria; order Vicinamibacterales; family 2-12-FULL-66-21; genus DATAEE01. The sequence continues at coordinate 12,474 of DATAEE010000261.1, forward strand.
TGGACCGCTCGCGACAAGTACGATGCCCTCGTCTCTGCCGCCGAACGGATCCGCAGCGCGCATCGCGCCGCACTCGCCGGCAAGAACGTGGATCTCCGAGACGCCGACGAGGCGCATCGCCGCGCGTTGAACGCGGCGCTCAAGGAAGCACTCGCGATCCTCGAGCGCGCCGGGCATCCGGCGACTTCCTCCACGGTGGACGTCGTCTCGAAAACGCTGTCGGCCCTTCCCGCCGACGGCGAACCGCCGGGCAGGCTGACCCGGCCGTTGACGCCGGGCGGGTTCGAGCTGTTCGCGAACGTCAAGCCCGCGGCGCGCGTGCTGCGCATGCCGGAAAGACGTCCCGCCGAGCGCGATCGATCAACGCCGAGCGACGAACAGAAGCGCGAGGGCGAAGAGCGGCGCCGTGCCGCGGCGCGCGAAGCGCTTCGCGAAGCGGAATCGAGCCTCCGCAAGGCCGAAACCCAGGCGTCGCGCCATGCCGAACGCGTGGAGCGCGCCGAGGCGGCGCTGGCGGAAGCGGAACGCGAGGAGCGCGAGGCACGCCGCGTGCTCGAAAAAACCGAGGCGCGCGTCGAGGCCGCGAGAACGGCGCGCGACGAAGTGCGCCGCTCCGCGCAGCGGGCGGCGCGAGACCTCACCGACCGAACGGCCGAGCGCGATGCCGCGGATCGGCGGCTACACGATTTGTTGCCCGGAACGTAACACCCAGGCCTGAGGGTGATGCGTAAAACCGACATGAGGATAGTACGGCTCCGCCGCGGGCGCCGCGAGCAGGACAAGCGTCGCGGAGGGCGCCGCCGCTTGCGTCTGCCGCATCAACGCTTTCCCGATGCCCTGCCGCTGGTGCGACAGGCGAACGGCCAGGTCTGACAGATAGGTCGCGTACGCGAAATCCGAGATCGCGCGGGAGATACCAACCAGCAGCCGGCCGTCCCACGCTGTAATCACGAGATTGGCGTGAGCGAGCATCGTCCGCATACGCTCGCGATCATCGACGGGCCGGCGCTCTCCGAGCGTCGACGCCCGATATAGTTCGATGACTGTATCGAGATCGAGATCGTTCCCACGGCGGTACTCGATCATCGCCCCACCCAGCCGGCATAGAGCTCGGGCCGACGGTGCCTGAGAAACAACCGCCGGGCGTGCGAGTCCGCAGCGGCGCCCGGGTCGATGTCCGCATACAGAATGTGCTCCTGGCCGGCCGGCGCACGCGCAATGATCGTCCCGTCTGGTCCGCAGACGAACGACTCGCCCGAAAACGTCAGGCACTCCTCTTCGCCGACGCGGTTGCAGAGCGCGACGAAATAGCCGTTCTGGAAAGCCGCGACGCGCATTTCCGCCTCATAGAGCCCCTCGGGCCATTCGCCGATGGCGCCCGCCTGCGGCACGACGACGACATCCGCTCCAGCCAGCGCGAGCGCGCGCATGTACTCCGGGTAGTGCCGGTCGTAACAGATCGCGACGCCGACCCGTCCGGCGCGCGTGTCGTACACCGGCGCGCCGGTGTCACCGGGCGAGTAGTAGCCCTGTTCGTGGAAGCACGCGTACTCCGTGATGTGCATCATCCGCGTCCGCCCCAGAAGCCGGCCGTCGGCGTCCAGAACGGGCGAGCAATCGAACGTACGGCGGCCGTCACGTTCGAAGAGATTCAGCACAATCACGACGCCGTGCCGCCTGGCAACATCGGCAAACGCGTCGATCGTCGGTCCCGGCACAAGCTCGGCAAGCTGCGCGATGTCTCCCTGCGCCGGCCGCTGAGGGTGGAACCGCTCGAACGCGAGTTCGGCGAACGCCACGAGCGAGGCGCCGGCGCTGGCCGCCTCCTCGATCGCGCGCAGGCCTCGCTCGACGTTCGCGGCTTTGTCGTGCGCAGCGCGCTGCTGCACGAGCGCAATTCGCATCAGCGCATTCTACTTGTCCCGCTTCAGGATTTCGGTAAGGATATGGCGCCACCCAGGGGGACGAAATGGCGAAGAAGCGGAGTGCGAGACGGAAGAAGAAGGCGGGCAAGCGCAAAGCAGGGCGCGCTTCCCGAAAAGGGGCGGCGCGCAAGACGAAGCGAGCCGCGCGGCGGGCTGGTGGAAAACGCCGAGCGAAGAAGGCGCCGCGTCGCGCCAAGCGGGCTGCGCCGCGTCGGACGCCCGCGCGACCGGCCGCCCCGGCTCCAGCTGCCGGCGGTGCGGAGCCCATGGCTCAGCCCGCGCCGATGAGCAGCGACTTCGGGCTGCTACCGCCCGACGAACCCAGGTTCTGACGCGAGCCTTGCGCTAATCTCGGGCGGATGCCAAAGCCTTGCTTGGCATCCGCCCCGACTCTTTCTACCGTTGCAGCGCTCAGCTCGCCCGCGGAGCGGCTGGCTGCGGCTGCGACACCTCGCGTACTAAATCTGACGTGAGTGTCCGGCTTCCCTTCCGCGCGATGTCCGACTGCGCGACGATGCCGACGAGCCGGCCGCGCTCATCCACGACTGGAACGCGCCGAATCTGTCGCTCCTCCATCAAGCCGACACAACCATCGAGGTCGGTATCCGGGGTCACGGTCACGACCGGGCTGGTCATGCAGTCAGCGGCGGTGTGATCAGCCGGGTTGCGGCCCTCCGCCACGATGCGGCACACCAGGTCGCGGTCGGTGACGACGCCGATGGGGTGCATTGCGTTCTTGCTATCGACGACCGGGATCTCGCCGCAGTCGCAGTCCACCATCAGCCGACCGACCTCCACGAGCCCCATGTCGCGAGTGCAAACAGCTGGGTTCGCGGTCATCACATCACGTACGGTCATACACGCTCCTTGTCGGGCGGTGGAAAGTGCATAGGCAATGCCGCGCGCTCCTTCAAGCGTGAGCGAAGGTTGGCCTGAAACTCGCATTCGCATTCCAACGTGATGGCTCAGCCGTTTCCGATCAGCCTGCTGCTTGCGTGCCGCTACGGCCGCATCACCATCGTCGAAGCCGCGGCGATCGGCACACTTCTCGGGCGCGAACTGGAGCGGGATGCACGCGGCGGCGCCTCGATCCAGATGCCGTCGATCGGTGACATCCGACTCGAAGCGAGCGGCCACGTCTCGTGGAGTAACGGTCGCGACATGCCGACTCTACGGGCCGGACGAGGCCTGGCACGCGTCCTCGCCGCGCTCGTATCCGAAGCGGAGCGTTGCGGCGATCGTGCCCCGGCGGCGCTCGCGTTCGCCCTTGCGCGCGCGACCGACGATCAGGCGCTCGTTCCGCTCGAATCGCTGCACGACCTGAATGTGATCATCGACCGCCTCGCTCCAGCAGATCCGCTCCCGATCACCGCGGCGTTCGCCGAGCGCGTCGGGTCACGCGCGATCGCAGTGCGTCCGGAAACGATTCGGACGGTTTCGGACTTGCGCCGCGCACGGCGCGATCGCGGCGTGTCGCTGGCGACGATCGCGTCGGAGACGGGAATTCCGCTGACGCTGTTACGAGAGCTCGAATGGGGTCTCTTCGACGGTTGGCCGTCAGGCCATCAGACTGAAGCGTCGCTGCGGGCGTACGCGAGGGCCGCAGGGCTGCCGGCGGCTGCGGTTCTGGCCGTGGTTATGGGCCCGCGCGTCCCGCAGCCGAGCGTCGAAATGCCGCAAGTGCCGGTCTGGGTGGTCGCGGCAGCGGCTCTGGTGCTGTCAGGCGCCGCGGCCGCATCATGGGTTTCCGGCGTGTCGGCGCCCCACGCCATCGCGCCTCCACCGGTGCGGCGGGTCACTCACGTGGTGCCGACTGCGACGGTCGTGCCGCTTGCACCGACCGCGTCGCCGGCGGCTCCACAGGTCGACGCACCCGTCGTGACGCAGCTGCGTAAAGCGCGCCAGGCCCCCGTCTCAGGTTCGTCTGCCAGACGGGCCCCCGTGCGAGGGCCTCAGCGTGCGGCGATCCGCCGCGCATCAGACGCGTCAGGGAAGAAACCCTCGATCTGGAAGCGGCCGCTCTTCATCCTCAAGTTCGGTTCGTAGCGATCAGCGTCCGCGCTCTTTGTAGAGCTTTCTCGCGGCCTTCGCTCCGATCCGACCCTGCCGCTTGGCTTCCTGTTGGGCGCGCTCGTCGGTGCGGGCCTCGGTCGCCCGGATTTCATCCTGCAGCTTCAGAAAGTTCTCGAGACGGCCGGCGTCGAGGATGCCTTCCTCGACCGCTCCGCGCACCGCGCAGCCAGGCTCGGCGCGGTGGCTACAATCGCGAAACCGGCATCCGGTGGCGAGTGAGTGAATATCGTCGAAGACCTCGTCGAGTCCGTCCCGGGCTTCCCACAGCTGAAGCTCGCGCAACCCGGGCGTATCGATGACCAGACCGCCGTCCGGCAACACAACGAGCTCGCGGTGCATCGTCGTATGCCGGCCCCTCGAGTCGGAGGCGCGGACATCACGCGTTTTCAACAGATCCTGACCGGCAAGCCGATTGATGATCGACGACTTGCCGACGCCGGAGGACCCGAGAAACGCGAGCGTTCTGCCTGGCGTCAGGTATTGAGAGAGTGCGTCCAGCCCGCGTCCGGATTTCGTGCTCATGGCATGGACCGGCACGCCGGACGCGACACGCTCGGTTTCGCTCAAAAAGGGTGCGACGTCATCGACGACGTCAACTTTGTTGAGGAGCACGACCGGCTGCGCGCCGCTTTCCCAGGCGAGGATCAGGTATCGCTCGAGGCGGCGCGGGTTGAAGTCGCCATCGAGTCCCGTGACGAGGAACACGGTGTCGACGTTCGCGGCGACGACCTGCTCTTCGGTGCGGTTGCCCGCCGCCTTCCTGGTGAACTGGCTCGTGCGCGGCAACACGGCCTGGATGCTCCATCGACCGGGATGCGCACTCGGCTTGACGGCCACCCAGTCTCCCACGGCGGGATAATCCGACCGGCTGGTGGCGGCGTGTCTCAGCCGACCCGACACGCGGGCAAGGCCCTCGCCTTCAGGCATGACCACTCGATAGATATGCGTGTGCTCGAGCGCGACGCGCGCTGGCTCGAGGCCGGCAGCGCGGTGCGGCGCGAATGCCTCGTCCAGCCGGGTGGTCCAGCCGAGCGCGCTAAGCCGGTATCTTTGCATTGCCAAGTAATTGGTGATATCTTCTTCGAGCGCTTTCGCGCCGAGGAATATTGTATGGCTCCAAGACTCTTCTGCATCGTTGCCACCGCGTCGCTCGCCGCAGGGTGCGCAGGTCAGGACCCGCCGCCAACCCCCGTTTGCGCCGCGCTCGTGTCGGCATCACGGACGGGCGATGTTCCCGCCATCGAGGCATCGCTGGCCGCCGGCGCCAACCCCAACACGTGCCGCGCGGGCGTGAACGGATGGACTCCGCTTTATCACGCGATTCACAAGAACCAGCGTTGGGCAGTCGACGCCCTCATTCGCGGAGGCGCGGACGTGAATCAGGTGGTGACGAGCGTCACACCACTGATGATGGCGGTCGGCAACGGTCAACTGCAGATCGCCCGCCGGTTGCTGGACGCCGGCGCCAACCCGCGCGCCATCACCGATGGCGGCGCATCGGCACTTTCCATCGCGGTTTCCGGAGGCGCGCTCACAGACATCGAGAATCCGATCCTCGGGGCGTGTCACACCGAGGTCGTCCGCGAGCTGCTGGTGCGCGACCCGTCACTGCGGCTCGACGACAACATGCACGCGCGCTTCGCGCGCTGGATCGCCCGGCTCAACGATTGTCAGGACGTGATGTCGATCATCGCTCGACGCTGACTGAGGACCTCAACGGCGCGAGCGGCGGCGTCCGAGGTCTTGGCCCAGCAGCGGAGCACCTCCGCGACGCTCCACGCCTGCGCGATGCACCCCCGCGGCGTGAACGGTGGCTCCGCGTCGAAAATCTCGCTGATGCTCCCGATGCCCGCCTCGCTCAAGTGCGCTTCGAATCCCTCGAGCAGCCGGCGGGCGCCGGCCCGGTCGTCAGGTTGAACCTTGAGCCACGCGTCAACATACGGACCGATCAGCCAGGCCCACACCGTGCCCTGGTGATAGGCGGCGTCGCGGGTGCGCAGATCGCCGTAGTAGGTCGACTTGTAATCTGCATGGCCGGGCGCGAGGGAACGCAAGCCAACTGGTGTCAACAGACGGTCGCGAACCGCCTCGACAACCCGCGGCCACCGGGATTCCTGCAGCACCGGATGGGTGAGCGAGATCGCCAGCAGCTGGTTCGGCCGGAACGCCGCGTCATTCCCGCCCGCTTCCGCGTCCACCACGTCGTAGAGGTAGCCGCCCTCGGCGAACCAGAATTCGCGGTTGAAGGATTCGTAAACCTGATCGGCGAGACCTGGCAGATTCCGAGCCGAGGGGATGTTTTCCTCGCGAAGCCACTCGTCGAGCAGGCGCAGCGCGTTGTACCACAGCGCGTTGATCTCGACTGCTTTGCCGCGCCGCGGCGTCACCACCCAGTCGTCGACCTTCGCATCCATCCAGGTGAGCTGGTATCCATCGGCGCCCTGTCGCAGCAGCCCATCCTCCGGGTCGACGCCGATCCCGAATCGCGTGCTCTCGATGTGCCGATCGACGATCGAGACAACCGCGGGAAGCAGCCGGCGAAGCGTCGAGCGATCACCGCTCGCCGCGAGATACCGCGCGATCGCCTGAAAGAACCAGAGCGACCCGTCCGCGGTGTGATAAAGGCCTTCGTTGTCTCCTTCGGGAAACATGTTAGGGATCAGGCCGTCGCGAACGTAGTGCGCGAACGTCCTGAGGATCGACCCGGCCTCGCGGAGGCGTCCGGTGGAAATCGTCAGCCCTTCGAGGCTGATCATCGTGTCGCGGCCCCAGTCGGTAAACCAGTGATACCCGGCGATGATCGTCCGCGCATCGTCTCCCTCGGCTCGCGCCCGGGCGATCTCTTCCACACGGCCCGCAGGAGTAATGATGAATTGGTCGGCGGCGAGGACCAGCTCGGCGCCGATGCCTTCGCGCGCCGGTTGCGGAGCGGTTTCGAGAAGCCGGTGTCTTCGTTCGATCTCCGCGGCAATCGCGCCTGCCGCAGGCAGCGCGCTGACACGATCCCAGCCCTCCGCTGACGCAGTGAACGTCACGCTGCCAGCCGCAAGATCCGCGCGATAGTATCCCGGGGTCCAGAGCGTGCCGCGCGCCGCGTATCCTCGGCTCTCTTCGGTCGGGTACAACACCTCCGGGGTGATCTTCTGGGCGAGAACGAAGTTGAGGCGCTGACCTCGGGCGAGTACGCGCAGCGTAGGCCAATCGGGTCCGGCCGTCAGCTCACACCGCTCGTCGTCGAGGGCGGTAAAGACGTAGTCGCTGTCAAGGGTCTGGCTGACTGGCGCCTCGTGCGGGCGGAAGTGAACCCGCGGCCGGACGCAGAGCTGCAGCGCATCCTCGCCCCGCAGGCGCGAGTAGATCACGTGAACCGTGTTCTGCTCGTGCGGCATCATCAACCGCTTCTCAATCAGGGTGCCGTTGTCCAGCTCGAAGCGCCATACGGGCAGGCCGGTCTCGAGTCGGAATTCAACTAGTCTGTCTGCGAGCGGCAGCGAGCGGTCGTCTGCCGTCCGGACGCGCTCGACGAGCTGATTGAGCAGGACGATGCGCCCGAGCGGCGCGGGCAACGCCGCGATCAGCACGCCGTGATACCGCCGGCTGACGATGCCTGACACCGTGCCGGACGCGTAGCCGCCGAGACCGTTCGTGACGAGCCATTCGTACGGTACTGGCGCCTGCGCCGCGGACATCTCGCGGGACCACGGCAGCCGCCGCACCAGTTCACCGCTCATGCCGTTTCCGTCTCCCATGTTGACGCGAGGGCGACGGCGGACAGGCCTGGCAGATTCCATCCAGTGGCGTGTTCAACCTGCGGCGTGCCGGTCCCGCCGTAGCTGACGTCCTCGCTCGACCACAACACGCGCCATCTGGCGCCTTCGGGCGGCGCGAGCAGCGACTCGTTGACGATAGTCAGGACGAGTTGAGCACCGAGATTCACGATCAGCAGGCGATCGCCGTCGGCGCCGCCGAAGTAACGCACGACGAGGGCGTCGCTCGACAGGACCGCACCGTCGATATCCGCGTCGGAGCCAAACACTGGATCGCGCCGGCGCAACGCGATCAGATCCCGGTGAAACTCGTATTGCGCTGCATGCGCCTGCCGCTCATCGAGGTTGAGCTTGCACCCTTCGAACGTCTGGGGATCGTCAGGCACCACCAGCCGCGCCTGCGCCGCGTCGGTCGCAAGGCTTGGAAACTGCGAGAGAAACTTCGCGCGACCTTGCCGGACTTTCACCGCCAGATCCGGACTGTGATCCGCGAAGAACAAAAAGGGCGCGCTCGATGCGAACTCCTGTCCTTGAAAGAGCATCGGAGTGTTCGGGCCCAGCAGCAGCAGCGCGGTCATCGCGCGCAGCGCGCCTGGAGCGGCCAACTGATGGAGGCGTTCCCCTCGCCCCGAGTTCGCGACCTGGTCATGATTCTCGAGAAATGTGATTAGTGCCGATCGCGGGACACCGCGCGTGGATGTCCCCCGCGCCTGCCGCTGCCATGAATGGCGCTGCCCCTGGTACAGAAAGCCGCGCTTGATCATCGAGATGAACTCCTGCGGCGTTCCGAAATAGTCCGTGTAGTACGCCTCGCGCCGGCCGGTCAGCCGGACCATGGCACCATGGTGAAAGTCATCGTTCCAGATTCCATCGAGCCCGTATCCGTTCGTTTCGAGTGGTCGCACGAGCTTTGCCTGCTGCGCCTCGTTCTCCGCGACGACGATGGTCTTGCGGCCCCGCGCGGCGCCGCGGACGCCGCGGCCGATCGCCGCGAGAATGTGCGGCGTCGAATGATCGTGAATGGTCTGCGTCGCGTCGAGGCGCAGCCCGTCCACGTGAAACTCGTCCACCCAGTAACCGGCATTCTCCACGAAGAACTCGCGGACCCGTTCCGACTCGGGGCCGTCGAAGTTGATGGCCTCTCCCCAGTCGTTCTCGTACCGCGAGGTAAAGAACGTGTCGCTGAACTCGCGCATAAAATTGCCGTCGGGTCCCAGGTGGTTGTAGACGACGTCGAGGATGACCGCGAGGCCGAGCCCGTGAGCCCGATCGACGAGGCGCCGCAAGTCATCGGGCCGGCCGTAGAGCCGCGTTGGAGCGAACAGACAGACGCCGTCGTAGCCCCAGCCGAACCGCCCGGGGAAGTCGTTGACCGGCATGACCTCCAACGTCGCCATGCCAGCGCGGGCGATTTCCGGCAGCTCGCGCTCGAGCGCGGCGAATGTTCCTTCTTTTGTGTAGGTGCCGACGTGCACCTCATAGATCACTTGTCCGTCGAGCGACGCACCACGCCATTGGCGATCGGCCTCGCTCCACGCGAACCCGCCCGGGTCGATGACCTCTGAGGGACCGTGCGGACCTTCGGGCTGGAAGCGCGAGGCCGGATCCGGAAAACCTCTCGGCTCGTCGTCCAGCTTCAGAAGATAGCGGTCGCCCGGTTTTGCGTCCCGACTCCAGCCAGAGAAGTAGCCGCCGCCCTCCGCGGCCAGTGATACCGGCGCGGCGACACGATCGGATGAGGCCGCGGGCTGAAGCTCGACGACGACGCGCTGTCGGCGCGGCGCCCAGACTCGAAAGTGTACGCCCCCGCCCGGCTGCGGCTCGGCGCCTATTGGCAGCCTGCGCGTCGTGGCCGACGCGTCAGAGGAGGATGTCATCGATGAGCCCGTAGGCCTTCGCCTTGATCGCATCCAGATAGAAGTCGGTCCGCTTCGTGTCCCGGATGATCTTTGCGAGCGGCTTGCCCGAACGCGTCGCGAGGATGTGGTAAATCTGCGATTGCATCTGCTTCAGGCGATCGAGATGCTGCGCCGCAGCGCTCGTCGATTGCCAGCCCGCCCACTTCGCCGGCTCGTGAATCATGATCCAGGAGTGCGGATACGCGAACCGGTGGCCCGGGCTTGCCGCCTGCAGGACGATCGATCCCATCGAGTACGCCATGCCCTGCACGACGATCGACACCTCGGTGCCGGTTGAGACGAGATGACGCACGGCGTCGTGAATCGCAAGACCGTCGGTCACGTTCCCGCCTGCCGTATTCAGGTACAGCGTGATCCCGCCCGTCGCCTTGCCGGCGAGCTCCCGCATCCGCTGGATCGTCGCGCGCGCCGTGTCCTTGTCGATATCCCCCACCAGATACACGTCGCGCAGGCGATCGGTGTCTTCCTTCTTGACGATTTCCCGCACCGCGGAAACCAGGTCGCTCAGAAGCCGGTCGTCGATGTTCGCCTTGTCGGTGATGTCGGTCATGAATCTGCGTGAATCTGCGTAATCTGCGGCTACGGTCGAGGTTCGTGGGGGCGGGCAAGCCCTTTGCGAGCCCGGCCGTACGTATGCGCAGCACTGCCCGCTTCATGAATCACGCCATCCACCCGGCGCTGATCCCCTTCCCGTTCGCATTTCTCTTCGGCGCGGCCGCGTTCAACGTATGCGGCTGGCTGTTCGATCGGCCTGCTCTCTGGCAGACCGGAGGGCCTCTCGCTGTCGCGGGATCATGCGCCGCGGTGTTGGCAGCCATTCCAGGGCTTGTCGACTATCTGTACACGGTGCCGCCGCGAAGCACCGGCAGGTCGAGGGCCACCCGTCACGGCCTCGCAAACATCACCGCCGTCGCTCTGATCTTCTCCTCCTGGTGGATCCGCGGCGGATCCGCGCCTGCGCCGACCGGACTGACGTTGACGCTCGACATCCTCGGCGCAGTGACGCTCTCCTATGCGGGGTGGCTGGGTGGGACGCTCGTCTCGCGCAATCTCATCAGTGTCGATCATCGCTACGCCAATGCCGGCAAATGGCAGGAGGTGACCGTGACCGCAGCCCGCGGCGAAGCCGTCGCGGTCGGTTCCAGCGACGACCTGGAAGAAGGGCAGATGAAGCTCGTTCGGGTGAACGACAAGCGCATCGCCCTGGCCCGGACGCCGGATGGCTACGCCGCCTGCGACGATCGCTGCACTCATCGGGGCGGTTCGCTCGCGGGTGGCGTTCTGATCGGCGGCGTCGTCCAGTGCCTCTGGCATGGTTCGCAGTTCGAGTGCGCCTCCGGGAAGGTCGAGGCGGGTCCGGCGAAGCAGCCCGTTAAGAACTATGAGGTGAAGGTCGAGCGGGGCGTGGTGAAGATCGTTTTCTAAACCGAACAAGTACTTTTTCCGTCCAATGCTTCCAGCAAGACGGGCAATTCGCCCGTCTGCCCGCTTTCGGGACGGGCAATCCCGAATCCGGTCAGCCGGCGGCGCCGCTGACCCAGGCATTCACCACTAACGTGTTGTTAGAACGAAGCTTATCGAAGCGGTCCCGGCTGGCAGTCGTTTCGCACGATACAGCGCCGGCAGCGTCCGCGCTTTACCGGACGCGCAGGAGCTAGCAAGCAATGGTTGATATCGCTCGGGGGCCGGAGGTCAAGCGGAAGAAGCGGATCCGGCAATCGATTTACGCGGTCGTCGCGGCGACCGTCGTGATTCTCATTACTGTGGGAGTCTCCCGCCTGAAGCCGGCGGCGCCCACCGTCGACGGTCAGACCGTCTGGGTCGACACGGTGAAGCGCGGCCCGATGGTGCGGCAGGTTCGCGGGTCGGGAACGCTGGTGCCCGAGGAGATCAGATGGATTCCGGCGACCACGCAGGGCCGCGTCGAGCGGATCATCCTGCGGTCCGGCGCATCCGTCACGCCGGATACAGTCATCCTGGAACTGAGTAATCCGGAACTCCAGCAGTCGGTGCTGAGCGATCAGCTCGCCTATCGCGCCGCGCAGGCGCAGTACGAGAGCCGGAAGGCGGAGCTCGAAAGCACGCTGCTGAACCAGCGCGCGGAAACGGCGACGATCGAGGCCTCATGGCGGCAGGCGGTGCTGCAGCTCGAGGCGAACGAGTCACTGGCGAAGGACGGGTTGGTCTCAGAGATCCAGTTGAAGCAGTCGCGCTCGCAGGCGGCGGACCTCGAAAACCGTTACAAGCTCGCACAGAAGCGCCTGGATATCGCCGCGCAGAACGTCAGCGCGCAGATTGCGCCGCAGCAGGCGGAAGTCGACAAGCTCCGCACAATGTACGACCTGCGGCGAAAGCAGCTCGACGACCTGAAGGTCCGCGCCGGCATCGCGGGCACGCTGCAGGTCGTCCCGGTTGAAGTCGGCCAGCAGGTTCAGGCCGGAACCAACGTCGCGCGCGTCGCGAACCCGAAGACGCTCAAGGCGGAGCTGCGGATCGCGGAAACGCAGACGAAGGACATCGCGATCGGCCAGAAGGCCTCCATCGACACCCGGAACGGCATCGTCGAAGGCAGCGTCTCGCGGATCGACGCCAACGCGACGAACGGCACCGTCGGCGTGGACGTCACGCTGGCTGGCGCTCTCCCGCCCGGCGCGCGGCCGGATCTGAGTGTGGACGGCACGATTGAACTCGAGCGGCTGAACAACGTCCTGTACGTCGGACGGCCCGCGTTCGGCCAGGAGCAGAGCACGGTCGGCCTCTTCAAGATCATCGAAGGGAGCCAGCAGGATGGCGAGGCGACCCGCGTCAACGTGCGGCTCGGGCGCAGCTCGGTGAACACGATTGAGATTCTCGAGGGTCTTCAGGTCGGCGACCAGGTGATCCTCTCGGATATGTCGCAGTTCGATGCGTTCGACCGCGTCAAGTTGAATTAGGCGCTACGAAGGAGATCAGATGAACACTGCCGCGCAACCGCTCATCCGCCTGGACGGCGTCACGAAGGTGTTCTTCACCGACGAAGTGGAGACGCACGCCCTCGCTGGTATTCACCTCGAGATCCAGAAGGGCGAGTACATCTCGATCGCGGGACCATCGGGATGCGGCAAGTCGACGCTGCTCTCGATCCTCGGCCTGCTCGATTCGCCGACCGAAGGGAAGTACATCCTCAACGGCCGGTCGGTCGCGGATCTTCCCCTCTCGGAGCGCGCCCGCGTCCGCAACCGGGAAATCGGGTTCATCTTCCAGAGCTTCAACCTGATCGGCGACCTCACGGTCTACGAGAACGTCGAGTTGCCGCTCACCTATCGCGGGATGAAGGCGTCGGAGCGCAAGGAACGCGTCATGGCGGCGCTGGAGAAAGTCGGCATGTCGCATCGCGCGAAGCATCTGCCTAGCCAGCTGTCGGGCGGTCAGCAGCAGCGTGTCGCGGTCGCCCGCGCCGTCGGCGGTGCTCCGTCGATCCTGCTGGCGGACGAGCCGACCGGAAACCTCGACTCCAAGAACGGCGAGGCCGTCATGGAGCTGCTCCGCGAGCTGCACCGCGAAGGCGCGACGATCTGCATGGTTACGCACGATCCGCGCTACGCGCGGCACGCCGACCGCAGCATCCACCTCTTCGACGGCCGCATCGTCGAGGAAGATGGCAGCAAGCGGGCGGAGAAAGAGCTCGAAGAGAGCGGCTTCGATATCGCCCACTAGGCCGTAGGCCCGGCCTTTCAGACCGGGCGTGCTCGGATTGCCCGTGCGTTCGGGTTGCTCGCGCACGCCCGACCTGAAGGTCGGGCCTACAAGCCGCCACCTACCGCTGACATGTTTCGCGACTTTCGGCACGCTCTCCGGCTGCTGATCAAACACAAGGGACCGACGGCGGCCGCCGTGGTCGCGCTCGCGCTGGGCATCGGCGCCAACGCCGCGGTGTTCTCGGTCGTCGACGCGATGATGCTGCGGCCGTTGCCGTTCGCCGACCTCGACCGGCTGGTGGACCTGTCGCAATCCCGCCCGCAGCGCGGGGACTTCAAGATGCGGGTTTCGCCCGCCAGCTTCCTCGACTGGCAGAGCCAGACGAAGTCCTACGAGTCGGTCGCGGCGATGGCGTACTGGGACGTGAACCTCACGAGCAATGGCGATCCAGAACGCGTGCAGGGCTTCCTGGTCTCGGCGAGTTTTTTCCGCACGCTGGGCATCACTCCAACCCTGGGCCGCGGATTCAATGACGATGAAGACACACCCGGGCGGGACAAAGTCGCGGTCCTGAGCAACGAGCTCTGGCAGCGCCGCTACGGCTCCGACCCCACGATCCTACAGAGGACGATTCACCTCGACTCGATCCCGTACACGATTGTCGGGGTTGCTCCGGCGGGCTTTGGGTTTCCGTACTCCACCGAGGTGTGGGCGCCGCTCGCCTTCAATGCGGAGACGGCGGCGAACCGACGCGCGCGGTACCTGGCGATCGTTGGCCGCCTCAACCCCGGCGTCTCCGTGGAGACGGCGGATGCCGAGCTGCAGCTCCTCACGGCACGGCTCGAGAAGCAGTATCCGCAAACCAATACCGGCATGAGCGGCGACGTCAGGCCCCTCGTCGAGGGAGTGCAGGACGAAGGCAACGCGGAGTTCCTCGCGCTGCTGCAGGGCACGGCGGCGTTCGTGCTTCTCATCGCGTGTGCGAACGTCGCAAACCTGCTGCTCGCCCGAGGTTCGACTCGCCAGAAAGAGCTCGCGCTCCGCCAGGCGCTCGGCGCATCGCGCTGGCGGCTGATCCGGCAGCTCCTGACCGAGAGCGTCGTCCTTGCGCTGGTCGGGGCGGGACTCTCGGTGCTCGTCGCGTCAATCGGTATAGATCTGATTCGTGAAGGCATGCCGGCGACAATTCGCCGGTTTGTCTACGGCTGGAATGACATCGACGTCGACGGCCGTGTGCTGGCGTTCACCACGACCGTGGGTGTGCTCGCCGGCTTGATCTTCGGCCTGGCGCCGGCCTGGCAGGGCAGCCAGTCCGAGCTCAACGAAACGCTCAAAGAAGGCGGACGCACGGCAGCGCCTGGACGGGCCCGGATGCGGGCGGCGCTGATCGTTGCCGAAGTCGCGCTGGCCCTCATGCTGCTGGTATCAGCCGGGCTCCTGGTCCGCGGCGCGTTCCGGTTGATCAACGCCGAACGCGGATACCAGCCGGCCGGCGTGCTCACCGCGAACCTCGTGCTCCCCGACGGCAAGTACCACCAGGAAGACACCCGGCGGCAGTTCTTCCGCAGCCTGCTCTCTCGCCTTTCCGCCAACCCGCAGATCGAGTCAGCGGCGGCCAGCAGCATCATCCCGGCGAACAACGACGACCGATCGAGCACCGTCGTCATCGAGGGGCAGCCCGCGGCAGAACCCGGGAACGTTCCAAGTGCAGCGATCAGATCCGTCACGGCCGACTATTTCCGGGTGATGCAGATCAAGCTGCTGCGCGGGCGCCTGCTGACCGCAGCGGACAACACGACGAGCCAGCGGGTGGCGGTCATCAGCGACCAGATGGCGCGGCGGTACTGGCCCGATCAGGACGCGCTCGGAAAACGGTTCAAGGCGGGCCCGGTCGAATCGCCGGGACCCTGGATCACCGTGGTCGGCGTGGTGGGCGACGTCCTCCACCACTGGTTCAACAACGAGCGCGGGCCGGCGTTCTACCTGCCGTTCGAGCAATCCCCGCAGCTCTCGATGGTCGTCGTCGCGCGCGTTCGATCCGGCGATCCGACGACCATTGCGCCGATCGTGCGGCAGGAGTTCGCCGCCGTCGATCCGCAGCAGCCGATCTTCCGCGTGCGCTCGATGGAGCGCGTCATCAAAGACTCGTCGATAGGTTTGTCGTACATCTGGATCATGATGACGGTCTTTGCCGTCATCGCGCTCGTTCTCGCCGCCGTCGGCGTGTACGCGGTCATCGCCTACGGCGTTTCCCAGCGGACGCACGAGTTCGGCGTGCGGATCGCGCTCGGCGCGGGCAGGCACGATGTCCTGGGTCTCGTCGTCCGGCACGCGCTGACGCTCGCCGGCATCGGGCTCGCGATCGGCCTCGTCGGCGCGTACGGGCTCGGCCGGCTCCTCGCCGCCACCATGTTCGGCGTCGTCTCGATGGACGTCTCGACGTTCGTTATCGTCGCCGGCACACTGGCGGCGATCGCGGCGTTTGCCGGTTACGTTCCGGCGCTCCGCGCGACGCGAGTCGATCCAGTCATCGCCCTCCGCCACGAGTAACCGGCGGTGTAGGCCCGACCTTTAGGTCGGGCGTGTTCGGATCAGCTCCGTGTTCGGATCAGCACAGACGAGGAATATGGAAAACCTCCTGAAAGACCTGAAGTACGGCGCGCGGATGCTCTTCCGAAGCAAGGCGTTCAGCCTGATCGCGGTGCTCTCGCTCGCGCTTGGCATCGGCGCCAACACCGCCATCTTCAGTCTCGTCCAGACGATGCTGTTCAGCCCATTCCCGGTGGACGCGCCGCACGAGCTCGCCTCGGTGTTCGCGACCGATCAGCGCAATCCCGGAAACCTTCCGCTGTCGCACCTGAACTTCAAGGACGTCCGGGATCAGAACAGCGTGTTCTCCGGGACGGCGGCGATGACCTTCGCGCAGGTCAACATGCTCGTCGACCAGTCGTCCGAGCAGGTCCTCGCGCAGGTCGTCACGGGCAACTACTTCGACGTGCTCGGCATGAGGCCGGCACTGGGCCGGACGTTTCTGCCGCAGGAGGATCAGACGCTCGGGTCGCATCCGGTCGTCGTCATGAGCCACGGGCTGTGGCAGCGCCGGTTCGCCGGCGATCCGGCGATCGTCGGCAAAACAATCACGTTGAATCGGCAGCCTTTCTCGGTCATCGGCGTGGCCGCAGAAGGCTTCACCGGCACGTTCCTCTTCGGCGCTCCAGATATGTGGGTGCCGATGATGATGCACGACGTCATGCAGCCCGGGTTCGACTGGTACGAGCAGCGGCGCGGGCTCTTCTTGTTCGTGTTCGGGCGCCTGAAGCCTGGCGTCACGCTGGCGCAGGGCGACGCGAACCTCAAGACGATCGCGAAGCAGCTCGAATCGAGCTACCCCACCGACAACAAGGGGCGCTCGGTCGGAGCGATGTCGCTGATTGAGGCACGGACCAA
This sequence comes from Vicinamibacterales bacterium, assembly GCA_036258175.1. GTDB lineage: Bacteria > Acidobacteriota > Vicinamibacteria > Vicinamibacterales > 2-12-FULL-66-21 > DATAEE01. Next base: position 29,283 of record DATAEE010000261.1, read on the forward strand.
TCCGGGCGGGGGCGGCGGTAACCAGGTCGCGACCATCGCCACGCTGTTGATGGCGATCGTCGGCCTGGTGCTGCTCATCGCCTGCGCCAACATTGCAAATCTTCTCCTCGCCCGCGCGACGGCACGGCGGCGCGAGATCGCGATGCGGCTTGCGCTTGGGGCCCGGCGCTCGCGGCTCGTGCGGCAGCTGCTCACCGAGAGCGTCCTGCTCGCGCTCATCGGCGGCGCGGCGGGACTGGTGGTCGCCTTCTGGACGCTCGATGCGCTGCGCGCGGTCGAAATCCCCATTCCAGCGAACGTGCTGCTCAATCTCGGGCTGGACGCGAGAGTGCTGACGTTCGCACTCGTCGTATCCATCCTCACCGGGATCCTGTTCGGCCTTGCGCCGGCGCTGCAGGCAACGCGAACCGACATCGTCCCAGTCCTGAAAAATGAGATGGTTCCCTCGGCCGGCACGTCGCCGCGGCGGTTCCTGGGATGGCTGAACCTCAGAAAAGGGCTGGTCATCTCGCAGGTCGCGCTGTCGCTGGTCGCGCTCGTCGCAGCCGGTCTCTTCCTGCGCAGCCTTCGTCAGACTCAGAACATCGACCCAGGTTTCGAGACCGATGGCGTGCTGATGGCCTCGTTCAACCTTGGCCGCGAAGGATACACACCCGAGCGTGGACAGCTTTTCTACAAAGAGATCGTCGAGCGGGTGCAGGGTCTCCCGGGCGTCCGTTCCGCCACGATCGCTCAGGGACCGCCGTTCGGTAACCAGGGATTCCTGCGCAGCGTGTTCCTCGAGGGACGTGACACCTCCGAGCGCGATCGCATCCTCGTGCAGGTGAACCCCGTGAGCCCGCGCTACTTCCAGACGCTTGGTATCCCGATTGAGCGCGGACGCGATTTCACGCCGGACGATGACGACGACGCGCCGGATGTTGTGGTCATCAATAAGACGATGGCGGACCGGTTCTGGAAGGGCGAGGACGCGATCGGCAAGCGGTTCAAATTCTTCGGCGACGAGGAGTTCCGGACCGTGGTCGGCATCGCGCGCGATGCCAAGTACAACGGGCTCGCGGAGGATGCGACGCCGTTCATCTACCAGCCGATCACACAGGCATATACGCCGGCGGCGACCATACTCGTGCGGACCGATGGAGACGCCGGCGGCTTGGCGCGGCCGGTCCAAGCCGAAATCAGACAGATGGATAACCGTCTGTCGGTCCTGAACGTCCAATCACTGGGCGAACAGGTCAGCCAGACGCTGGGACCGCAGCGGCTGATGGTCACACTGTTGGGCAGCTTTGGCCTGTTGGCGCTGGGGCTCGCCGCGATCGGGCTGTACGGCGTGGCCAGTTATTCGGTGACGCAGCGGACGCGGGAAATCGGCGTCCGCGTCGCCCTCGGCGCCAGCCGGTCGAACGTCGTAGGACTGGTGCTGGGCCAGGGCATGCTGCTCATCGGCGTCGGTCTGGCGGTTGGATTCGGGATTGGAGTCGCGGTAGTAACGCTTGCCGGGCAGCAGATTGGCAACCTGTTAGTGGGCGTCCGGCCGTTCGATCCGGTCACCTTCTTTGGCACGGCGCTGCTGCTTGCGTTGGTCGCCGGGTTGGCGACCTGGCTGCCGGCGCGGCGGGCGGCCGCGATCGATCCGCTGGTGGCCTTGAGGTACGAGTAGGGGCGGTTCGCGAACCGCCCCTACAGCGGACTAGGGACTAGGACTATGAGCGAGACCGTGATGGACAAGACGGCCAGCAAGCCGATGATGCGTCCGGCGGGGGCGAGGATCCTCGTCGCGGACGATCAGGCGGACGTGCTGGAAGCGCTGCGGCTGCTGCTCAAGGGTGAAGGCTTTCACCTGGAGACGGCCAACTCCCCGGCGGGCATCCTCGCCGCGCTCGATGCGCGCGAGTTCGACGTCATCCTGATGGACCTGAACTACGCCCGCGACACGACGTCAGGCGAGGAAGGCCTCGACCTGCTGACGCGGATCCAGAACATCGACAACACGCTGCCCATTGTCGTCATGACCGCCTGGGGCAGCGTCGAGCTCGCGGTCGAAGCGATGCGGCGGGGCGCGCGCGACTTCATCCAGAAACCGTGGGACAACGCACGGCTGCTCGCCATCCTCAGGACGCAGATCGAGCTGAGTCAGGCGCTGCGCAAAGGGCAGCGCCTGGAAGCGGAAAACTGGCTGCTGCGCGGCGAAGGGCGGCCGAAGATCATCGCCGAATCGCCGGCGATGCAGAACATCCTCCAGGTCATCGCGCGGGTCGGTCCGTCGGATGCGAACGTCCTCATCCTCGGCGAGAACGGCACCGGGAAAGGACTGGTCGCGCAGGCGATCCATGCCGTCTCGACGCGCGCATCGCGGCCGATGGTGACCGTGAACGCCGGCGGCGTATCGGAGGGCGTCTTCGAGTCGGAGCTCTTCGGCCACGTGCGCGGGGCGTTCACCGACGCCAAGGCGGATCGCGTCGGCCGTTTCGAGCTGGCCGACGGCGGCACGCTCTTTCTCGACGAGATCGCGAACGTGCCACTGAGCCAGCAGGCCAAACTCCTGCGTGTCATCGAGACCGGCGAATTCGAGCGACTTGGCTCGTCGCGCACGCGGCGCGTCAACACGCGGATCCTCTCGGCGACCAACGCGGGGATCGCCGAGGAGATCGCCGCCGGCAGGTTCCGCCAGGATCTGCTGTTCCGGCTGAACACGATCGAGATCCGTCTGCCCGCGTTGCGCGAGCGGCGCGAGGACATCCCGCTCCTCGCGCAGCACTTCCTGCGGCAGCACGCGCAGAGGTACCGCAAGCGGCTGGCGGGGTTCGAATCGGCCGCCATGCAGGGCTTGCTGGAGCATTCGTGGCCCGGGAACGTCCGCGAACTGGATCACGCTATCGAGCGTTCGGTGCTGATGGCGCAGGGGCCGACCGTCAAACCGGCGGACCTGGCGCTCAAACCGGGTCGCGACACGGCGGGCGGCCGCCTCGAGGACATGAGCCTCGAAGAGGTCGAGTGCTTCCTCATCAAGAAGGCGATGACCCGCTACGACGGCAACGTCAGCCAGGCGGCGAAGGCGCTCGGGTTGAGCCGCTCGGCGCTGTATCGACGGCTACAAAGATACGGACTGTAGGGACTAGGAACTAGGTGTGATGTGTCAGGACACAAGTCATAGCCCTTCGGCTGAGCCGAAGTAGCTATCCCGACGTTCGACGGGCGTCATCCCGTTGAGGCTGAGATGCGGCCGTTCATGATTGTAAAACCAGACGAAGCGCTCGACGGCACGCAGCCGGTGACCAAACGTCCAGCGGCGCTGGAGCGCGAGGCATTCGTCGTCGACCGTCCGGAAAAACCGTTCAACCTTCCCGTTCGACTGCGGGCGACGGGGCCGCAGCAGATAGTGGGTGATGCCCAAACTCCGGCAGGCCTGCTCGAATCGAGTCAATCGGTCCGCATGATGGGCGCACCGCATCGTGAACGCCAGCGCGTTGTCAGTCAGCACGGCCTCAATCCGCTAGGGCAGCGCCGCGACCACCTGCTCGAGGAAGGAGGTCGCGGTGCCGCTGCTCTGATCCAGCGCGATGGTCACCACGGCCTCCCGGCTGAAATCGTCGACGGCGGCAAATTCATAGTCATACCGGGCATTTCGCAACGCGGGCAAGAACTTCACGTCCAGATGCAGCAGCTCGCCCGGGCGACTCTTCTCGTAGCGTTTCGCGGCGCGCCGGCGCGGCCGCGGCAGGCGCGCTTGCCCGTGCCGCGTCAGCACCCGATGCACGGTCGTCGCGCTGACACCCACCAGCGCGCCAATCCGCGCCGGCCCGAGGCGCCGACGGCGCAGCTGCAGGACCCGCCGCACGGTCCGCTGAGGAATCGCGTGCGCCTGATGCGGCCGGCGCGATCGCGGCGCCAAACCGTCCAGGCCGTCGGTCTGCACCCGTTGCCACCAGCGCGAGAGCACCTCGCGCGGGACGTCAAACTCGCGACTCAGGTCGCTCAACGATCGGCCCTGCACGTGCAGCCCGATCAGAAACGAACGAATCTCAGGACTATGAGCCACCCCTCGTGGCATGAACCGCCTCCTGGCGGCTCATCCTACGAACTGTGACTTATGTCCTGACACACAACAACTAGGGACTAGGGACTAGGGACTGGAGAGTGATGCCTAGTCCCGAGTCCCCAGTCCCAAGTCCCTACAGTAGTATTGATTCGTGCCCGCGCCTCATCCGCGCATCACCCACGACCGGCGCGTCCTCCTGATGGCCTTCGCCGGCTGGCTGCCGGCCGCGATCACCGCACTCGCCTTTCTCTGGTTCGGCGAGTACACCGCGAAGGTCCAGTGGACGCTCACGGTGGTCATCGTGGGCTTCGGCCTCGGCTTCGTCTTCGCGCTCCGCGAGCGCGTCGTCCTTCCCCTGCAGACCCTGTCGAACCTGCTCGCCGCTCTCGGCGAGGGTGACTTCTCGATCCGCGCGCGCGGCGCGCGCCAGGGCGACCCGCTCGGCGAGGTCATGGTCGAGGTCAACGCGCTCGTCGACACGCTCCGCGATCAGCGCATGGGCGCGCTCGAAGCGACGATGCTCCTGCGGAAGGTCATGGCGGAGATCGACGTCGCCGTCTTCACGTTCGACGGCGAGGGCGTCCTGAAATTCATCAACCGCGCAGGCGCGCGGCTGCTCGGCCAGCCGGCGGAACGGCTGCTCGGACGGCACTCGTCGGAGCTCGGCCTCGCCGACTCACTTGAAGGCGAAGCGCCCCGCGTCCTCAACGCGACCTTCCCTGCCGGCCCGGGGCGCTGGGAGATCCGGCGCAGCTCGTTCCGGCAAGGCGGCCGCCCGCACGAGATGCTCGTGCTTTCGGATCTGAGCCAGGCCCTGCGCGAAGAAGAACGCCTCGCGTGGCAGCGGCTGATCCGCGTGATTGGCCACGAAATGAATAACTCGCTGGCGCCGATCAAGTCGATCGCCGGCAGTCTCGCGACGCTGCTGGAGAGGGATCCGCCGTCGGACGACTGGCAGGAGGATGCGCTCCGCGGCCTGGCGGTCATCGCGGCGCGTTCGGAGTCGCTGAGCCGGTTCATGACCGCCTACGCACGGCTCGCCCGGCTTCCGCCTCCGAAGTTTGCGGCGCTCGACGTTTCGACGTTCGTTCAGCGCGTCGTCGGCCTCGAACGGCACGAAGGGGTGACGATCCAGCCAGGGCCCGTGCTGACCGTTCACGCAGACGGCGATCAGCTGGAGCAGCTCCTGATCAATCTGGTGCGCAACGCTGTGGATGCATCTCGCGAGACCGGGGGCGGCGTCCGTCTCGGATGGACGCGGCTGGGCGGCTCGCCCGACGCACTGGAACTCTGCGTCGAGGATGACGGGCCCGGCCTGCCGAATACGGCCAATCTGTTCGTTCCCTTCTTCACGACGAAGCCCGGCGGGTCGGGGATTGGGTTGGTCCTGTGCCGGCAGATCGCCGAAGCGCATGGCGGGAGCCTGACGCTCGAGAACCGCCCGGCCGGGCGGGGCTGCCGTGCCGCGCTCCGCCTGCCGCTCGTCCTGAGAATGCCGAGCCCGGACGGGAGAGTTCAGCGCGCGTCCAGCGCGGGCGCCGCGGCAACAAGCTGATGCTGAGCCGTCTTTTCACCGGCGAGTTCTCCTGGTGGGATCTTCTCGTGGCTGCCGGCCTCGCCGTCGGCGCCGCGTGGATCATCGCCACGCTTGCGGCGCGGGTCGTGCGCGCGGCGCTCGTCGGGATTCTCGGGGACAGCCTCGAGGAGGCCGCGGTCACGCCCGCAATCCGGCGGCCGGTCCGAATCGTCGCGTGGGCGGTCTTCTGGCTCTCCGTCGTCGCGCTGATCTTTCCGGCCTTGGAGCTCGCGGGCGTTCAAGCACGCGCCGGCCTGCCCCTCCGCACGATCGCCGACTGGTTCTTCCGCTCCGGCCTGCGGATTCTGCTCGTCATCGTGCTCGCCTACGCCGTCATGCGCATTGTCGCCGTGGTCGTGCGGCGGTTCGAGCACGAGATCAGCCAGGGAACGGGGCTCGACGTTCTGGAGCGTGCGAAACGGGCGCGCACGCTCGGCGGGCTCATCGAGAACGTCGTCACAGCGCTCGTGCTCACGGTGGCGCTGCTGATGATCCTGCGCGAGCTCCGGCTCGACATCATGCCGCTCCTGACGGGCGCGGGCATCGCCGGTGTTGCGCTCGGCTTCGGCGCGCAGACGCTCGTGCGCGACATCATCAGCGGGTTCTTCCTGATTCTCGAAAACCAGGTCCGCGTGGGCGACGTCGCGCGCGTCAACAACGTCGCCGGCCTGGTCGAGGCCATCAACCTGCGCACGCTCATCCTGCGCGACTTCGACGGCACCGTTCACATCGTTCCCGCGGGCGAGATTCGTATGCTGGACAACCTGTCGATGGACTACGCTTACGCGGTCGTCGACGTGCCCGTGGCCTACGGCCAGGATACGGACCGGGTCGTGCAGATCCTGAAGGCAGTCGGTGACGAGCTGCAGAACGACCACGCCTTTCAGCCGCACATCCTCGGGCCGCTCGAAGTCGCTGGGATCGAATCGCTCGGCGAGACGAACGTCGTGATCCGATCGCGGATGAAGACCGTGCCACTCAAGCAGTTCGACGTCGCCCGCGAGCTGCGGCGCCGGATCAAGATTGCCTTCGAGCGGGAGGGGATCCAGATTCAATTCCCGCAGCGCGAAGTCATCGTCAAGCGACAGGCGCTGCGGCGCGGTTGATCCGGTAAGCCGGGAGACCGCATAAGACAACCAGGATGCCGGCAATCGCCTGGAGCGGCCGCGCCAGGAGCACGAGCGCGACGACCGCGGCAACCAGCGCGATGAACAAGGTCGGCGTGATCGGGTAGCCGGGCGCGCGAAACCCCGCGTACCTGGGGTCGCGCCTTCGCATCACGAAAAGCCCCGAGACGGCGAGCGCGATGAACGCGATCGCCGTGCAGATGAAGAACGACACGATCTGTTGAAACGTGCCCACCAGCGTGAAACCTGTCGCCAGCGCGGCCAGCAGAAGCGTGGCGCGGTCGGGTACGCCGCGCCGGGGATGCAGCCGCGCAATCGCCCGCGGGAACAGGCCGTCCTGGCTCATCGCGTAATACACCCGCGGCGCCATCAACAGGAGGGCCATCATGCTCGCCAGGATGGATAGGACGACGATCGCGGCAAGGATGCGGGCGCCAGTCGATCCAAAGAGCGCACCGCCGGCGGACGCTGCGAAGGCGGCGGCGCTCGTGGCCTGTTCGGGCCGGACGAGATAGATGAACGCGAGCGTGATGGTCAGATACGCCACTGCGACCACGCCGACGCCGAGCGCGAGCGCCCGCGGCAGCGTCCGTTGAGGGTCGCGCACTTCTCCGGCCACGCGGCTCGCTTCCCAGAACCCGCCGAATGAAAAGAACGCGGCAACCGAGGCGAGCGCGAGCGCCTCGCCGATCGGCTGCGCACCCGGCCGTCTCGGCCAGAACGGATGGAAGTGGGTCTCGCTGCCGCTTCCCGAGGCGAAAGCCAGCACCGTAATCCCCGCGAGCGCCGCCAGCTTGAGCGCCGTCATGGCGGTCATCACGCGGGCGCTCACGCTGATTCCACCCACGTTCACGACAGCCAGCAGCCAGATCACAGCGATCGCCCACCACCTCGCGTTCGGTGCGGTCTCGGGCCACACGACCGGCAAGTACTCGGCGAGGCCGGTCGCAAGTGCCGCTGTGACACCCGGATCCATGACGAGCAGGCATTGCCAGCCGTACAGAAACGCCACTCGCGGTCCCCACGCCTCGCGCAGAAAGACATATGGACCGCCCGCCTGCGGCAGCCGCGACGCGAGTTCGCCGAAGCTGAAGGCGCCGAAGAGTATGAGGAGCCCGAACACGATCCAGAGCGTGATCACGAGCCCGGGCGAGGCGAGCGCGCCCACGACCTCCGCCGGCGTCAGGAAGATGCCAACCGCAATCGTGTGGCCCACGACGAGCGCCGACGCCGGCCAGAGGCCGAGGTTTCCGCGCGGCGCCGTCATTTGATCAGGGACGTTTCAGGGAACTGCGCGTACCACGCGAACCAGAACGCGCGCTGGGCGGGGACGCGTCGATGCTCGCCGATTGCATCTTCATTCACACGCAAGGTGCGGCCCGTTTCGTCTTCGACGATGTCACGGCCGTTCCATTTCGTGAAACGCGCGGCACCCGCCTCGTAGACACGGTTCGCGCCGTTCGACGTTGTCAGGACGACGAAGCGGCGGCCGGCCGACTCGAACATGTGCAACGGGTTTTTCTTCAGGAACTCGGCGGCGATCGCGGCAGGACGCGTGACTCCATCCTCTCCGCGAAGCTTCATGATGAGCACCTCCGCCTTGTTCTTCAGCCGCTTGTCTGTCTTCGACACGCGAAACATCAGCGCGTCGGTGCTGAAGTAGTCACGATAGGCGGCGCCCTCTGAATAATCCCGCTCGACGCCCGTGTCGGGTGACAGCACTGTCGTCTGCGGGTGCGCCACGCGCCACTCCCCCCACGTCGTCGTCACCACTGGATGCGCGCGCAGCTGCAGATCCTCGCCGGCCAGGGCGCCGATGACCGGACGCGCCTCGAGCGTAGACCACAGGCTCATCGACACGCGATCGAACATCAGCTTGTTCGAGCGATACAGGAGTCCGCTCGTGCCGAACGTCCGCGCCACGCCGCCGACTTCGTTCTCGTACGGGATCACGGTCCCGCAGAGCGTGCAGTAGACGATCGTGAGCTCCACGCCTCCGACGCGATCGCGCGCCAGCTCGTGCCAGGCGAGGATCCGTTTCGGATACGCGCGCGGCTCGCCGTTCACGACGATGCCGAACACCACGTTTCCGTCGTCCAGATAGCGCGCCTGCTCCGCGGAAATCGCCTCGGGATGCCCGAGTGGCGGGATGCCGTTGACCGTGACGCCGCCCCAATCCACCTCGTCCAGCCGAACCGTCGATCGCGTGCCCGGCTTGAAGAACTCAGCCATGCGAGGATCGATTTGTCCGTACAGCGCGCCCTTGAACGCGAGGTACCCGGGATGGGGCTCGTACGGCCGCGACCAGATCCACGCTCTCCACGCCCAGAGATCGTCGCCGAGCCGGCGGCCGGTCTGCTTCTCGAGAAACCGCGTCAGCCGCGCGCGCACCGGTGAGGTTGGCGATCGAACAGGTGCCACCGGATCCGGCATCCGCGTCAGCGCGCCCGCTTCGTCGTCTGTCGGCGGCAGAGTCCCTTCTGTCGTCTCCGGCCCGCGCGACGACGGCCGCATCAGACGCGCCATGTCCACGATCATGGCGGCGTAGTCGTCGCGCCAGCGTTCCGCGAGCTGTTGCATGGCGGCGCTCGCCTCCGTCTCGTCGCGTGATGCCGCCTGAAAGAACAGCTTGAGATCTGGGGCTTGGGGAAGCGCCTGCGGCCGGCGCGAGCCGCTGGAAGGTAGCCCGGCGAAGCCGGGCCGGCGAGCGCCAGCGAGCGGGGGTGGGGCCCCGCGAGCATCAAAAAATGCAGACAAGCCTCCGACCAGCGCGGCCCCAATCAGGAATGGAACGAGCGCTGCCGGCAGACTGCTCACGGCTTGATTCGGAACGTCCCATCATCCAGCCGCTCTCGATGGGCCGTGTGGCAGGTCTGACAGACCTTTCCCAGCGTGCCGACGGTATCCTTCACTTCATCCCAGCGGCCCGCAGCAGCCGCGCGGTCAATGGATTCGGCGAGCTTCAACCCGTCCTGCGACCAGGCGGTGGCCTCGTCGACGCGCCGTATCTTCCAGAATGCCGTGCTCTGCCTGAACCCCTGCTGCAGCAGTACGGCGTTTTCCTGCGCCGCCGTCGCGTTCGACTCGTCGAGCGCGGTCCGTAGCGCGCGGTTCGCGGAGCCGACCTGCTTCATCACCTTGTCGAACGCCTCTTCGGCCGGCGTCAACGGCGGCGGCGGACGCCTCGCGAGATCGACACCGCCGGTCGTGATCACCGATGACGCCAGGATGGCCGGCCGCCCGCGATACGCGTCGAGGGCCGGCTGCGGCAGCTCCGGCAAGTACTCCTTCGCCTTGTGCGCCACTTCGTCCGGATCGAACCGGACCACCTCTCCGATGATCGTCACGTACGTATTCAGATTGACGGGTTCGTTCAGGTACTTCGACAGCACCAGGATTTCCTTCGGCGTTCTTTTCGTCTTGTCCTGATCCACCGAAAAGGCCAGCTTCGTCAGTTGCTGATCGACGGCCCCGGCGAGCGACACCTGCTCGCCGTAGTACCGATCCGGGTTTTCGGCCAGCGTGCTCGCCGCAACGGGAACAATCGGCTTCCCTGCCGGCGCCGGAGGCGGCGCCGCGCTCGGCGCGGGCGGCTGCTGTGCACGCAGAGCGACAGCGAGACCCAGCAGTCCGCCTGCGACGAGGATCGTCTTCATCGCTACTTGACCGGAGGACTCGACTTTCGTGGATCGTCCGCCGGATTCACGTAGTTGAGCGTGAACGGACCGGTCCCGTGAATCTGGATGGTCGTCGGCGCGGCGGCCTCGACGTAGTGGCGCATCTCCGCGGGCATCCGCGCGAAGCCGCCCGCCGACAGCTTCTTCATCGCGGCCGGATCGACCTTGTCTCCCATGCCGAAGGCGAGGGTCCCCGACAGCACCGTCACGTGCTCATCGGTCGGATGCCAGTGCGGTGCGATCTTGTACCCGGCCGGGAACTTGACCCTGACGGTAAACGGTCCGGACTGACCGGGATCGCCCGACAACACGGCAACCGTCGCGCCCTTCGGCAGCGCCGGCGGCGGGTCGCCCCATGTCAGATCAGTGGCTGACAGCAGCGTGTGCCCGGACGGAGGCGCCTGCCGGGCACCGCCGATGGCGGTCAGGCATACGAGAAGAACACCAAGACAGATCATTGTTTTTCGCATTGTCCCACCCCCGTGATTACAGCCGCGGTGCAACCCGGTCCGCCGCATCTGCCGACGTCATGACCGGATGCACCTCGAACTCCACCAGATCGTTCCAATTCGCTATCCACTCATCGAGCAGCGCCCGATCGTCGGTCTCCATGACCTGATAGCAGCGTTCCATCGGCAGGTCGACCCAGCTCGCGACGTATTTTAGGCCATCGGGCGCGAGCCGTCCCCGCTCGCGGAACCGTCGATAAACCGGAACGGAATCACCGTTCCTGAAATGCTCGATGATCATGAACAACACTGCCGCACGAGCTCCTTCGGTCGCACGCTCATCTGGCCGGCACCAGTTCCAGCGTCGCATCGCGCCGTCGCTTCGAGCGCTCGAAGCCGTTGACCCATTTGAGCGACCCGCGTGTGTTGTACTTCTCCCGGTACGCCCGGCTGACGGCCGCCTTCAGACGCTCGGCTTTCATGGGCACCGCTCGAACGCGGATCGTGCGGGCTCCAACTTGAATCACGCCGCCGGGATCTTCGCGAAACGTCCGGTACCAGCCGCCGGCCTTGATGCCCCACGATCGGACGAACACACGGCCCTCGACTACAACGACCCAGATGCCGATGATGCGATGGTCGCCGGCGCCGGCACGTATACCCAGGATCTTGCTTTCGTCGATCGCTCTGAGCGTCGGACTTGCGAATCGCTTCGGCATGGTGAGACTAATACCCCGAAGTCTGCGCCGCCCCGGCCGACTGCCCTTTCGACTCCTGCAGGATCTTCACCCCTGCGCTCGCCCCGATGCGCGTCGCACCGGCGGCGACCATCGCCTGCAGGCCCGCGAGATCACGCACACCACCCGCGGCCTTAACGCCCATCTC
>DATAEE010000262.1:0-65928 GCA_036258175.1 Vicinamibacterales bacterium
ACGCCGGCGAAGCGCCGCGAGTACGAGGAAGAAATCGTCCGAACCTTCTATCTCAGCAACGCGGATCTGAAGGAAACGATCGACCTTCTCCGGATCGTCATCGACGCGCGAAAAATCGCGCCGATTACCGGCACGAATTCGTTCACCGTGAAGGACACGCCCGAGCGGATCGCCGCGGCGTCCCGCGTTCTGGCCGCGATCGACAAGGCGCGGCCGGAGGTCGTGATCGACGTCGAGCTGCTCGAAGTGGACCGGACGAAGCTGCAGGAATACGGCCTTCAGATTGCCTCGCCCGGTGAGCCTGGAATCTCAGGATCCGTCGACATCAACCGCGACGGCATGACGCTCTTCGACCTTCGCAACCTAACGCAGTCGGACGTTTTTCTGGCCGGCCTCCCCGCGCTCTTCTATCGCCTGCTGAAGACCGACACGAACACACGGGCGCTGGCGAGTCCGCGGTTGCGCACGTCCGAAGGGCTCGCCGCCCAGGCACGATTCGGGGAGCGCGTCCCTGTGCCGGTCACGACCTTCGCGCCGATCGCGACCGGCGGCATCAACCAGCAGCCGATCACCTCGTTCGTCTACGAGAACATCGGCGTCAACATCGACATCACCCCGCGAATCCACCACGACGACGAGGTGTCGCTCGTGCTGCGCGTCGAGATCAGCAACATCTCGGGCACCGGGTTCGGTGATCTGCCGACCTTCGGCAACCGTCAGATCACGACGACGATCCGGCTGCGCGACGGCGAGACCAACATGCTGGCCGGACTGATCCGCGACGATGAGCGGACGGTCATGAACGGCATCCCCGGCCTGAGCGACCTCCCCATCGTCGGACGGCTGTTCGCGCACAACCGGAAGGAAACGCAGCAGACGGACATCCTGCTCACGCTGACGCCACACATCATCCGCGTGCTGGATCTGAACGAAGCGGACTTGCGGCCGTTCCGCGTCGGCCGCGATTCCGGTTCACCGTTGATCGATTTGCCGAGGCCGATTGGGCCAGACGTCGAGCCGCCGCCGCAGCCGGCGCAGCCACAGCCGGCACAGCCGCAACCGCCCATCCCGCAGCCGATCCAGCCGCCCCCGCCGTCGAAGCCGATTCCGAGCCCCATTCCGTAAGACGACCCTCCCGGTTCATCGGCGCAATACGTATCTCACACGTGCGCGGTGAAGAACCTGGCCAATCATCGATGGAGAGCCTGTTATGGGGCCGCATGGTAGGCCCCGGGGGCGACCAAGTCAACGCGCCGACGGCGGACGCCGTTCGGCGGCGAAGCTCTACTCCGTAAGTGAATCCTCGCGACGCACGTGGCCGCCGAGCTGCTGCAGCCGCTCCACGACCGCCGCGTAGCCGCGCTCCACCGTCTCGAGTGGATGGAGCATGCTCTCCCCTTCCGCCGCGAGCGCCGCGGCGATCAGCGCCATACCGGAACGAATATCACGGCTGTCGAGGACGCGGCCCTTCAGCTTCGTCGGGCCGGTGACGATGATGCGGTGCGGATCGCAGAGAAATAAATCGGCGCGCATCGCACTGAGTTGCTCGAGCGCGAAGAGCCGCAACTCGTACATCCAGTCGTGGACGAGCGTGCGTCCCTCCGCCTGCGTTGCGAGCACCGTGACCAGGCTCACGAGGTCTGTCGGGAACCCGGGCCAGAGGCCGGTAGTAATCCGCCGTATCGCCCGCAACCGATCCGATCGCTCGACCACGAACTTCTGATCGTCGAAGCTGCAGCGGACGCCCATCGGCCGGAGGACGGCGGCGACGACCTCCAAGTCCTCCGCCCGTGCGCCACGCACGTCAATCGCTCCGCCTGTGATCGCGGCGACAACGGCCCAGCTGCCCGCTTCGATGTAGTCGCCCCAGAGACCGTATCGCGCGCCACCAATGCGCGGCGTGCCGGCGACGCGGATGGTCGACGTTCCGCCGCCCTCGATCTGCACGCCGAGCGCCTGGAGAAACCGGCACAATTGCAGGACGTGCGGCTCCGTCGCGGCGTGGCGGATGCACGTTTCACCTCGGGCCGCCGCGGCTGCGAGCAGCGCCGTTTCGGTGCCGGTGACCGACGCCTCGTCGAGATACATCGATGCGCCGTGGAGACCGTCCGGGGCATCCAACGCGTGGCCGGGCTCGTCGCTGAGGCGAGCGCCGAGCGCGACGAGCGCCTGCAGATGCGTCGAGATCGTTCGGCGCGCCGGGAAGTCGCCTCCCGGAGGCGCCAGCCGCGCGGATCCGCGGCGTGCCAACAGCGGGCCGGCGAGCAAAACCGACCCGCGAAGCCGGCCGACGAGCGCCGGATCGGGGCGGTCGGTCGTTACAGTGGGACACCGAATCGTGAGTGTCGTCGTGCCGACGCCGTCCACTTCGGCGCCAACGCCGCGGAGCAACGCCGCCATCACCTCGACATCGCGGATGCGCGGCACGTTTTCGAGCACGCACGTCTGATCGGTCAGCAGACAGGCCGCGATCAGCGGCAACGCCGCGTTCTTGTTTCCCTCGACGTCGAGCCGGCCCTCGAGCCTGCGGCCACCTTCAATTCGCAATACGGACATAGATCCTTCAGCAGCCCTGAAGGGCTGCGCTACGGCTGTTCGTCGAAATCTCCCAGATACACGATTTCTTCCCGCAGCTCGACGCCAAAACGGTCGCGGACCGCCTGTTTGCAGCGTTCGATCAGCTTTCGGATGTCGCGGGCGGAGGCGCCTCCCTCGTTCACGATGAAGTTCGCGTGCGTCGTCGAGACCTGGGCGCGGCCTTCACGTGCGCCCTTCAGCCCTGCGCGGTCGACGAGAGCCCCCGCCGAAAACGGCACGCCGTCCGGCAGCCGATCCGAGGCGGGGTTCGGATTCTGGAAGATGCAGCCGGCGCTCGGCGACTCGAGCGGCTGCGTTCGCTTCCGGTAGGCAAGCGACGCGCGTGCAATCGCGCGCAATGCGGCAGAATCTCCTGTGGCGACGCGAAAATCTGCAGCCAGCGCCTTCTCGCCGGTCCGCTGCAACCGGCTGCTGTCGTACCCGAACTCCATCTCCGTGGCCGGTACCTCCAGCACTTCTCCGTCACGGGTGACGACAATAACGCGCTCGACGAGGTCGCCGATGTTTCTTCCCTGAAAGTGCGCGTTGCCATGGATGGCGCCGCCGACGGTGCCCGGCGTGCCCGCCCACGCCTCGAGTCCGGCCAGTCCATGATTGATGGTCCACCGCACGAGCCCGTTAATCGTGACGCCCGCGTCCGCGCGCACGATGCCGGACGTGGTGGATCGGACTTCCCCTCCTCGGACGCGGATGACGATCCCGCGAATCCCGGCGTCGGCGATGAGGATGTTCGACCCGCCGCCGAGCAGCGTGACTGGCACACCAAGTCGTCTGGCCGTAATCAGCGCACGGCGGACAGTTTCGGCGCCAGACGCGTCAATCAGCCAGTCGGCGGGTCCGCCGACCTTGAACGTAGTCAGCGGGGCGAGCGGCGCCTGCTCTCGTACCTCGGTGCCAAACGCCGCGCGAAGATCCTCAGCGAGCGCCACTGAGAAGCGCTTCCTGATCGCGCAGCGCCGCAAGGGCCGTACGTCGATCGCATGTCGCGAATGCCACCCAGTCTCCGGGCGCGAGCTGGCCCGCGAGGGCAAGGTCGGCGGAAATAACGGTCGCGATCTTCGGGTATCCGCCGGCCGTCTGCCGATCCGCCATGAGCAGAATCGGCTGCCCCGACCCTGGCACCTGCAGCGTCCCGAGCGGCGTCGCGTCCGAAAGAATGTCGGCCGGACCGCGATGCTCGAGCCGCGGCCCGTCGAGGCGATATCCCATCCGGTTCGATTGCGGCGTGACGACATAGCGGTTCGAGATAAGCGTTTCGCGCGTGCGATCCGCGAACAGGTGCTCCTGAGGGCCCCACATGACGCGCAATCGCACCCCACCCTGCGGCAGCGGCACGAGCGGTGTCACGCGGCCCTTCAACGTCGTCTCCGGCAGCTCCTTGACGCCGGTCGGCCGGTCCGGAGCGAGCGGAAGACGATCGCCGGCGGCCACTGCCCGTCCGGCAAACGGCCCCATTCGCGCAACGAGGTTGGTCGCCCGGCTCCCAAGAACGGGTTCGCATACGAAGCCGCCGGCAACCGCGCAGTACGCGCGCGCGCCGAGCACTCGGGGACCGAACGTCATCCGCGCGCCGGCCCTCACTTCGATTGGACCCCACATCGGCGCAGTCGCCCCGTCGACCCGTAACGCGAACTCCGCCCCGCAGACGGCCACCACCGCCGCCTCTTCGAACAGCAGCTCGGGGCCGATCAACGTCACTTCGAGCGTCGCGGCGTCGTGATCATTTCCCAGAAGGCGATTGGCGATGCGATGCGACACGGAATCCATCGGGCCGCCGACGGGGACGCCGCTGCCTTGCTGACCCCAGCGTCCGCGGTCCTGTACCGTGGTCAGCATGCCCGGTTTCACGACGACTACGCCGGCCATATGTCGATGGGTTCGAATCGTACGGCGTCGCCTGCCCGGAACGTGCACGGATCCTCACGCCCCGGGTCGAACGTCAGGAGCGGCGTGCGCCCGATCAGATTCCAGCCGCCCGGCGTCGAAACCGGATACACGCCAGTCTGCGGCCCTGCTATTCCAACAGACCCTGCTGGCACTGCAACCCGCGGCGCCTGACGCCGGGGAGCTGCGATTCGCGGGTCTACTTCCGCCATGTAGGCAAACCCGGGCATGAAACCGAGCATGTAGACCCGGTAGGTCCGAGAGCTGTGGAGGCGGACGACCTCGCGCTCGTCGCAGCCGGCAAATTCGGCGACGGTTCGTAGATCGGGGCCCGACTCGCCGCCATACAAAACCGGAACCTTGACCGTCCGCCCGTCAGCCGGTCCGGCCGGACGGGATCGGCGGGCCTCGAGCCCCAGCCACGTCAGAAGATCGTCCGCATCGACGGCGAGCGGGTCGTAGTAAGCCGTCACCGAGTGGTATCCGACTACGACATCGCGCAATCCGGCAGGCGCTGATTGCCTGATTGACTCCGCCAGTCCGACCGCGCGGGCGTTCACGAGCGGATCGAGCCGCGGCTCGAAGTCGACGACTATGGCGGCGTCGCCTGCAGGGCGCAGCACGAAATCGCTCATTGGCGAGACGACCGCGCCCCGAGCGCGTCGACGAGCTTCTGGTGAATCCCACCGAAGCCGCCGTTCGACATGATCACCACGAGATCACCCATTCGATGCTCCTTCGCGATCGTGGTCACGATGTCGTCGACGGCGGGGATATGGCGGGCCCTCTTCCCCGCGGCGCGAAGATCGGAGACGAGGTCCTCGGCCGACAATCGTTCCGGATCCGGCAAGTTGGAGCGGAACACGGCGGCGATGACGATCTCATCCGCTCCATCGAAGGCTCGCGCGAAGTCCTGCTGGAACACGCGCCGGCACGACGTCGCGGAGCGCGGCTCGAAGACAGCCCAGATTCTGCGGCGTGGAAAGGCGGAGCGCACACCGGCGAGCGTCTCGGCAATCGCGGTGGGATGGTGCGCGAAATCGTCGTACACCGAAACGCCGTTGACGTCGCCGCGAAGCTGCAGCCGGCGCCTGATGCCTTTGAACTTCGCGAGGCTTTCGGCCATCGTCGAGCCCGCAAGCCCGCAGGCCGCGCCAATCGCGATCGCCGCCAACGTATTCCGGACGTTGTGCAAACCGAGCAACGGCACCTCGAAGACTCCGACCGGCTTGCCTTTGTGCCGGACACTGAACGTCATTCGGTCCTGATGCGCGCGGACATCGTGCGCCTGCCAATCGACGCCGTCGGAAAGGCCAAACGTCTCGACGCGGCACCGCGCGGCAGGGCCGAGACTCTGCGCCTCTTTGTCATCGGCGCCGAGCAGCAGCAGGCCGCGGCGGGGCACGAGGTTGACCAGCCGGCGGAACGCCAGCCGGATCTCATCCAGGTTCGCGTAAATGTCCGCGTGGTCGAACTCGATGTTGTTCACGACCGCAATGTCGGGCAGGTACTTCAGGAATTTCGCGGTCTTGTCGAAAAACGCGCTGTCGTACTCGTCGCCTTCGATGACGAACTCACGGCCGCCGCCAAGTCGGAAACTCGAGTCGAAATTCTCTGCGATCCCGCCAATCAGCACGCTGGGATCCAATCCGCCGTCTGTCAGCACCCATCCGGCGAGCGAGGTCGTCGTCGTCTTGCCGTGGGTGCCCGTGATCACTACGGACCGCGCGCGCCACAGGAAATTGTCGCGGATCGCTTCCGGGAGGGAGCAGAACCGAATCTTGCGGTCCAGGACTTCCTCGAGCTCGGGATTGCCGCGCGAAATCGCGTTGCCCACGACGACGAAGTCGAGATCGGGTGTGATGTGCTCCGCGCGATACCCATCGTGAATAGGGATGCCGAGGCCGGCCAGGAAATCGCTCATCGGCGGGTAGACGTCCTGATCGGATCCCCGCACGTCGAACCCGCGCTTTTTGAGCATCGCGGCGAGCGTCGCCATCGCAGTACCACACATCCCGATTAGATGGACGCGGGTCATGCGACCGCCGCCTCTTCAATGACGACCGCGGGCTGCGAGTCCGCCTTCACCGACACACGAACGCCCATCGGCAGCGTCCAGGCAGGACCGGCGGTGTGGCCCGAGGGAAATCCAACGAGGACGGGACCCGGAAAATCGCGTACGAGATCTGCGGCGGTCGCGCGAGCGCCGTATTCTCCGCCCGGCTCGTCGCAATCAGGCAATTCACCCCACACAACCGCCCTGGCGCGGCCGAGAACCCCGCTCAATCGAAGCTGCGTGAACATCCGGTCGATGCGGTACGGCCGCTCACGGACTTCATCCAGGAAGAGCACGAAGCCGGGCGGCGGATCGAAGGCGTACGGCGTGCCGAGCGAGCCGACGATCTGCGAGAGGGTCCCGCCAAACAAGGGTCCGGACGCCTCGCCAGGCCTCAGCGCCTCCAGTCCCGTGGGGCGCAGTTCCCCGGCGGGTTCAACGCTGGTCAGACATGCGAGCAGCGATTGACGATCGTACCCCTGCTCGCCTCGGCCAAGGCGCCCCGCGAGCATCGGCCCGTGAAACGCCACGAGACCGCAGGTGGCGTTCAGGAATATCAGAAGCGACGTGAGATCGCTGTAGCCGATGAATGGCTTGCGCGCGGTCCGCGCGAGGTCGGCGTCGAGATGCGGCAGCAGCTGCACGCTGCCATAGCCTCCGCGAACGCCGACGAGCGCGGCGATGGACGGATCGCGCCAGGCATCGTGGAGCGCCGCCGCACGCATCTCTGGTTCGCCCGACACGTATCCGCGCCTCGCAAACACCCGCTCGTCGTACACGGGCTCGAAGCCGAGCGCCTTCAGCTCGGTCACGCCGGCCTCGAACTCGTCGCGCTTGAACGGGCTGGCGGGCGACACGACTGCGATGCGATCGCCGGGCCGCAGCGCGTGCGGCTTTACCATCGCCGTCAGAGGAACCTCGCCATCTCCTCGGCGATCGCGAGATGTTCGCCGCGGCCGATGACCTCGTCGAGCTCGGTTCGCGGGTGCTCACGTTTTCCGGAGAGGAATCGCTCCTTCACGCGCCGATGGCGCGTCATCGCGTCCTCGACGCGCTTGAGCGGGAGGCGCTCTTCCTCGACGGCGTGAATGATCGCCTCGAGCGCGGCGACCTGAGGCTCCTGGCCGCCGTTGCCGATGAGCAGCGCATCGCAGCCCGCCGCGATTGCCCCGACGGCGCTGTCGCCGATGGTGTCCCGCGCGCTCAGCGCCTTCATCTGCATGTCATCCGTCATGACGAGCCCGCCGTACCCGAGTTCCCGTTTCAGCAGGCCGTCAACCAGCGTCGGCGAGAGCGTCGCGGGCCGCTCGTCGTCAAAGGCCGGAACGAGAACGTGCGCCGTCATGATCGCGGCAACCCGCTCCTCGATGGCGGCCTTGAACGGGACGAGCTCGACGCGCCGGATGCGGTCCGGGTCGTGCTCGACGATCGGCAGCTCCTCGTGCGAGTCTGCAACCGTGTCACCGTGCCCGGGAAAGTGCTTTCCGCAGGCTGCGATGCCTCCCGCCTGCAGCGTCCGGATGACGATGCGCCCGAACCGCGCGACCTCCTCCGCACGCTCGCCAAAGGCGCGATCGCCGATGACCGTGTTCTTCGGGTTCGTGTACACATCGAGGACCGGCGTGTAATCCAGATTGATCCCGACCGCGGACAACTCCGTCGCGAGCGCCCGAGCGAAGCGTTCCGCGAGCTTTTCATCGCCGCTCCGGCCGAGCGCGAGCATCGGCGGCCATTCGGTGAACGGCCGCTTGAGGCGTGCGACCCGGCCGCCTTCCTGATCCACGCTGATCCAGAGCGGGAGCTCGCGGCGGAGACTGCGCGCCTCGCGAGCGAGGTCGGCTACCTGCTCCGGGTCGACGACGTTCCGCGCAAAGAGGATGACGCCGCCGAGATCGAATTCACGGGCGAGCGCTTTGAGGTCGGACGGAACGGTGTGCCCGTCGAAACCGGCTACAAGCAGCTGTCCGGCATGACGCCGGAGGTCCCGCGGCGACATCGATCCGCCATTATAATCTGCGCGTGCGCATCACATCCTCAGCACCCACGCGGATCGATCTTGCGGGCGGCACCATGGACATCTGGCCGCTCTATCTTTTTCACGAAGATGCGCAGACTCTCAACGCGGCGATAAGTCTTCGCGCGCGATGCGAACTCACGCCGCTCTCCGACGGACGAATCGAGATCGCGTCGGCGGACACCGGGCGCACCGTGAACGCCAGCCACTGGTCGGAGCTGCGCGGCAACCACGAGCTGAAGCTGATCGGACACCTGCTGCACTTTTTCCGCGCCGGCGGCCTGCGGGTCGCGACGACGTCCGAATCGCCGGTCGGTGCCGGCATCGCGGGCTCCTCGGCGCTGAACATTGCCGTGTGCGGAGCCGTAGCGGCATGGCAGGACACGACGCTCGACGACGAGGTGCTGCTTCAAGTCGCGATGAACGTCGAGGCGCAGGCCATCGACGTCCCGACCGGCGCGCAGGATTTCCGGCCTGCGCTGTACGGCGGCCTCTCGGCGGTCGAGCTGCGGCCAGACGGCGTTCGCCGGGTCGCGCTGTCGGTCGATCCGCGTGCCTTCGAGGCGCATATCCTTCTCGTTTACACCGGCGCGTCGCGGCAGTCGGGGATCAACAACTGGGAAGTGACGAAGCGCCACATCGATGGAGATCGTGCCGTGTTCGAGCGGTTCGAGCGGATTCGTGACATCGCGATCACGATGCGGGAGGCGCTCGCCCGCGGCGATTGGCCCGAGGTCGGCCGGCAGATTGCGGAAGAGTGGGAGAACCGGAAGCGCCTGGCGCCTGGCGTCAGCACCACTGGAATCGAGCGATTGATCTCGACGGCACGCGGCGCCGGCGCCCAGGCCGCAAAGATCTGCGGCGCGGGCGGCGGCGGCTGCATGATCGTATTTGCCGAACCGGATCGGCTGCCCGCTGTGCGGAAGGCGCTCGCCTCGGCCGGCGCGCGGGTGCTGGATTACCGTGTCGAAACCCAGGGATTGATCGTGGAACGTGGATAACGCCTCGATTGCCCGCGTCTTCGGCGAAATCGCCGACCTCCTCGAAATCAAGAACGAGAACCCGTTCCGCGTCCGCGCCTACCGGACGGCGGCCGAGACCATCGCCACACTGGCGGAGCGGGTCGCGGATCTGCCTGCCGAGGCGCGGCTGAAGCTTCCCGGCATCGGCAAAGATCTCGCTGCAAAGATCGGGGAACTGCTCGACACCGGCTCGCTCGAGTACCACAAAGCGCTCCTCAAGGAATTTCCCCCGACGGTTCTCGATCTGCTTCGGCTGCAGGGAGTCGGGCCCAAAACGGTCGCGCTGCTGTACGGATCCCTCGAAATCAAGTCGCTCGAAGATCTCGAGGCCGCCGTGCGCGCCGGACGGTTGCGCGGCATCAAAGGGATGGGCGACAAGAAGGCCGCGCTCATCCTCAAAGCGATCGAGGACCGCAAGCAGCTGGGCAACCGGCGGCTGATCAGCGACGCCAGCGATGCCGCCGCCGCGCTGGTGGCGCATCTTCGTCACGCCGCGCCGAAAGCTTCGATAACCCCGGTTGGCAGCCTGCGGCGCGGTTGCGAAACTTGCGGCGACCTCGACATGGTCGTCGCCGGGCCGGTCGGCGCCGGCGGAGCGGCGGCGCTGATGGCGTCGTTCACGAGCCATCCGCTAGTCGAACGGATCCTCGCGCGTGGCGAGACCAAGTCCAGCGTGGTTCTGCGTGGTGGGCTTCAGGCGGACGTACGCGTCGTCGAGCGCGATAGCGAAGGTGCGGCGCTGCAGTATTTCACGGGATCGAGGGCCCACAACATCGCGCTGCGGGACCGAGCGCTGGGCCGCGCGCTGAAGCTCAACGAGTACGGCCTGTACAACGAACAGGGCCGCGCCATCGCGGGGAAGACCGAGGCGTCGATCTACAAGGTCCTGGGGCTCGCCTACATTCCGCCCGAGCTCCGCGAGAATCGAGGCGAGATCGCGGCGGCCGAAACGGGCGCGATGCCGGCGCTCGTCGAGCGGTCCAACCTGAAAGGCGATCTCCATTCCCACACCACGGCGAGCGATGGCCGGGCGGACATCCTTACGATGGCGAAGGCGGCGAAGGCGGTCGGCCTGGACTATCTCGCCATAACTGACCATAGCCGCGCGCTCGCGATGGTCGAAGGGCTGGATGAAGCGCGCGCGCTCGAGCACGCCAAAGCGGTTCGCGACGCGTCACGCCGCGCAGGCATCCTGCTGCTGGCGGGGATCGAGTGCGAGATTCTGCCCGACGGAAAGCTGGACCTCTCCGACGACTGTCTGGCGCAGCTCGACATCGTCGTCGCGTCGGTTCACTCGGGATTCAACCAGGAAGAGAGCCAGATGACCGATCGGATCCTGCGCGCGATCGAGAACCGGTGGGTCGACGTCCTGGGTCATCCGACGGGCCGGCGGATCCTGAAACGTCCGCCGTATGCCGTGAACATGGAGCGCGTCATCGACGCTGCGGCGCGGTTGGGGGTCGCGCTCGAGATCAACAGCCATCCGCAGCGCCTCGACCTCAGCGACGTGCACGCCCGGCTCGCCCGCGAACGTGGCGTCGCGATCGTCGTCGACTCAGACGCGCACACGCCAAACGAATTCGACCACCTTCAATGGGGGATTATGGTCGCGCGCCGCGCGTGGTTGCGCGCGGAAGATGTGCTCAACACGCTTCCCGTGGAAAAGCTCCGCAAGAGGTTGCGGCGGAACCGGAGCCGCTCCTAGGACCGGCCCCTCCTTCCAGGGCCCCGACCCTTCGATGGGCCCGCCATCGCCCATTCGCTGCGCATCTGGGACAGGCCGTCCATGTAGACCGCCGCTCGCTCTCGCTCCTCTTCGCTCTTCATCGCTTTCAACAGAACGATGGCCCGCGTCAGGTCCCGCTGAATCGTCGCCTTCGTGGCGTTGAAGTAGAGGTGTTTGATTTCGTCCGGCGGGTTCATGACGCTCACCCCTTATCTTTCCCCTTCGTGAGGAACTTCCGTGCCGCGAGCCGAAGCGCTTCCGGGACGTTGCGGTCGAGCGTAATGCCCTTGATGTCCCTTTCATTCAAGCGTCCCACCAGGTTGAGGGAAATCGCCGGCGGCGTCTTCGGGTTACGCGCCAGCCCGGATATCACGGAGTAGTTCTTCGTCCACGTGCGGTTCATGCCGATCGTCCGCAAGACGTCCTCGCTCACGTTCGCCATACGCGCGAAGGTTTCGATCTCGCTGTCGGTGAGCTTCGGGCTGCTGAGAACCGCCGCCGACACCATCTTGTTCGGGTCGCGGATGAGGGCCTGACGCTGCTCGCGCGAACCCTTCATGGCCAGCTTCATGCGGTCGAGGATCGACATGTTGGCAAGCGGCGTGTCTTGTTCGTCAGGCAGTTCTTCCTTGGACGCCTCCGACTCGAGCAGAGATTCGAGATCAGGCTGGCGATCCGCCTCGGCCGCCGGCGTGATGCTGCGGTCGCCGAAGAACTGCCGGATTTCCCCGGGCACATCGGCGCGCGCGAGAAAGCTCCTCAGCGCGGACTCGGGCAAGCTCGCAATGGTAGCGTTGGCTGCGGCCAGGATCTCGGGATCCTGATCGTCGGTCAGCAGCACGAGGAGCGCCACGCGTTCCAGCGCGGGCAACGCCACCACGCCTTGAGCGGCCTGGAGCCGGATGTCGCGGGCCACTTCTCCGCGCCGAAAGCAGTCGATGAGGGGACTCCTGTGACCAGGGTCCATCAGGGAAGGTACGACGCCACGTTCTGGGGAGTGATCTTGATCGTGCGGGCCTGCCCCGGACCGCCGAGCGGCTTGGCGACGCGGCCGTTCAGCGCGAACTCGCATGCCGCGCCGTCGCCAACCTTCAGTACGGCCTCTTCCCGGAACGTGCGAACCACGCGTTCGCCCGCCTGCATTTCTCTTGTGAACGATGGACTGCCATCAACGGTGAGCGAAACCCAACAGGGTGCGCCCGGCCGGAGCTCGATCGTCTGCTGATCCGGTGATGCGGACAGAATCGGCGCCGGGGCCGCTACGCCAGGCGCAGGCTCCCGCCCGGCGGTCGCCGCTCCCTGCGGCGTGACCGCGGGATCCAGAGGCGCCGGCGGCGGCGGCGCCGTCTCGGGAGCCGGTCGTGACGCCGCGATATTGGCGTCCGCGGCCGGTCCGCGGAGACTGAAGTACAGGATGACGAGCACGAGCGGGACGCTCACCATCAGCAGACGCAGGACGACGGTGGCCATGCGCTGCTGACTTTCGAACTCGCTTTCGTCCGGGACAATCTCGACCGAGGGCCTGGTCCGTCGAACCGGCTCCGCCGCCGCGGGCTTCGCAGCCCGTCGGCTCGCTTCGCTGGCTCGCGAGGGAACGGGCACGGCAATCGGAGGCGTGATTGGGACGCTCTCTGCCTCTTCGGCCGAGAACTCCGAAACGAAGTCGCGGATGGTCTGGTCGGGATCGAGCCCGACTTCGCTTGCATACGCGCGCACGAAGGCGCGGCTGAAGATGCCGCCGGGAAGCTTCGAGACGTCGTTGCGCTCGAGCGCTTCGAGCACACCGACGGAGATCTTCGTGGCAGCGGAAACCTGCCGCAGCGACACGCCACGTCGCTCGCGCGCCTGCCGGAGTTTCCCGCCAAAATCACCCATGAATGGCCCGGTATTGTATCAATCAAAGACCGTGCCGAACGCCGCGCGGATGGCTCGCACGGCGGCGTCGGCACCAGGGCGCTCGGGAAACTCCCGTGTGGGCGGGAGAAAGAGCTCGATTCCGGCAACCCCGGCAGCGCCCGCAGACGCGATTTCTGCAATCCGGGATAAGGTGATGCCGCCGATCGCTAGGACGGGTCCGTCCGCCGCGGCGGCGACTTTTTTCAGCTCGGCAACACCCGCGGGAGTGGCTCCAGGCTTCGACGCGGTCGGATAAACCGGGCCAAAAATCAGGTAGTCCACCGCCCCCATGGAGGCCGTGACCTCAGCGAGCGTGTGAACGGAGGTGCCGATCACCCATCCGTAGGGCGCGATGCGTCTCAGCCGTACCGCATCGAACGAATCACCGCGAAGGTGAGCGCCATGGGCACCTGCTGCAAGCGCGACGTCGGCCCGATCGTTGATGATCACCTTCGCCGGCGTCGCCGCATCGATCATCCGCCGAGCGAGCCGGGTCAGCACGCCGCCATCGAGGTCGCGCTCGCGCAGCTGAATCAGATCGACACCCGCTCTCCCCGCTTCCGCAGCCTGCGCGACGAGTTTGTCGAGCTGGGCCTCAGGATTCTCGCGCGGTGCCAGACGATGTCGATCGGTGACGAGGCAGATGAGGGGAGCCACGGAAACTCCGCGGCTTAGATTGACGCGTGATCGCCGCGCTCCGTGGCGCGGCGCGCCGCAAACAGCCCCGCGATCTCGGCGAGCCCCGCGAACACGGTCAGGACGCCGATCCCGGACACAGCGCCGCGCACGAACGAATTGTGGAACAACCCTCGGAGCGCTGGTGAAATGACGATGAAGCGGTTGTGATCCCAGAACGCGGACCAGGGCGCCAGCACGAGTACCAGGCCTGCTTCGAGAAAGTACGCCGCCAAGAGAATCCTGCTGACGGAACGAACGGCTAACCTCCGGTCTGGACCCGCGACAAACGCCCGATGCGTGCATGCACGTCGCGGTAGCGATCAGCGTCTGCCTGCAGTTCCACGAAGACGGCAAGCGCGCGCGCGATTTCGCCGGCTGCCTCGAGCGCGACGCCGAGGTCGTACAGCAGTGCTCGTCCGGCATCAGTCGTGGGCGCCGGGGCTTCGGCCGCCCGCTCGAACCATTCAACCGCTTTCCCGAAGTCTCCGCGCTGCGCGTACAACCGTGCCAGCGCGGAGGCAGCATCGAAGCGATGGCGCGGCGACCGCGACGCCGCCTCGAGCGCTCCAATGGCCTCCTCGGGCATCCCTGTGTCCAGATACGTACGCGCCAGCTTCAATTGCTCGCCCGGATCGTCGCTGTCCGGACCCGTCTTTGACTTGAACACGTCCGTGAGCGACGGCGCCGGCGTGCTGGCGAAGACACCGGTGAGATCCACTTCCGTCTCTTCGGATGAAGGCGCCGTGTTCCGCGAGCCCGCCCCACGCCGCGCGGCGGTTTGGGACGTCGCGTCCGTCGCTTGACTGCTCGATGCCGACGGCTGCTCGGCGGGTGGCTCGTTGAGATCGAGCGGCGCGAAATGATCGGTTGCGAGGAACGGCGATTGCCCGCTCAGGCGCTCCGCGATGATGCTGTCGGGGTCGCTCACCTTCTGCATGACGAGCGCCTGGCGGAAGCGCTCGATGTGTCCGCGCTCCCAGGGCTCGCGTGCGACGAGGTCCTCGGCGATGACCCGTGCCTCGGCCGACTGGCCGCCGGCCAGATATGCGTCGCACAGCTGCGCCTGCGCGTCGTACATCGTCGACTCGAGCCCGCCGTCCACGCAGAGCTCGACGAGCTTGAGGAGTGCCGGCACTTGCGTCGACGCGCGGGCGACGTATTCCTGCAGCATCGCGGCGGCCGACGCGTAATCGCGTTCGGCGGCTCTCGAGTCGACGACCATCTCGATGCACATGAACGCCGTCATCGGCCTCTCGTTCACGAACGTCCAGCCCAGGTTGGCGATAGCGTCGGACTTGGATTTGTCCTTCTCGAGGAGCCGCTTGAGGATGTCGCGCGCGTTGTCGTCGCGTTCGCCGCGCAGCTCGACCTCGGCGAGCGCAACCATCAGTTCAGGGTCGCGGCCGGCGCTGTCTGCGTCGAGAAACTCCCGTGCGCCGTCGACGTCGTTCCTGGCGAGACGGTCGCGCGCGAGCAGCGACCGGCCTTCGACGTCCTCGGGGTTCAGCCGAACGGCTTCACGGAGCGCATTCGTCGCCTCTTCCTCGCGTCCTCTTTCCCGCAGCTCGTCGGCTATCTGACGGAAGCGGGCGGCGGCGTCAACCCCCTTGCCCATCTCGGCCATGACACGCGCCGCCGTGAGACGAGCGTCGAAGTCGCCTGGATCGAGCGCGCCAAGCCGCACGACCAGCTCGTTCGCGCCTTTCATATCACCTCGGGTCTGACGCTGCTTGATCACCGTGCCCAGCTGTGATTTGGCATCCGCGAGGAGGCCGAGACGCGCCGACACTTCGGCGAGCTGCAACAGCGCGGTCTCGTCGTCCGGGCGCACCTTCAGGATCTTCTTGTAGAGGGCCGCCGCTTTTGGATAGAATCCTTCCTTCGCGAAGTGCTCCGCGATCCGGACGTACTGCCCCGCCGCCTTGTCGGGCTGACCGGCGCGGACGTACAAATCGCCCAGCGTGTTGGCCATGTTCCAGTCGCGCGGCTGGTCTTCGACGACGTGCAGATACTCCGCGATGGCGATGTCGAGACGCCCTTGCCTCAGGGCCTTCTCAGCCTTCTTGAGCGTTTCTGCGCGATCGATGGGCAACCTGGGGTCTCCAGCTCGGCAGGGGAACTAGTCCATCCTATCAAACAGCGTCGGCGGTCGGAACGAGCGGCGGTGCGCATCGGAGTAACCGTGGCGTGCGACCGCATCCAGATGATCCCGCGTCGCGTAGCCCTTGTGCCGATCGAAGCCGTAGCGCGGATCCTGCTCGTGCAGCGTCTGCATCAATCGATCTCTCGTGACCTTGGCGACGATCGACGCGGCGGCGATCGCCGTGCACCGGGCATCGCCATGGACAACGGGGCGCTGCGGCATCGGCAGGTCCGGGATGCGGAAGGCGTCTACGAGCACGAAGCTTGGCAGCGGCGCAAGCTGAAGCACGGCGCGCTGCATCGCGCGCAGCGACGCCTGGTGAATGTTGTAGGTGTCGATCTCGGCAGCGTCGGCCGCGGCGACGGCCCACGCCGTCGCCTCGTGCGTAATCCGATCATAGAGCTGCTCGCGCTCGTACGCGGTGACCACTTTCGAATCGCAGATGCGGGCGACATACCGTTCCGGGTCGAGCACGACCGCCGCCGCGATGACGGGGCCGGCCAGGCATCCGCGTCCGACCTCGTCCACGCCCGCCACGTTCGGATACCCGAGCCGGCGGACTGCATTCTCGAGAGTGCGAAAAGCGCGCTGCCGCATCGCTGATTTTGGAGTGCATCCTAAATCAGAATCGAGCGTTTAGGCAGGCTTCTTTTGCTCGCGCATGCGCGCCGCCTTGCCCGTCAGGTCGCGCAGGAAGTAGAGCTTCGCGCGCCGGACCTTCGCCGTCCGGACGACATCGATCCGATCGATGGTCGGCGAGTGCAGCGGGAAAATGCGCTCGACGCCCTGCCCGAACGAGACCTTGCGGACGGTGAACGATGCGCGCGCGCCGCCTCGGCGGTACGCAATCACCATCCCCTCGAACACCTGAATGCGTTCCTTGTCTCCCTCGCGGACCCGGACGTGCACTCGCACGGTATCGCCCGGCCTCATCGCCGGGCGTTTGACGAGCTGCGCCCCCTCGACGGTCTCGATGGCCTTCATGATGACCTAGCTCCCTTCTCGTCTCTCTTCTGCAACTCTTCCAGCAGCCGGCGATCTTCATCGTCGAGCGTCGCCGCCGCGAGCAAATCCGGCCGGCGCTCGAGCGTGCGGCGCAGCGCTTCGCGCCGGCGCCAGCGCGCGATTTCCGCATGGTGCCCTGACAGCAGCACCGCCGGCACCTCGACGCCCCGCCAGACCGCCGGCCGCGTGAACTGCGGAAAGTCCAGCAGTCCGCGCGCGAACGAGTCCCGCTCGACCGACGCTTCGTCGCCGACGACCCCGGGCCTCAGCCGGGCAACCGCATCGACGATGACGAGCGCCGCGAGCTCGCCGCCGGTCAGCACGTAGTCGCCAATCGACAGCTCTTCGGTCGCCAGGTGCGCTCGAACCCGCTCGTCGACGCCCTCATACCGCCCGCACAGGACGGCTATGTGCGCCAGCCGGCTCAAACGCTCGGCTTCGGCGTGCGTGAACCGCCGCCCATCCGGCGACGTCAGCACAACGGCCGCCGGCCGACCGTGCTCCGATTCGATCCGCTCCATCGCCCGGAAGAAGGGCTCCGGCTTGAGCACCATCCCCGGGCCGCCGCCGAACGGCACATCGTCCACGACGCGGTGCCGATCGTCGGTAAAGTCGCGCAGGTCGTGGACGCGGACATCGATGAGGCCGCGTTCTGCCGCGCGTCCGATCACGCCCTCCCGCAAAGAGGTATCGACCATATGCGGGAAGATCGTGACGAGGTCGAACTTCATTCGTTCAGCTCGAGCAGCCCTTCAGGCGGCCGGATGACGATGCGCCTCGCCACCGCGTCGATGGTCACGCAGATATCGAGCGCCAGCGGTACCAGAATCTCGCCCTGGACGCCCGCTACGACCAGTCGATCGACTCCCGACCCTTCCTCGACCCGCCGCACGTTACCGATCTCGCGACCGTCCGTCGTTTCGACGCGGCAGCCGATCAGTTCGTGGCGGTAGAACTCCCCCGCCGACAACGGCAACAGATCCGCGGGAGCGATCCGCAGCTCGGCACCGGCGAGCGCCTCCGCCGCGTCCATCGTGCTGACGCCGTCAAAGGCGATCACCGGTCGTCCTTGATGCGTGCGAACAGCCCCGACCTTCAACGTGTCTATCGCGTCGCCGCGGCGGAGCCGCAGCTCGCTGCCGGCGCCGAAACGGATGTCGGGAAAATCCGTTTCCGCGTTGACGATCACTTCACCGCGGTTGCCGTGCGCGCGCGCGATGCGCCCGACGACCACCATGTCTTCCCAGGCGGTCCCGGCGCTGTCCCTGTTGTGCTCTAGACCCACGCCCTGTCTGCGTCCATCTGCGTGAATCTGCGGCTAGTCCCTGAACTCGACGTTGACCTTCCGGCCTTCCGCGTCGGCTGCTGCGGACGCAAGCGTGCGGACCGCCTGCGCCGTCCGGCCCTGCCGACCGATCACGCGACCGAGATCCCCGGGCGCCATGAACAGCTCGACGACGGTCTGTCCGCGATGCTCGGTTTCGACGACCCTCACCTGCTCGGGCCGGTCGGCCAGCGCTCGCGCGACGACCTCGACGACGTCGCGGGCCTTGCTCACGACCGGGCCGCGTCGCCCGCGGCCGGCTCCGTTGCCGGCGCCGCGACGGGCGCGCGCGCGAGCAGCGTGCGAACCGTATCCGAGGGGCGCGCGCCTGCTTTGATCCAGTGCGCCACGCGCTCGCGATCGAGCTCGAGCGTCTCCGGTTTGGTACGCGGGTTGTAGTGCCCGAGCACCTCGACGAAGCTTCCCTCGCGAGGGTTTTTCGCTTCGGTGACTACGACCCGGAAGAACGGGCGCTTCTTCGAGCCCGCCCGCCGCATGCGAATGACCAGCATTTCGTTACCTTTCGCTCCATGTTAGGCAGCCCTCAAGGGCTGCGCTACGCGTTCATCAGGGACTACCCGTTCATCATGGACCGCAGGGCGTCGAGGCCCCCGCGACCCTTTTTCTTCTTCTTGCCCAGACCGGCGAGCCCGCCGACCGCCTTCAGCATCTTCCGCATCTGCACGAACTGCTTGAGCAGCCGATTCACTTCTTCCACCGACGTGCCGCTGCCGCGCGCGATGCGCTTCCGGCGGCTCCCGTTGATGATCTCCTGCCGCCGGCGTTCGAGCGGCGTCATCGAGTTGATAATTGCCTCGATGCGCGAGAGCTGCGACTCGTCCACTTCGCCGCGCTGCTTCATCGCCTCCCGCAAGTTGCCCATTCCGGGCAGCATGCCGAGGATCGACTCCAGCGGTCCCATCCGTTTGATCGCCCGCAGCTGATCGCGGAAGTCCTCGAGCGTGAAATCGTCCGTGCGGATCTTTCGCTCGAGCTGCTCCGCTTCCTCGCGCGAGACCGCCTGCTCCGCTTTCTCGATGAGCGACAGCACGTCGCCCATCCCGAGCACCCGCGACACGACGCGGTCGGGATGAAACGGCTCCAAATCCTGGAGCCGCTCGCCGCTCCCGACAAACGCGATCGGCACGCCGACGACGCCGACGACCGACAGTGCGGCGCCGCCGCGCGCATCGCCGTCCAACTTCGTCAGCACGACGCCGGTCACGCCCACGCGCCGGTTGAACTCGCCCGCGCTCTTGATGGCGTCCTGCCCCGTCATCGCATCTGCGACGTAGAGCAGATCGCTCGGCCCCACCGCCTGCTTGATCGCCTCGAGCTCCACCATCAGCTCGTCGTCGACATGCAGGCGGCCGGCGGTGTCCACGATCACCGCCTCGAACCCGAGATTCCTCGCTTCCGTGAGCGCGCCCGCGGCGCGCGCCACCGGATCGATCTCGCCGGCCGGCTCGTGCGTCCGAAGGCCGGCCTGCTTCGCAAGCACCGACAGCTGCTCGATAGCGGCCGGACGTCGCACGTCGGTCGATACCACGAGCGCGTGCTTGCCCTGCTTCTGGAGCCACCGCCCCAGCTTCGCCGCCGTCGTCGTTTTGCCCGAACCCTGCAGGCCAAGCAACAGGATCACGCGCGGCCGGGCCGGCGATGGCGGCAGCCCTCCGGCGGTCTCGCCGAAGAGCGCCAGCATCTCGTCGCGCACGATCCGCACGGCTTCTTGCGCCGGCGTCAGGCTGCGCAGGATCTCCTGATCGACGGCCCGATCGCGGACGCGATCGACGAAGGCCTTGACGACCTTGAAATTGACGTCCGCCTCGAGCAGCGCCATCCGGATTTCCCGGAGTGCCGCTTCGACGGTCTCCTCTGTCAGCCGCGCTTCGCCGCGGAGCGAACGGAAGACATCCTGCAGGCGGGTCGTGAGCGCTTCGAACACTGTCCCTGTGGCCCTAAGGGATTCAAACGCAAACGCTTATGGTAACTGAGCGGAACGGACGGTGTCAATCCGGACAGGCGGGTCGGAAAACGAGCAGGGGCGATTCGCGAACCGCCCCTACACCGAAGACAGCTTGTGGCCCAGCTTCTGCTTCTTGACGCGAAGGTAATCGCGCGAGTGATCGGAGGCGGGAATCTCGAGCGGTAACCATTCGGCGACCGAGAGGCCGTAGCCTTCGAGGCCAACGAGCTTTCGCGGGTTGTTGGACAGCAGGCGCATGCTCCGGACCCCGAGGTCTTTGAGAATCTGCACGCCGATACCGTAGTCGCGCTGATCCGGCTTGAAGCCGAGGCGCTCGTTGGCTTCGACGGTATCCAGGCCCTGCTCCTGCAGCTCATAGGCGCGGATCTTGTTCGCCAGACCGATGCCCCGCCCTTCCTGGTTGAGATAGAGCAGCACGCCGCGGCCTTCCTGCGCGATGCGCTCCATCGCAGCGTCCAGCTGCGCACCGCAGTCGCACCGCGCCGAGTGAAAGACATCGCCAGTCAGGCAGCGGGAATGGACCCGCACGAGGACCCCTTCGCCGTCGCCGACGTCGCCACGAACGAGCGCGACGTGTGTTTCCTGATCGATCAGGCTCTCGTAGGCGGCGATCCGGAACTGGCCATGGTGAGTGGGCAGATCCGCCGTCGCGACCCGGCGGACGAGCCCTTCGGTGCGCATCCGGTACTGAATCAGATCGGCGATCGTGATCATCAGCAGCGAATGGCGTTTCGCGAATTTCGCAAGCTCCGCCACGCGCGCCATGGTCCCGTCGGGGTTCATGATCTCGCAGATGACGCCCGCCGGATAGAGACCGGCGATGCGCGCAAGATCCACGGCCGCCTCGGTCTGACCGGCGCGGACGAGCACGCCGCCTGAACGCGCGCGAAGCGGGAACATGTGGCCGGGACGCGCCAGGTCGGTCGGCCGCGTTGCCGGATCGATTGCGGCGAGAACCGTCGCGGCGCGATCCGCCGCGGAGATGCCCGTCGTCGTCACGCCCTTCGCTTCGATCGATACGCAGAACGCGGTATCGAAGCGGGTGCTGTTCTCGCGGACCATCAACGGTACGTCCAGTTCGTCGAGCCGCTCGGTCGTCATGGGCATGCAGATCAGACCGCGCCCGTGCGTCGCCATGAAGTTGATGGCTTCGGGCGTGATCTTCTCGGCCGCGATGGTCAGGTCCCCCTCGTTCTCGCGATCCTCGTCGTCGACGACGATGATCATGCGCCCGTCGCGCACCGCCTTGATGGCGTCCTCGATCGAAGCGAAGGGGTTCTTTTTCTTTCTCATAACGCTAACCTGGGGTCCGACCCGGCCTGACTTGTGAGAGACCCGCGAGCTCCGCGTAGCGGACGACGTATTTACCGAGGATATCGCATTCGATGTTCACAACGTCGTGAAGCTTCGCCGCACGCAGGTTGGTGTTCGTCCACGTGAACGGGATGATCTGCACGTCGAAGTGTTTGTCGTCCACGCCGGCGACCGTCAGACTGATGCCGTCGACCGCTATCGAGCCTTTGCGGACCATATACGCAGCGAGCGGCGGCGGGTACTTCACCGTCAGCCAGTGATGATCGCCGGCGTCGCGCAGGTCCTCGATCACGCCGGTCCCGTCGACGTGGCCCTGAACGAAATGGCCGCCGAGCCGTGCATCGGCGCGCATCGGACGCTCCAGGTTGACGAGCGTGCCGCGGCGCAGCGACCCCAGCGAGCTGACGCGCGCCGTTTCCGGGGACACATCGGCATGGACGCTGTGGGCATCGGCGTTCACGATCGTCAAGCAGACGCCGTTGACCGCCAGACTGTCGCCGACCGCGAGCTCGCCGGCGAGCGATGTCGCGAGGCCGATGCGAAAGCCCGCGGGGGTCGATTTTAAGTCCGCAACTTCGCCAACCGATTCAATGAGTCCGGTAAACATCGCCCTCAATGAGCAGATCGCCGCCCAGCCAGCGCGTGCCGACCTTCGACAGCACGCTCAGCGGAAGTGCCGTGCTGTCGAGCCACGGCACACCGTCTGCGCCGAGCGCGTGTTGACCGATATAGAGCTGGACGCGATCGACGAGGCGCGCGCCCCACAGTGAGCCGTGGAGCGCCGGTCCTCCCTCCAGGATGATTGATGTCACGCCCAGCTCTCCGAGCCGGCGCAATGCCCCCGGGAGGAAGTCACCGCGGATGGCCTCGAGCTGCGCGCCGGCCTGCGTGAGGGCCTGCGCAGCTCCTCCGTCTACTGCGTTTTCTAGCGTACACACTATAACCGGCCCAGCCTTCAGGGTCGAGAACAGCCGCGCCGAGGGTGGGGTGCGAAGCGTGCGGTCGAAGACAACGCGAGTCAGCGGACGTTCGCGCCAGGCTCCGCGCGCGGTCAGCTCCGGGTCGTCGACGAGCACGGTTCCGGCGCCGACGCCGATCGCGTCAATTTCGGCCCGGTCGCGGTGCACCTGGCGATCCGATGCGGGTCCGGTGATTAGCGTCCGGACACCCCGCGCAGCCGCCACGCGGCCGTCCCGGCTGAGCGCGAT
This sequence comes from Vicinamibacterales bacterium, assembly GCA_036258175.1. GTDB lineage: Bacteria > Acidobacteriota > Vicinamibacteria > Vicinamibacterales > 2-12-FULL-66-21 > DATAEE01. The sequence continues at coordinate 22,856 of DATAEE010000262.1, forward strand.
CTTCATCGTCACGTGGGGGCGACCCTCGCGCACCCACGTAAAAAACGACTGATTCACTCGCGCGGCCGCTTCCTGGAGCACGCCGTCCACGACCTCGATGCCGCGCGCGCGCAGCGCGGCGAGCCCGCCGCCGGCTACGCGAGGGTTGGGATCGCGCACCGCCGCGACGACGCGACGGATGCCGGCGTCGATGATCCGTTCGGTGCAAGGCCCGGTGCGTCCGGTGTGACAGCACGGCTCGAGGGTCGAATAGAGCGTCGCGCCGCGCGCCCGCGCGCCCGCAGCTTCGAGCGCGCGCACTTCCGCGTGCGCCTCGCCGGCGCGCTCGTGGTAGCCCCAACTCACGACGACGTCATTCGCGACGACGAGGGCGCCAACGACTGGATTCGGTGACGTCCGCCCGCGGCCCCGGCCGGCGTGCAGCAGCGCCCGTTCCATGTAGTCGGCATCGGTCATATTCTCGTGGGGCTCCGCCCCACACCCCGGCTTGTGATCACCATTTTTCTTCGAAAAGGGCGTCCACGTACTCGTCAGGAGAAAACGGAATGAGGTCGTCGATCGCCTCACCGACCCCCACGTACCGGATCGGAAGCTTGAGATCGTGGGCAATCGCGACGGCGATCCCACCTTTGGCAGTGCCGTCGAGCTTTGTCAGCACAACCCCCGTCACGCCCGCGGCCTGGAGGAACTCGCGCGCCTGCACGAGGCCGTTCTGCCCGACTGTCGCATCGAGCACAAGCAGTACTTCGTGTGGCGCGCCTTCGATCTCGCGCGCAACGATCCGCCTGATCTTGTCGAGTTCTGACATCAGGTTGACACGCGTGTGAAGACGGCCTGCGGTGTCGACCAGAACGGCGGCGCGCCCCTTGGCCTTCGCAGAAGCGACCGCGTCGAAGACCACGGCCGCCGGATCGGCTCCCTGCCGCGCACGCAGAATGTCCACGCCGGCCCGCGTTGCCCAGACTTCGAGCTGTTCCACAGCGGCGGCGCGAAACGTGTCGGCGGCGCAAATGAGCGGCGGGACGCCCTGCTCTTTCATCAGTCGCGCGAGCTTGCCGACTGTGGTCGTTTTCCCTGTTCCGTTCACGCCAACGACGAGGATGACGTGCGGTCTGCCCGCATGTCGCGGACCATCGCGATCGGCAGCCTTCAGGATTTCCAGCAGCTCGCTCTTCACGAGCTCGCGCAGATTCCCACCGCCGGCTGCACGTGCCTGCACGGCGCGAACGATCCGATCGGCGGCCGCCACGCCGACGTCGGCGCTGATCAGCGCCTCCTCCAGCGCGTCGAGTGTGTGGACGGGGACCGCTCGCGAAGTTTGCGCAGCAGGACGGGCTGGCTGACCGGGTGCGCGCGCCTGGTCCAGGCCCTCTTTCGAGACCTCGTCTGCCGCGCCGCCGAAACGGCCGAGAAATTGTTCCTTCGTCCGGGCGAGACCGGAGCGCAGCTTGTCGAAAAAGCTCATTCCGCCCGCTGCCGCCTGAGCATCAGCTCTTCGAGCGCCTCCTGCGGCGCCCTGCGGCCGCTGAGCACATCCGCCATCTGCGCGGCGATTGGGAGCTCGACACCGTGGCGTTCGCCAAGGGCGAGTGCCGCCCCCGTCGTCTTGACGCCCTCGGCCACCATTCGCATACCGGCGAGAATCTCTGCAAGGCGCCGGCCGCGTCCGAGCGCGATCCCGACGCGCCTGTTCCGGCTCAAGTCGCCGGTGCACGTCAGCACGAGATCGCCGAGGCCGCTCAGGCCGGCGAGCGTTTCGCGCCGGCCGCCAAGCGCGCACGCCAGGCGCGAGATCTCCACGAGCCCACGGGTGATGAGGGCCGCCATCGCGTTGCGCCCGAGATCGAGGCCCTCGGCTGCGCCGGCGGCTATCGCGATCACGTTCTTCACCGCGCCGCCGACTTCGACACCTGCGACATCATCCGTAATGTAGAGGCGGAGGTATCGCCCTCGGAATTCATGCTGTACTTTCGCAGCCACCTCCGCGTCGCGCGACGCGACCGACACGGCCGTCGGACGCTGTCGAGCGACTTCGAGCGCGAAGCTCGGACCCGACATCACCGCGATCCGTTGCGGTCCGCCCAGCTCCGCCTCGACAACTTCGGACATTCTCAAGAGTGACTCGCCCTCTATCCCCTTGGTCGCGCTGACGACGATCGCCGACGCCGGCACGGACGCGGCGGCAAGCGCCAGAACGTGCCGGACACCATGCGACGGCACCGCGACGATCACGAAGTCGGCGGCGTCGAGCGCCTCGGCAATCGACGCGGTCGGTTCAACGGCATCATGTAGCGGTACGTCCGGAAGGTACTCAGCATTCGAGCGCGTCGACACCATCCTGTCGACGAGCGCCGAGTCGCGTCCCCAGAGCCGGACGTGGTGCCCGGCATGTCCGAGGTGAATGGCGAGCGCCGTCCCCCAGCTGCCCGCGCCAAGGATCGCGATGCGGCTCACACGGGCTCCCCGATGCGGCGCTCGGTCCGACGGACCAGACGCAACAGATTTCCGCGATGACGGAAAATGATGAGCGCGGCCGAAGCGGCCGCTGCGAGCACGACGAACGGAGGGGCGCCTGCTGCGTCGGCCAGCGGCGGGAGCGCCGCCGTCGCCACCACGGATCCAAGCGAGACATAGCGGGTCGCCCACACGACGACCCCAAAGATCGCCACTGCCAGCGCAGTCGCCAGCGGCGTCAGCACCGCGAACGCCCCGCACGCAACGGCGACGCCCTTTCCGCCGCGCAGCTTCAGCCAGATGGGATAGATGTGCCCGACGACTGCCGCCAGCGCAGCGCCTGCGACCGCCACATCGCTGGCGCCAGCCGCACGCGCCACACCGACCGCGGCTGCGCCTTTCCCGACATCGAGCAAGAGGACGAAGACGCCAATCCGCTTGTTCGTCGTCCGCAGCACGTTCGCCGCGCCGACGTTGCCGCTGCCGGATACGCGCGGATCGACGCCGCCGAGGCGCCGCGCGACGAGCAGTGCGAAGGGAATCGAGCCGAGGAAATAGGCGAGCAGCAGAATCATCCGGCCAGCATGGTCCGCACGAGGGGCTCGTAGCGGGCCCCTTTGGGCGACAGATGACTACGATACAACGTCGCGTGCGTGACCGTCGCGGGCGCAGGATCGATCCGGAGCCGATCCATCGCCTCGCGCAGTGCAGCCGCCTGCGGCGGCCGGATCTCGCGCACGCGGCCGAGCGTCACGTGCGCGCGGAATGGCCTCACCTCTGGCTCGAGACCAAGCGTCTGCAGCCGCGCCTCGACGGCATCGTGCGATGCGGCCGCGCCGTCGCTCCCTTCAGCGAGACCAATCCAGATGACGCGTGGACGGCCGGGCCCTGGAAACACCCCCGGCCGGCCTAATGAGAGCGAAAACGCTGACACCGGCAGCGGCGGTGCGAGCGCGTCCACGACGCGCGCTCCAAGAGCGTCGTCGACCTCGCCGATGAACCGCAGCGTGAGGTGTATCTGTGGCGAAGAGGCCCACCGGACCGCGCGCGATGCCTTGACGGCGTCGAGCCGTCGCTGCATCACGCTCGCCGCGCGCTCCGCTTCGCTCCGCTGAGCGTCCGACAGATCGAACGCCACGAAAAGGCGCATGTGATCGGAATGCTCGTGTCGGGTCGACGGTCAACCGGACTGCTTGAGCAGCATGCGGCGCACCGAATCCAGCGCAACCTGCGAGGCCCACGTTTTGATCTGCTGCCGGTTCCCCCGCAGCGTGTGAAGACGGGCCCGCGACGTCCCGTCCGGTCCGACGACGGCAACTGCGACCGTGCCGACCGGTTTTCGCGCTGTTCCACCGCCCGGACCGGCGACCCCGGTGACGCCGAGCCCGATATGAGCGTGCGCGCGCTCGCGTGCACCCGTCGCCATCGCCGTCGCCACTTGTTCACTCACCGCGCCGTGGACTTCGATGAGATCCGCCGGCACGTTCAGCAGGTCGATCTTTGACGCGTTGCTGTAGGAGACGACGCCAAGCTGGAGGTAATCCGAGCTGAATGCGACGTCGGTGATCCGCGAGGCGATCAGACCGCCCGTGCATGACTCCGCGATCGCAAGTGTCCAGCCGCGCGCCCTCAGCAGATTGCCCACGACTTCTTCCAGCGTCTTGCCTTCGTCGCTGACGACGTTGTTGCCGAGGGCGGTACACGCATCCGCGGCGGCGCGCGCGAGCGCAGCGCGCGCGGCCCCGGCATCAGCGCGGACCGAGAGATGCAGCTCGATTTGTCCCATCGCGGCGAGAATGGTCGCCGCGACAGGGGGCTGGGCGCGCTGCCATGCTTCGTAGTACGGCTGGAGCGCCTCTTCGGCATGCGACTCCGTAATGCCCGTGATACGGATGAATCGCCGATGGATTGGCGTCACGCCGCCCGCAACAACTATGGTCTGGCACCAGCCCTCGAACATCGGCTTCAGCTCGGAGGGCGGACCTGGCAACAGCAGGACGCCGCTGTCGCCATCACGAATCCACAACCCTGGCGCCGTTCCATTCGGATTGTCCAGGACGCGCGCGCCGCGCGGCACGAGCGCCTGACGCCGGTTGATCGCAGGCATCTGCAGGCCCCGAGCGGCAAACCTCCGCTCGATGGCCGCGACGATGGCGGGATCTTCCTCGAGCCGGAGATCGAGCGCCGCCGCGACCGCCTCGCGTGTCACGTCATCGTCAGTCGGTCCAAGGCCGCCCGTGATGACGACCAGGTCGGCGCGCGACTCGGCGTGCCGGAACGCGTCGGCGACCGCCTGATGATCGTCACCGACAACCGCTTTGGAGACGACGTCGATACCGATCGCGTTGAGCTGCTCCGTCAGATAAAGCGAGTTCGTGTCGAGGCGCGACGGCGTCAGGAGCTCGCTTCCCACCGCGACGATCGCCGCTGTCCGCCAGACGGGAAGACCTGATTCGGGCGTCATGCAATCCAGCCGGGCAGCGCCCATCGCGCTGCGCGGAGCGCCAGGTTCGCATACAGGGCGGCCATCGCGTCGTCCGCCATCACACCCAGACCGCCGTGGAGGCGCTCGAGCCGTCCGGCCGGGTAAGGCTTGATGACATCCATGACGCGAAACAGAAAGAAGCCGACGATCGCACCGCTCCAGCTGACAGGGATGAAGGCCAGCGTAATCAGCATGCCCACGACTTCATCGAGGACGATCGGTCCGGGATCGATGCCGCCGAAATAGCGCTCGGTGATCGTCCCCGCCCACACGCCCGCCGCGAACAGCACGACAATCACGCCAACCTCGACGAACGGCGATCCTGTCGCTGCGACCAGGGCATAGACCACGAGCCCTGCCGCGGACCCCACCGTGCCGGGTGCGACAGGCGCGTAGCCCACATAGAAGAATGTCGAGAGGAGGACCGCCAGCCGGACCACGTCGACTTAGAGTACGCGGACGACGCGCGTCTCGGCCAGGCGATCGTGCAGCGCGCGGCGGTCGCGGCCGATGAAAGCCGGCACGAAGCCCAGGCCCGCCGGCAGCGCCGAGGCGAGATACGCGAGAGTGCGAAGCGACGCGAGACCAAAACTGACGCGACCGTCCGGCGTGCCTGCTTCACCCGGAGGAGCGCCGACGACCTTGATGCCAGCGGCCATCTTTCCGATGGTTTGACCGCTCGCGGCGGTAAAGGCAGCCAGGTAGCCGCCGTTCAACAGCAGCAGGAATCCTATGAAGGGCACGATCGGCAGGACGTAGGCCTCGGCGAAGCTCAATCCGCAGAGACGCAGCGTGAGATAGAGCACGAGAAAATCGATGCCGGCCACAATCGTGGCGTCGATCAGGCCCGCGAGCAGGCGGCGCGGCGCGCTTGCCGCCGATCCGTCCGCGTCCTCGTCGGAAGAAGCGTCGAGGGCCGGGGCAGCTGCCGGCCGCTCGAAGCGCAAGCGGGGCGTCTCACGATGAGATTCGCGCGGTTCCTGCGCGGGCCGTCGCACCGAGAGTGGCGCGCGCGGCGCAGGCGCCGGGCCGAACAATGGGAGGTCGGTCGTCCGCCCCGACGTCCGGTTCAGCTCGAACCATTCCGTTCCCGACGTTCCGGATACCGCCGCCGGCGCCGGCTCGCCGAGCGTCAGATCGGCGAGAGGACCAACGGGATCGTTGGCCGCATTCCGCATCGGAAGCTCGGGCTCGTCAGGCTGGGACGTGAGGGAGAAATCGTACCCGCAGTTGCGGCAACGATCGCCGCGCTCGAAGCTGATGTACCGGCACTTCGGGCATCTCATCGCGGAGGAGCCGGGAGGCCGCTGGGGCCTGCGGTCGCCAGCAGCGCGCGCTGAATTGCGGCGCGCAGCCGATCGGCGTCGGGCTGCAACGGATCGCCGGTTGAGATGGTGTCGAGCTGACGCAGCGCCTCACGCAGTCTGCCGTTTTCGGAGAACACACGCGCACGCCCAAGCGCGACCTCGGACGCCGACGGCAGCGGCAGCGGCGTCTCGGCCCGCCCGCTGACGTCGATACCCCGCCGCTCGGGACCGAGCGCAAAATCCGGGACGGCCAACGCGCCGGAGAGCACCAGACCCGCGCCGGCAAAGAATGTCAACAGGATGATTGCGGCGACGAGCACCCACGCACGTCCGCTGGCGGGCCCGCGGTCGTCGTGAGGAACGGAGATCGCGCTGCCCGGTGCGCTCCGGCGCCGCGATTCCGCGACGGCCGGTGGCCGCGACGGCACGTCGACCGGCGCATCGAGTCGATCGAGGCGACCGAGCACTGCAAGGACTTCGGGGTCCGAGGCGCCGCGCTCGACTGCCCGTGTAAGAAGGCTGCGCGCCTCGCCCGTGTCCCCTTCGTTGAACGCCGCGACGCCTCTGTGGAGCAGTTCTTCAGATTCCCGCTGACGCTCGGCGAGCGCGCCGCGCGCACGCTCGATGTAGGCGCGCGCCCGCGCGTGTCCGCGATCGAGAAACAGCACGCGCGTCCAGAGATGGATCGCTTCCTCGTACTGAGCAGCGAAGTAGTGACCGAGGCCGGCGACGAGAAGTTCTTCTATGCGAACGTGGGACGCGCGGTCGTCGGGCAGGTCCTGGCGTAGCGAATCGGCCATGCTGTTGAGCGCGCGGGAATTATAAGCCGCAGATTCAACCAGATCAACGTAAAAGCCGCGGCTTCACCCGCGATCACACCGCGATAGCGACCGCCATCAACGCGTCTGTGGTACAACCTGCGCATGCCCATCATCGAGTGCGTCCCGAACATCAGCGAGGGACGCCGCGCGGATGTCGTCACGGGCATCGTCGACGCGCTTCGCGGCGTCGACCGGGTCCGAGTGCTCGACTATTCGTCCGACTCATCCCACAACCGGTCGGTCCTCACTCTGGCGGGCGAGGCCGAGCCGCTGAAAGACGCCGTGCTGAAGCTCTACGAGCGCGCCGTCGCCGCGATCGATCTGCGGTCGCACTCCGGCGAGCACCCCCGTCTGGGAGCCGTGGACGTCGTGCCGTTCGTGCCGATCGAAGGGGTGACGATGAACGACTGCGTCGCGCTGGCGAAGTCCACGGCCGCGGCGATCGCAGACCGCTTTGGCGTCCCGATCTACCTGTATGAGGAGGCGGCAAGCCAACCCGAACGGCGCAACCTCGAGGACATCCGGCGCGGCGAATTCGAGGGGCTTCGCGAGAAGATGCGCGACCCGGCCTGGAAGCCGGACTACGGTCCCGCGGAGCCGCATCCATCGGCTGGCGCCTCGGTCGTCGGCGCGCGCATGCCGCTCATCGCATACAACATCAACCTCGCAACCGACCGGCTCGACGTGGCGAAGAAGATCGCCGCCGCGATTCGGCACAGCAGCGGCGGCTTCAGGTTCGTCAAAGCGATGGGCATCCGGCTTGAGGATCGCGGGGTCGTCCAGGTCTCGATGAATCTCACCAACTACGAGAAGACGCCGATCTACCGGGTGTTCGAGGTGGTGAAGCGCGAAGCGGGGCGCTACGGCGTGAACGTCCTGGAGAGCGAGATCGTCGGACTCGTTCCCTCGGCGGCGCTCGTCGGGACGGCTGAATACTATCTGCAGCTTGAACGCTTCGATAACGACCAGGTGCTCGAGAACAAGTTACGGGCAGAGTAGGCCCGACCTTCAGGTCGGGCGTGTGTGGATCAGCCGGACGGTCGGGCCTACACCGGTTCTTCTTCCGTCTCAGTTCTGCGCGGCGCAATGCCGAAGGACCGCATCTTGCGATACAGGTTGCTCCGCTCGACGCCGAGGACCTCGGCGGTGCGGGAGATGTTGCCGTTCTGCGCCGCGAGCGCGCGCAGGATGTAGTCGCGTTCGAATCGATCGCGCGCGTCGTGGAGCGGCAGCAGGTCCGCCGCATCGGTCGCGCCCATATCGGCCCCGCCATCCAGAAACGCGAGATCCTGCACCCCGATCGTGTCGCCGGGCGCGAGAATGAACACGCGCTCGATGACGTTTCGCAGCTCGCGCACGTTCCCCGGCCAGCGATACGCGCGGAGCCGCGAGGCTGCCGACGCATCGAGTTTCTTCGGGCGCCGGCCGTACTCGCGGGCGAACTCCGCCATGAAGTGCTCCGCCAGCACGGGGACGTCGACGTCGCGATCGCGTAGCGGCGGCACGAAGATCGGAATGACGTTCAACCGGAAGTAAAGATCCTCGCGGAAGCGCCCCGTCCGGATTTCCGCGGGCAACTCCTTGTTCGTCGCCGCGAGCACCCGGACGTCGACCTTGACGCTCGCCGTGCCGCCGACCGGCTCGACGACCTGCTCCTGGAGCGCACGCAGCACCTTGGCCTGCGTCTTCAAGCTCATGTCGCCGATCTCGTCCAGGAAGAGCGTGCCTCCATCCGCGAGCTCGAACTTGCCGCGGCGATCCGCCACGGCGCCGGTAAATGCCCCTTTTACGTGGCCGAAGAGCTCCGACTCGATCAGCTCCTCCGGGATCGCGGCGCAGTTCACTTCGATGAACGGTCCGTTCCGCCGGCGGCTCATCGCGTGGATCGATCGCGCCACGAGCTCCTTCCCTGTCCCGTTTTCGCCGTAGATGAGGACGCGGCCGTTCGTGGGCGCCGTCATCGCGACCTGCTCGCGAAGCTGCGCCATCACATGGCTGTCGCCCACCATGACCAGCCGTCGATCGACGCTGGCGCGAAGCGCCCGGTTCTCCGCCTCCAGCTCGCGGTGCCGCAGCGCGTTGCGGACCACGAGAACGGTCTTCTCGAGGGACAGCGGCTTCTCGACGAAGTCGTACGCGCCGAGCTTGATGGCTTTTACGGCCGATTCGATGTTACCGTGGCCGGAAATCATGATTACGACTGCGTCGGCGCGCCGCTCGCGCAGCCGCTGCAGTGTCGCGAGCCCGTCCATGCCGGGCAGCCAGATGTCGAGGATGACGAGGTCCACGGGTCCTCTCGCCAGCCGGTCGAGGCACTCCTCGCCACTCCCCACGGCTTCGACGAAGTAGCCTTCGTCCTTGAGGACACCGGTCAACGCCGTTCGCACGCCGGCTTCGTCGTCGACGAGCAGGATGGTTCGTTTCACTGGGCCCTAGACCGGAAGCTCGATCGTAAACCGCGTACCTTTCGGCTCGTTGTCGGTGACCTCGATGCTGCCGCCGTGCTCGACGACGATCCGGCGCACGATCGCGAGGCCGAGCCCGCTGCCGCGGCGCTTGGTCGAATAGTACGGCATGAACAGCTTGTCGCGATCGTCCGGGGAAATCCCCGGCCCGTTGTCGGCGATGACAACCCGGGCGACACCGGCCGTGGCATCGCGTTCGGTCGACACGACGATCTCCCCGCCCGGCGCGCCGTCGCGCCCGCCCATCGCCTCGATGGCGTTGTCCACGAGATTGATCACCACGCGCTTGATCTGCTCCGCGTCGATCCGGACGAGCGGCAGATCGGCCGCGAACGCACGCTCGATGCGAACGGTTTTGAAGAGGCCATCGTAGAGGGTCAGCGTTTCAGTCAGCACGGCATTGAGATCCGACGGCGCGGCGCGTGGCGCCGGCATCCGCGCGAACTGCGCGAACTCGTCCACGAGCGCCTTCAACGATTCGACTTCCGCGACGATGGTGTCGGTACACTCCTCCACGAGCGCTCGTGCGTTCGGCGGCGCGCCGCCGAAGTGCCGCCGCAGTCGCTCGGCGCAGAGCTGAATGGGCGTGAGCGGGTTTTTGATTTCGTGCGCGAGGCGGCGGGCGACGTCGCGCCATGCGGCGACGCGCTGCGCCCGGATGAGCGGCGTCACATCGTCGAACACCAGCACGGTACCGGCTACGCCGCCCGACTCGCCGACGAGCGCCGTGGCCGCAGCGGCAAGATGCAGTTCCCGGCCGTCGTGGACGAGCGCGACTTCCTGCGCAACCGGGGCTGCCGCGCCGGCCTGCGCGCCTGCGACCATCGCGCCGAGCGGCTTCAACTCCTCTCGGCCGAACAACTCATCCGATGAGCGGCCGACTGCCCCATCAAGGCCGAGCAGCCGTGCCGCCGCCGAGTTAACCGTCGTCACCCGCCCGTCCGGCCCGATCGATACGACTCCAGTGGCGATCCGTTGAAGGATCGTTTCGATGTAGCGCCGGCTTTCCTCGAGCGTCACGTTCTTTCGCTCGAGATCGGTCCGCGAGCGATCGAGCTTCTTGCGGCTGACGGCGAGCTCCCCCGCCATCGTGTTGAACGCCTCGACCAATGAACCGAACTCGTCGGCCGTCTCCTGCTCGATGCGATGGTCGAGACGGCCCGATCCGATCGCGCGCGCCCCCTCGGCCAGCATCTGCACCGGCCGCGTGATCCGCTTCGCGATGTACACGCCCATCCAGGTCGCGCTGGCCAGGACCATCAGCGTCATCAAAAGGAAGAACGAAAGGTAGACTCCCTCGAGAGGCCGCCTCAGAACCCGGAGCTGGCTGTAGCCCTCGTAGGCGTTGACGATCCTCCTGGAATGCGTGGCGAGCGAGCCGCTGAGGTGATCGCTGGCGACGACGACTCCAACGGGAGCGCCCGAACGGGCCGTGATGAGAGCCGGCGCCCGCACCAGCTCGCCGCCAGCTTCAATCGAATCGTGCTGGGCGCGGATCTCGCTTCCTCCAGCGACCCGCTCCGCGAGACGGTCGGACGTCGCGCGGACGTGGCCGCGTGGGAGCGAGGGTGACTGGACCGACACGAGAGGCTCCGCGACGGGACGGGTTCCCTGACCGCCGACGATGCGATAGACCTCGACCAGTCCGACACGTTCCTGAGTGATCTCCGGCGCAATGACGCGCCGAACCGCTTCGACATCGGCGGCGGCGACGCGATCGGCGTCGATCGCGCGTGCAATCCGCGCGCTGTGGCCGAGCACCAGCCGCTCGCGCTCCTGCCGGTAATCGCCCGCGATCTGGTTGGCCGACTTGAGCACTTCCTCGATCGGCGCGCTGAACCAGTTCGCGGCTGTTCGGCGGATGAGCTCGCTGCCGACGATGAGCACGAGCACCGACGGCACGATGGTCATCGCGAGCAGCGCAGCGACGAGCTTCGCGCGGAAGCGTGCGAACGGCAGCGCGCGGCGCCGCTCGACGACCAGCTTGATGATGTTACGGGCGAGGTAAAAGACGAACACGCAGACGAGCGTGAAGTCGACGAAGACGAGCGCATTCAGCACGACTTCGCTGAGGAAGTCGGGATCGAGCTCGGTCGGCTGCTGACCGGCGAAAATGACGAGCGCAACGAGTGAGCCGACGAGCAACGCGAGCCCGCTGATGATGAGCCGCGGGTTGTCGCGGAAGGGACGGCGTTCGCCCGGCACGTCCGGCGTCGAGGTCCCCACCGGTGCGCCCGCGACCGTCATCGTTCGTCCTTCGCGTTGAGCAGGTCCTTCAGCTCGGTCATGAACTCGCCAATGTCGCGGAAGTGGCGGTAGACGGAGGCAAACCGGACGTAGGCCACCTTGTCCAGACCGCGCAGCTCCTGCATGACGAACGCGCCGATCTCCTCGGTCGAGATTTCCTTCTCCGGTCGCTCCTGCAGCTGGCCCTCGACCTGATCGGCGATCGATTCGAGGGCGGCGACGCTGACCGGCCGCTTCTCGCACGCCTTGAGCAGGCCCGCGACGAGCTTCTGCCGTTCGAACCGTTCGCGGCTCCCGTCCTTCTTGACGACCATGTACGGGATCTCGTCGATGCGCTCGTAGCTGGTGAAGCGCTTGCCGCATTCCAGACATTCACGGCGGCGCCGGATGACCTCACCTTCCTTGCTCTCACGCGAATCGACGACCTTGTCGCCGAGATGACCGCAGTAAGGACACTTCATTCTTTTGTATGCGCCGGGGTCCCGCCCCCGCCTGCCGCGCCTCGCTGCGCTCGGCGCGCTGATTCCAGCGTCGTGTCGGGATCCGAGGATTCTGTCGGTTTGATGGTTGACATGGATCCCAGTGAAAGGCCTTCCTGCGCCATGAATACGAGGCCTGCCACGACCACCGGCACGAACTGGCTCGCGTGCATCGCGATCGCGCAGCCAACGGCGCGGTCGTTATCCACCCCGTAGAAAGCGGTCGCGCCGACGCGAAAGGCCTCGTGAAATCCCCCAACGCCGCCCGGCGTCGGCACCGCCACCCCGACCACCAGGAGGGTCAGGAGCAGGAACGAACCGGTGAACGGCAGCGTAATATGAAATGCCCTGGCCACGAGCCACACGCTCACTGCGATCCCTAGCCAGACAGGCATGGATAACGCGAGCCCCTTCACAAGATCCCAGGGATTGCGCGTCGCTGCGAGGCCGCCCGCGAAGCGTTCGACGATGCGGGCGATTGCATGGACGGCCTTCGCCGGCAGCACGCGCTCCGCGGCGAGGACCATTCGTCCCAGCCGTTCGGGATGGCCGGCGAACACGCTCATGACCGCGAGGATGGCAACCGCGGCCGCGGCGGCGACCGTTCCACCCAGCTTGACGGCGTCGTAGAGCCGGGAATCCACCGCCTGCATACCGGGATCGAAGAGGAGCACGAACGACGCGAACATGATCAGCACGGCTGCGAGATCCAGCATGCGCTCGATCAGAATCGTCGCGAGGACCGACGTGAAGCTGAGCCGCTCGCGGCGGGCCAGTAGATATGGACGCACTGCTTCGCCCGGTCGCGCGGGAAGGAGTGCGCTGATCGCGAATCCGATGACGGTGGCCCGGAACGCGATGCCGAACCCGGTCCGCCCAATCGGCCGCAGCAGGAACTGCCACCGCACCGCTCGCATGACGTACACGAACACCATCACGAGGATGGAACCGGTGATCGGAGCCAGCTCCGCCCGCCGCAGCTCAATCCAGACCGCGGAAAGGTTGGCGCTTCTCAGGAAGTACGCGAGAAGCGCGACGGTCACGGCGAGGATCAAACCCGTACGGAGTTCGGAGCGCATGAAGATCCGGTAACATAAAGATACCTTCAAACTGATGGGAAAGCGCGAGTTACTGCTGATCGTCGCCTTCGTGTTCGTTGGCGCGGTCGTTTATCAGGTCGCCGCGCCGGCCGGGCCGGCCCGCGACGGCTTCTCGTTCTCACGGATGCTCGACCATCTCCGCCGCGAGGTCCGGTCGAACAGCGCCGAGGCCGAGTACTCCAGCGAAACTGTGATCGGGCTCAACAAGGGCGTCACGGAGCTCCGTGTCGGCGCGATCGCGGCAATAAAGATCGTCGGGGAGGCGCGCAACGACATTAGCGCCGAGCTGCGGGTCCATTCGACCGGCAGCGACGAGGAGGAGGCACGCAACCTGGCGCGCCGCACGACTCTGCAGGTCAACCAGACGGGCAGCGTCATGGCCCTCACCGTCGACTATCCGACTGAAGGGCGTCAGCGGGGAGATCTTACGCTGAGGATCCCCAAACGGCTGACGGTCCGGCTCAGAGAAACGCGCGGCTCGGCCGAGTTGCACGACATCGGTGGCCTCTTCCTCGACGATACCCGCGGTGAGGTCATCATCGGGACGATCAACGGAGAGCTCCGGGGGACTTTTCAGGGCGGCCGCCTCCGCGCCGACGCGATCGACGTCGTCAAGCTGACTACCCGGCGCGGAGAAATTGAGATCGACCAGGTCACGGGCGACGCCACGCTCGACCTTTCCGGCGGATCGCTGCGCGTGAAGGCGATCGGCGGCAAGCTCGAGTTGACCGCGAACAGGGTCGAGGTCGAGATCGACGCGGTCGGCGGCGAGGTGCGCGCGAACGCCTCCGAGGGCAGCCTCGAACTGTCGGGGCTCAAGCGCGAGACCCGCATCGACGGACGCGGCACCGAAATCTCCGTCGGGCTCGCTACCGCTCTGCCTCTCACCGCCATCACGAACGAAGAGACGCTCGCGGTGCGCTTGCCTGACAACGCTGGGGTGACGATCGACGCGACCGCGTCGAGGGGCGAGATCCGTGTGCCGGAGACGCTCACCAACGCGCTACGCGTTGAGAAGACCGACGACGAGCAACGCGCGCGCGGCGCGGTGCGCGGCGGCGGCCCCGAACTCTCTCTCCGCGTGACGCGCGGCGACATCATCATTCGCTGAAACTCTTTTCTCTTTCCATCTGCGTTCATCTGCGTCCATCTGCGGCTTGACTCGCGCGGATCTATCGCCTAAGCTTGTCGCCTTCCGAACGAGGATCTGTTGCTTTCTTCCGCGCCAATTCTTGAAACCGCGCTCACGGGCCTCACGCTGCATCGCCGCGGAAAAGTTCGCGACGTCTACGAACTCGGCGATCATCTCCTGATCGTCGCAACCGATCGCATCTCCGCGTTTGACTACGTGCTCGCGTCCGGTATCCCCGACAAAGGACGCGTGCTCACGCAGCTGTCGGCGTTCTGGTTCCGCGAGCTTAGTGATGTGACCGAACATCACCTCGAGTCCGTTGACCCGGCGGACTTCCCGCCGGCGGCGCGCGCGCATGTCGAGGTGCTCGCCGGACGCTCGATGCTCGTGAAGAAAATGAACCCCGTTCCGATCGAGTGCGTCGCGCGCGGCTACCTCTCGGGATCCGGGTGGAAGGAATATCAGCAGTCCGGGTCGGTCTGCGGCATCAAACTGCCCAAGGGCCTCAAGGAATCGGACCAGCTGCCCGAGCCAATCTTTACGCCGGCGATCAAGGCCGAGACTGGCCACGACGTGAACATCAGCGAAGAGGACGCGGGCCGGATTGTCGGACCGCGATTGATCGCCCGGCTGAAGGCGCTCACCCTTGAGCTTTACACGCGGGGCGCCGCACATGCCGCGTCGCGCGGCATCATCGTTGCCGACACGAAATTCGAGTTCGGTCTCGTTGGGGACTCTGAAAATCGTCCCGTCCTGATAGACGAGGTGCTCACACCCGACTCGTCGCGCCTCTGGCCGCGCGCCGAGTACGTCCCGGGCCGGGGTCAGCCGAGCTTCGACAAGCAGTTCGTCCGTGACTACCTCGAAAGCATTCGCTGGAATAAGCAGCCGCCCGTGCCTGGGCTGCCCGACGACGTCGTGCAGCGGACGCGGGAGAAATACCTCGAAGCGTTCCGCCTGCTCACAGGCCGCACGCTCTAACAGGACCGGCGGAGGGCGCCTTGCGAGAGCAGCTCGAGAAGCTGGTCCAGGAGATGATCGATCGCGGCATCCTCTACGAGGATGCCAAGCGCGAGTTCGAGCGCGTCTTCATCCAGAGAGCCCTGGCCCGCTCGGGCGGCAGCCTTCTCAAGGCGGCGAAGATCCTCGGCCTTCACCGCAACACCATGACGCGCAAGATCACCGAGTACAAGATAAAACGACGCGGGATCGCGTAGCGTCCTCCCAGCGCCGTCGCGTACGCGGCTTGCCAGCGATGGATCGAACTCGTCCGAAGGCCGACGCGACGGCCGAGAGCCTGCGCGAATTCGGGCCGATCGGCATTCTCGCGATGCTGGTCGTCGTGCTTGCAGGCAATGTCGGTCCCGGGCCGCTCGGCGGCATCCTGGCGCTTGCCTGGGCCTGGCGGTCCGGCACGCCCTGGCGTGAGATCGGCTACGTGAGGCCGGAGAGCTGGGCCCGAACGATAGCGCTCGCCGTTGGCTTCGGGGTCGCGTTCAAATTGCTGATGAAAGCGATCGTGATGCCGCTCTTCGGCGCGGAGCCGACCAACGCTGCGTTTCAGTACCTCGTCGGCAACAGTGCCGCGCTCCCCGCTGCGTTATGGTCGGTGGCCGTCGTCGCACCCTTCGGGGAAGAAACGGTCATGCGGGGGTTCCTGTTCGAACGCCTTGGCAAGCTGATCGGCCGCGGCGTGTGGGTGAAAGCCCTGATCGTAGTACTGGGCGCGGCACTGTTCGGACTGGCGCACTACTCGCTCCAGGGACTCGCCGGTGTCCAGCAGGGCACGATCGTCGGGCTGGTTCACGGCTCGATTTTCGCGATTACGGGGCGGATCTGGTTCCTCATCGTCGCCCACGCAGCGTTCAGCGTCACGGCGGCCATGATGATCTACTGGAACCTGGAATCGACCGTGGCTCAGCTCATCTGTGGATAGGTTGGGCCCTCAAGCACGGCAGGCCGGGGCGGTTCGCGAAACGACCCAAGAGAGCGCCTTCCGACACCTCTTCCCGCTTGACACGATCCAGACGGCCCAATATATTTAGCAGTCGACCACTGCGACTGCTAACCTGCAGAGGCCACCAAGTTCAGGTTGAATCAATGGGCGTTCGCCCCACCTCAGTGCGTTCCAGGAGATGAGTGTTATGCCAGCGACAGCCACGAAAACCAAGGTAAGGCCGCTCCACGACCGGATCATCGTGCAGCGAATCGATGAAGGGGAACAGAAGGTCGGCGGAATCATCATCCCTGACACGGCGAAAGAAAAGCCGCAGCAGGGCAAGGTCATCGCGGTCGGCAAGGGCAAGGCCGAGAAGGACGGCAAGGTGACGCCGCTCGACGTCAAGGCGGGCGACCTCATTCTCTTCGGCAAATACTCCGGCCAGGAGATCAAGCTCGACGGCGATGAATACCTCATCATGCGCGAGGAAGAAGTCCTCGGCGTGATCGAGGGGTAGGAAGCGCAGCCTGTCGGACTCCCAAGACATATAGCGCAGCCCATCAGGGCTGCCCAAGAGGTGAGAGAGCAATGGCGAAACAGATTGTTTACGGAGAGGACTCGCGCCAGGCGATCCTGCGCGGGGTGAACGCCCTCGCCGACGCGGTCAAGGTCACGCTGGGCCCCAAGGGGCGCAACGTCGTCCTCGACAAGAAATTCGGATCCCCGACGATCACCAAGGACGGCGTCACCGTTGCGAAGGAGATCGAGCTGAAGGACTCCCTGGAGAACATGGGCGCCCAGATGGTCCGTGAGGTCGCTAGCAAGACGAGCGACATCGCGGGCGACGGCACGACGACGGCGACCGTGCTGGCGCAGGCGATCTACCGCGAGGGGGCGAAGAACGTCGCCGCGGGTGCGAACCCGATGGAAGTCAAGCGCGGAATCGAGAAGGCGGTCGAGGTCATCGTTGCGGAGCTGAAGAAGCTGAGCAAGCCGATCAGCGGCAAGGCGATCGCGCAGGTCGGCACGATCTCGGCCAACAGCGACGAGACGATCGGCAAGATCATCGCCGACGCGATGGACAAGGTCGGCAAGGACGGCGTCATCACGGTCGAGGAGGCCAAGACGCTCGAGACCTCGCTGGAAGTTGTCGAAGGGATGCAGTTCGATCGCGGCTACCTCTCGCCCTATTTCGTGACCGACCCCGAGCGCATGGAAGTGGTGCTCGAGAACTCGGTCATCCTGATCCACGAAAAGAAGATCAGCTCGATGAAGGACCTCCTCCCGCTGCTCGAACAGGTGGCGCGCGCGGGCAAGCCCCTCGTGATCATCGCGGAAGACGTCGACGGCGAGGCGCTTGCCACGCTGGTCGTCAACAAGCTCCGCGGCACGCTCCAGGCGGCTGCGGTGAAGGCCCCCGGCTTCGGAGACCGCCGCAAGGCCATGCTCGAGGACATCGCCGTCCTCACCGGCGGCCGCGCGATCACCGAGGATCTCGGGATCAAGCTCGAGAACATCAAGCTCGACGACCTCGGCAAGGCCAAAAAGGTCACCATCGACAAGGACAACACGACGATCGTCGAGGGTGCGGGCAACCAGTCGGCCATCGAAGGCCGCGTCAAGCAGATCCGGACCCAGGTCGAAGACACCACGTCCGACTACGATCGCGAGAAGCTGCAGGAGCGGCTCGCGAAGCTCGTCGGCGGCGTCGCGGTGATCAAGGTCGGCGCCGCCACCGAAACTGAAATGAAGGAAAAGAAGGCGCGCGTCGAGGACGCGATGCACGCGACCAAGGCAGCCGTTGAAGAGGGGATCGTCCCCGGCGGCGGCGTCGCGCTCATCCGCGCCGCCAAGGCGCTCGACACCCTCAAGGTGGACGGCGACCAGAAGGTCGGCGTCGATCTGATCAAGAAGGCCGTCGAGGCGCCCGTCCGCTGGATCGCGACCAACGCCGGTCAGGAAGGATCGATCGTCGTCCAGCGTGTGAAGGAAGCGAAGGACGAGGAAGGCTACAACGCCGCGACGGACAAGTTCGAAAACCTGGTCCAGGCCGGCGTCATCGATCCGACGAAGGTCGTTCGCACGGCGCTGCAGAACGCCGCGTCGATCGCGTCGCTGCTCTTGACGACCGAAGCGCTCGTCTCCGAGATCCCCGAGGAGAAGAAGGACGCTCCGGCGCCGCACGGCGGCGGAATGGGCGGGATGTACTAACTACTGCTCTCGGCGCAAACGAAAGGCCGGCGGAGCAACCCGCCGGCCTTTTTTGATCTATCGCCGTAGCAGCCCTGAAGGGCTGCGCTACACAGTCCTAGCGAAGCGTAAACGTGAGCTCGATCGTGACGAGAACGGGCACCGGCTCGCCCAGCCTGCGTCCGGCGATGAAGCGCCACTGCTTGACCGCTTCGATGGCTTTTTGATCGAGGCCGAAGGTGCGATCGAGAGAGCGAGTGACCTGAATCGTCCCGACGGTGCCGTCGGGCAGGACGACCGCTTCGAGCTCGACGACGCCCTGAATCTTCGCGCGCATCGCATCCGCCGTGTACTGAGGCTTGACCTCGCGGATGATGCGCGGCGTTTCGATGCCGGAGCCGGGTCGATACGCCCCGCCACCGAAACCACCTCCATACCCGGGCCCGACGCCGGAGCCCTGGCCTGGACCCGATCCGGTGCCAGTACCGGTTCCGGAGCCGGAGCCAGTGCCAGGCCCGCGTGCGTCGCCCACCGTTGGCGGAGCTTCGAGCGTGCCGGGCTGCATCACTGCGGCAATCGTCTGAACCGGGAGGGTCGTTGGAGGCTCGAGTTTTGGCGGCTCGGGCTTCGGCGGTTCCGGTTTTGGCTCGACGAAGACGGGCTTGACCTTTTCTGGTTTGGGCAGCTCGAGCTTCTTCTGAGGTGGAGCCGGCGTCTGATTGCCGCCGCCACCGCCGCCTCCCCCAGGGCCGGGCTGCGCAAGGAAAATGAGGTCGTAATTGGGGGTTGGGGTCGGCCGGACGGGCGTCTCGTCCTGCGGAAGGTTGGCAATGACGATGGCAAGTCCGAACACGAGCACGTGAGCGACCGCAGAGGCGCTGAACGCGCCTCCAAGCCGTTTTTCGTGCTCGTGACCGTCGGCGAACAGCACCGAGCGGGGAAAGAGTTTCTCCGCGGAATCCATGGTAAAGCTAAGGTTTCCTTAGTATTGTCGCTGACCCCCGGCCTTCCGACAAGTGCAAATCAAATGCCTGAGGTTACGCGGCCGGGCGCCGTTCTGTCTTTAGACGACTAGTCCTCCTTTTCGGTCAAACGCGTCCGGTCCAGGCGCCGATTGCGGCGTTGCCTCCGCCGTACGCATGAAGAGTCGCCAGCGCGTCGGCCGCGCGCACCTCGCTCCTGATCGCGACCAGCACGCCGCCCCTGGCGGTCAGCGTTTCGAAGATGAAGCCGTCGTGCATCTGGAACCCCACGCGATTCATCGTCGCGCCGAGCCCGAGGGCGGCCAGATCCCGGCCAGACCCCTGGAGCGCGCCGACGAGCGAGCCGCGTACAACGGAGGCGCCAAGGTTCTTGATGTCCATCCGATCCGCCGTGCCGAATGTCGCCGTGACCAGCGACTCGTTCTCGGGCGTCGCTTTGGCGATGATCGACAGCGCTTCGGCCGGGAAGTTGTGCCGTCCGAGCGCATCGATCGCCCGCGTGGCCCACGCGGCGTCCTGGAACACGCCCACGGTAAAGCGATCGGTTGCGACCTCCGGCATTCAGCAGTTTCTCCTTCCCATCACTCATCCGGCCACCTGGCGAGCGCCAGCCAGCGGCCGCGATGCCGTTCGAGCACGACGCCCACCTTATCGGGTGATACCGCTCGAGCGTGCACGCCGAGCAGGATCGCGCCCCGCTCCACGGCGTCGGCGAGCGCCGTGGCGGCCGGTTCGCTCACGCCGGCGCGAGTCAGCATCGGCGCCACGCCGCCCGCCACGTGCCCGGCAGCTTCTCCGAGCTCGGCGGCGAGCGGACCCGCTGCGACGATTGGACCCACGCCTGGCATCACGATGGCCATCGCGGCGAGGAGTTGTCCACCGAGCTCACCCAGTCGCGCCGCGAGCCGCGAATCCTCGATATCGGCGCCCGGCGTGGCTTCGAGCCGCCGCGCCAGCTTCCCTTCTTCGTCGTGAGAGCGCGCGACCACCGACAGATCCTCGCGCGCGACGCCGTCCGCGCGCAGCTCGCCGATGGCAAGGGCAACGTCGGACGCATCGTCGAAGACAGCGAGCACGAGCGGATGGCTCATCCCCAATGTGGATTGTTGATTGCTGAGTGTGGACTGCGTTCCACACTCAGCAATGAGAATATGTCAGGATCCTGAGGAATGCCAACCTACGACGTCGCGATCGCGGGCGGCGGACCAGCAGGTGCGTGGTGCGCGTTCCGGCTCGCACGAGCGGGCGCGCGCGTGGCGATCGTCGACGGAAGCCATCCGCGAGAAAAACCATGCGGGGGCGGGGTCACCAGTCGGGCGCTCGACTTTGTACGTGACAGTCAGATTCTGTCCCAGCGCTTTCTTTTTTGTGACATCAATCACGCGCGCTTCGAGCAGTCAAACGTCCACCGGGTCGTGCCACTCGCACGCGGCGCGCTCGTCGTTGCGAGCCGCGCCGCGTTCGATGCCGCGCTCCTCGACGCCGCCCGTGAATCCGGCGCGGAACTGATTTCCCAGCGCGTCACCAGTGTCGCGATTGGTCCGGGGCACGCGTCAATACGAACGACGCGGGGGACCGTGCGCGCGTCGTGGCTGGTAGGCGCTGATGGCGCCGCCGGTATTACGCGCCGCCGGCTCTGGCGTCCTTTCCGCCGGGACCAGATTTCCATCGCGACGGGCTTCTTCGCGCGCGGCGTGACTTCGTCCGAGATCATCGTACGCTTTACGGACGCCCCGCCGGGCTACGCGTGGTCTTTCCCGCGGCCCGACCATCTGGCGATTGGCGTCTGTGCTCAAGCGGACGTGGCGCGGGCGGCGGCGCTCCGAGCATGGACGGAGCGGTGGATCGACGAATCAGGTCTTACGCGTGGTGCCACAACACTCGAGCCTTACTCGTGGCCCATACCGTCGCTTGCGTGGAAGGATTTCGATCTCGAACGCGCGTCCGGTCCACGGTGGATGCTCGTTGGAGACGCCGCCGGGCTCGTCGATTCGATCACGCGCGAAGGTATCTTCTTCGCGCTCCAATCCGCAGACGCGGCCGCCGAGGCCATCCTGTCCCACAACGATCCCGCCGCGCACTACGACGCCGCGCTGCGGCGAGATGTGTATCCGGAGTTGCGGAGCGCTGCGCGGCTGAAGGCGGGGTTCTTCGAGCCGCGATTCCTCCGGTTGCTCGTCGCCGCGCTCGAGCGCCCGGCGATCGCGGCGATCATGGCGGATCTGGTCGCGGGCCGGCAGTCTTACCGCGGTTTACGCGCGCGCCTGCTCCGCACGCTGGAACTCCGGTTGGCCTGGCGATTCATCGCACAAGGTAGCCGTCTCGGGCGCGTACGCGCAGACCGGGCCGCTTCGTTTTGACGACGATCGACCGCCACTCGCCTCGATCCGTCAACGGACGCGCCGGCGTATAACCGAGCAAGTACTGATGGCGCAGTTCCCGGGCGATGTCGCGAAGCGCGGCCGTCAAGTCGCGCGCGTCTGACGCCTGCACGGATCGGCCGCCGGTCAGGGCCGCGAGCTCGGCGAAGAGCGCCGGACGAGTGCGCCCGAGCGCGACGGGAAAGATCATGACATCCGAACGTCGGGCAAGCGCCGTCACATCTGCCGCGCTGCGCGTACTGTAGCGCTCGTCGCCGTCCGACAAGATCACGAGCGCGCGGCGCCCTTCGGCGGCCTGTATCCGTTCGATGCCTTCCGCGACAGCGTCGTGCAGCGGTGTCGTCCCCCAGGCATCCAGCGCCGCCACGGCCGCACTCTGCGACTGGCGGTCCGCGGACAGCGGCGCGACGGTTTCTACCTCACTCCCAATCGCCAGGACGAGCGTGCGATCCTCGGCTCGCAGGGCCTCCAGGAACGCGCGCGCGGCGTCCTGCGCGACCTTGAGCCGTTTCCCCTTCATGCTCGCGCTGCGGTCCACCGCGAGCGCCACGGCGAGCGGAAAGTCCCCCGCGGCAAAGGTATCCACGTCCTGCGAAACACCGTCCTCGAGAACCTCGAAGTCGTCGCGCGACAGTCCGGTCGCGGGCTCGCCGTTGTCATTGACGACGCTGGCGTAAACCTCGACCGCGTTGATCGAAGAGACGAACTGAGGAGGGTTGAGCCCGATGAAGAGTGGTACAATCGCCAGACACAAGGGAGCCCATATGTTTGCCCTGTTTGGCCCGCTCGGTCTGCCGGAGCTGCTGATCATCCTGTTCCTGATCATCCTTATCTTCGGCGCCAATCGACTGCCCGAGATTGGCCGAGGTATCGGCCGCGGTATCCGGAACTTCAAGGATGCCACGAGGGAGGACGCGCAAGCTCAGGTGCGAGGTTCGAAGGACGACCGTTAGACAACGATTCGAGAGTCCCCTACCCTGCGGGTCACCCGCTCTCTGTCGAGATACTCCAGTAACGGAATCGCGAACTTCCGGCTGACGCCGTAGCGTTCTTTGAACGCGGCGACGTCGACGCGCGCCGGCGCGCCGGCGCTCTTCAGGGACGCGATCTCCGACTTCAGGCGCGCAAGTGCGTCGGCATGAAAGAGCAAATCCTCGACGCGTACCAGCGTTTTCTGCCGGACGAGCAACGTCACCATCCGATCGACGTCGGCGCGCGGCAGGCCGAGCGCGCTGGCGAGCAATCCGGCATCGGGTGGCGCGAGGGCCGCCTCCCGGTATGCGCGATCCACCGCATCGCGCGCGCGTGTTTCCGATTCTGACAGCGAGACCCGATGTCCGGCGAGCGCCAGCCGATCGCGCGCGACGATGGTCCCGGCTGAAACGAGGTCCTGGACGACACGCTCAAAGACCGCGACATGCGCGCGCCCGAAGAGACGTTCGCGGAGCTCTTCGCGCGGCATGCCCTCGGAGAGCGGCTGGCTCGCATGATGCGCCTTCAGATCAGCGACGACGCGAGCAGCGAGGTCGGCCAGAACGCGAGTCGACACGAGCACAGGACCCACATTCGCGACGCGGCCCGCCTGCGCGAGACGCGCCATTCTTGCATTCTGCTCCGCCGGCACGGCGCCTGAGCGAGGGATCAACGCTCGAGGCGTCAGACCTGCTCCTCCACGCTCCTCCACGAACGCCGCAGCCGCGTCATCTTCGCCATGCTGACGGGGATCGAGCCGCGCGAGCCTTTCCAGCCCCGCCCTCGTTCGGATAGGGCCTCGCGGCGGATCCGGATCGAGCACTGCGCCGCCGGCAATCGTCACCGGCGGCGAGTAGGCCCGGAGAATGAACCGGTCGCCGCGCGTGACGATCGCGGGCGATTCCAGACGGAGGCGGGCGTACGCCTCCTGTCCGGGTTCGATCGCTGTCTCGCGCGCGACCGAGACTCGTCCGAGCAGTTCGCTGGTTCCCTGATGCAGCCGGATGCGTGCCCCGTTCTTCAACGGCTTCGCCGTGGGAAGGAGCTCGACGACGGCGTCGATGATCCGCGACGGCTGCAGCGTGTCAGCGTCGGCAAGCGTGTCGCCGCGGTTCAGTTCCGCCACGTCGATTCCGCCCAGATTGACGGCCGTCCGCTGGCCCGCTCGGGCTTCCGGCGCGCGGCGGCCGTGCACTTGTACGCCACGAACCTTCACACTCCGCCCGGACGGAAGAACCGCCAGCTCTGCCTCCTCGCGAATCGTGCCGGCCGCGAGCGTCCCCGTCACCACCGTCCCAAACCCCTTCACCGAGAACACGCGATCGATGGGCATTCGCACCGGCGCATCCGGGCGGCGCGCGCGCGGCGTGGCGTGTGCCAGCGAGGCCAGTGCGGCGCGCAGATCGTCCAATCCCCGGCCCGTCCGGGCAGAGACGGGGATCATTGGTGCGTCCGCGAGGAACGTCCCCTCGACGAGCTCGCGTGTTTCGATCGCCACGAGCTCCAGCATGTCGGCGTCGGCGAGATCTGCCTTCGTCAGCGCCACGATCCCTGCTGGAATACGAAGCAGACGGCAGATGTCGAAATGCTCTCTCGTCTGCGGCTTCACCGATTCGTCTGCTGCGACGACGAGGAGAATGCAGTCGATGCCGCCGACGCCCGCGAGCATGTTCTTCACGAATCGCTCGTGACCGGGAACGTCGACGAATGCGTAGGTAATTCCATCGGCTTCGTAGTGCGCGAAGCCGAGGTCGATGGTGATGCCCCGCTCCTGCTCTTCTTTGAGTCGGTCGGGATCGATGCCCGTGAGCGCCTGCACCAGGGCCGACTTGCCGTGATCGATATGGCCGGCGGTGCCGACGACAAGAGATCGCGTCATCGCCGGCGGCGTGCGACGCGTTCGCGACGGCCAGGACGCTGCGCGCGTCTTCGGCCCGGCGGCCGGCCCGCGTGCTTGGGCTTGGCTTGACTGCGACGCGGACCGCGGCGGGACTCCGATTCGCGGACCGCGTCGAGGATCTCGACGATGCCCAAGTCGACCTGTCGTCGCTCCATGTCGACGCGGACGACCTGAACGCGTATCTTGTCGCCGAGCCGGTAGACCTTTTTCGTATTCTCGCCACGGAGGATGTGTGCGCGCTCGACGAACCGGTAGTAGTCGTCCGCCATCGTCGACACGTGGACGAGTCCTTCCACGAAGTGATCGATGAGCTCGACGAAAAGGCCGAATGCGGCGACCCCCGTGACGAATCCATCGAACTCGTCGCCGACCTTGTCCGCCATGAACCGGACTTTCTTCCACTGCACGAGCTCGCGTTCGGCGTCGTCCGCGCGCCGCTCGCGTTCCGAGGTGTGGCGGGCCATCTCCGGCAGCTCTTCGACGAGCTCCGCGCGCCGCTCGTCGCTCATCCCGCGCCGGGACTCGCGCAGGACGCGATGCACGACCAGATCGGGATACCGCCGGATGGGTGACGTGAAATGCGTGTAGCTCGTTGCCGCCAGGCCAAAGTGTCCGAGGTTCGCGGCGTCGTACCGCGCCTTCTGCATGGTCCTGAGCATGAGGAACGCAATTGGCTTTTCCTCCGGCGCTCCTCTCATGCGCTCGACCAGTTTCTGGAAATGCCGTGGCCGGAGGGCGTTCGCAGGCGCGGCAAGGCTGTACCCCAGCGTTGAAATGAATTCCTCGAACTCTTCCACCTTCAGCGGATCGGGCTCCTCGTGGACCCGGAAGAGCGACGGAACACCGTGATCTTCGAGGTGCTGCGCCACGGTCTCGTTCGCCAAGAGCATGAACTCCTCGATGATCCGGTGTGCGACGTTGCGTTCGGCGGCGATGATTTCCTCGACCATCCCGGCGTCATCCAGGATGACTTCCGGCTCTTTGAGATCGAAATCGATCGAGCCGCGCCGCCGGCGGCGGCCATTCAGGATTTCGAACAGCTCGCGCATCAGCTCGAACTGCGGCACGAGCGGTCGGTATTTTGCGATCGTCGCCGCGTCCCGGTCGGTGAGAATGGCGTTCACATCGGTATACGTCATCCTCGCGTCGCTGTTGATGACCCCGTCGTGCATCTCGTAGCGGACGACGTTGCCCTGACGATCAACTTCCATCAG
Source organism: Vicinamibacterales bacterium (assembly GCA_036258175.1). Taxonomy (GTDB): domain Bacteria; phylum Acidobacteriota; class Vicinamibacteria; order Vicinamibacterales; family 2-12-FULL-66-21; genus DATAEE01. The sequence continues at coordinate 48,925 of DATAEE010000262.1, forward strand.
GCAGGACTGCACCAGCCGATCGACGTGCGGGTTCAAGCTGCACAGACCGGTCGCGAGCTCCGAGGGGAACATGTGCACCGCGTGCTCGGGAAAATACACGGACGTCCCGCGCTCGTAGGCCTCGCTGTCAAGAATAGTCTCCTCTTGAACGTAGTGCGACACGTCCGCGATGTGCACGCCCAACCAGTAGTGGCCGTTCGGCAGCCGCCCAATCGTGATCGCATCGTCAAAGTCGCGCGCGTGCTCGCCATCGATCGTGACCGTCGTGACACCGCGGAAATCAGTGCGCCCCCGGATGTCGCGTTCCTTGACCTGGGTGCCGAGCCGTTCCGTTTCTTCCACAGCTTCGGCGCTGTGCTCGTCCTCGATGCCGTACTTGCGGATGACGATCGTGGTATCGACGCCGGGCGCGTCGCTGTTCCCGAGCACCTCCATGACGCGACCGAGCGGTCCGCGCGTCGGCGTCGGCCAGCGGGTAATCTCCACGGTTACCATCTCGCCCGGCGCCGCACCGCGCTCCTCACCGCGAGGGACGTGCACGTCCATCACCAGGCGACGATCGAATGGCGCGACAAACCCAAGGCCCGACTCATCACGGTCGAAGCGGCCGACCACGGTCGAGGCGCTCCGCTCGAGGATCCGGATGATGCGGCCCTCGGCTCGGTTACCGTCCTTGTACCGCTCGATACGCGCGACGACACGGTCACCGTGCATGGCCTGGTTGAGGTTGGAGCCAGCGATGTAGATGTCGCCCTGGCCCTCCTCCTGCTGTTCGGGGATCACGAATCCGAATCCCCGCGGGTGCATCTGGACACGTCCGACGACCAGATTCATCCGGTCGGGGAGGCCGTACCGGTTGCCCCGGATCTGGACCAGGGCGCCCGAGCTTACGAGGGCGTTGAGTTGACGTTTGAACGAGGCGCGCGCCTCGCGGGGGATTCTAAGAACCTTCAGCAGCTCACGTGTGGTGGCCGGATGGTCAATCTTGTCTCGTATCTGTTTCAGTAAGTCTTCTTGCATCTCTTTACATTATTCCCAACCGCGCTCGTAACCGCCGAGTCTACTGGTTGTGTGAGCGAATCGCCGGAGGTCGCCGCGGCGCTCGAGCGTGCCAGGGCCGGAGACCCCGACGCGTTCGGTTTCCTGGTCGACCGGTTCCGCGAGCCGGTCTTTCGCGCGGCGCTGGCCGCAACCGGATCGCCTGCAGAGGCCGAGGACGCCGCGCAGGACGCGTTCGTCGCGGCATACCGGCGGCTGAATCGGTTTCGCGGCGATTCATCTTTCAAAACATGGTTGTTGACGATCGTATGGAACAAGGCCCTCGACCGGCGGCGCGCGATGCGGCGGACGTTCCTCTCGCTCGAAACGGAAGACGGCGTCACGACCGATCCGCCGTCCCTCGAGCAGCCGACCGACGCGGCGCTCGTGGCGGCGTCGGCGCACCGCGCCGCGAGAACGCTCATCGCCGCACTGCCGGTGAAGCTGCGCGATCCGCTCCTGCTCGCCGCCAGCGGAGAGCACTCGTACACGGAGATGGCGACGATGCTCGGCGTTCCCGTCGGCACGCTGAAGTGGCGCATCTCCGAGGCGCGACGGATCATGCGCGAGAAACTGCAGCGCCTGGGGTACTAGCGTGACAGATCTCGATTCCCTCATCGACGCCGCTGCTCGCGAGATGACCATCGCGCCACCGCCGGTCAACCTGCGCGCGAGAGTGTTGGAGGAGATTGGTAATGGCAGAGACGAGGCTAAAGCCTCGTACCACATGTCGCCGTCCCACATGTGGTGGCTCGCCGCTGCAGCCGGAATCGTTCTGGCCGCATATCTCGGCTGGCCCGAGCGTCCCACAATTGAGCTCCCTGCACCGCCCGTGGTGAGGACGCCAGTCGGACCACGTTCGCCAACTCCGGCTACAACCGAAGGAGACCCGGCGCCCCGTGGCAGGCGGACGCCAGATCCGGGCGCACTCGAGCCGACGGTTGCGTCTATTCCTGCTCTCGAGGCGCCCAACGCGATCGGCATCGCGCCGCTCGACGCCACTTCGGATACCTTGCCGGCGCTCGACGCCGTCGAGCCGCTGGATCTGCAACAACTCGACATCAAACCGTTGACGCCGCCCGGCCCGGCGGCAGGAGGCCAGTGACATGCTTCGGCGGACTTTCATCGGACTCGTCGGGTTCGCGCTCGCCGTCACGCCGCCGGCATTCGCACGGCATCAGGAAGCGACGGCACAGGAACGCTCGGCGCGCGATCAGGAGCGCGCGCGCCAGGCACAGGCGCAAGCGCAGGAGAAGGAAAAAGAGAAAGAAGCCGCGGACCGCGCGAAGGCACTGGAACAGGAGCGGCGGGAGCGTGAGGCCGGCCAGCCCATCAACGTCCGCGTCGAGCTGACGATTCGCGATCAGCGCGGCACCGCGCCGCCCGAGACCAAGACCGTGTCCATCGTGACGGCCGACAGGACGCCGGGCAGAGTGAGGACCGGCGGCAATGTCCGGACAGAAAAGTTCGGCATCCAGGACGTGAGGCTCAACGTGGATACGCGTCCCGTGATCCTACGCGACGGCCTGATTAAGCTCTTTGTCACGTTCGAGTATCGTCCGGCCGACACCGAAACCTCGCCCTCGAACAATATCTCCGAAATGCTCGAGTGTGTGCTTGCGTCGGGCCAGTCGCTCGCGGTGACGAAATCTGCGGATCCAAACAGCGACCGCAGCGTCACCGTGGAGGTGAAGGCAACGATCCTGAAATGACTTGCTCCAGCAGCGTGACCGCCTCGGCGGCGCGGGCGTTGGCGGCCGCATCGAGCTGGCCGGCGGCACGCTGCGCCGCATCGACCCGCTTCAACGTCTCCTCCAGCTGTCCGACGAGTTGCTGCTGCCCTCGTTCCCGATAGCGGTCGCGGGCCCGTTCCAGCGGTCGCTTGGCGATCTCGAGCGACCGGCCGGCGTCGCCGAAATTCGACTGGAAGAGTGCGACTCGCGCATCGAGGACACGCGCCCGCGCGTCCGCCAGGTCGGCCCGTTGCTCGGCGGCGCGCGCCGCTTCGGCGATGCTGAACCGGCCCGATGCTCCCCAAAGCCATCCGCCCAGCAGCGCGAGCGCAATAGCCACAACCATGTAGAGAACCTGCTTGGCGCGTGGCACGCTCGCTAATCTAGCACTACCCGACGACGATGACGTGCACGTCGCCGACGTTCGTGCCCGTCGGACCGGTGCGGATGAGATCGCCGAGCGCCTCGAAGAAGGCGTAGCTGTCGTTTTCATCGAGCGCCCACTCCGGCGCGCCGAGCCCGCGCAGTTGCGAACGCTCAAGCGTCGCCGCGTCGGCGACCGCGCCCGCGGCGTCCGTCGGACCATCCACACCGTCGGTGCCGGCGCTCGCAAGCGCGACCTGACCATCCACCGCGGCCAGCGCGCGGATCGCTGATAGCACGATTTCCTGGTTCCGTCCTCCGCGCCCCCGCCCTTTCACCGTCACGGTCGTCTCACCCGACGCGATCAAGCAGTGTGGACCCGCGCCGCGCGAGGCCATCGCCCGCTCCACGAGCGCCGGACCGGCCGCGCGCGCCTCGCCGACGATCGCCTGCTCTATCACCTCGACGCTGTAGCCCCGCGCGCGCGCTTCGTGCCGCGCGCCCTCCATCGCGTCTCGGCGGCTGCCGACGATGCGCACTTCGGCATCGCGAAGGCGAGCGTCACCGGGTTTGATGGTGTCTTCGACGCCGCCGCGCGTGCCGCGCCGCAGATGCGCCCGCACCGCCGCCGGCACGTCGGCGAGGAGGCCTCGCCCCTCGAGCACGTACAGAGCATCGGCATACGTTGTGTTGTCCGCGGTCGACGGACCTGATCCGATCACTGCGGGGTCCGCCTCGATCGGGCCGACGACGTCCGAGATCGCGAGCGTCAGGCTCCTGGCCGCAGCGGCCGCGAGGCGTCCGCCCTTGATCGCGGACAGGTGCTTCCGCACCGCGTTGATTTCGTGAATGGGACAGCCGGCTGCAAGCACGAGGCGCGTGGTCTCAGCCTTGTCGCCGATCGACAGTCCGCCAGTCGGCAGCGCCAACATTGCCGATGCACCTCCTGACAGCAGCACCACGAGATCGCCATCCTGCGCGCGCATCTCGCGCGCAAGCTGCAGCGCCCGGCGCGCCGCGCGTACGCTGCCGTCTCCCGGTATGGGATGTGATGCGCCCACCCACTCGACGGCAGGCGGCAGTTGCGCGGGCTTCTCGGGGCAGGCGACGACGCCCGCACGAAGGCGTCTGCCTGCGACTGAGGCGAAAGCGGCGAGCATGCCGCCGGCCGCCTTTCCTGCGGCCACAACCGCTGACGGATCAGCGAACTCGAAGGGCTTGTCGGCGAGCGCACGCGCGACGAGACGGCGTGGATCGGCGGCCGCGATCGCCGCCCGGACAATGGCCAGCACGTCTTCGCGACGCGAACGAACCGGAGAAGACGGAGAGGATTTCAGTGAAGCTTGGGAGTTTGATCCGACCAGGCCGCCCACGCGGAGGCGCCGGTGACCGCGTCGAAGGTGCGAAGCAGCTTGCCGACCACCTGGTCAGCGTTCTCCTTCGCGCAGAGCGTATCGAGCTGCGCGAGGACGCGCGACAGCGCCGCCTCGACGTCGTGCAGCGCGCGCTCGGAGTAATACGCCCGCTGTTTTTCGATGCACTGTTGATGTTTGATGAACTCTTGCCGGTAGAATTCCGCCACCCCGTTGAACGGCGCGGCGGGATGCCGATCGCTGACGAAGCGCGTGCGACTCCTCGAGTCGGGCATCGCTTAGAGGATTCTTCTGAGTGTATGCGCGGCGCGAAGGGCGTGTCAACATGATCGCTGACCTTCGCCGCGTGATTCGGCGGGCGTTACCAGGTGCGGACGCTCCGTGAGGCAACCAGACCACCCAGGCAGCCCAGCGCCATCCCTCCTGCCAGAATTGAAATCGTTAGCCCGACCGGGAGGAAGGACAGCGACTCGAGGCCGAGCGACTCGGACGCCATCCGCCCGTATCGCGCATTCATGACTGCGAAAACTACCCAAAGCATCAAGAGGCCAATGACGGCGCCGACGCCACCCTGAATCACGCCCTCGGCGATGAACGGCCCGCGAACGTAGGTCGCCGGGGCGCCGACCAGCTGCATGATTTCAATTTCGTCACGACGCGCGTACGTTGCCAGCCGCACGACGTTGGCGACGCTCAATGCCGCGGCGACGGCCAGTACCGCCACGAGGAACACGCCCGCGCCGCGAACGAGCGCCAGGACGCCAATCAGCCGTTGCATCCACCGGCGATCGAAGCGTACGTCTGCGACGCCCGGCGTCGTCGCGAGCTTGGTGACGAGGGCGTCGACGACATCGCCACCCGAGTTCTCGGCGATCAGCCGAACCTCTACAGAAGCCGGGAACGGGTTCACCTCGAGCGTATCCGCTGCCACGGCGAGATCGCGATAGTCACGACGGAAACGCCGGCGAGCTTCGTCCTTCGAAATGTATTCGCGACGCGCGACAAGGCCGCTGCGATCGACCGTGTCCTCAATCGCCCCCAGCTGCTCGCTTGTCACATCGTCCCGCAGAAACACCGACAGCTCGGCCGCGTCCGTCCAGCGCTGGACCAGCCGGCCGCCATTGGTCGTGATCAGGAGGAACAATCCAAGAATGAAGAGACCCGACGCGATCGCAAAGACCGCCAGGACGGCACTGCGCCGGCGCCGCCAGAGGCTGGTCGCCGCTTCGCTGAAAAAGTACTGGAGTGCCTGCCGCATCAGGTGACCTCCACGAGGCTGCCATGGTCGAGCGTGATCGTGCGGCGGCCGACACGATGGATGAGGTCGCGGTCGTGTGTCGCCACCAGCACGGTCGTCCCGCGGGCGTTGATTTCGCGAAACAGGTTCATGATCTCGAGCGACAGGTCGGGGTCGAGGTTACCGGTGGGCTCGTCGGCGATGATGAGTGCCGGATCGTTCACCAGAGCGCGCGCGATCGCGATCCGCTGCTGCTCGCCTCCAGACAGTTCAAGCGGAAAGGCAGCCATGCGGTGCTGCAGGCCAACCCATTTGAGAACCTGAAACACACGCCGCCGCTGCTGCGCGTCGGACGCGCCGAGGACGCGCGGCACGAACGCCACGTTCTCGAGGACCGTCTGGCTTTCGATCAGCTTGAAGTCCTGAAAGACGAAGCCGATCGACCGTCGATAGGCCTGCACGTCGCGCGGCTTGAGATCGGCGAGGTTGCGGCCGTTGACCACGAGCTGGCCATTCGACGGTATTTCCTGCCGCAGGAGCAGCCGCAGGAACGTCGACTTGCCGGCGCCGCTCGGACCGGTCAGAAAGGCGAACTCCCCTTTCTCGACGCGGAGCGACAAGTCGCGGAGCGCGTAGACCCCGCGGCTGTAAACCTTTGACAAATGAGCAGCTTCGATCATCCGATCAGTTTCTTGAGCAGGTCGTTGACGAGCGCCGGGTTCGCCTTGCCGCCCGTTGCCTTCATCACCTGGCCGACGAGGAACCCGAGTGTCGCGGTCTTGCCCGCGCGATACTGCTCCACCGCCGAGGAGTTCCTGGTGATGACGTCGCGAGCCAGTCCTTCGAGCGCCGCGGCATCGTCAATCCGGCCCAGCCCCTCCGCTGCGACGATTTCCTCGGCGGCGCGCCCGGAATCGTACATTTTCTCGAAGACCTCCTTGGCGGTGGGACCGCTGATCGCACCCTTCGCGACCAGCCGGATCAGGCCGGCGAGCGCCGCGGGCGAGAGCCGGGATCCCTCGATCGTCGTATCGGTCTCCTTGAGCTTTCGCGCCAGTTCCCCCATGACCCAGTTAGCCGCCACGCGCGGGTCGCCAGAGGCGCCTGCAGTGTCCTCGAAGTACTTCGCGAGCGCCGCGCTTTGGCTCAAATAGGCCGCATCTGCCTCGGCAAGCTCATAAGTCGAGGCAAGCCGCGCCTTGCGGGCATCCGGCAGCTCGGGAAGCGTTCGGCGCACCTCGTCGATCCAGGCGGCGCTGACTTCGAGCGGGGGGAGATCCGGCTCCGGAAAATATCGGTAGTCGTGGGCCTCTTCCTTGGTCCGCATCGAGACAGTCCGGCCCGTGGCGGAGTCCCAGAGCCGGGTCTCCTGGATGACGCGGCCGCCATCAGTTATTAAGGCGACCTGGCGTTCGATTTCGTACTCGAGAGCTTTCTGAAGGTACCGGAACGAGTTGACGTTCTTGACCTCCGCCTTGACGCCCAGCGCCGCCTGCCCTGCGGGCCGGACCGATACGTTCGCGTCGCACCGTAGGCTCCCCTCTTCCATGTTGCCGTCGTTGACGCCGAGCGCCAGCAGGATCGCGCGGAGCCGCGCGAAGAAATCCGCGGCGTCTGCCGCAGACCGCAGGTCGGGGTGCGTGACGATCTCGATAAGCGGCACACCGCTTCGGTTGAAGTCGACGTAGGTCCGCCGGTCGGAGTCTGGGAATCCGTCGTGCAGCGACTTGCCGGCGTCCTCCTCGAGATGCACGCGGATGACGCCCACCCGCTTCGAGGCGCCTCCCGCGACGTATTCGAGCACGCCATCGACCGCGAGCGGCCGTTCGTACTGCGAAATCTGATAGCCCTTCGGCAGGTCCGGATAGAAGTAATTCTTGCGCGCGAAGATCGAGACCGGCTGGATCGTGCAGCCGAGAGCAAGCGCCGCCTTGATCGCGTAGTCGACCGCACGGCGGTTCAGGACGGGCAGCGCGCCGGGCAGCCCCAGGCAGACCGGGCACACGTTCGTGTTGGGTGGCGCGCCAAACGCCGTGCTGCACCCGCAGAAGATCTTCGTGGTGGTCAGCAGCTGGGCATGGATCTCGAGGCCGATGACCGGCTCGAACAGTGTGGATTGCTGATTGCTGACTGCTGACTTGTCTGGCGTCCTTTCATTCAGCATTCAGCATTCCACATTCCACAATGGGCATATTAGACCTTCGGCCCGGCCGCCTTCACGTCACGCGACGCTTCGGCGTCGAACGTCTTGAAGTTGTCGACGAACATCCCCGCGAGCCTGCCGGCCTGCGCGTCGTACGCGGCGCCGTCCTTCCAGGTACCGCGAGGCTTCAGAACTTCCTCCGGCACGCCGGGGCAGCGCGTCGGCACTTCGAGGTTGAAGGTCCGGTCGCGCTCGTACGGCACGCTGTCGAGCGCGCCGGCCAGCGCCGCGTAGATCATTGCGCGCGTGTGCGCGATCTCCATCCGCGACCCAACGCCGTACGGCCCACCAGTCCAGCCCGTGTTGACGAGCCAGACGCGCGCCTCGTGGCGTGCGATCCGTTCGCCGAGAAACCGCGCGTACACCGTTGGATGAAGCACCATGAACGGCGCGCCGAAGCACGTGCTGAACGTCGCCTTCGGCTCGGTCACGCCCTTTTCGGTTCCCGCGACCTTCGCCGTGTATCCCGACAGGAAGTGATACATGGCGCCGGCCGGCGTGAGGCGCGCAATTGGAGGCAGGACCCCGAACGCATCCGCCGTCAACATGATGATGTTGCGCGGATGCCCGGCCTGACCGGAAGGCTCCGCGTTGTCGATGAAATCCAGCGGATACGCGCCGCGGGTGTTCTCGGTCAGCGACTCATCATCCAGGTCGAGCCGCCGTGAGACCGCATCCATGCGGACGTTCTCGAGCACGGTCCCAAACCGCCGCGTCGTCGAGTAGATCTGAGGCTCCGCGGTCGCCGAAAGGCGGATCATCTTGGCGTAGCAGCCTCCCTCGATGTTGAAGACTCCTTTGTCGCTCCACCCGTGCTCGTCGTCGCCGATGAGCCGCCGCTCGGGATCACTCGACAGCGTCGTTTTACCGGTGCCGGAGAGGCCGAAGAACAGAGCGACGTCGCCCGACGGGCCGACGTTCGCCGAGCAGTGCATGGAGAGCACGTCGCGGAGCGGCAGCAGATAGTTCATGACGGTGAAGATCGATTTCTTGATCTCACCGGCGTAGCTGGTCCCTCCGATCAGAACGATTCGACGACCAAGGTGGACGAGGATGAATACTTCGGAGTTCGTTCCGTGCCGACCGGGCGACGCGTGGAATCCGGGGGCGTCGATCACGGTGAACCCCGGCTGCGCGTGCCGCAGCCGCTCGTGATTTTCTCCCCGGATGAACATGTGCCGCGCAAACAGGCTATGCCACGCGTTCTCGGTGATCACGCGGATCGGCAAGCGGTACTCGGGATCGGCGCCGGCGAAGCAATCCTGAACGAAGAGCTCTTTACCTTCGAGGTAGCGTACGAGCTGCCCGTGGAGCTCGTCGAAGTGGGTCGCTTCGATCGGGCGGTTCACTTTCCCCCACCAGACGTGCGCTTCGCTCGACGATTCCTGGACGATGAATTTGTCGTTGGGAGAGCGACCCGTGTGCTGACCGGTGCGGCAGACGAGCGGTCCACCCTCGGCCATCAGCCCTTCGCGCCGGCGGACTGCCTCTTCGCACAACGCGGGAACGCTGAGGTTCCAGTACACCCGGGCGACGTTCTCGATTCCGTGCGCCTCGAGGCCGGACTCCTGCTCCTGAATCGACATCCTCTCTCCTTCGGCCCGCGCCGACGGCCGAATTGCAGGATGGTACTTCAGGGAATGCAGGATTTCAAAAAGACGGGTTGTGCGGACGCCGCGTGATTGTTTCTCCGAGATGGAGACGTTCCAGGCGGCGGTACAGCGCACGACGGCTGACGCCAAGGAGTTCGGCGGCCAGCTTTTTGTTGCCCCCGGCGCGCTCCAGCGCGCGCTGGACGGTGGTGCGCTCGATGGCCGCGGCGTCGAGGCTGGCGGGCGTCGGGGCCGCGGTTTCTCCGGGAGCCGATGCGCTCAGCGCACGGGCGCGCGCGACGGCGAGTTCCAGATCCGCGACGATCGCCTCGCGCACCTCTGGCGCGAGCGCACTAAGATCGATCATCGCGCGATCGTCCAATACCGTAAGCGTGATAGCCATCGTTCCGATCAGGATTACAGAATTCCCTGCGGGTGGGCTGGTCCCGGGGATGGTGTTGCTGGGAAGTAGTAATGTAGCACACGACGGGACCGATAGGAAGAAAAGGGTTCCGGGGGGTTCGAGCGGGTTCGAAGGGGTTCGAATGGGTTCGAAACGGTTCGTGGCTGTCGCGTGGGCGGGGGCTGTTGGCCTTGGCCTGACGGGTGCGGCGTGCGGGGGTTCGGTGGCGCGGCCGCAGACCGTGCCGGCGCCTGTGGCGGCGCCCAGTACCACGCTCAACGTGCGGCTCGCGAACGGAAGCATCGCCTCGCTTGCGCTCGAGGAATACGTGCTCGCTTCGATCCTCGCGGAGATCGCGCCGGGCAGCAGCGATCCCGACGCGGCGGCACGTGTCTACGAAGTCCAAGCCATCCTTGCCCGGACGTACGCGGTTGCCAGCCTGGGACGACACGCGCGCGACGGGTTCGATCTCTGCGCGACGACGCACTGCCAGCTCGTGGACTTCGATCGGGCCGCGCGGTCGCGCTGGCGGCCGATCGCGGAGGTGGCAATCCAGGCCACGCGCGGGCGGGTGTTGCGTTTTGAATCCGCGCCGGTGCTCGCGCTCTTTCACGCCGACTGCGGCGGTTATCGCAGTGCCGCGGAGGACATCTGGGGTGGCCGCGCCCAGCCGTACTTGAACGGCGGGCCTGACGATCTGCCGGACGGGTCCGCGCACCGCAGCTGGCAGTTCCGCGTCGACCGCGCCCGGCTGCGCGAGGCGCTCGCGCGCGATGCTCGCACGAACCCGGGCGCGCGCATCGATCGCATCGACGTCTTCTCACGTGATTCGGCAGGACGCGCCGCCCTGGTGCTCGTCGCCGGCGAGCGCGAGCCGATCGTAAGGGGTGAGGAATTCCGGATGGTGATGGCGCGCGCGTTCGGCGTCTCGGCGTTTCCGAGCTCGCGCTTCGATGTCGAACGTGACGGCGATGAATTCGCGTTCACCGGAACCGGCTACGGCCACGGGGTGGGACTTTGTCAGCGGGGAGCGATCGCGCGCGCGGCCGCCGGCGCATCGCCCGAGGACATTCTGGCTTTCTACTTTCCAGGCACGACGCTGTCGAACCGGCTCGCTCCGGTTCGAACCCTTTCGAACCTTTTCGAACCCCCTGGAACCCTCTCGAACCTCGTCGAACCTTCTCGAACCGTCTCGAACCTGATCGAACCTATGTCATTGCATACACCACGATATTGACCGCGAACTTCGTGTTGTCCTCCCGCTGGAAGCGCTTGTTCCGCCAGTCGTAATCCCACTCGCAGCCGTAGTCCTTGTTGCTGTACAGCACGCCGAGACGCCCGTTCGCCTCGACGCCCCGAAGGTAGTCGTGAACGATCTCGTCGCCCCAGCCGTTCAGTTCGTGCGATGTGGTGGGCGGCCCTTCTGAAAAGACGAAGAAGCTCCTGTACAGGCGGTGTGACGCGGGCAGCTTGGCCAGCGTGCGCGGCCCCGGGAGAATCAGCCGCATTTCCTCTTCGAACGACCGCGCGTAGAGCCCTGCGATGTCGTGGTTGCAGTCGTCTGAGAACAGCAGGCCGCCCTGATCGACGAATCGCGCAAGATGATCGCGCTCGCGGCGGCTGAACCGTACGAGCTTGTGGCCGGTCATGAAGAGGAATGGAAACGAGAGGAGCTCATCGGAGTCCGCGGCAATCACGATTTCCTCGGGATACACCGGAATCGTCGTGTACTCGACGACGGAGTTGAGTACGTTGGCCGCTACCTTCGGGTTGTAGTCCCAGTCGCCGGAGTCGTAACGGAGACGGGCGAAGACGAACTCGTGCGCGCGCGGCTGAGCAGTCACCGGCTGAATCCGTGGCTCATCTTGATCCATAATAACGAGTGGTCCCCAGACGTAAACGCCCGGCCGATCACGGGCGTATCAACTCATGACAGGCGCCGCTCGACCCGCTCCCATCGTGACCGCCCGCGAGGCCGATACGAACGCCGCCGCGGCGGTCAAGGCGCTGCGCGCGACGGGCGATCACTCCGCGGCCCGGGATCGATTCGCGGAGCTGGTCACGCGGCATCAGCGGCGCGCGTCGCGTATCGCGTTTCACTACTTGCGCGACGCGGCGGAGGCGGACGAGGCGGTGCAGGATGCCTTCGTCAAGGCCTATTCGCACCTGGGGTCGTTCCGCGAGGCGTTGCCGTTCGAGATCTGGTTCACGCGCATCCTGATCAACGGGTGCCTGGACAGGATCAAGGCGCGCGGCCGCCGCGAGCGCTGGATCGTGCCCATCGAAGCGGCGGCGGAAGCGCCGGTGGCCCGGGGCCTGTCACCCGAGGCAGAGTTGCTCTCGCGTGAACGCCGGCGCGCGCTGGCCGCCGCGCTGGCGAAGCTGCCCGAGCGGCAGCGGGCGGTGTTCATCCTGAGCCAAGTAGAGGGCCACTCGGCGCGGGAAGTCGGCGAGATGACGGGGCTCAACGAATCGACCGTTCGCGTGCACCTGTTTCGTGCGATTCGGCGTTTGCGGAAGCTGCTGACGGAGCCGTCCTGAACGCTATGGCATTTGGTCATCTCTCGGCGCGCGAGCTCGCGGACCTCTGGCCGCACGGCCCATCGCACCCCCACGTCGCGGGGTGCGGCGAGTGCCGCGCGGAGTACGACGCGCTCGCCCAGGTCTTCCTGGCTGCGCGGGACGCCTCTGACGAAGCGGACGAGCATTTCACGCCAGATCGCCTCGCGGCCCAGCGGGCGCATATCCTTCGGCGCCTCGAAAACGCCGAGCGCCCCGCCAGGGTTCTGCCGTTTCCTCTCTCGACTCGTCCGTTCCCGAGCGCCCGCACCGGCGCCCGTCGCTGGATTGCCGCCGCCGCGGCGGCTGGACTCCTGACCGGGATCATCGCCGGACGCGCGTTCGAATTCGGCAACCCGTGGCGCACGACACCACAGCCGCAGCCGCAAAAAACCCTCGCGTCCTCGCGCGGCCGAACGCCGGTCCTCTCCTCGGGCCAGGCGGCGTCGGTCAACGACGAGCGGCTTCTAGGCGAGATCGAAGCGGCACTCGTCGAGCCGCGCGTCGATGAGCTGCGCGCGCTGGACGCGCTCACGCCGCGCGTGCGGGAGGCGTCGCTGGGTCGGTAGCGGCCGCCCCGCCTGATGCCCCCTCTCATCTTTCGCAAGGGCCTCGACCTGAAGGACGCGGTCGCGGCTGAGCTGGCCGCCGAGTACCACAGCGCGATCGTCGATCGAGTGCGCGCGGCCGGCTTCCGCCACGATTCGGGCCGCCTCACCGTTCATCTCGCCCGCGAGTTCGGATTCTGTTACGGCGTCGACCGCGCGGTGGACTACGCGTATCAGGCGCGGCGGCGATTCCCGGATCGACAGGTCTTCCTCACCGGCGACATCATTCACAACCCGCACGTCAACGATCGCCTGCGAGCCGCAGGAATCCGGTTCCTCACCGATCCAGGCGAGGATTACGACCGCCTCGGCCCCGATGACGTGGTCATCCTGCCGGCCTTTGGTGTCACGGTCGCCGAAATGATCCGCCTGGACCAGCGCGGCTGCACGCTCGTCGATACCACGTGCGGCTCGGTGCTGAACGTGTGGAAGAACGTCGCGCGCTACGCGCAGGACGGCTTTACCGCCATCATTCACGGCAAGGTGAAGCACGAAGAGACTCGCGCGACCGCGTCGCAGGCCGTCAAGTACCCGCTCGGGCGGTATCTGGTCGTCCTCGACCGCGACGACGCGCAAATCGCCTGCGACTACATCCGCGGCGGCGGCGACCGCGGCGCATTCCTCGCGCGGTTCAGAGGTGCGGTATCGAGCGGTTTCGATCCCGACCGCGATCTCGAGCACATCGGGTGCGCCAACCAGACCACCATGCTGATGTCCGAGTCGCTCGAGATCGAGCGGATGTTCCGCGACGCCATGGCCGCGCGCTACGGCGAGGCGGCGCTTCCCGAACACTTCCGGGCGTTCGACACGATCTGCAGCGCCACGCAGGAGCGTCAGGACGCGGTGCTCGAGCTCCTGGCGGGGCCCCGGCTCGACCTGATGGTGGTCGTCGGCGGCTACAACAGCAGCAATACCTGCAACCTCGCCCGCATCTGCGGCGAGCGTGTGCCGACGTACCACATCGCTGATACGTCGTGTCTGGTCTCAGAAGAAACGATCCGCCATCGTCCCGTCGGCTCGCCATCAACGGGCGCCGTCAAGGAAACGATGACCCCCGGCTGGTTGCCGGGGTCAGGCGAGGTCACGATCGGTCTGACAGCGGGCGCCTCCACGCCGAACAACATCATCGGCGAGGTCGTGGCGCGGCTCGATCAGCTGGCCAATCCGATACCCGCGTAGGTTATTGCGAATCGCTTTCCGCAATCGCGATGAGGACCCGGACGCGCTGGCCGCGGTGATTCGCCAGCCACCCGTGCAGCTTGGTGCCGGGCTGCGCGATGAGCGTGGCTTTCTGACCGAGCGCGAAGTAGCCTTCCTCGACCTCGTGGTCCGCGGCAGTAATCTCCGCTATCACCACGGTTTCGTCCGCCATGGCGTAACCGGTCGCCACACCCGCGCCAACCAGCAACAACGCCAGGAGTAACCGCGCCGTCTTAGAGCGACGCATGGGCATTTCCCGTCAGAGCGTGGCAGGCGCCCGGGCTCGCCTCCTCGCCCACCCCTGGCTGAGCAAGTCAGGTGCCATTGTGAAAGCGTCTCTAACCGATTGACTCGCCTGTCTTTTCGGCCAAGGGGCCGGTAAACGAAGTCCGCCCACCGGTCGTAAATAGTCTGAGTGCTGACAAGGAGTGTCATCCGATGACCAGGCAAGCTCTGGGCTGGTTGCTCGCCGCGACCATGGTGTCGGTCTGGATAGGAGGGTCGGCGGCGGCGGGGCCGGCGCCGCTCGACCGGACGGATCAGCAGTCCGACGGCCGACACCGCCACAAGTGGTGGCACGACGATCAGATCAAGGCCGAGCTCGCGCTCACCCCTCAGCAAGCCCAGGAGATTGAGCACATCTTCCAGGCGAGCGTGCCGCGGCTGCGGACGCTGAAGGAACAACTCGACCTGCTCGAAAAAGATCTTTCCCGCATGATCCGCGAGCGGACGTCACCGGAGACGACCGTCGCCCAGCAGCTCGACCGCGTCGAGTCGACGCGCTCCGAGCTAAACAAAGCGCGGATGCTGATGATCTACAAGATGCACCGCCTGCTGACGTCAGAACAGAACGAAAAGCTGCGCGCGATCAACGATCGGCGCGATCGAAAGGACCGAGACCGATGAAGGGGACGCCCGTTCTTCTCGCGCTGGCGCTGGCGGCGCCCGCTGCCGCGCAAACAACCGCACCCTCCCCGACGCCCGTGCCGCCCATCATGCCGAGCGTGTCCGCTCAGGCGCAGGGCACGGCCGTCGACCTCAAGATAGACGAGGCGGTGGCGCGCGCGCTCGAACGCAATCTCGACATCGCGGTCGAGCGGCTGAACCCGCCAACGTTTGACTTCTCCATTGCTGCCCTCGAAGCGCTCTACAGGCCGGCGTTGAACTCGACGTTCGGCCAGCGGTCGAACGTGCAGCTCCCGACGAGCCAGCTCGTGGGCGCCAACATCCTCGACACCGACACGACAACGTTCGACGCGGGCGTCAACCAGAACCTGAAGTGGGGCGGCAGCAGCGTGGCCGTCGGCTTCCGGAACTCGAAGGTCGACTCCTCGAACGTCTTCGCCACCCGGAATCCGAGCTTTCAGTCGAACCTGACGGCGTCGATCGTCCAGCCGATTCTTCGCGGCTTCAAGACCGACACGACGCGCACCGCGCTGCGGGTTACGGCCATCAACCAGGAAATCTCGCAGATTCAGCTCGACGCGACGATCAACAACACGCTGGCAAACGTCCGGAACGCGTACTGGGATCTGCTCTACGCCCTGCGCGCCGTGGGCGTCGCGCAAAGCTCGCTCGAGCTCGCCGAAAAACTGATCGTCGACAACAAGGCGCGCGTCGAGATCGGCACGATGGCGCCGATCGACGTCGTCCAGTCCGAGGCGGAAGCCGCGACGCGCCGGCAGACACTCGCCACCGCGGAGGCGACGCTGCTGACGGCGGAGCTCGCCCTCAAGCGCCTGATCGTGTCGGGCACGAACGATCCACTCTGGGCGGCGCGCATCAATCCCGTGGATCGACCGACGTTTTCACCGGAGCCGATCGACCTGCAGGGGGCGATTACGAAGGCGATCGCTGAACGCACCGACATCGCGCAGGCGAAGAAGACGCTCGAAACCAACGACGTGACGCTGCGTAATCTCGTGAACCAGACGCTGCCTGCGCTCGACCTGGCCGCGAGCTACGGCCTGTCGGGTCTCGGCGGCACGCAGTTCGAGCGCGGCGGGCTGGGCAGCAGCCAGATTACGAACACGATCCCGGGCGGGTATGCCGATGCGCTCCGCAACATCACGAACCTGGACGCCCCCACGTGGAACCTGCAACTCAATCTGAGTTATCCGATTGGTACCAGCGCCGCGGACGCGGGCGTCGCGCGCGCGAAGGTGCAGATTCAGCAGACGCAAGCGCAGCTCCGCGCGCTGGAGCTGCAAGTCGCGACCGAGGTGACCACGACCGCACTCAACGTCCAGAGCAATCTGAAGCGCGTCGACGCCGGGACCGCGGCGCGTGAGCTCGCGCAGAAGCGGCTCGAGGCTGAAAACAGCAAGTTCGAGGTCGGCATGTCAACGAATTTCCAGGTGGTTCAGGCGCAGCGCGACCTGGCGGACGCGCAGATCGCCGAGCTCCGCGCGCTACTCGACTATCAGAAGTCTCGCGTCGACTTCGAGCGGGTGCAGCGGACGGCGCTTGCCCGCGCCGGTATCTCGGTCATCACCGGCGCGACGGCTGGTGGCGCCGGTGGAACGGGCAGCGGGGCCGCAAGCGCGGCGACCATCAATAACGCCGGCGCCGGCGGCGGCCGGCAGCAGTGACGTTGACCTGGACTTCGACTTCCGGAATCGAGCGACATCTACATGGGTAAGCGCAAGGTAGCCGTCATCGTCGTTGTCGCGCTCGTCGGGCTGGCGGGCTTCGT
>DATAEE010000263.1:0-81582 GCA_036258175.1 Vicinamibacterales bacterium
TGGTGCTGCAGCATCTGCTCGGCCTTCTGCGTCCCGCTCTCGGTGAGCGTCGCCGTCTTGTGCTTCTCGTCGACGATGTAGTCGCCGGTCTTCTCGAGCTCTTCGCGCTCTTCGGCCTTCGCGTCGCCGCGCACGACCGCACCGGGCGCCAGCTTCGGAATGATTCGATCGACTTCGTAATAGAGGTCGGTCGACTCCTCGGCTGGGCCGGAAATGATGAGCGGCGTCCGCGCCTCGTCGATCAGGATGTTGTCGACCTCGTCGACGATCGCGAAGTGGAGCTCGCGCTGGACGTACTCCTCCAGCGTGAACTTCATGTTGTCGCGGAGGTAGTCGAAGCCGAACTCGTTGTTCGTGCCGTACGTGATATCCGAACCGTAGGCGACCTGCCGCTCCTGGTCGTTCAACTCGTGCTGGATGACCCCGACCGCCATGCCGAGGAACCGGTAGATCCGGCCCATCCACTCCGAGTCGCGGCGGGCGAGGTAGTCGTTGACGGTGACGACGTGGACGCCTTTGCCCCCCAGGGCATTGAGATACGCCGGCAGCGTCGCGACGAGCGTCTTGCCTTCGCCCGTCTTCATCTCGGCGATCTTCCCGCCGTGAAGCACCATCCCCCCGACGAGCTGTACATCGAAGTGCCGCATGTCCAGGACCCGTCGGCCGGCCTCTCTGACGACCGCAAATGCCTCAGGCAGCAGGTCGTCAATCGTCGTCCCGGAACCCCCGTCGCCGGTTGGAAGCAGACGCTTACGGAACTCGTCTGTTTTCGCCCGGAGCTGCTCGTCGGAGAGCTGCTGGATCGAGGGCTCGAGATCGTTGATGGCGGCAACGAGCGGCCTCAGGCGCTTCAGTTCGCGCTCGTTCTGAGTGCCGATCACCTTCACGAGGAGGGTCTTGATCATGCGGGCCCGACCGGGCCGGGGTATCCGGTGATTTTAGCACGGCGGGCTTCGTAGCCGGGACTGAGGGGAGTCTACCGCTTGGAGGAGAGCAGCCGGAGCGGGTTGATCAACCGGTTGTTCCACCACACTTCGTAGTGCAGGTGGGAGCTCGTGGAACGTCCCGTAGATCCGACGAAGCCGATGACGTCCCCTCGCTTGACGTATTGCCCGGGGACGACGGTCGAGCGGGCGAGGTGACCGTAGCGCGTGGTCATTCCGAACCCGTGAGCGAGGACCACGAGGTTTCCGTAGTTGCCCGTGTAGCCTGAGGATTCCACGGTGCCGTTCGCGGTCGCTTTGACCGCTTCTCCCTTGTCCGCCGCGATGTCGAGACCGGCGTGGAAGTCAGGCGCGCCCGTAAACGGATCGCGCCGCGCGCCATACGCCGACGACAACCAGCCGGTGACCGGCCAGATCGACGGTGTCGCAGCCGCCAGCGCTTCGCGGCGTTCGACGCCGAGCCGAACGGTCTCGAGACGGGTCTCCAGCAATCCGAGCAGGTCGCGCAGCACGCCAAACGTGTTTTCCTGCGGCGAGGACGGCGCGACGGCCAGACCGATCGCCGGAGCGCCACCGCCCATCGCGCGCGATTTCACGACCGCGGGCAGCTGCTCCATCGCCTTCGCCGACGCCGGATCGAGCTTGGATCGCTCGTTCAGCTCGGACACGGCGGACTGAAGCGATGAGATCTGCGACGCGAGTTCACCAGTCGCGGCGCGGTAGCTCTCGTTCTCCATCGTGAGAGAGCTATTCAGTTCGCGGAGCGCGTTGATTTCGGCCGACGCGCTCCAGCGCGCGCCGAGACCCATCAGGATCGGCAGGCTTCCAAGGAAGACACAGACACCAAAGGCGGGCCCCAAGGGCACCGTAAACCGGCGTACAACGCCGGACGCCCGATTCGCTATCAGTACTGTGTACCGCTTCATCAGCCGGGGGGCGGGAAGCCCACAAACTGTAGCACAGACCCAGCTAGCCCCCGAAGTTGAAAAGTCGTGCAATCCCACGGCTGGGGTAACGGGTCGCCGGCCTTACCAAGCTGGCGAGCGCGTTGCAGTGAGGCCGTCGGCTGCGTCTCTCGTAGGCTTTCGCACCCGCGAGTTGCCCAACGAGGGTAGGGGAGGGACGAATGAGGGCAATTCAGGTGCGTCTGGCGCTGATACTGCTCTGCTTCAGCGTGGGGACCGCATACGCGGATCCGATCCAGATCACGGTCTTCGGCGGTGGTCCGACAGTCTTCGGCGATGGTCCGACAGGCGCTATCTCGGGTCTGTCGGTAGACGGCCACAACATCTCGTTCGACCTGGCGTTGGGCATGTCGGGTCCGGTCTTCCTCTTGGTGAACGGATTGGGCGCGCGCGAGGACTTTCAGGTAACGGTGAACATGTCGGGTCGGTCCAACTGGACCGGTCTAACGGCTGAGATCCTCAATCCGTCTAGCGGATGGGGCAACAGCCTCGACCCGAATCCGCAGCCAGCGTACGTGCCGCAGGGGTTCTCGACCTCCACGGACTACGACGGCTATGACTTCGCGCAGGGCTCCGGACTGGAGCGTAGTTTCCTGATCGCGGGCGGTCCGGGCTTCGCCATGGTTGCCGATGAGTCGACCAACGCGCGCGATCTCCTGCGCTTCACGGGCTCTGGCATGGGTATGGGCATGGCGATGTTTGGTCTCACAGCGGGCTATGGCGGAAGGGCGTTCCTCCTGCGCCTGGACGCGGGTAACCCGCTGGTGACGCCTGAGCCGGGCGCAATGCTGCTCGTGGGCACGGGTCTCGTTGCCATCGCGCGGGTCTTCAAGAAGCGTCGACGCAGCCGAGTCTGACAGTGACGAAGTCGGATCGGCGCGGCGCGCTGAGCGTCGCGCTGATCGCCGCGGCCATCGCCGTTGCGTACGGGCCCGTCCTTGCGAAACTCGTCCGGCAATGGCTCGACGATGCGAACGCCTCGCATGGGCTCATCGTCGTACCGCTTGCTCTGTACCTCGTGTGGGCGAGACGGGTTCGCTGGCGCGCCCTGACGTTGCGTCCGTCCCCGGTGGGCTTGCTGGCTGTAGTCGGGAGTCTAGTACTTTACGCAGCCGGCGTCCTCGGCGCCGAGCTATACCTCTCTCGGATCTCGCTCGTGGGTGTTCTGGCCGGTGCGACGTTGTTCGTGTGTGGTTGGGGTCACCTGCGCCTGCTCGCGTTTCCGCTGATTCTGGTTGCCCTTTCGGTTCCGCTTCCGGCAATCGTTCTGAACCAGATCACGTTCCCTCTGCAGCTTCTGGCGTCGCGCATCGGCGAGACGGTCATTGCCGCGGCGGGCGTTCCCATCTTGCGGGAAGGGAACGTCCTCGTCCTCGCCGACACGACCCTCGAAGTGGCCGAGGCGTGCAGCGGAATTCGTTCGCTGGTCTCGCTCGTCACGCTCGCGGTCGTCGCGGCGTACTTCCGGGGCGGCACGAGGATCGGCGGAATTGTGCTCGTGATGCTGGCCCTGCCGATCGCCGTCGTCGCGAATGCCGCGCGCGTCGCCGGGACCGGATTGGCTGCGCACTTCTGGGGCCCCGGAGCTGCGGAGGGTTTCTTCCATACCTTCTCCGGCTGGCTCGTGTTCGTCGTGGCGGCGGCGCTGCTCGTGCTCAGCGAGCGCGTCATCTCGCGTGCCGAGCGTTCGGGGCGTTACAGCCCCACCAGGGAGGCGACGTGCGCACCCGCGCCCTGATTGTCGCCGTCCTCGTGGCGGCGACTGCGTTCGCCACGCGGGGAATCAGCCGCGCGACCACCGCGGCCGGCGGATCGGTGGTGGTCCAGCCGCTCGGCCGTCTGCCGCTGACGATTGCCGACTGGTCGGGCCGACGGCTACCTGATGTCGATGAGGCCTCGCAGCGGGTGCTCGGAGCGGACGACTACTTGAATCGGCGGTACGCCCGCGGGAAAGAGGCCATCGTCGATTTGTTTGTTGCGTTCTACGCGAGCCAGCGTCAGGGAGACGCTATCCACTCGCCGCGAAACTGTCTGCCGGGCGCCGGCTGGCGGCCGGTCGCGCAGTCCACGGTCCCCTTCGCCGTGAACGAAAACCGCACCGTGACTGTGAACAGGTACGTAATCGAAAAGGGCCACGATCGACGCATCGTTTATTACTGGTACCAGGGCCGCGGTCGCGTCGTTGCGAACGAGTACGCCAACAAGGCGTGGCTCGTGATCGACGCAATGCGGACCGGGCGGTCTGACGGCGCCCTCGTTCGCGCCATGGCGCCGGCAACGCTCGAAGGCGAACGCGACACGAAAGCCTTTGTCCAGGCGCTTTTCGCGCCGCTCTCACAGGCACTGCCATGAAACGCATCCTTCTCCTGTCACTGCTGATCTGCGCCGCCTGCGGCGGCGATCCTGCCGAGCGGGCGCGCGCCTACACGGCGAGCGGCGATGACTACGCAGCCAAAGGGCAGCTGAACGAGGCGGTCATCGAGTACCGGAACGCGGCCAAGGCGGATCCGAACCGCGTCGAGGTCTTCGTCAAGCTGGGACGTGCCTTGCGGAAGCTCGGGCGCGTCCCTGATGCGTATGCCGCGCTGTCGCGTGCCGCCGAACTCAATCCACGCGACGCCGCTACTCAGCTCGAGCTGGCTTCAATCCTGATTGCGGAAGGGGACTTCCAGGGCGCGCGCGTTCGCGCCGAACAGGCATTGCAGTCGGAACCATCCAACGCCGAGGCTCACGTCCTTCTTGGCACCGCGCTTATCGGCCTCGAAAAGCTGGACGTCGCGGTCGAACAGCTGGAACGCGCGATGCGCATCGACCCGACCCATGCGGGGTCGTTCGCTGCGCTGGGTTCGTTGCGTCTCTTCCAAGGCAAGAAAGACGAAGCGGCGACTCTTCTCCGAAAAGCGGCTGAGCTGGATCCGAAGTCGGCGCGTCCCCACATAGCGCTGGCGAATTTTTACTGGGCGCTCGGCGACAAGGCGCGCGCCGAAGCGGAGTTGAACGAGGCGCTCAAACGCGAACCTGAGAACCGTCTGGCGCACCGGGCCGCAGCGATGCTCTACCTGGTGACCGGCAGGGCGAGGGAAGCAGAGCCGCATCTGGCGGCGCTCGCTGCGACTGGCATGCCGCGCGACCGGTTGGCATTGGCGGAGTTCAAAGCGGCGCATGGCCGCCGCGACGAGGCGAAGGGCGACGTCGCGCTCCTCTTGAAGAACCGCGAACCCGAGACTCAGGCGGCGGCGCACGCGCTCAATGCCCGGCTCTACCTCGCGGCGACCCCTCCCGATCCCCAGGCGGCGGTGAAGGAAGGACGTGCGGCGGTGACCGCGATGGCGCAGGCTCCAGAGGCGCATTACGCGCTTGGCCTCGCCCTCGCTGCGACCGGACAGTACGACGAAGCGGATGCCGCGTTTGCGGAGGTGTTGCGGCTGGAGCCGCGCGCCGCCGTGGCGGCCCTTGAGCGCTCGCGGCTCAGCCTGGCCCGGGGCGACGGCCGCGCCGCGATTGAGACAGCCAGAGCAGCGGCCAGCAGTCCGTCGGGAGGCGCCGCAGCGTCACTGCAGCTCGCGCGCAGCTTGCGCGCGACAGGCCGCCTCACTGAAGCGCGCGCCGAGCTCGCGTCGCTTCGCGCCTCGGCCGGCGACTCCACCGAGGTTCAGACCGAGGCGGCGTGGCTCGCGCTGGCGTCAGGCGAACGCGCCGCAGCCCGCGCCGCGTTCGAGCGCCTCGGTGTGCTGGAAGGACTCGTTGCCGCCGATCTCCACGACGGCCACGTCGATGCCGCTCGGGCGCGGGTCAATCCCTTGCTCGACGCGAAGCCGAACGATCCGTCCACGCTCATGCTCGCAGCGCGCGTCGAGCTCGCGGCTCAGGATCCGGACGCCGCAGAACCGTACCTCAATCGAGTGCTCGAACTCGACCCGCGCTCGCTCGACGCGTACTATTTACTGGCCGACATCTACCGTCGCCGCGGCAACGCTTCGCGGGCGCGTGCCGAATTTGAGCGCGCGTTGGAGACAAGGCCGGACGCCGCCGTTCCAACGCGCACGATGCTGGGGCTCATCGAGCAGGCCGAGGGAAATGCGGCGCAGGCGGAGCAACAGTACCGAGCGGCGCTCGCTCGCGATTCGCGCGCCGGCGTCGCGGCGAACAATCTGGCGTGGCTCCTCGCGGAGCGGGGAGAAATCGACGAAGCGCGCCGCTTGGCCGAGACCGCCGTGCGGGAGCTGCCGGGCCGCCCCGAAGCCCAGCACACGCTCGGATGGGTGATGCTGAAACAGGGACGTCCCCGTGAGGCCATCCGTCCGCTCGAGGCGAGCGTCAAGCTCGCGCCGGATCGCGCACAGTACCGCGATGATCTGACCCGCGCGCGGCGTGAGGCGGCGCCCAAAACGAAGACCGACGAGTAAGCCGGTGCTCAGTTCAGCCTGAACTGAAGCGCCTCGGCGATGTGCGCGCGGGCGACGGCCGGCTCGCCCGCGAGGTCGGCGATCGTTCGCGACACGCGGAGCACGCGATCGTGCCCGCGTGCACTCAAGCCAAAGCGTTGCGCCGCCTGTTCCAGCAACTGCGCACCAGCCGCCTCAGGCCACGCGTGCTCGCGGAGCGCTCGCCCCTCGAGGCGCGCATTCAATCCACGGATCTGCCGGCGACGTGCGGCGGACACGCGCTCCCGGATCGCCGATGAGCCCTCGGCGTGACCGGTCTCCGCCAGAGTGCGGGCCGGCACGGGTGCCACTTGCACCACGAGGTCAATCCGATCGCGAAGCGGCCCCGAGATGCGCCCGGCGTAGCGCTGGACCTGCGACGGCGTGCAGCGGCACACGCGAATCGGATCCCCCAGAAATCCGCACGGACAGGGGTTCATCGCGGCCACCAGCATGAAGCGGGATGGAAAGACCGCCGTGCGCGCCGCCCTGGCGATGCGCGCGCAGCCTTCCTCCAGCGGCTGGCGCAGCACTTCGAGGACCCGCCGGCCGAACTCGGGCATCTCGTCCAGGAACAGGACTCCGTGGTGGGCGAGGCTAATCTCGCCGGGCCGCGGAATCGCGCCCCCTCCGACGAGCGCCGCGTCGGAAACCGTGTGATGCGGTGCGCGGAACGGCCGCGTCACCACCAACCCGCTGTTGCTCGGCAGCAGGCCGGCGACCGAATGGATGGCAGTGACCTCGAGCGCCTCGTCGAAGGTGAGCGGAGGAAGGATTCCGGCGAGCCGCCTCGCCATCATCGTCTTGCCGGCCCCCGGTGAACCGACCATTAACGCGTTGTGTCCCCCGGCCGCCGCGATTTCGAGCGCGCGCCGAGCGAGCGCCTGCCCGCGGACGTCCGCGAAATCGCCGGCATGTACGTCGATTCTCGGCGCCGGCGGCACCGGCTCTGGCGTCACGCGCTCCGGCTGGTTGAGTGCCGCCACCGCCTGGACAAGGGAATCGACTGGCAGCACGCGCAGTCCTTCGACGATAGCCGCTTCCCCTGCGTTCGCGCGCGGCAACAGCATTCCGGAGCGCCCCGCCCGCCGCGCCGCGGCAGCAATGGGGAGCGCGCCACGCGCCGCGTGAATCCCGCCGTCTAGCGCGAGTTCGCCAATCAGAACGAGCTCTGGAACGTGACGCCGTTCGACGATGCCACTGGCCGCCAGAATCGCGAGCGCGATGGGAAGATCGAACGACGATCCCGCCTTGCGCAGGTCCGCCGGCGCCAGGTTCACGGTCACGCGCTGCGGGGGAAACCCATATCCGGCGTTCCGGATGGCCGCCTTGACGCGATCACGGCTCTCGCGGACGCTCGCGTCAGGGAGACCAACCATCGTGAAGTGGGGAAGTCCGCGCGACACGTCGACCTCCACGTGAACTTCGTACACGTCGAGGCCGAACAGCGTCGCGGTCAGGAGCGACGACAGCACGGCACCCGTGCTGCAAGAAGCGCAGCGCGGCATGCCGAACGTGCCATCAACAGGTTACGGGCCGGGGCGGGCAAAAACTGCAACGCGCTCAGCGCACGTTGGTGGCAAAGATCGTCAAGCGATCGCCGGCCGAGATGCGGTTGCTCCGCAGCCGGTTCCACGTCTTGATTTTCTCGACGGTCGTGTCGTAGAGCCGCGCGATGCCGAAGAGCGTGTCTCCTCGCTTCACGCGATGGATGACCCGGCTGGATGCCGGGCGTGCATCAGGCGTTTGAGTGGCCCCGGTCAGCGACCGCGAGACCGCAAGCGATGCGGGCGGCTGCCGGTCCGTGCGGGCGGCCATCAGGGCGGCGGGTGCCCGCGGGATGATCAGCTGCTGTCCAGTGCGCACCCGCGACTTGAGCGACAAGCCATTGGCTTCCGCGAGATCGGTGCGGCTCACGCCCAGCTTGCGCGCGATCGTTTTGATCGACTCGCCCCGCTTGACCGTGTGCCACTTGAGGGCCGTCAGCTCCGCCGCGGGCGCCGATGCGAGCTCTGCTCGCAGACGGTCGCCCGAACCGACGGGGACTTTCACGTCGTACTCGTACTTCACCGGCGTGGTCCAGCGGCGCAGCTCGGGATTGAGCGCCTGGATCTCGTCAATGGTCGTGCCGGCCCATTCGGCGACGCGACGCAGGTCGACGCCTCGCGGCACCTGCACCTTTTCGTACTCGACCGGCTCGGCCGCCTCGACGGTCAGGCCGTACTGATTGGGATTGCGAGCGATGATCATCGCCGCGAGGACCAGCGGAACGTACTCGCGGGTTTCGCGCGGCAGGTACCTCGAGGTCGACGTCAAAGCCCAGAAGTCGGTGCGTCCGGACCTCCGCATCGCGCGCTGGAGACGGCCGAGGCCTCCGTTGTACGCCGCAAGCGCCAGGTGCCAGTCACCGAACTGCCGGTAGAGCGTCTTCAGGTACTTCGCCGCCGCCTGCGTGGCCTTTTCGGGATCCGACCGCTCGTCGATATACCAATCCGTGCGCAGACCGTTCTCGAGCGCCGTCCCGCGCATGAACTGCCAGACGCCCTTCGCCTTCGCCCGCGACAATGCGTTGGGTTTGAACGCGCTCTCGATGAGCGGCACGTAGGCGAGATCGAGCGGCAGTCCTTCGGCGCGGAATACGCTCTGGATCATCGGCAGGTATCTGCTGCCCCGGTTGAGCCCGTCCTGGATGTAATCCCGCAGTTTGCCCTGAAAGAGTTCCACGTACGACAACACGCGCTGGTTGGCTGGAATCGGGACGTCGTGGCTGGTCTCGGCGAGGTCTGCTTCAACAGCGACGCGGGTGCTCGGCTCCGGCTCCGGCATCGGGAAGGTCGCGATCTCGAGCAGCTCGTCGATCGATGCCGGCTCGTACCGCTTCTCGTCGAAGCCATCACCTTGCGCGAGCGCCGTGACCTCGTGAGCGTTGATGCGATCGACGAGCCGATCGAAATGTTCGCGGAGCCGCGCGTTGGTTCGCGCACCCATCGGCGATTCAAGCAGTACGTCGACCGCCCGATCGAATTCAGTGCGTGCTTGCTCGAGATGACCGAGCTTCAACTCGCGTTCGCCGGCGGCGAAGTGACGCTCTGAAAGCGCGATCAGATCGGAAACCGGATCAGATGGTTTTGGCGGTTGCGGCGCCGCAGCCTGGGCCGCTGGCGGTGCGGGCGCCGTCTTCGGCGCCGTAGCGGGACGTTCGTTCGTGCTCGCGCAGCCAGCGGCGATCGTGCCCGCCAGCACTGCCACCCACAACAGTCTGTCAGCGCGCATCCAGTCGCTCCGCATCAGACGAACCCTAAACCCATGAACTGACTCGACAAACGGTCGAGTTTGTCTGGGCTCAGCGGTAAGCAAGGGGGGTGCCCAGATCGTGGTTGGGGAAGCGACTAACCCCAATAACTGGTGGCGGACTCTAGCACCCCAACAGCTTGGGGGTCAAGCATAACCTCCACCACAACAGCCATATAGACGGCTAAATGCTCAGGCCGGCCTGGACGAAGATCCGGTGCTGTTCGGCGAGATCGCGCGCTGCCGGAGTGATTAGCGATCGATCACCGATCACAATTTTGCGTCCGTGCTTGATCGCCTGCTTGACGTCCTCCTCGCAGACAAAAGCCGCCGGTTTGTCGCCAACCGATACGGGTTGAGTAGACTTTTCCGTCGTTTCGGCGACTCTCGGGGCCAATCCGGCCTTTCCCGGCGCGATTCCCTTCGTCGCGAGAAACTCGTCGATGCGCCGAGTCAATGAAGCTGCGCTTACGCCGCTCGAAACTGGCGCTGCCGGCGCTCGCAGCACGCTCTCGCGCTTGGGCGCAGCGGCCGCGGTGGGCGCTCCGCTTCCGGTGCGGCGCGCGATCTCTTTTCGCGGCGCCGCCGGCCTCACTTCGTACGCCAGGCGTTTGATGTTCAGGAGATGACGAGGCGAGATGTTGTCCGACGTGATGTTTCCGCCCCAGCCGCCACAACCGAGGGTCATTGCCGGATCGAGTCCAGTCGTCAGTCCGACGGACCCATGTGTCGTCGGCGTGTTGACGACGATTCGGCCCGCGGGCTTCCGGAGGCCGAACTGCAGGATCACCTCCTCGTTCCGCGAGTGGATCGACATGGTGTGCCCCATGCCGCCGTACCGCAGAATCTGGATGCACCGCTCGCAGCCCTGCTCCCAGTCCTTGACGACGTAGAACGACAGCACAGGGCAGAGCTTCTCAATCGACAGCGGATAGTCTCGGCCGACGCCTTGAAGCTCGGCGATGAGGACCGTCGTGTCGGCTGGAACGGTCACGCCGGCCTTCTCGGCGATGTAAGCGGCCGACCGTCCAACCAGCGCCGGATTCGGAAGTCGCTGCGGGCTGACGAGCACCTTACCGACGGCGTCGATTTCCGCCGGGCCAAGGAAATGCGCGCCATGGTTCTTGAACTCGCGCCGCACTTCTTCCGCGATCGCCTCGTCCACGACGACGGAGTTCTCTGATGAGCAGAGAACGCCGTTGTCGAACGTCTTGCCCGTGATGATGTCGCGAACGGCTTTGTGGAGATCTGCCGACCGCTCGATGTACGCAGGAGCGTTGCCCGGACCGACACCATAGGCAGGCTTGCCGGCGCTGTACGCGGCGCGCACGAGACCCATGCCGCCCGTGGCGAGGATGACAGCCACGTCGCGATGTTTCATCAGCTCCTGCGTGCCTTCGATCGTGACAGTCTTCATCCAGTTGATTGATCCCTCGGGCGCGCCGGCGCGTAGCGCCGCATCCGACATGACCTCCGCGACGCGGGTGATGCATCGGACTGCAGCGGGATGCGGGCTGATGACGATCGGACAGCGCGCCTTCAGCGAGATCAAGATCTTGTAGATAGCCGTCGAGGTCGGGTTCGTAGACGGAATCACCGCAGCAACCACGCCAAAGGGTTCGGCG
Organism: Vicinamibacterales bacterium; assembly: GCA_036258175.1. Classification (GTDB taxonomy): domain Bacteria; phylum Acidobacteriota; class Vicinamibacteria; order Vicinamibacterales; family 2-12-FULL-66-21; genus DATAEE01. The sequence continues at coordinate 11,250 of DATAEE010000263.1, forward strand.
ATTTCGACAATCTTCCGCGATTCGTCGCGCCCGACGACACCGACGGTCCTGATTGGTTTGATGAAGCGGTAGACCTTTTCCGATGAGAACAGGTTCTTCTGAACCTTGTCCTCGACAACGCCATAACCCGTTTCGTCGACGGCAAGCCTCGCCAAGGACTCGGCGGATGCGGTCGCTGCCGCCGCCATGGCGTCGATCAGGGCATCGACCTGCTGTTGGGAGAATTCCGCCAGTTGCGGCAGCGCCTGTTTGGCGCGCCGCGCGAGCATACGAGCCTCGTGAATCGACGTGAGGTCACGATCAGACTGAGCGGCGGTGGCTTCGGCCGGCATTGGGGCTTATCGGCGCCGCCCGACCCAAGGTCGGGCCTACGATTTCTTGGGAATGATCTTCTCGACCTCGGCGTGCGGTCGCGGAATCACGTGGACCGATACGAGCTCGCCCACGCGTCGCGCCGCGGCAGCACCGGCATCGGTCGCGGCTTTCACCGCGCCGACATCTCCCCGGACCATGACGGTGACATAGCCGGCGCCGATGTACTCTTTCGCGACGAGTACGACGTTCGCAGCTTTCACCATCGCATCGGCCGCTTCGACCGATCCGATCAAGCCGCGTGTTTCGATCAAACCGAGAGCTTCCATTATGTCCGTTCGCGCGATCTTTCGTTGTGCGGCAGAGGCTAACATATTGCCGGAAGTGCGGCAACCGCAGTAAGATGCCGGGCTCGATGGACTTAAACGTAGCGCGCGGTCTCCTCGTGGTCTGCGTGAGCGCCGGAGCGCTCGCAGGTTGTGCCCCGTCGGACAATCAGCCTCCGGTAGCGACGCCAACCGCAACGCTCAGCCGCTCGCGCATCCCAGTCGGCGCTCCGCTCGAGGTGACATACCGCTTCGACGTCGCACAGGGCACGAAGATCGATGGCAACTATCGGGTCTTTGTGCATTTCCTCGACAGCGAGGGAGAGCGGATGTGGGGAGACGATCACACACCGGTTCCCCCGACACCTCAGTGGACTCCCGGTAAGAGAGTCGAATACACGCGCCTGATCTGGTTGCCGATCTATCCCTACACCGGTGAAACACGTGTCCGCGTCGGGCTCTACGCGGACGATGGCAGCCGGCTTCCTCTGAGTGGCAACGACTCGGGCCAGCGCGAATACGAAGTCGCGACGTTTACGCTGCTGCCGCAATCCGAGAACATCTTCCTCATATTCAAGGACGGCTGGTATCCCGCGGAGACGCTGTCCGATCAGCCGAACCTGAGTTGGGAATGGACCAAGAAGGAAGCGACGCTCGCGTTCCGCAATCCGAAGCAGGACGTGACCTTCTTTCTCGAAGCGGACGGTCGAACTGACGTCTTTAACCCACCGCAGCGTGCGACGGTCGTCGTCAATGGGCAGCCGCTGCATACCGTAACGATGGAACGCGACCCGAGGCTGCACCGGCTGCCTATCACCGGGGCGCAACTCGGCACGCAGGACATGGTGGAGCTCAAGATCCAGGTCGACCGCGCATTCACCCCGTCGGCCGTACCGACGGGCCAGCCCGGATACGGGACCGACACGCGGGAGCTGGGCATCCGCGTGTTTCACGCCTTCGTAGCCGCAGATGCACGCAAATAGACGCAGATAGTTGCGGTGAGTCGGCGGGCGGGCCTTGCCCGCCGAAGCCTTTCGCGTCGGCGGGTGTGTGCTAAACTGAACCTTCCACTGATGTTAGGGGGATTTCGGCTCGCGGTCGCGACGTGTGCGCTGACGGCGATGTCCGCCGTGCCGGCTGCGGCGGAGCTCGTTTATCTCACATCCGGCCGGACGCTCTCGGTCCGCGGCCACCGTGCCGAAGGGGAATCGATCGTCCTGATGCTCCGGGCCGGTGGCGAGATGATCTGCGACCGTGGGCTCGTGGACCGGATCGAGCCGGACGAGGTCCCATATCCCGAACCCGAGACCCTGGCCACGACAGGTCAGACAGCGCCTGTCGAGCTCGCGGCCGTGCCCTTCGGTGAGTTGATCGATGACCTGTCCGCCGCTCACGGCGTGGATCCGGTTCTCGTCCGTGCGGTGATTCAGGTCGAGTCGGCATTCGCCCCGAACGCACATTCGCGAAAAGGCGCGCGTGGTCTCATGCAGGTGATGCCCGCGACGGGACGTCAGTACGGCGCAGGCAATCTTTACGACCCGCGTACGAATCTCGATACCGGCATCCGCCATCTCAAGTCGTTGCTCCAGAAATACGAGCGGTCGGTCGCGCTCGCCGCGTATAACGCGGGCGAAGCGGCCGTGAAGCGGTTCGGCGGCATTCCGCCGTACGGCGAAACGCGCTCGTACGTTGCGAAGATTCTTTCGCTGCTCAAGCGCTAAACGTTCAGCTCAGCCAGTTCGCTTCGAAACCGGTCTAACTGAAGACAGGGTTCGTCACGCGCTTCACGGCGGTGCGCGGGATTGCCCTTCGGTTCCGGGTCCGCAACGAGTTGAATGTTATAATCCGCTGATCCGATAATCTCCACGGAGACAAGAGCTTAATGGAGTACCGCTGCAGGCTGGGCACGCCATCCGGAGAAGTGACTGAAGGCGTGTACGTAGCCGACAGTGAATCCCGGCTGAGGCGCGAGCTCGAAGACAAGGGCCTCTACGTCCTTGCCATCCGGCGCGCCGGCGGCCTCGGGCTGGCGGGCGTCGCGGTACCTCGCAGGCGGAAGCTCTCGACTCGGGAGTTCCTCGTGTTCAACCAGGAGCTCGCGACGCTTCTCAAGGCCGGCATGCCGCTCGTACAGTCGCTCGACATTTTGCGTCAGCGGCTGCCGAACCCGGTCTTCAAGGCGGTGCTGGACGACATCCACGAACGCGTCCGCGCGGGTTCATCGCTCTCGGAGGCCTTCGAAGCCCAAGGCGAGCTCTTTCCTGGCGTCTACACGGCGACGCTGTTCGCCGGCGAGAAGAGCGGCAACCTCGAGCAGGTTCTCCGCCGCTACGTCGCGTACACGAAGGTGATTTCGGCGGTCCGGCGGCGAACGATCTCGGCGCTCGTTTACCCAATGATCCTTCTGGCGCTCTCGATCGTTGTCGTCGCGATCATCATGCTGAAGGTCGTTCCGGAGTTCGCGAGCTTCTACGATCAGTTCGGCCGGGAGCTGCCCGCGTCGACGCGTGTGATCGTTGCTATCTCGACGTTCATCTCGAACTACGTGTTCTTCATCCTGGCGGCGATTGTATCGGCGGGCCTCGGGTTCTGGTACTGGCTGCAGCGCCCCGGCGAACGAGTCCGAATCGATCACATCGTGCTCAGCCTCCCGCTGGCCGGTCCCACGGTGCGGAAGTACTCGACGTCGCAGGCGGCGCGGACTCTCGCCACCCTTCTCGGCGGCGGTATCCCACTCGTGAACGCGCTCGACATCAGCGCGCGTTCGATCGGCAATCAGTTCATGGCGTGCGAACTGCACACCGCGGCGCAGCAGGTTCGGGAAGGGCGCGCGCTCGCGCAGGCGTTGAACGAGCGCGGGCACTTTCCCGACGTCGCGATCAAGATGATTGAAGTTGGTGAGTCCACCGGCGCGCTGCAGGACATGTTGAACAGCCTCGCCGACTTCTACGACGAGGAAATTGAAACCGGGTTGGGCCGGTTCGTGACGCTCGTGGAGCCGATACTGCTGGTGACGATGGGGCTCGTGATAGCCGCGTTGCTGCTGGCGCTCTACATGCCGCTCTTCCAACTCTCTTCGGTGTTGCGGTGATGGAACCCAGGACAGTCAGCGATCTTTACACGACGGAAGAACCGTCCGCAGCCGCGCGGGCGGCCGAAGTCGTCCAGGCCCGAAAGCTGGCCGAGCGCTACCGGCTCGAATTCGTCGACATGGGGCGGTTCAGCATCGATCACGAGCTGTTCCGCCAGATTCCGGCCGACCTGATGTTGCGCTACGGCTTCGTGCCGTATCGGCGCGAGGGTGGAGCGCTCGTAATCGTGGTGTCGGACCCGACCGATCTGCCGATGATCGACGAACTCGGCGCGCTGCTGGCAACACCGATCCGCGTCTGCGTCGGCACACCGTCCGCCATCCAGGCGATTCTGAAGAAAAGCGAAAGCTCGCAGCGCGTCCTCGATCAGGCGACCGAGAGCTTCCAGATGCAGATCCTCCGCGACGAGGACGTCGCCGCGGCCGAAGACAGCCTGACGGTCGATCGCATCACGAGCGACGCGAGTCCGGTCATCCGCCTCGTGGACTCGACAATCTACACAGCAATCCAGCGGCGGGCAAGCGACATCCATATCGAGACGGGCGACGATGCGGTGCATGTGAAGTACCGGATCGACGGCGTGCTGCAGCCGGCGATGCGGCCGATCGACCGGCGCTTCCACAGCACGATCATCTCCCGCGTCAAGGTCATGGCCGAGCTCGATATCGCGGAGAAGCGCGTGCCACAGGACGGCCGCTTCAAGCTGCGGCTGCCCGAGAAGACGATCGACTTTCGCGTGTCCATCATGCCGAGCGTTCACGGCGAGGACGCCGTCATCCGCATCCTGGACAAGGAATCGATCAGCGAGCAGTTCAAGGAGCTCCGGCTGGATATCCTCGGCTTCCCGGAGTCCGAGCTGAAGCGGTTCCGAAAGTACATCGCCGAGCCGTACGGGATGGTCCTCGTCACAGGTCCCACGGGCAGCGGCAAGACGACAACGCTTTACGCGGCGCTGTCCGAGATCAAGTCGCCCGAAGACAAGATCGTGACGATCGAGGACCCCGTCGAGTACCAACTCCGCGGCATCACGCAGATCCCGATCAACGAGAAAAAAGGACTGACGTTCGCGCGCGGCCTGCGGTCGATCCTCCGGCACGATCCGGACAAGATCATGGTCGGCGAGATCCGCGACCCCGAGACTGCGCAGATTGCGATCCAGTCCGCGTTGACGGGGCATCTCGTTTTTACGACGGTCCACGCGAACAACGTTGTCGACGTGCTCGGCCGGTTCCTGAACATGGGTGTGGAGCCGTATCAGTTTGTTTCGGCGCTCAACTGCGTGCTGGCGCAGCGCCTGGTGCGGAATATCTGCATCCACTGCAAGCGGCCAGCGTCGATCACGCGCGAGATGCTGGAAGAGTCGGCGCTCGACCCGGCGCTCCTCCGGTCGCAGGTGTTTTACGAAGGCGCGGGCTGCATCGAGTGCGCCGGAACCGGCTACAAAGGCCGGACCGCGATCTGCGAGCTCCTCGACCTCTCCGATCCCATCCGCGAGATGATTCTCGAGCGGCGTCCCACGTCGGAGATCAAGAAGGCGGCGCGGGAAGAAGGCATGCAGTTCCTGCGCGAATCGGCGGTCGAAAAAGTCGTCGGCGGCACGACGACGTTGCGAGAGATCAACAAGGTGACGTTCGTCGAGTGATGGAGTTTCAACGCGCTCTCAGCTCGCCGGGGCCGCCGCATGCCGTCGAAATTGCCGCACGCCGCGTGACGGTCGTCGCGATCCGCCATGAAAGCGGAAAGGCGGTCGTGGCCGCGTCGGCGACCGAACCGCTTGCTCCAGGCGTCGTGACCCCGGGCCTGGCGCACCCCAATATTCGCGACACCGAAGCAGTCGTCAGCGCGCTGTCCCGGGCGCTCGAGCGGGCGGGAATCCGGCCAAAGCGCGTCGGCCTCGTTATTCCGGATGCGGCCGCGCGTGTGTCCATCGTCCGGTTCGACACGGTTCCGCCGCGCGCCCGTGATCTCGATGAGCTCGTTCGATGGCAGGTCGGGAAAGGCGCTCCGTTCCGGATCGAGGAAGGCCAGCTGTCATATGTTCCGGGCGCCGCGGTTGGGACCGGTGGCCGGGAGTTCGTGTCGGTGCTCGTCCGGCGTGACGTCATCGAAGAGTACGAAGGTGTCTGCGCGCGCGCCGGAATGCACGCCGGCCTCGTGGACATCGCGAGCTTTAACGTGGTGAACGCCGTGCTCGCGGCGGCGCAAGAGAAGGACGGGGCGGATTGGCTGCTCGTGCATGTCACGCCTGAGGACACGACGCTGGCGATCGTGCGATCGGGAGACCTGATTTTCTTCCGCAATCGTCCGGTTGGCGAAGGGTCTCTTGAGGACCTGGTGCATCAGACGGCGATGTACTACGAGGACCGCCTTGGCGGGCGGGGCCTCAGCCGCGTGATCGTCGCCGGCGGTTCCGACGGCGGCGACGCGCTTCGGCGGGCCCTCGAGGATCGGCTACGCGTCAGCGTGGAGAGTATCGATCCGCGCCACGCCGCCGGCCTACGGGATCGCGTGTCGGCGAGTTCGGACCTCCTTGACGCCATTGCAGCTCCGGTGGGGCTGATCGTGAGGGATACCGCGGGTGCTGCGAACTAACGTCTCCACGCGGCCGTTCTATAACGAGCGCGCGGTGCATGTCGGCATCGGGGTCGTCGCAGGGCTCGTCCTGCTCGCGACGCTCATCAACGTGGTGTGGGTCATCTCGTTATCCGCGCGCAATACGTTGCTCGGGACCCAGATTCGTCAGGACGAGCAGACGGCGGCCAAGCTGGATGCCGAGGCCAAGAGCCTGCGGTCGCGCATCAATCAGCAGGAGCTCGCCGTCGTCGTGACCGCGGCGCGTGAGGCGAACGCGCTCATCGACCAGCGGACGTTCTCCTGGACGGAATTCTTCAATCTGATCGAGGCGACGCTTCCCGCGGACGTCATGCTCATGTCGGTATCGCCGACAGTCACGGACGGTGAGACCGAAGTGCGGATGAAGGTCCTGGCGCGGCGGGCGGAGGACATCGACGCGTTCATGGAATCGCTCGAGGGAACGAAGGCGTTCGCCGGCCTGTTGCCGATCAGCGAACAGTTGAACGAAGCCGGGCTCCACGATGTAGAACTCGTCGGACGCTACGTGGCGCCCGTGACGGAGGCTGCACGATGACCTCCTTCAAGCGCATCTTCGACGAGAAGCGCCGGCTGATCGTGCCGCTGCTCATCGCGATCGCTGCCAACGTGGCGCTTTATGCGTTCGCGGTCTACCCTCTCGAACGGCGCGTGGCTACCGCCGGTACGCGGGCGGAGGCCGCGGCGGCCGCGCGCCGTGCGGCCGAGAGCAACCATCGCGACGCGCAGGCGACCGTTACTGGTATGGACCGGGCGGACGAAGAGCTCAAACGGTTCTACAACAACATCCTTCCAACCGATCAAACGGGAGCGCGACGGATCACGTACGTGCGCCTCGCCCGCATGGCGCGCGACGCCGGTCTGCGGACGGAGCGCGGCACAATCGAGTCGTCCGCGATCGACGACAGCCGGTTGTCACGTCTGCGCATGACGATGACCCTCGAGGGACAGTACGACGAGATTCGCCGGTTCATCCACCGGATCGAAACCGCCCCGGAGTTCACCGTCATAGAGGACGTTGCCGTTCAGCGCGGCGCCGACGAGGAGGGATCGACGCTCGTCCTGGAGCTTGCCGTCACGACGTACTACTGGACGAATGGCCATGGCAACTGATCGGCCGCGGCGGCAATTCATCGTCCTGGGCGTGCTGCTCGTCGGGCTGGCGGGGCTGATCGTGTACAACCTGGACGGGAGTCAACAGGCCGCCGCTCCTGCGACGACGTCCAATGCTCCAAGGCCTCAGCGCGGGCGTCAGGCGCCGGCCACTACCGCGGAGGCGCTGGACCTACGAATCGAATCGCTGAGTCAGGCCAAGCCGGCGCCGGAAGAATCCGATCGCAATCCATTCCGATTCCGTCCGCCGCCTCCGCCGCCCGCGTCCAAGTCGCTCCCCCCCGTTGAGGCCCCGGTCGTAGACCCGAACCCGCCGGAAGCGCCGCCCCCAACAATCCCCCTGAAGTTCATCGGGGTGTTCGAGGCGGCGCGGGTGGGGAAGGTTGCCGCGCTCAAGGATGAACGTGGCGTGTACCACGCGCGCGAAGGGGAAATCGTCGTCGGCCAGTATCGTGTCGTGCGGATCGGCGTGGAGTCGATCGTCTTGGAGTACGCTGACGGGCGTGGACGTCAGACCATCCGCCTGTCGGGCCAGTAGCGCCTCCGTGACCCGGGCCGGTACCCCGGGGAGCAGAAAAGGAACGATGACGCGCAGAGTTCTCTTGATCCTTGTTCTGGCCAGCACAGCCGTTGGGTGCGCCGCGGGGCGCGCGTTCCGGCAGGGTGACGAAGCGGCGCGTCTCGGCGACTGGGACACGGCTGTCATCCACTACCGCCGTGCGGTCCAGGAGGCGCCCGATCGGCCGGATTACAAGATCCAGCTCGAACGGGCGATGCAGAATGCCGCTCTGACGCATCTCGCTGCCGCCTACGACCTCGAAGCGAAGGATCAGCTTGATCTGGCGCTGAAGGAATACCGGAAGGCTCTGGAATACGACTTGAGCAATCGCATCGCCTCCGCGAAGGCGGCGGAGCTCGAACGGAAGATTCGCGACCGGGTCGAGGCGGCGCGGCCGAAACCCAAGATCGACGAATTGCGCGAAAAGGCGCGTCAGCTCGGGCAGGAGCCAATCCTGAACCCGGCGCGGCGCGAGCCGCTAAAGGTCGTGTTCAACAACGCCAGCGTCCGCGACATCCTGAACTCGATGGGGAGCACCGCGGGTATCAACGTCATCTACGATCAGCAGGCGGAGTCAGCGGTCAACCGCGGGTTCACCGTCAATCTCGAGGGCGTGACGCTCGAAGAGGCGCTCAACCAGGTCCTCACCGCGAACGGTCTTTTCTACAAAGTCGTCAATCCGCGCACTATCATCGTCATTCCGGATATCCCCGCGAAGCGCGCGCAGTACGAAGAGCTGGTCATCAAGACCTTCTTCCTCTCTCACGCAGACGCGACCGAGCTGACGACGATGATCAATCAGGTCGCGCGGCTGCCCGGGAGCCAGCCGGCGGTGATGGCGAACAAGACCGCCAACACGATCACGATCCGGACGACCGCGGCGCTCGCCGCGGTCATCGAGCGGGTTATTCGGGCCAACGACAAGCCGCGAGCTGAGATCCTGCTCGACGTCGAGATTCTCGAAGTCAACCGGACGCGCCTGAAGGAGTACGGGCTCAATCTGAGCAACTATTCGGTGAACCTGTTCTTCTCGCCCGAGCAGCCGCCGTCCACTGCGGGCGGCGTGACATCGACTCCACCGTTCAACCTCAATACGATCACGCAGGGCATCAGCACCGCCGACTTCTACCTCGCGGTGCCGACTGCAGTCGTCCGGTTTCTCGAGACCGACTCGAACACGCGGATTCTCGCCAAGCCGCAGCTGCGCGGCGCCGAAGGGCAGAAGCTCACGCTGAACCTAGGTCAACAGGTGCCCGTGCTCTCGACGGTCTTCGGGGCCGCGGCAGCTGGCGGATTTGCGACGATTCCGCAGTCCTCGTTCAATTACCGCGACGTCGGCGTCAACCTCGAGATGGAGCCCCGCGTCTCTTACGAGGGCGAGATCATCCTGACGCTCGGCATCGAAGTCAGCGCGCTCGGACCGAACATCGAAGTCGCGGGCCAAAACGTCCCGTCGTTCCAGACGCGGCGCGTGTCGACGCGACTCCGGCTGCGCGAAGGGGAGTCGAACCTGCTCGCCGGACTGATCCAGCAGAACGAGCGCAAATCGATCAGCGGTTTCCCGGGGCTGATTCGCGTCCCGGTCTTCAAACAGCTCTTCTCGGGCAACCGGAACGAGTCCGAGGAAAACGACATCGTCATGCTCATCACGCCGCACATCGTGCGGACGCACGAGCTGACCGCGGAAGACCTTGCGCCGATCTTCATCGGCACGCAAGGAAACATCGGTTTGGGCGGGCCGCCGCCACTTATCGCTCCGCAGCCGATCCCAGAAGAACCGGAATCGAGGATCGATCCCGGCCCAGGCGTCACGCAGCAGCCTGGCACGCGTCTGGGCGTGCCGGTCGGGCCGGAGGCCGGGGCAACGCCCGGTGGTGTGCCGCAAACCTCGAGGCCGGGCGTTCCGCCGGGTACGGCACCCACGCCGGGGCAGCTGCCTCCTGTGGCTCCGGTGGCTCCGCCTGGGGCCGCGCCTGCGACGCCCGCCGTTCCGCCGCCGGGCACCGAACAGCCGCCACCGGTTGCGCCGCCGGTTCCCTCACGCGAGCGGCCGCCACCGACCGCTCCTGCGACTCCTGAAGCTCCAGCCCCGGCGCCGTCGGCGGCGGCGCAGGTGATCGTGACGCCTCCGGGCACCGAATTCCGCGTAGCTGGCGGACCGTACACGGTGCCGATTTCGATTAACGGCGTGGCGCGAGCCTCGACGGCGACGATTACGCTGACCTTCAATTCGTCGACGGTTCGCGCGCGAAACGCCCAGGAGGGCAGTTTCATGCGGCAGGGTGGCGTCGCGACGAGCTTCACGCCACGCGTAGACGCCGTCTCCGGGCGAGTCGATATCGTGATCACGCGCCTGAGCGATGCGACGGGCGCATCAGGGTCTGGTCTTCTGGCCGCAGTGATCTTCGACGCGATCGCGCCGGGCAGCACCACGTTTACCGTCAGCGGTTTGGCGACCACGCCGGAAGGCGGGACGATTCCGCTGCAGTTCAGCCCGGTCACGGTGACCATACGATGATCCGCCAGGTGCCTCGTGCTTCGTGGTTCGTGCCTCGGGCAGTGCCTCGTGCGCCGTTCCTCGTCCGAGGTCCGAGGTCCGAGGTACGGCCCGAGACCCGAGACCCGAGGCCCGAGGCACGTACTGCGTTCGAGCACGGTTATACCTTCATTGAGCTGCTGGTCGTCGCGACGATCCTGTTGATCCTCGCGTCGGCGGCAATGCCGCTGACGCGCGTGACGGTTCAGCGCACGAAAGAGGCGGAGCTGCGGCGCGTCCTGCGCGAGATGCGCACGGCGATCGACAAGTACAAGGACGCCGTCGATACCGGGCTCATCTCGAATCTCGACGTGCGCGCTGGCAGCGAAGGATATCCGCCAGACCTCGAGACGCTCGTGGAAGGTGTCACGGTTGCGAACGATGCATCGGGGCGCAAGCTCAAGTTCCTCCGTCGGATTCCGATCGACCCGTTGACGGGCGAGGCGGAGTGGGGGTTACGCGCGTATCAGGATCGGCCCGACTCCATGTCCTGGGGCGGGTCGAACGTGTACGACGTCTATTCGCTTGCCGCCGGAGTCGGGTTGGACGGAACGAAATACAGGGATTGGTAGCTGGTTATGAAGCGCAGCAACTCGCGCGGATGGACGCTTATCGAGCTCCTGATCGTGATCTCACTGATCTCGATCCTCGCGACCATCGGGCTGGCGAGCTATCGCAACTCGGTGACCGCCTCCAAAGAAGCGATTCTGAAGACGGATCTGTTCCGTATGCGCGACGCGATCGATCAGTATTACGCGGACAAAGGGGAGTACCCGGCATCGCTCGACGCGCTCGTCAGTGAAGGCTACTTGCGAAAGATCCCCGACGATCCGTTCACGCGTGCCGCGGATTGGCAGACACTTCCGGCCGAGCCGAACCCGAGCAAGCCCACGGCCGAGCCTGGCGTCTACGATGTGAAGAGCAGCTCCTCAGACACCGCGCTCGACGGTTCCCGCTACGCTGACTGGTAATCCTCAATTGTCACCAGGCTTTAGCCTGGTCTCGTCACGGGCACGTCCCGCTCGTCGGCCGCACTGTTACGGTGCGGGTTGCTACAGCCTCTTCCCCCGTCGTCGTAGTCACACGCACCCGCGCGGTTCTCGTACCCGTGTTCTCGTACGTATGGACGATGCGGTCCGAGACGGTTGAGGGCGGATCGAACGTGCCGTCGCCTTCGAAATCCCAATCATGCGTGAGCGGCCGGCCTGTGACATTCGACGACACGGCCCTGAACGTTATCGGCGCGCCGAGCAGCACGCACTCTGGCGTCGCGGTCAACGTGACCGTGAATGGCACGGCGGGGAGAACGGTCACAACGGCGCTTGCCGTTCCGGTCACGCCTGCCGTCACTGAATGCGCGCGCACGGAGACAGTCTTCACCCCTGCGGTGTCGAACACAACACTGTGCGCGTTCGGCCTCGAGAGGAGTTCGAAATTCCCATCGCCGTCTTCATCCCAGTCGAACGACACGATTTGACCGGCGCCGTTCGCGGCGTGGCAGTCGCCGTGAAGACGAACGTCGTCTCGGTCGTTCCGGTTATGGGCGCGGCATCGAGCGTGACCTCGACGGAAGGCGCTGGCCGTGCTGGAGGAGGCACTGTTGGAGCGGGGACCGGCGTGGGCGGCGGCGGCGCTGGCGGCACAGGGTGAGGCACACCGCCAGGCGGCACATCCACGCTGACGGGTCGCTCGACGATGAGGCCTGGCGCCGTCGCCCGGATGATTGTGGACGTCGACAGAAACAGCCGCTGCGCGAACTCACCGTCTTCGTCGAGTTCCACAGGGTTCGGCGTCTCGCGCCCGTCGTTCACCAGCACAAGCCGCACGGCATCCGGCGCCACACGCATGCCGACATCGGTCGTTGCGCGCAGTTCGATATTGACTGGGTCGGCAGCGGGCAATCGATCCGGCGTTGCGTTCAGCGTGAGTGAGCGAACCGGGCCGAACTGATCAGTCGGCGGCGTCGGCCCATCGTCGCATCCCAGGCTGATGAGGACCGAGAGGAGGCCGACGCCGCCGACGACTCTGGTTATCGCCATGGCCGCTCCGGTTCATGCGAGAGCCGGGCCATGCGAGCACGTGATGCGGCGCTCGACGGATCGCGCTACGCGGATTGGCAGCTACCGGATGCTGCCCGTCGCCGTTACGTTGACACTCGCCTGACCCGTCCCTGTGGGCCCGGCCGCTTGGGTTACAACGACAGTAATCGTAAATGTGCCAATGGTCGTGTAGACCTTCGATGTCTGGTTCCCCGTAGTGGTAGCCGTTGTCCCGTCGCCGAAGTTCCAATCGTAGCGCACGATCGTCGAAGTCGCCCCGCTGACGATTGCGGTCAGGTTGACCTGTTGATTGATCGCCGGAACCGCGTCGGAGACATTAACAACCACGCCTGGCGGTTGCCCCGGCAGGATCGTAATGTCGGTCGCTACGGTCTCCTGATCGCCTGTCGACTGCGTCGCGGTCGCGCTGACTTCGTACGTGCCTGCGACCCGATACGTGTGTTGAATCGTGGTCGAACCGCTGATCGCTCCGAGCGACCGAGCCTCGCCGTCCCCGAAATCAATGCGGACATTTGTGATGTTCGCCGTCGCGGCGACCGCGACGGTGAACGTCGCCGGCAGCCCTTCTGACGGCGGGGTCGCTGGCCCGGTAAGTGTCAGCCCGCTGCGCGGGCGCAAGCTGACCGTGATCTTACCTTCTGCAGCGCCGGATCGCGCCACGACATCCGCACTCGCATTCGCCTGCAGTGTCGCGACGGCGATTCCATTGTTGTCCGTATTGGCAGTCGATGGCGTGATGTTGCCCGCCGTCGTGCTGAACGTTACAGGCGCGCCGGAGACCACCGAGCCTTCTGCGTCCTCGACTCGCGCGGAAATCTGACTCGTACCTCCGACGGCGGGAAGCTGCGCCGGACTCGCTGAAAGAATGACTCTCGATGACGCGGCAGAACCAACCCTGATCGCGAGGCTCGCGGATCGGGCGCCGCCGGAGAACGCAACCACGGTCGCGGTTCCAGATTGACCAGTCGACGTGAGCCGAACGCTCGCCTGCCCGTTGTGTGTGCGCGCCTCCGCAGGCTCCAGACGTCCCAGCGTCGTCGTAAACGTGATGACAGTGCCGTTGTGGACTGGGGTGCCGGTGCCGGGCGTGCCAGGCGTTGGCGTCGGAGTCGTCGGAGTCGTCGGTGTGCCGGGCGTAGGAGGCGTCGGAGTCGGAGTTGTCGGTGTGCTCGGAGCGGCTCCAGCCTCGATGGCAATCGCCGTTATATCCACAGAGCCGTTCAGCGGCAGAACCATGCTCGTCGAGAACAACGAGATGACGGTGCCTTGCGGCGCCAAAAGGGGCAGCTTGTCGCAGGAGCCGCTCGCGATTGCTCCGAGGGCTGCGACGACGGCAAGCGCCAGACGGCTGCGAAGGCGTGCGTGTGCTACCATGGATACTCTTAAGATATTACGGTCCATGTACTTACGAGGTCAAGCACGGAGAGCGGCGGGTTCCAGGACGCGCAGGAATCCGGCCGGCTACGCGATGGCGGCCTTGCTGGTCGCGATCGCCGTGCTGACCATCATGTTGTCGGTCGCGATGCCCGTTTGGCGCCATGAAATGCAGCGAGAACGGGAAGCCGAGCTCGTATTCCGAGGCGAGCAGTACGTCCGCGCGATTGACCTGTTTCAGCGCAAGTACGCCGGCGCTTTGCCGCCGACAATCGATCTCCTTGTCACCGAGCGCTTTCTTCGGAAGAAGTACAAGGACCCGATGACTGAGGACGGTGAGTTCCGGGTCATCGCCGCCGGTGCGCAACAACAGCCCGGATCGCCGCAGCCGGGCGGACCCGATGCTCCCCCGGGCCAGCAGCCTCAGCTGCGCGCGACGGTTCAACCGCCCACGTCGGCGTTCGGACAGAACCGACCTGGTGCGCAACCGTCGGTCGGCGCGGGCATCATTGGCGTCGCGAGCAAGAGCAAGGAAAAGTCGATTCGGCTCTACAAGGGCCGGAGCAAATACGACGAGTGGCAATTCATCTTTGCCAGCATCGGCGCGCGTCCGGGCGCGCCGGGCCAACAGCCGAATCGGCCTGGACAGCAAAACCTGCCTGGCATACGTCCCGGTTTTCCGCGTCCCGGTCAAGGACAGCCCGGCATGCCGGGACAACCCGGACCGGGAGATCCGCTGCGGCGTCGTCCAGGCATGAATCCGCCGGTCGTCAAGCCCGGAACCTCGGGCACGGGTCAACGTCCTCCCGGCTAGTCTCATCGTTCTTGTTAGGACGGGGGTCGAGCTGCTACGGCCGCCTCCGCGACAAACTTTCGACGGTCGCTTCGGCGAGCCCCGCCGAAGCCTTGGCGATGGCGGCCTAACGCGTCGGATCGGGCCGAAGGTTGCGCGTGATCACGATTCCGCTGACGATGGCAATGGCACCGTATACCGCCGCGCGAAACACGGTTCCGAATAACAGTTCGCGCAGCAGAAACAGCACGCTGTAGACAGTCGCGATCCCCATCACCCAATTCACCGCTGCGGGACCGAGCTCGTCGACACCTCCTGCAGGCAGGCCGGCGACGACGCGCACGTGCGTCCAGCCGGGGCCTGCCGGCCGCACCCGCCGGTAGAAAGAGATCAGCGTGTCCATCGGCTCCGGCTTCGTCGCGAACGTCGCGGTGATCCACACGACCGTCGTGACCGCAACCGTCGTCAATATCGTCTGCGCGAAGCCAATCGGCGTGCCGGCGTCGAAGAGGCCGCTGTAGGTCAGCGTCAGCGAGACCGTGAGTGCCGCAATCATCGCGGCAATCTCGGACCAGGCGTTGATGCGCCACCAGTACCATCGAAGAATGTAGACGAGCCCGGTGCCGGCGCCGAGCGCGAGCACGAGTTCCCATCCGCCCGTGATCCGGTTCATGAAGTACGTCACGACGATCGAGAGCACGACGGTGACGAGCGTCGCTATGCGTGAGGCGAGGACGTAATGCTTCTCGCTCGCATCAGTCCGGACGAACCGGCGGTACACGTCGTTCACGACGTAACTCGATCCCCAGTTCATCTGCGTCGAGATCGTGCTCATGTATGCCGCGGCGAACGATGCGAGCAGCAAACCGCGGAAGCCGGCGGGGAGGTAATCGTTCATCACACGGACGTAGCCGAACGCGGGGTCCGGTAATCCCGTTTCTGGGTTCAGCGAACCCGCCGGGTAGAGAACTACCGCGCACAACGCGACGATGATCCAGGGCCACGGACGCAGCGCATAGTGAGCGACGTTGAACCATAGGGTCGCGAGCAGACCGTGCCGCTCGTCACGCGCCGAAAAGATCCGTTGCGCGACGTAGCCGCCGCCACCTGGCTCCGCGCCTGGGTACCATGACGCCCACCAGTTGATTCCCAGGTACACCACGAGTGTCATGAAGGGCAACATCCAGATCGCGGTGCCGTCCGGCCAGATCGCCGTGGCGGCCGGGCCGAACGGGTCCGTCGCTGCCATCGGCGCCCCGGCCGGCGTGGGGTATGTGGTCGACAACTTTGCAACGAGCGCGTCGATTCCGCCGACGGCTCGCAGTGCGAACACCGCGAGCGCGATCGAGCCCACCATCGCGATCACGAACTGCACGACGTCAGTCACGACGACGCCCCACAGGCCCGACAGGATTGAATAGAGAAACGTGATACCCAGGCAGAACGCGAGCGCTTGCCATTTGGGGAGGCCGAGCGTACCGCTCATGACTTTGGCCATTCCCAGGTTGACCCAGCCCATGATGATCAGATTGATGACGAAGCCGAGATAGATCGCGCGAAATCCGCGCAGGACTGCCGCCGGACGTCCCGCATAGCGAATCTCTGCGAACTCGACGTCGGTCATCACCTCCGCGCGACGCCACAGCCTCGAGAAAAAGAACACGGTGAGCATGCCGCTTGGAAGCATCGACCACCAGAGCCAGTTGCCGGCAACTCCGTTGCGCGCGACCATCTCCGTGACGGCCAAAGGCGTATCGGCCGCAAAAGTGGTTGCGACCATCGACGTTCCGGCAAGCCACCAGGGAAGATCGCGGCCGGCAACGAAGTACTCCTCTGTGCTGGTGCCCGCGCGTCGTGTGTAGTAAAGGCCGATGAGCAGCGAAAGCGCGAAGTAGGCGGCGATGATCAACCAGTCGACAGTCGTGAGCGTCATGTCACCTCAGCGCATCTACGATTGCGTCGTGAATCAGGGGCCGCAGCCGCTTCAAGTTGTCGTTGTCACGGGTCGGATGAACGCGATTGGTCAGCAGCGCCACATAGAGATCCTGATCCGGGTCGACCCATAGTGACGTGCCCGTGAATCCGGTATGGCCGATGGCAGTCGCCGACAGCCGCCGCCCGCAGGATGAGGTCGGCAGCATGGTATCCCATCCGAGGGCACGCGAGCTTCCAGGGATCTCGTCCCGTTTACGGGCGAACTCCATCAGCGTTGCGCGCCGCGCGAGCGGGGAATCACCGCTCAACGTCTGGAGGACGAGCCTGCCGAACGCGCCGACGGCGCCGACCGTGCCGAAGAGTCCCGCGTGGCCCGCGGCCCCGCCGAGCGCCCAGGTATTCTCGTCGTGCGCTTCCGCGACAAGGAGACGCCCGCGCCACCGATCTACTTCGGTTGGCGCAACTCGCGGCCGCCAGGCTTTCGGTGGACGAAATGCGAGTGGCTCCGAACCGACGAGACCCTGGATTGCTTCGAACTGATTGGGGAGCGGCGCTCCACCGAGATCCTCGAGGAGAAAGCCGAGCAGCATGAACCCGAGATCGCTGTAGATCGACTGGGACCGCGGCGGATATTCGAGAGCGAGCCGGCAGATCGCGGGCTCGAACTCCGCTCGCCCGGTATGGTCGTTGAAGAACGGAAGATACCCGGTCAGGCCGCTGCAGTGCGAAAGCAGGTCACGAACGGTGACCATGTCACGATCGACGCCCCGCCACGAGTCGAACCGCGCAGCGATCGGCTCGTCGAGATCGAGGCCTCTCCGGTCCACTGCTTGCATGATGAGCGTCGCGGTGGCGATGACCTTGGTCAGAGACGCCAGATCGAAAATCGTCGACGTCTCGGTCTTCGCGGCGCCAACGTCGTAAGTCAGCGTCCCGAACACTTCGCGCCAGAGCACGGCATCACGACGGCCGACTTCGACGGAAGCGGCCGGGTAGGCGCGATCGCGAATGCCTCCGGCGATGAGCGCGGCGGCCGTGTCGAACGTCGTCATCGTCTGGCGACAGCCTGCGCCATGAGGGCGACGAGCGACGTCACGGCGACGCCGACGAAGGCGAACCAGGTCCATGCCACGGCTTGTGTCCACCAGACGGCTGTCACTGTCGCGATCCCGGCGACGATCCCAGCCAGCATCGATGTCCTCGTCACGTGCGGCGCAAGGACGCCGATGAGAAACGCGCCGAGCACCGGACCGGCCGCGAGCGACAGGACTGAAAGGCCAGCATCCAGTACAGAGCGGATCCAGCGCGCGCCGAGCGCAACGCCGATCTGCAGCACACCCCAGCCAATCGTGGCGATCTTCGACACGCGCATCAACGTCGGCTGGTCCGCGTCCGGCCGCACGTACTTCACGTAGAAATCGTTGACCGTGGTGGCCGCAAGCGCGTTGATCGACGGCGACAGCGCGGCGGCCACGATCGCGGCAACGATGAAGCCGGCAGCGCCGTGCGACAGCTCAGTGACGACGAACAGTGGGAGGATTTCGTCGTTCGAGGTCAGGCCTCGCGGCAGCGGTGTGGTCTGGTAGAAGGCGTAGAGCATGACGCCGATGAGGAGGAAGAGCGTGAACTGCGCGAACACGATGAACCCGCTCAATACCAGGCCGGCCGATGCATCGCGCGAGCTCCTGGCCGAGAGCAGACGCTGGACGAGAAACTGGTCGGTCCCGTGGGTCGCGAGCGTCAAGGCCACGCCGCCGAGGATCCCGGTCCAGAACGTATAGACCCGTGTCAGGTCCAGAGAGAAGTCCCATATGCGGAACTTTCCGGCGGCGCTGCCGGCCGCAACGATCGCATCCCATCCCCCCGGAATCCGGTTGAGGATCGCGAAGAACACCACCAGCGCGCCGGCGATGTAGACGAACATCTGCACGACGTCGGTCCAGATGACCGCCGCCGCGCCGCCGCGGACGGTGTAGATGATCATCGCAGTGCCGATCAGCACGATCGTCCACGGGACTGGCACGTGCGTAACAACGGAAATGACGAGCGCTGTCGCAAAGAGGCGGACGCCGTCGGCCAGCGTCCGTGTCACGAGAAAAATGACCGCGGCGATGTTCTTGACCGATGCCCCGAAGCGGCGCTGGAGGAGCTCGTACGACGTGTACAACTCGCCGCGGAAGTACGCCGGAATGAACAGGACGCTCACGAGAATGCGTCCGGTGATGTAGCCGAGCGCGAGCTGGAGAAAGGTGAAGTTGCCAGCGTATGCGCCGGCGGGGACGCCGATGAAGCTCAGCGTGCTCGTTTCAGTGGCGACGACGGTGAAGCAGATGCCCCACCACGGGACCGTCCGGCCGGTGAGGAAGTAATCGCGAGTTGTGCGCTGGAAGCGCGCGAACCATGAACCGAACGCAGTGATCGCTGTGAGGTACCCGGCGATCACCAGGTAGTCGGCCCAGGTGAGGACCATCTAGTCGATCAACGGGTGCCGCCGCCAGCAGCAGACGACAGGCCGAACGCGCCGCGGCCCACCGTCGCGAGGTAGTCGGGCGGCGCCGGAGGAACGATCACGCTGTCGTACGAAAAGAGCGCGATGCCTGCGGCGCCCGCGCGCCGCGCGGCAGCGATGTGCTCGAGCGTCTGCGCCGGCGTGAGTCGGTACGAGCCGATGCCCGCCCAGACGGCGCTCGTTCCGGCTGCGGCCTGAACGGCCGATACCTGCGCAGCAAACACCGACGCGTCCTGCGTGTACGCCATCGGGCAGACAGCATCGAGCAGCCTGCCGTCAATCCAGGAGCGCCAGTCTTGAAGCCGGACCGTCGCCGCCTCCTCAGGGTCGGGCGCCACAGCGGCCGACAACTCGATCGACGGGCGTTCCCGTTTGACGGCGGTCCGGATGCGCATGACGAGCGCTGACAGCCGCGCCATTCGGAACTTGCGCCATTCATCCTGGAATGCGTCCGGCCACGCAAACAGATCCACCGCGGCACGCTCGTCAATCGAACGACGTACCGCGTCGCTCAGCGTGGGCGCGACGTGGGTTCGGAACTGCGCAATGGCGTACCGGCTGTAGTCGAACGTCTCCTTCGGATACCGGATGTAGTCGAGATGGAGACCATCGAGGTCGTACCGCCGCGCGAGGGTCGTGACGATGGACACGACATGATCGGCGGCGGCCGGAATGATCGGCGACGCGTACAGGCCTTCGACCGCTCCTGCCTGCCCACGGGTCCAGCGCGATATCGCTCCGGCATACGCCGGGTTGTTCGGTTCGAACATTGCGAGCTGAGGTGCCAGCTCGCGCGGGACCATGAGCCACTCAGGATGACGGTAGAGCAGATGATTCCGATCGGATGGCAGCTCAACCGCACTGCCGATGAGGTTCACATTGATCCAGGCGTGGACGCGCAACCCCGCCGGCCGCGCCAAGTCGATCACTTCGGCGAGCGGATCGAATGACGGGAGAGAGTTTGCCAGCTCGGCGGCGCGCGGCTCTCCGCTTCCGACGTAGTACGCGTCGCCGCGTCCGCGGACCTGCACCAGGATCGTGTTGAACCCGTGATCGTGCGCAGCGCGCACCATCTCGGCAATCGCGCGAGGTGTCGTCAGCGACGCCCGTGTCACCCAGAGCGCGCGAACCTCTCGCCTCGATGGGGAAGCCTGAAGAATCTCGGAGGGAGAACGACCAGTGAAGGTGATGCCGCCGATGAGGCTGAGAGCGAGCGCCAGAGCGATCCCGGGCGCGCGCGCCAGCGGCGCGCCGGGTCCGGCGCCGGAACGAGTCATAAAGTCCGTAAATTTAACAGCTTGCGCGCCATGTGTCAACACGGCACACGCTCGACGCGCCGCGCCGTTTCGAGTACGCTCACGCGCGGTGAGAGACAGTCCCACGTCGTGTTCGTGATTGGCATCGATGCAGGCGGCACCAAGACCGTCTGCCAGCTCGCAGATAAGAACGGGGCGGTCATTCAGGAGACGCGCGGCCCCGGCGCGAACCTCCAAGCGGTCGGAGAGCTCGAGGTCGAGAAAGTGCTCCATGACGTGATGGAGCGCGCCATCCGCGGCTCAGCCGGCGGCGGGCCGGCGGCCGACCGGCGGGCCAGACTCCCCGCCGCTATCTGTCTCGGCATTGCGGGCGTCGATCGCGAAGAGGACGCGCTCGTCGTAGCCGACATCATGCGTCGTATCGGCCAGAACGCCCGGATCCTCATCGTCAACGACGCGCTCGTGGCGCTCGAAGCCGGAATGCCCGGCCAGCCCGGAGTCGTGGTGATCGCGGGTACCGGCTCGATTGCGTATGGCCGCAACGCCCGTGGCGAAGCCGCGCGCGCCGGCGGCTGGGGTTACGTGCTCGGCGACGAGGGAAGTGGTTACTGGATCGGGAGGACGGCCCTGCGCGCAGTACTGCGTGAGGCGGACCGGCGGGGCGAGGCGACGAGCCTGACGGGCCGCCTCCTCATGCACTTCGACGTTTCGAAACCGCAGGACCTGATTCATGCGGTTTATTCCGGCGGCTTGCAGTCGACGGCGATCGCGTCGCTTGCACCTCACGTGCAAGAAGCCTACGAGGAAGGGGACAACGTGGCGGCGGGGATTCTAGATGGCGCGGCGCGCGAGCTGACGGCATCCGCGCTGTCGGTCGCGCGGCGGCTCGGACTCCTGGACGAGCCGTGCCCGTTCCTCCTCGCGGGCGGAGTGTTCAAGGGCGTGCCGTGGCTTGTCACCGAGTTGACCAGACGAATCACTGCGACCGGACCCGGGGCCACGGTCAGCCGGCTGGAAGTCGAACCGGCTATCGGCGCGGTCCGATTCGCGCTGGCCGAGGCACGCGGCGGCGCGAACGTGCCGGTGTACCTCTAGTGCGGATCGCGGTCTTCAAAACTGAACGAGAGGCGTCGGTGGCGCTCGCGCGACGGGTGGCGACCGACCTGGCCGCGAGCCCGGAGATCGTGCTGGGACTTCCGACGGGCCGCACTCCGATCCATATGTATCGCGAGCTGGTGAAGCTCCACGGGCGCGGCGTCGCCGATTTCTCCCGCGCGACGACGTTCAATCTCGACGAGTTCCTCGGGGTTGCGCCGTCTCACCCCGGCAGCTACCGGAGCTACATGGAGTCCCACCTGTTCGCCCACGTGAATCTGCCCCCCGTGCAGATTCACTTTCTGAACGGCGCCACGGCGGATCCAAATGGAGAGTGCGAACGGTACGAGTCGCAGATCGAGGCGGCGGGTGGGATCGATCTGCAGATTCTGGGGCTGGGCACTAACGGTCACATCGGATTCAACGAGCCGGCACGGGCACTCGAGCCCCGCACACATCGGGTGACGTTGAAGCCTTCGACTCGCAAATCGAACGCGTCGCTGTTCGGCGGCGATCCAGACGCCGTTCCGCGCGAAGCGCTCTCGATGGGTATGGCGACGATCATGCGCGCGCGCGCGGTCGTCCTGCTGGCGACGGGTAAGAGCAAAGCGTCGTGCATTGCGAAGATCGTCAACGGACCGATCACGACGCGGCTGCCGGCGTCGTGCCTCCAACTGCACCCGAATGCGGCGCTGATGCTCGACGAGGCGGCAGCGTCGCGCATGAGTGCGCGATAAGTCAGCCGAGGCGCAGGATTTCGCGCAGGCGCGGTTCGATGTCCTCGCCGATGGCGTTCCGGATCGATTCGTCGGCTTTCTTCAACCGGCGCACCGCCTGCGCGTAGGTCACGCCGGTCTTCTGCATCACGATCGCGGCTTTTGTGTGGAACCGTGCTTCTTTCAGCAGCCGACCGGCCTCGTCGTAATCGACGCCGGTCACGATCGAGATGATGCGCCGCGCCCGATCTTTCAGTTTTTCGCTGCCGGTCTGTACGTCCACCATCAGATTGCCGTAGGTCTTTCCGACCTTCACCATCGAGATGGTGGTGAGCATGTTCAGCACGAGCTTGGTGGCAGTGCCGGCCTTCAAGCGCGTCGAGCCGGCGATGATCTCGGGCCCGACGGCGGGCGCGATGACGAGGTCCACGAACGTGTTCAGCTCGGAGCCGGGCCAGCACGTGACGAAAATGATTTTCGCGCCCGCCTTCCGTGCGCGTGTGAGCGCGCCGCGGACGAACGGGGTGACGCCGCTCGCCGAAACGCCGATGATGACGTCCCGTTTCGTCGGGCGGAGACGCGCGACGCTACGCGCGCCTTCCTCGTAATTGTCTTCGACCCCTTCCTTCGCGCGGAACACCGCGTCCTGCCCGCCGGCCATGAGCGCCTGCACGAGCCGCGTGGGAGTTCCGAATGTCGGCGGCATCTCGGCGGCCTCCAACACGCCCAGACGGCCACTCGTCCCAGCGCCGATGAGAATGATGCGTCCGCCTCTTCGAAGCGCCTGCGTGACGATCTCGATCCCGTGCGCGATTCGATCCTTCTCTTTGTGGACGGCGGCGACGACCTTCCTGTCTTCGTTGACGATCAACTCGATGATGTCCGCGACCGGAGCCTTGTCGAGGGCGAGACTGGCGGGGTTGATCGCTTCCGTGGGTAGGAACTGCCACTTCGAGTGCGTGGGCATCGCCGGGCCGAGTACGTTACTCTGCGTATCCGTGGCTGTCAATTCGGCGCAGGCCTTCGAGCAGTTCGTCGCGGCGGCTGCGCGGCTCGAGCAGGAGCTCGCGCGCGCGATCATCGGTCAGCGAACGGTGGTGCGCGAGATTCTGATCGCGTTTCTCGCCGGAGGCCACTGCCTTCTGCGTGGCGTGCCCGGGCTCGCGAAGACGCTGTTGATCCGCAAGCTGGCCGAGGCGGTCGACCTGAAGTTCAATCGCATCCAGTTCACACCGGATTTGATGCCGTCGGACATCCTGGGTGCGGAAGTGTTCGAAGAAGATCGCACGACGGGGCAGCGCGCGATCCGGTTCATTCGCGGACCGATTTTCGCCAACATCATTCTGGCCGACGAAATCAATCGCACGCCTCCGAAGACGCAAGCGGCGCTGCTCGAAGCCATGCAAGAGTACCAGGTGACGATCGGCGGCGTCCGCTTCGCGCTCGATCGGCCGCTCTTCGTGCTGGCCACACAGAATCCGATCGAGCAGGAAGGCACGTATCCGCTGCCGGAAGCCCAGCTCGATCGTTTCATGTTCAACGTCGTCATCGACTATCCGACGGCGGACGAGGAACGCCGGATCCTTGCGGCAACGACTGCGGGTGACGAGCCGGTGATGCAGGTCGTCGCGAGCGGCGAGGAAATCGAGCGGCTGCACGGCATTGTCCGCGACGTGCCCGCGGCGGCGAACATCGTGGATTACGCGACGCGGCTCGTCAGAGCGACGCGCCCGGCCGGACCGTCCGAAGATGGCGCGCCGGAGTTCGTCCGGCGGTGGGTGAAATGGGGTGCGGGCCCGCGTGCCGGGCAGGCGCTCCTGTTGGGAGGGAAGGCGCGGGCGCTCCTCGACGGCCGGAGCGTCGTCGCGCCGGAAGATGTTCGTGCTGTCGCGCCGGCGGTGCTGCGCCACAGAGTGCTGCTGAACTTTCAGGCCGAAGCGGATGGCCTCGACCCGGACCAGATCATCAGCCGGCTGCTCGATGCGGTGCACCCGTGATCGACCCATCGGTCCTGACGCGCATCGCGGATCTCGAGCTCATCGCGCGCGTCGTGGTCGAAGGAGCCGTCGCCGGGCTGCACCGCAGTCCGTTTCACGGTTACAGCGCGGAGTTCAGCCAGTACCGGCCATATCGTCCCGGCGACGACTTGAAGTACGTCGACTGGAAGCTCTTCGCCCGCACCGACCGCGTTTACACCAAACAATTTCTCGAGACGACGAACGTCGCTGCACACATTGTGATGGACCGCAGCGCGTCGATGGGATTCCGGGAACGCGAATCGGGTCCATCGAAACTCGACTACGCGCGCGTCCTGGCCGCCGCGCTCGCGTATCTGATCGCCCGTCAGGGTGATGCCGTGGGCTGGACCGCTTGCGGCGATGAACGGGGCGAATACCTGCCCCCGCGTGGAGGGCAGGCGCAGCTGCGAGCCGTGCTCGCCGCGATGGCGCGGGCGACGCCGGAAGGTCGCGAGCCGATCGCACCCGGACTCGCGCGGGCCGTCGAGCGAATGAAGACACGCGGCATGATTCTCGTGTTCACGGATCTGTATGAACCGGACGAGGCGCTGGCAGTCGAGCTCCGGCGTGCCGCCCGAATCGGCCATGACACCGTTCTCTTTCATCTCGTGACACGGTCGGAGATCGAGTTCCCGTACGAAGGCGATCTTGAATTCGTCGATCTGGAGACAGGCGGCCGTGTGCTCGCTGCCGCAACCGGGGCCGCAGACTACCGGCGCGCAGTTGCGGATCATCTCGAGCGCTGGCGGCACCGGGCCACCGGAGATGGAGTGGAGTACGTCCGCGTGATTACGGATATCCCCGTCGACAGCGTTTTACGCGCCCACCTCCTCAGGCGCGCGCATTGACAGCATGCGGTTCATCCTGCTGCACCCGGCCGGGCTCGCGGTTCTGGCCGCCCTCGTAGCGCCGATCCTGGTCCATCTGCTCCTGCGCCGTCGTGCGCGCCGGGTGCCATTTCCCAGCCTCCGTTTCGTCCGTCCCGCAAACGCCGCTGCAGTACGCCTTCGCGCGATAACGGACTGGCCGCTTCTGATGGTCCGCTGCGCGATCGTTGCGGCTGCTGCGCTTGCGCTCGCGCGCCCATTGCTCGTGACGCCGGCGCGGCGCGCCGCCTGGGACGCCCGGACCGCGCGCGCAATTGTTGTCGACGTGACGCCGACGGCAGGCGATCCGTCCGCAGCGGTCGCTGAGGAGCGCCATGGGGCGTTCAACTCGACGATCATTCGATCGACTGCAATCGACGCCGGTATCGCTGAGGCTGTCGCCTGGCTCGACACGGCCCCACCCGCGCGACGAGAAGTGGTGGTCATTTCCGACTTTCAGCTCGGAACGGTTGATCGGCTGACGGTCGATTGTGTTCCCGAGTCGGTCGGGGTGCGGTTCCGACAGACGACGCCTGCAGCGCCATCCCTCGCGGAACCCGCCGTGCAGATCAACGTGCACGCGCCGGTTCCCGAGCGCGCGGTAGCGGACGCGGCCTTGCGCGCCGCAGGTCAGGAGAGCGCGGCGCCGGATCGCGGCGCACATCGTCGAGCGGTTGCGATTTACACGCGCGGCGTCCGTCCGCCGGAAGAGCTCGGAAGACTTCGCGCGCCCTGGATGGCAGCGGTTGCTGCGGGACTCCCGAACGCGCGTACTGGCGCGATCGACGAGCGATCGATGCTGGTCGTTCTGGATACGCCCGCGTCCTCGTTCGAGCTTCCGCGCGCGATTCGCTCCATCCGGCGTGCGCTTCTGGCGCCCACGGCGTGGCGGGAGCTCGAACCCGAGCGGCTACCGTCCGCCACGCTCGCCGCCTGGTCGCGTCCGGCTCCACCGATTGGCGGTGTCGACGGAGAGAACGCCGATCGGGACGACCGCCGATGGTTCTGGCTGGCGGCGCTGGCCTTCATCGGGCTCGAAACGTGGCTCCGGCGCCGTGTGGATGCGAGGACGTCGGAGGTATCGGCCGGGGAGACCGTCCGTGCGGCCTGACGCGACCCGAGAACAGGACGCTGGAGCAGTTCGGGAACTGCTCGACCGCGGTTCACGCCGGCTGCAGATCGCGCGAGCGTTGCGCGCGACCGCGTGGGGCCCTCTCTCGCTCTTTCTGCTCCCGCGGCAGGTCCGTCGAGCGAGGCGCGAAGCCGCCACGGCGATCGAGCGTCGCGAGAGCCGGTTCAAAAACGTTCTCATCACCGCTGATGAAATCCTTGCAGCTCGATTAGTAGTTCCGGATTACGTGGCTGCGCGGGTGATGTCGGACGCGGCCGCCGCTTCCGCGGACGTCGATCTGCGGACTGCGATTCCCCTTCGGCGTGCGGCCGCGACGGCGATTATCTCGATGCTGGTTTGGGGATTGCTGGTCGTGCTGTTGCTGCGATGGCCAGGGTCCCCGTCGTCCGAAGATTCAATTCCAGAAAGGCGGGCGAGTAAGACAGAGACGGGTGCGTGGCACGTCAACGTAACGATCGTGCCGCCCGCATATTCCGGTCGTCCGCGCGTCACCGTCGTTGACCCGGATCGTGTCGAGGCGCTCGAAGGCAGCGCGCTTCATTTGCGCGTGGATCAGGTGGCGCCGCCCCTGCGCGCCCGGACATCGAAATCGACTCGACCGCTTACCCGCAGAAACGACGGTATTCAGACAGCGGTCGTCACGTTGAACGAATCCGATTACGTCGCGCTTGAACCGGCCGGGCCTGCGACCGCCGGGACCCGATTAATCGCGGTGACCGTTGCCCCGGATCGCGCGCCTGTTTCGGTCATCACGGTCCCCGGGAAGGATTTGCTGCTTCCCGACGCCAATCGGCGGGTCGATGTCGCAGGAACTGCCACCGATGACATTGGCCTGACTCGGCTGGAGCTACGATTCACGACGATCAGCGGGTCCGGCGAACAGTTCGATTTCAAGGAAGGCTCCGCGGTCATCACGATCGAGCGAGAGAGCGCCGGACGCTGGCGGGCGAGGGGAGATCTACCGCTGCGTTCGCTCGGCCTTGAACCGGGCGACACCGTCATCTACCGGTTTGTCGCCTTCGACGGCCGCGGCATTGCCGGTGCGTCGGACACCTACATGGTGGATATCGCCGCGCCCGGTCAGCCGACACTCGCTGGGTTTGAACTGCCGCCGGATCGGGATCCATATGCGATCAGCCAGCAGATGATCCTGTTGAAAATCCAGCGGCTGCACGCCCGTCGTGCATCGCTCACGCCGGAAGCGCTGACCGAAGAAGCACATGGCATTGCGGCAGAGCAACGGACGGTGCGCGCTACCTTCACGTTCCTGATGGGTGGAGAGGTTCAGGACGAAGAAGAGGAAGCAGCGCACGCACACGAAATCGAGGAAGGCCGGCTCGAGAATACGGCGCGGCGCGACATGCTCGAGGCGGTCCGTCACATGACGGTCGTCGAGACGAGATTGATGACGCCTGACACTGGCGGCGCGATCCCGCCCGCGCGCGCAGCGGTGCAGGCGCTCGAGCGGGCATTCGGGCGACGCCGTTATTTCCTGCGCACGCTGCCCGTGCGCAGCCGGATCGACACATCGCGTCGTTTGTCGGGTAACCTCGCCGAGGCGCGCGATTCGTCGCGACCCGTTGAGCCCGGGGAGGAGCCTGCGGAGGCCAGTGCTGCGCGACGTGCGAGCGCCGACCTGGTCGCGTTGACGGCGCAGTTCACGCGATCAGCCACGATGCCGGCAGGTGATGCAGCGCGCTTTCTAAGTCAGGCGGCCGAGCGCATGCTGGCTCTTGATCCGTCATCAAGCGACTTGCAGGCTGTGGCGCTGAGACTGGCACGGCGCGCCGCAGCGGTGTCGTCCGGCGCGGGTATCGAGTCGTCGGTCGGCGATCTGCGCGCGGCCCTGGACGTTGTCCTCGCACGCGCGCGGGCCCTGGCGCCGCGTCCGCTCGAGCCGGAACCGCCAGATGCGGGCCTCAAAGGGAGATGGCTGTCAGCGCTCGAGGAGGGCGGGCGCCGATAATGATGCGAGTCCTGCGAGGCGCCGCGATCGTTATCGCCGCGGGAGGGGTGGTCGACCCGGCATGCGACGCCCGATCGTATGAGCGACCGACCCTATCGGTGGAGATCGTCGAGACGCCGTCGCTCGTCCTGCCGGCAGAAGGCGGCGGGACGCGATGGGATCTCGCGCGGCGCGCGCGTCAGGCTCTGCGCGACAACCTTGGCGCACAATGGGAGGTGGTTGACGGGCCTGTCTCGACAGCCGCCGCACGGGTTGTCGTCGGCGACGCGGTGCCTGCGATCGAGCTCGGACCATGGAGCGACTTGCAGACTGGCCGCGCGCCCATCCACGCCGTCACTGTTGCATCTCAGCTCCCCACAAACGTTCGGATCGTCAGTGCCAGCGCGCCGCGGCAGATCACCATTTGGGATGCGGCGGCGATCGACGCTTCGATAGAAGGGCGTGGACTCAAAGGCCACAAGGTCACCGTGCGCCTCTTCAAAGATGACGTGGCGCTCGCGTCGACGGAACACGTATGGCAATCGGACGTGGAGGTATTCGACGCCCGCCTGATGTTCCTTCCCCCGGCGGTTGGCCTCCACCGCCTCGAAATCCGCGCGTCGAGCTCACTTGCTGAACGTACGGACGTCGACAACCGGGTCTCGTTGCTGGTCGGCACCAACGCCGTTCGGCGGCGAGTGCTTGTGTATCAGCCGCGGTTGTCCTGGATGGGTGCGTTCGTCGCACGCGCGATCGAACGCGATCCGCGGTTCGAGCTGGCCGCTCGTGCGCAGGCGTCGCGCGGGGTAGCCGTATCTGCCGGCAAAGCGCTGGAAGGATTCGATACCTTCGACGTTGTCGTCGTAGGCGCTCCTGATGCGCTCACGGATGCCGAGGTCGAAGCGTTGAACCGGTACGTGAACGGGCGCGGTGGATCGGTTCTGCTCGTCGCCGATCGCAGGCCGGGAGGGCCGTACGTCCGGCTGGCGCCATCGGCATCGTTCGACGAGGTACTGCTCCAGAAGCCCACGGACATCGCGCCTGGCCTTCGTGCGTCGGAGCTGAGTGTGCCGAACCGGCCGCGAGAAGGTTGGGAGCCGCTGACATCGGATCGCACCCAGCCCGTGCTGATGTCGGTTCCACGCGGCCGAGGGCGGCTGGTTTTTTCAGGTGCTCTCGACGCATGGCGCTACCGAGAAGGCAGTCGGTATTGGCAGGATCTCGTCGCCGGCCTTGCGGCGCGGACGCCCGCCGACGTCCACGTGCAGGTCGAGCCGCCTGTGGCTCGCCCTGGCGAACTGATTGAAGTGTCATCGAACGCGCCCTTGGCCCGAATCGACGATCAGGCGATTCGGCTTTGGCCGGGCGGAGAGCCGGGGATCTTTCGCGGTCAGTTCCGTTGGCCGGCGGCCACGGAGTCGATCAGCGTCACGGCCGAGAAAGAAGGTGCGATCGCGCAGACCGTTGTCTCAGTAGATCCGGGCGCAGCGGACGCCTGGCGCGATCGGGACGCCGCGCTGGGAGCGTTTGCTGCAGCACATGGCGGACGGATCGTTTCTGCGCAGGACATCGGCCGGCTCGTCAATGAACTGCGGCAAACGGCCGAACGTCGGCCAACCTCACGCACCGTCCGGCCGATGCACAGCGTCTGGTGGATCGCGCCATTCGCAGCCTTCCTTGCAGCGGAATGGACGCTGCGCCGCCGTCGTCACCTGCACTAGAATGACGCTTCATGAGCTATTCGCGCGAGGAAGTCAAAGCGATCACCGACAAGATCCTCAACATGGCCAAGGCCGACGCCGTCGAAGTGTCGTTTTCCGGCGGCGAGCGATCGGCCTGCCGGTACGCTAACTCGAGCATCACCGCCAACCTCGTCGAGCACGACCAGGAAGTCGAGATTACGGTTTATTACGGGCAGAAAACCGCGTCGACGTCGACGCATCAGTTCGACGATGCGTCGCTCAAGACTGCGATAAACCAGGTACAAGAGCTCGCGAAGCGGAAGCCCGACAACCCTGAGTTGATGCCGCCGGTCAAACCGCCGCAAGAGTATCTGTCGGTGGAGTCCGCTCTTTCGCCGGCTGTGAATTTCGGGCCGGCGGAGCGCGCGCAGCTCGTCAAGAAGTCCATCGACATTTGCGAGAAGAAGGGCGTGCTCGGGGCGGGTTACATCCCGAAAATGCACTGGACCGACGCGCTGGCGAATTCAGAGGGACTCTTCGCGTACCACCGTTATGCGAATGCGAGTTTCATTCTTACCTGTCGCACTCCGGACGGGACCGGATCGGGCTGGTCTGGCACGACCGGCGTGATCGACCCGACGACCATCGACGCGGCCGGGCTGACTGAAGTCGCGGCTGACAAGGCGGTGACGTCGCGCAAGCCGCGTGCGCTGGAGCCGGGGAACTACACCGTCATCCTGGAACCGCGGCCCGCCGCGCGGTTTCTGGCGCTGATGATGGGAATCTTCAACGCGCGCGCAGCCGAGGAGGGGCGCAGCTTCATGAGCGGCGCTCAGCGCGGCGAAACGAAACTCGGACAAAAGCTGTTCGGCGAGAACGTGACGATCCGAAGCGAGATCGGTCATCCGATGCTGCGGCAGACACCGGTCGGCCCGGATGGCCTCGCGGCGCGAAGCCTTCCGTGGGTAGAGAAGGGGGTCGTGAAGAACCTCTTCTACGATCGCTTCTGGGCGAAAAAGCAGGGTAAGGAGCCGACACCGACGGCGCCGCAGATGAGCCTCGTGATGGAAGGAGGCACGACGAGCGTCGCCGAAATGATCAAGACGACGAAGCGCGGGCTGCTCGTGACGTTCTTTTGGTACATTCGAGTCGTCGAGCCGATGACGCTGCTGAATACCGGGATGACCCGCGATGGTCTCTTTCTGATCGAAAACGGCGAAATCACCGGACCGGCGCAGAACTTCCGCTGGAACGAGTCGCCCGCCGTCGGCTTCAACAACATCACCGCGCTCGGCCCGTCTATTCTCATGCATACCGGCGAGGCCTACGACAACCCGGGGACGGCCCTCGTCCCAGCCTTGCGCATCGAGGACTTCACGATGACGTCGATTTCTCCAGCGGTGTAGCAATGAGACGACGAGACTTTCTCCGAACGACCGCCGCGGCCGGCGCTGCGCTCGCTGCGAGTGACCTCGTTGCCGACCTCGTCGCGCAATCGTCCGGCAAGCGCGTGCTCGAATCGCGGTTCAAAGGGCTGTCGGACGTCGCCCTCCGCGAGGCGAAGCGGCTAGGGTGCTCGTACGGCGACATCCGGTTTACGCGGAACGTGGACGACTCCGTCAGCGTCAGGGACCGGATCGTCACGGAGGGGTTTGGCTTTGGCGGCCGCGGCCGAAGCGAAAGCGCAGGGTTTGGGGTCCGCGTGATCCACGGCGGGGTGTGGGGCTTCTCGAGCAGTCCGATCGTGACCGAGGACGAGATCCGGAAGACGACTCGAATCGCGGTCGACGTCGCCAAAGCGAGCGCGATCGCGAAACGTGTCGATGTGAAGCTCGTCCCCGTGCCGGCCTATACCGACTACTGGGCCGTTCCAATCAAGCGGGATCCGTTCCAGGTTCCCCTCGACGAGAAGATCGCTTTTCTCATGAAGGTGAACGAGGCGGTCCTCAAGAACAAGGACGTGTTTCGCGTGCAGTCGGCGATGGCGTTCGATTACGAGTGGAAGTACCTGGCGACGTCCGAGGGCTCGTACATCGAGCAGGAAGTGTGGCGCACGTCCCCAGGATTCAACGTAATTGCGCGGAAGGGCCGGTCCGTCAAGAGCCGCACGTTCAACGTGCCGCCGCGAACCGGCGGCTACGAAATCGTCGAGAACTCGCAGATGCTCGAAAACGCCGAACGGATCGCCGCCGAGGCCGTCGAGCATGCCGGTGCGCCGCCGGTGCAGGCCGGCGTCAAGGACCTCGTGCTGACGCCGTCGCACGCGATGCTCACGATCCACGAAATCATTGCGCACCCTACGGAACTGGATCGCGTGCTGGGTTACGAGGCGAACTACGCGGGCACCAGCTTCATCAAGCTCGCCGACGTCGGGAAGTTGAAGTACGGGTCGAAACAGTTCAACGTCACGGGCGATCGAACGATCCCCGGCGGCATGTGCACGATTGGCTATGACGACGATGGCGTGAAGCCGATGGAGTTTCCGATCGTGCGGGAGGGGGTCCTCGTCGGACTACAGAGCAACCGCGAGACAGCGCACTTTCTCAGCCTGAAGCAGTCGCACGGCTGCACGTTCGCGACGTCGTGGCGGAACTTTCCGTTCCTGCGCATGCCGAACGTCCACGTGGACGCCGGCCCGCCAGGATCGCCAAGCCCTGAAGAAATCATCGCGGACACCAAGGACGGCATCCTCATCGAGGGCCGCGGGAGCTATTCGATCGACCAGCAGCGCTACAACGGCCAGTTCGGAGGCGACGCGTTCTGGGAGATTAAGAACGGCAAGGTCACCCGCATGGTGTCCGACGTGACCTACAACGCGATCACGACCGACTTCTGGGCGAATCTCGACGCGGTCTCCGGGAAGGAGTCGTGGCAGATGTTCGGCACGACGGGAGACGCCAAAGGCCAGCCGGTCCAGATCAATCACCCGTCGCACGGGTCGCCGTATCTGCGCATCCGGCGCATGATGGTCGGGGCGGCGTACACGTAGGGCTTGGGGCCTGGGGTTTAGGGGCCCGCGAGTATGATCGACGCCTATCTCACTCACCTGCGGTCTGTGCGTCGGCTGTCGCCAAATACAGTGGAGAGCTACGGGCGCGACCTGGGCGATCTCACCGCGTTTGCCGAGAGAAAGAAGACGACGCTCGACGCGCTCGGCAGGAGGGACCTCGAGGCGTTTGTTCGATCGTTGATGACGGCGGGCCGGTCGCCGCGATCCGTGGGCCGCGCGGTCGCGACCGTGCGCGGCTTTTACCGGTTCCTCGCGGCGTCGGGGCGCGTTGGCGCCGATCCGGCCGACGATCTTCGCGCGCCACGCGCCTGGCAAGCGCTTCCGAAGGCTATTGGCGTCGAAGACGTGGATCGACTCCTCGAGGCGCCGGATCCGTCGACGCCTCGTGGTTTACGGGATCGCGCGCTCCTCGAGCTGCTGTATGCCACTGGGCTGCGCGTCTCCGAGCTCGTCGCGCTGCGGCCAGCGGATGTGAACCTCGAAGCGGGCTACCTGACCTGCACCGGGAAAGGCGAGAAGCAGAGGATGGTGCCGATTGGCCAGACGGCCGCAGCCTGGGTGGCGCGCTACATGCGCGAGGCGCGTCCCACGTTGTTGCATCAGTCCGGCTCGAAACGCCCGCGTAGAGACTCTGCGTGGCTGTTCGTCAACGCGCGCGGTGGAACGGGGCTGACGCGGGTCGGATTCTGGAAGATACTCAAGGGCTACGGGCGGCAAGTGGGGCTGGCGCGCGGGCTCAGCCCGCATGTGCTGCGGCACTCGTTTGCCACGCATCTCCTGGAGCGCGGCGCGGACCTGCGGGCGATCCAGATGATGCTGGGACACGCGGACCTCTCGACGACGCAGATATACACGCACGTGCTGGAGGCGCGGCTGCGCAACGTGTACGACAAGTTTCATCCGCGCGCCTAGCAACTATGGCCCTGCAAATCAACGAGCGGACGACCGGCGACGTGACGATTCTCGATCTGAAGGGACGTGTCGTCCTTGGCGAGGGAGACGACCCGTTCCGTCAGCGGATCGAAGCACTCATCAAGCGAGGATCGCTGAAGATCATCCTCAATCTTCGCGAGGTTACCTACATCGACAGCGCGGGCGTCGGCGTGATGGTGGGGAGGCTCGTGGCCATGCGGAAGCTCGGCGGTGACATCCGCCTGATCAACCTCGTGCAGCGCAATCTCCGCGTGATGACGATCACGAAGCTCGTCAGCGTCTTCGAAACGTTCGAATCGGAAGAGGAAGCGGTCCGGAGCTTCGACAAAACGAACTAGCGGCGGCGTGCGTTGACCGCGCGCCGTGGGCTTTGTTAGAGTTAGCTGTTTGTCCGCCTTCAAGGAGCGCGCGATGGGCCGTACCGGCCGCCACCTCTTTACTTCCGAGTCTGTCACCGAAGGGCATCCCGACAAGATCGCTGATCAGATTTCCGACGCCATTCTCGATGCCATTCTCGCGCAGGATCCGGTCGGCCGGGTCGCGTGCGAGACGCTCGTCACCACCGGCCTCGCCATCGTTGCCGGAGAGATCACGACGAGCTGTTACGTCGACTTTCCTGAAATCGTCCGCGAGACAATCAAGGACGTCGGTTACACGCGCGCCAAGTACGGGTTCGACTACGAGACCTGCGCCGTGCTGTCATCGATTCACGGGCAGTCGCCGGATATCGCAATGGGCGTCGACCCGGGTGGCGCCGGCGATCAGGGGCTGATGTTCGGGTACGCCTGCACCGAGACCGAGGAGCTGATGCCGCTCCCGATCATGCTCGCGCACAAACTGTGCCGCGGGCTGTCGTGCGCGCGGCGCGACGGCGTGCTCGATTACCTGAGACCCGACGGCAAGTCGCAGGTCACCGTCGAGTACGAGGGCGCGAAGCCGGTGCGCGTGGACGCCGTCGTCGTGTCGACGCAGCACAGCCCGACGGTGTCGAACGACGTGATGCGCGAGGACATCGTCGAGAAGATCGTCAGCCGCGTCGTCCCGCAGGAAATGATCGATCGCAACACGAAGTTCTACATCAATCCGACCGGCCGGTTCGTGATCGGGGGTCCGCAGGGAGACGCGGGCGTCACGGGCCGCAAGATCATCGTGGATACGTACGGTGGCGCGGCGCCCCACGGGGGCGGCGCATTCTCCGGCAAGGATCCCACGAAGGTTGATCGCTCCGCCTGCTACATGGCGCGCTTCATCGCAAAGAATTGCGTCGCGGCCGGGCTGGCCGATCGCGTCCTCGTGCAGCTCGCCTATGCGATCGGTGTGGCCGAACCGGTCTCCGTGCTCGTGGACAGCTACGGTACCGGCCGCGTGAGTGACGACAAAATGAGCGACCTCGTGCGCTCACACTTCAAGCTGACACCCCGCGGGATCATGGAAACACTCGATCTGCGGCGGCCCATCTACAAGAAAACCGCAGCGTTCGGGCACTTCGGCCGCACCGAGCCGGAGTTTACGTGGGAGCGTACCGACAAGGCGAACGCCCTCCGCGCCGACGCCGGGCTCTAATTCGTTTCGGGATCGGAGGACTCGCCGCGGCAGCGGCGGTTCTCCTCCTTCTTCCTCCAGCGCGGATCGCGCTTCCCGCCGATGCCCGTGATCCCCGCGCTGCGGCCGGCGCGCTGCATCTGCACACGACCCGCTCGGATGGCGGCGGCAGCCCAGAGGCGGTCGCCGCCGCCGCGTCGCTTGCCGGTCTGAACTTCATCATCCTCACCG
This sequence comes from Vicinamibacterales bacterium, assembly GCA_036258175.1. Lineage (GTDB taxonomy): Bacteria > Acidobacteriota > Vicinamibacteria > Vicinamibacterales > 2-12-FULL-66-21 > DATAEE01. Next base: position 46,895 of record DATAEE010000263.1, read on the forward strand.
ACCACGGCGACGGGACGCGCATCCCTGATCGTCCCGCATGGCGGTCCGGCGTGCTCGTGCTCGACGGCGTCGAGATCAGCACGACGCACGGGCACCTGATCGGCATCGGGATGCGCGCGTCCGTGTATCCGCTCGGTGGAGACGCACGTGACGTCCTGGAAGACCTCGGGCGGCTGGGGGGCATCGCCATCGTTGCCCACCCGGCGTCTCCGAAGGCTGATCTGGCGTGGACGGATTGGGAGGCGCGCTTCGATGGCGCCGAGTGGCTCAGCGCAGACTCCGAATGGCGCGACGAATCATGGGCAACGCTGGCACGTGGCGCGCTGACGTTCTTCGTCAGACCGACAGAATCGCTCGCGCGCATCTTTGATCGGCCCGACGCGCTGCTCGCGCGGCTCGACGCGCGCGCGGCCGACGATCCCGTCCTGCTCGTGGCGGGCACCGACGCCCACGGTGGCATCGGTGGGGAAGGCAAACGCCGCCTGCCTTTTCCGTCATATGCGAGCACTCTCCGAGCCCTGTCGGTACGGCTGAGCCTTCGCGCCGCGCTTGCGGGCGACGCGGATAAAGACGCATCGCTCGTGCTCGAAGCGCTTCGCACGCGCCGGGCGTACACGTCAATCGACGCGCTGGCCGGTCCCCCTCGGCTGAACTTTACCGCCGAGGCCGGAGCCCGTGTGGAGATGGGCGGGCGCTTGCCACCCGGCAGGCCAGTCACGCTCCGCGTTCGCGCGAACGGCCCATCGGGATCGACGATCGTGCTGTTGCGAGATGGACAGGCGATTGCGCGAGCGCCCGTGCCGTCGCTCGAGCACGTGAGCGACGGCGCGCTGGGCGCGTACCGAGTGGAAGTGTACGTACCGGGCGCCCCTGGCCATCCGGCCGTGCCGTGGATCTTGAGCAATGCGATCACGGTTGGCGGGCAGAAGGATCCACCGGCGACCGAAGAGCCCCGGGTCAGTCCGCGGATCGTGCTGTTCGAACCGGGTGATCGGTCGCGATGGATGGCAGAACGGGATCCCACCTCGCATGCGGCGATCTCGACGGCGGGTGGGGAAGGGCCGCTCGAGTTGAATTACACGCTCGGCCTTGATGAGGGCGCCAGCCCGTTCGCGGCGGCAGTGCGTGAGCTGCCGTATGGCCTGGCCGAGTGTCAAACCCTCGTGTTATCGCTGAGCGGCTCGCGCGACATGCGCGTATCAGTGCAGGCACGAGAGCCGGGTGGCGAACGGCCGGCGGAAGGAAGGCGGTGGCGACGGTCTGTTTTCGTTCCGGCCGACGGGCGAACGATCGTCGTGCCCCTTGCGTCGCTCGCTCCCGTGGAAGGGGCCGGGAGCCCGCACGCCGATCCCGCCGCTCTGCGCTCGCTGTTGTTCGTCGTCGATACCGTCAACACGAAGGCGGGGGACCGAGGCGTGCTGAGGATCCATCGCGCCGGCTGTCTGTGACTGTGTTATAGTGCACTAGTACACTAGTTCTCTCGCTCTCGATCGGACGGAGACGTGTTCGAGCTGAACCACGACGACCCACGGCCCATCTACCGTCAAATTGCCGACGAGGTGCAACGTACTATCGTGGTCGGAATCCTGAAGCCGGACGACTCGTTGCCAGCCGTTCGACAGCTCGCCGCGACGCTCAAGGTGAACCCGAACACGATTCAGCACGCGTATCAACAGCTCGAACGCGAGGGAGTGGTTTACGTTCGGCGGGGGAGAGGTACTTTCGTCGCCGCTGGACCTGCTTCATCGTCCACGCAGGATAGGCGGCGCCGGTCGCTTCTTGCCCGCCTGGTGGCGCAGCGTGCGCTGCGCGACGCGTTCCGACACGGCCTCGTCGCTTCTGAGCTCATTGCAGCCATCCGGGATCTCGCGCCTGCAACGGAGAGCTAAGTGCGGACGACGAGCAGCAAGTAGGCGGCTCCTCCCCCGAACAGTAGGTTCGGTCCCCATGCGGCAAGCATCGGTGGAAGCAGCCCTGCACTGCCCACCGCGCCGAATGCGCTCATGAGCATCCAGTAGCCGATCGCGAGCGCAATTCCGAGCCCGATACCGTACACGGCGCCGCTTCGTCCGGTCGTTGCAGCGAACGGTATCGCGATGAGCGTCATGACGACCGTGACAAAGGGGAAGGCGATCTTCCGCGCGAGAGCCACCTCCATTGGCACGGCGTTCAGGCCGCTCGCCCGCAGCTCGGAGACGAACGTGCGCAGCTCGGAAGCGGTCATGAACCGCTCGTCGGGCCGCTCGGTCTCGAAATGCTCCGGCGGCTCGATAGCGATCAAGCGCTTCTCGAATCGCTCCCACGTCGGAGGTGCATCGGCGCGAGGGAACGTCGCGACCCAGCCGTCCTGACCCACCCAGCCTCCCTGTCTCGGTCTGTAGGAGGCGCGGCCGGTAAACGTGTGCCGTGCCAGCCGCCAGGCGTCCGGAGCGAATTCGTAGACGGAGAGCTGCGACAGCTCGTCGCGCTCCGCATCGAAGAAGGCGTAGTGATAGAGCGCGCCCTCGCGCCCGGCCAGCCATCGGCGGGTGAGCAGGTTGAACGTGCGCGGCGCGCGCCCGCGGATCTCATCGTTGAGCGCCTCGGCCCTGCGGTTCGCGCGCGCGAGGAGGTTTTCCTCGAGCAGGAACAGCGTCGCACTCGCCACCATCGCGACGAGCAGCAGGGGAGCGGCCGCCCGGTACAGGCTGATTCCGCACGCCTTCATCACGGTCAGCTCACTTGTCCGGGCGAGAATCCCAACCACGACGAGCGAGGCCACGAGGATCGAAAGCGGAATGACGAAGTAGATGAACTGTGGGGAGGCGTACCAGAAATACTCGAGCAGCATTCCGGGGGTCGCCTGACCCTTGAAGAGCTTGTCTGACAGGTCGACGAAGGTCGCGATGTAGAAGAGACCAAGCAGTCCGGCAAACGCCAGCGCCATGATGCGGATCGCGAGAGTGCTGATGTAGCGGTCGAGGACGGTCAGCCGCGGATACCAGAAGCGGGGGAACCGGACCACGAGGACGATCCGATCGCCCCCGCCGGCGACCGGCGTAGCCGACCGGGACGCGGGCGCTGGCGACTCCGTTCGACGCCACCGAGCGAAGCGGGGCAGTCGTATGCTTGGAATCGGAAACCTTCCCTCCGCCCAACGCGCGCGCCAAATGAGCGCACCCACTGCGACCGGCGCCAGAACCAGGTTGGGCATCCAGCGAGCGAGCACCGCGGGCATCAGATGACCCTTGGTCAGCCCCTCGGCGAGATACATCACGATGTAGTACACGAACACCACGCCGAGGCCGATCGCGAAGCCCGCCAGCCTGCCGTCGCGGCGCGCCGTCACACCTAGGGCGAGACCCAGCAGACCGAAGACCAGGCAGGCGGCCGGGATCGAGAACTTCTGCTGGATGAACATGATTTCGTTGTGCGGGGATAGCCCCTGTGATTCTTTGAGCAGTCGCTGCGCCTGCAGCTCTGGGATCGTCAGCTCGCTGATGCCTTTTGGCGGCCCAGCGGCCGGAAACACCGTATTCGGGTCCAGGCCGAGGATCAGTGGATCCTTCCGGAAGGCGTACAGGTCGTACTCGCCGGGCGACTTGCCCGGACTGTACCGAATGCCGTCCGCGAGCACGAGGTCCACGCGTCGTGCGGCTCGATCGAGGACCAGTCGGCCTCGCTCGGCTAAGAAGATGACCGGCCGGGCGTCGGAGGTGTCGGCCAGAAACACCTTCCGCCAGCCGGCTGACGCCTCTTCCTGCACGAACAACACGCGTCCGGGAAACTCTTCGAAGAAGACCCTAGGCCGCACATCGTGCTCGGCCTTGGCCGCGATGATGTCGTAGGTGATTTCCCGGAAGGTCTGGTTCGCGTCCGGGATCGCGTAGATGAGCACCCAGAGCGTGGCGACGAAGGCGGCGGTCGACAGGATCACGACCGGCCGGAGAAGCCGGTACAGGCTGACTCCGCACGCGAGCATGGCCACCGTTTCCCGGTCACTCGACAGGCGGCCGAGCCCGACGAGGAGGCCAACGAGGAGGGCGACGGGGATCGCTATCCCGAGCCCTGACGGGAGCAGCGTCAGCAGGATTCTCCCGACTGTCGGCCAGGGGACGCCCTTCGCGATCAGGCGCTCGGCGTGCTCCATGATCGGCGGGATCTCAAGGATGAAGGTGAAGATCACCAGCGCGAGCAGGAACGGCGGGATGACCTGCCGGATGACGTACCGGTCGAGCGTGCCCACGAGAGGATTATAGGGGTGCAGGATTATCCACAGACCGCCAACAGCCCTGTTTTCCGTGCAACTGCGCCTGGGTCTGATAATGAGTGTTATGTTAACTAATTCGGGAAATCGAACCCGGAGTTCAAGGCGTCGCGTTCGTGAGCGCCAAATGCCAGGAGGTCGGCAGGTCTCGGTTCTCCGATACTGAGCACTGAAACTGACTCCCCAGTCGCTTGCCTTCGCCCGCGCGTCCGTTACGAGTGCTGAACCTGGAGCTAGTGGGACCGCCGGAGCTCCGGACTCCCAGCGAACCCGGACTTCTGGCGCTGTGCGTCGGAGAGGTTAGTTCTGACTTCGAAGTTCTTTGATGATCGCCTGGAGCGCTTCGATGATCTCGTCCCGCTCGACGCGGGACTTGGTGAAGCTCAGACGGAGGCTGAAGGCCTTGGTCGGTGGCCGGTAGGCGTAGACGAAGGCTTTCGGGCGGCCAGCCTTCGGCTTGGCGGTTTCTTTGCGCAACGCCTCGCGCGTCGTGCCGCCCTCTCGAGAGATCTTTTCGACGAGGGCCGTCATTTTCTTCGGGTCTGTTTGCCGAACTACCTGCAAAAGCAATGACTTAGAGGAAATGTCGGCCAGCCGACAAAGGTTCTTCACGTCTTCCGGCATTTCCTGCAGCGCGAGCGACTCGGTAATCGACGTCCTCGACTTCCCCAGCTTCCGCGCCAGGTCCTCATGCGTGTAGCGGCACCGCTCGGCCAGCGCCGCCAGCGCCTCGGACTCTTCGAACGGCGTCAGGTCCTTTCTCTGAAGGTTCTCGACGAGCGCAATCTCGATGACCTCGGAGTCGTCCAGGTCTCGGATGACAACGGGGAGGTCGCGGATTCCGACCTGCACCGCCGCCTGGTAGCGCCGCTCCCCCGCCACAATCTGAAACCGGCTGCCGCGCTGCCGGACGATGAGCGGTTCGATGACGCCCTTCTCGACGATCGAGGCCATCAGCTCCGAGAGGTCTCCCATGACCTGCCGCGGCTGGTTGGGATTGGGATCGATCTGGTCAATCGGCACGATCCGCCCGACCGGGGACCCGGCCGAACTCGCGAGCGCCTCAACGTAATGCTCGTCGTGCCGCATCCGCACCGTGGCGGGTAGTCCGCGTTTAGACACGATCCATGACCTCCTCGCACAGCCGGTAGTACTCCGTCGCGCCGGTGGAGTCGGGGGCGAATGAGAAGATCGACTCCTTGTAGGCGGGGCTCTCTTCCAGCCGGACGCTCTTCGTGATGACCGTCTTGAACACCTTTTTGCCGAATACCTTGTCGATTTGAACGCGGATGTCGCGCGCCAGCGCCGTCCGCTTGTCGTGCATCGTAATGACCACCCCAAGAATCCGCAGGCTTGGATTGGCTCTCGCCCGGACCTTCTCGATCGTTTCCAGGAGATCGTCCGTCCCCTCGAGCGCGAAGTACGACGACTGGATCGGGATGAGCAGATGCGTGGCCGCGACCAGCGCATTGACCGTGAGCAGTCCGAGCGTCGGCGGGCAGTCGATCACGATGTGCACGAACTGCTTGCGGATTGCCTCTATTCGGTCCTTGAGCCGAAAATGGGAGTCGAGTTCCCCCACCAGTTTGGCTTCCAGCTTGGCGAGCGCGATCCTGGAAGGCGCAATGAACAGGTTCTTCTGCGAGCTGGGCTTGATGACGTCGGTCAGTGCGACCGTGGGTTCAGAGATCGCGTCGTAGACGCTTCGATCGACATCGGCGATGTCGAGAAACGACATCGTGCTGTTGGCTTGCGGATCGAGATCGATGAGAAGAGTTGGTTTTCCCCTAAGGGCGAGAGCCGCCGCGAGGTTGATGGCGGTAGTGGTCTTCCCTACTCCGCCCTTCTGGTTGGCGATGGCGACGATCATCGAGAAGGGGCGCCGCCATTCTAGGGGTCGTGGGCAAAAAGTGTCAAGCCGCTACATCTTGTATTTGCCAAGATCGTCCGGATCCAGACTCTCGAGCCACTTCTGGAGCCGCTCGGCGTCGCCCTTTTCGGGCACCAGATCCACCGTCTTGGCGCTCGCAATGACCGTGTCCTCGACGAAGATGGGCGCGTGCGCGCGAAGCGCCAGCGCGATCGCGTCGCTCGGACGCGCGTCGATGGCCACGGTCTCGCCCGCGGCATCGAGATAGATGAGCGCGTAGAACGTGTTCTCCTTCAGATCGGACACGACAATCTTCTGAATCCGCGCCTTGAGGTCCTGGATGACGTTCTTCAGGAGGTCGTGGGTCATCGGCCGCGGCGTGGTGACATTTTCAATCTGCAGCGCGATCGCGTTCGCCTCGAACACGCCGACCCAGATCGGAAGGACCCGCTGGCCGTCCTTGTCCCGGAGGATGATTATCGGCATGTTCGTTATGGGGTCGACCATCAGCCCTTTAATCGTCATTTCGATCTGCATACCGCGTCCCCTCTCAGGCTGTTCGGCCACCCCTCGGAGATCCTTACGTCGATGGTACGCCCGACCCACGCCCGTTCCCCCGGAAAATTGACGATGGTGTTTCCTATCGTGCGGCCTGATAGCTCCGACTCGCGCTTGCGGCTCACCGAATCCACCAGCACTGCCACGACTTGGCCGACTGCTGCCTGGTGAATCTCGGTCTGGATCTGCTTCTGCAGCGTCTGCAGCGCCACGATCCGGCTCGTCTTTTCCGCTTCCGTCACGTCGTCCGGCATCCGCTTCCCGGCTAGTGTGTTAGGCCGTTCCGAATACTTGAACGAAAACATGCTGTGATACCGAACGGCTTCTACGAGCGACAGCGTCTCCTTGAAGTCAGCTGCCGTCTCGCCGGGAAAACCAACGATCATATCGGTCGAGAGCGCGATGTTCGGCACCTCTTCGCGCAGCCTTTCGACGAGGTCGAGATACTCGCCACGCGTGTACCGGCGGCGCATCGAAGCCAGGATGCGCGTCGAGCCCGACTGCACCGGAAGGTGAAGGTGCTTGCAGACGGCCGGCAGGTCGCGAATGGCGGTGATCGTGCGCTCGTCGACATGCCGGGGATGCGGGCTCGCGAAGCGGATGCGTTCCACCCCTTCGATCGCGTTGACCCGCTCGAGCAGCGCCGCGAAGTCGCACGAGGCGTCGTCGGGCGCCTGGTAGTGATTCACAATCTGTCCGAGGAGATGAATTTCCTTCCGCCCTTGAGCAGCCGCGTCTCGGACTTCTTCGAGAATGTCGGAGACGGGACGCATCCGCTCGTGTCCGCGCGTGTATGGGACCACGCAGAACGCGCAGAAATCGTTGCAGCCCTCGATGATGGTGATCCATGCCTTCAGCGGATCGCTGCGGCGCGTGACCCCGAGCGGAAACGACACGTCGTCGTACGGGTTGATATCGATGACGGGTTCGACGGAGCGCGCCGCCTGCTCGACGAGCATCGGAAGCTGCTTGATCCGCTGGGTACCGACGACGACGTCGATCGCGGATGAGCGCTTGAGAAGGGCTGTGCCTTCCTGCTGCGCGACGCAGCCGGCGACTGCGACAACCGGACGGCGTCCTCGCTCTTCGCCGGTGGCGTGAATCTCACCAAGACGCGTGTAGAGTTTGTCCTCCGCGCGCTCGCGGACGCTGCACGTGTTGACGACGATCAGATCGGCATCGGCTTCCCCGTCGGCCGGCTCGTAGCCTGCCTGCTCGAGCAGACCCGCCATCCGCTCGGAATCGTGGAAGTTCATCTGACAGCCGAACGTTTCGATCAGATATCTACGAGCCACGCACTTCTGGCCTTTTCGGTCGCGCGTCGCGTGCCGGCGCCGCAGGGACTTCGCGCATCGCCTTCGCTTTCGCTTTTGCTTTTATTTCGCTTTCGCCACGAATGGCGAGCATTTCCCGCGCGCTCGTGCGCACCGCGGCGGTCGGTTCGGCGCCGGCGATCATGCGGGCGAGTTCCTGCTCGCGAGCGTCCCCTGCTACTGGCGCGATCGACGTCAGAGTACGGCCGGATTGAACGCGCTTAGTAATCAAGTAGTGCGTGCCGCCGTATGCGGCTATCTGCGGCAGGTGCGTGATGCACAGCACCTGATATTTCGCGCCGAGCTCCTGCAGCCGTTTTCCCACGACATCCGCCACGGCGCCGCCGATACCAGCATCCACCTCATCGAAGATGAGCGTCTTGCCAGCCGCGTCGGTCGACGCCAGCGTCTTGAGCGCAAGCATGACTCGTGACAATTCCCCGCCTGACGCGATTCTGGCGAGCGGCCTGACTTCTTCACCTGGATTCGGCGAAATGTACAGCTCTGCCTGATCGAACCCGTGCTCGCTCCACTGTGACTCCGGAAGCGGCCCGCCGAATCGGACCTCGCAGCGGGTTTTCGCCATCGACAGCTCGGCAAGCGATCGCTCGAGCGCGCGTGAGAATCTCACAGCGGCCTCGCGCCGGGCTTCAGAGAGTTGTGTGGCAGCCTTGAGAAAGGCGTTTCTCGCCCGGCCAAGCTCCTCGTCAAGCTGCGTAGCGCGCGAGGAGACTTGCGCGAGCTCTTCGATTTCCATGCGGAGCCGCTCGCGTTTGGCCACGACGTCGGCAAGCGTGGGCCCATGCTTCTTCTTTAAACGCTCGAGAAGCGCTAGACGATCCTCGACTGCTTGAAGCCTCTGTGGCGAGGCGTCGATCCCGCTCGCATACGATCGGAGGAAGAATGCTAGATCTTCGAGTTGGGACTTGATCGCGTCGCGAGCATCCGCGTGCGAACGAAAACGGGCGTCGATCGCGGCGAGCTCGCTCACTTTTTTCCAGGTGACGCCTAGTCCGGCAAGCGCCGCATTTTCCCCGTCGTACAGCGACTCGTACGCCTCAACGCACAACCGCGCAAGCTTGTCCGCGTTCGCCAGTAATTGCCGTTCGACGGCGAGATCCTCGTCCTCCGTCGGCGCACCAGGCGCCGCCTTCTCGATCTCCGCGAGGTGAAAGCCGGCGAGCTCAAGCCGCGCCACTTTTTGTTGCTCGTCCATCAACAAACGCTGCCGTTCGCTCGTCAGGGCCCTCCACTGGGAAAAGGCGCCTTCGACCAGTTGCGAAAGCGACGTCACGTTGGCGTAAACGTCCAGGACGCCGAGGTGCGATCCGGGATCGAGAAGCGCCTGCTGATCGTGCTGACCGTGCAGGTCGACGAGTCCTTCGCAGATTTCCTTCAGCATGGCCGTAGTCGCGAGTGCACCATCGACGAACGCGCGGCTTCGTCCCTGCGCCGAAATCTCACGGCGGACGAGAATCTCGCGGCCGTCGGACGCTTCGAAAATCGCCTGGACCGAGGCCGTATCCTCGCCGGTGCGGACGAGGTCGGCCGACGCACGGCCGCCCCCGAGCAGCGCGACCGCCTCGATGACGATCGATTTACCCGCGCCCGTCTCTCCGGTGAGCACATTCAGCCCCGGTTCGAACTCGACCTCGAGAGCGTCGATGACGGCGACGTTACGGATGCTGAGGAAACGCAGCATGGAGGCGAAGTGCCATTCTATCAGATGTTTGACAGCGATCGGGTCGCGTGCTACGCTGTCGCATTCGCGCTGTCCCAGCGGCGCACACGTGTATGTGTGGAGGCATGCTTGCGCACGCTCGGATGCTACGCCATTGCCCTGGCGCAGGGCGCCGGACTGCCATCCCAGACTGAGCCCGTTCCATCGTCGTCGGATCTCGTCTCGCTCGTCGCGCGGTCGAGTCCTCTCTCGAAAGTTGTCCTCATCATTCTTTTGGGATTCTCCGCGCTGTCATGGGCGATCATTCTGCTCAAGCTCTGGCAGTTCCGGCGCGCGGAACGACAGTCCTCGAGTTTCATCGACATCTTTCGACGAAGCGCGCGCTTCTCCGAAGTGCAGGCCGTGTGTGCGTCGCTTGCGGCGAGCCCGCTGGTCGGATTGTTTCAAGCCGGCTACTCGGAGTTGAACGCGCAACTCCGGCGCGATCAGGTTGCTGCAACGGGCGACCAATCAAAAACACCTGAGGGGCGTCCAGCCAGCCCGGCCCATCGTCCTACTCTGAAGAGTCTGGACGCCGTCGATCGGGCCCTGCTTCGCGCGTCTACGACCGAAACCAGCAAGCTCGAGCGCCGTGTGCCGTTTCTCGCGACGACGGCGAGCATCACGCCGTTCATCGGGTTGTTCGGCACCGTGTGGGGGATCATGGGGGCATTCCAGGAGATCGGCCTCGCGGGTTCGACAAGTCTGGGCGTCGTGGCACCGGGCATCGCGGAAGCGCTGATCGCGACGGCCGCCGGGCTCTTTGCGGCAATCCCGGCCGTGTACTTCTACAACCATCTCACGCACCGGGTGAAGGAGTTCACGGGTGAAATGGACGATTTTTCGCTCGAGTTCCTGAACCTTGCGGAACGGAATTTCACGTAAAGCGCGTCATGCCGAGGGTTCAACAGATCGGGAGCGGCGGCAACGGACGGACGCGGCGAGGGCGCGGAGCGCGCGTGGCGACGGTGCTCAACGAGATCAACGTGGTGCCCCTCGTCGACGTGATGCTCGTGCTGTTGATCATCTTCATGGTCACCGCACCGATGATGCAGCAGGGCCTCAATGTGAACCTGCCCCAGTCGCGACGCGCCTCGGCGGTGACCGCGGAGCCTATCTACGTCACAGTTCCACTGACGTATCGCACGACGCGTGTCGTTCAGATCGACAAGGACGAAGTACGCGTCGACATCCTCAACGAGCGAATCAAGCAGGCGCTCCTGACGCGCACCGACAAATCCGTGTTCGTTCGCGGCGACGGCGGCGTCACCTTGCAGGAACTGATGCAGGTGATGGACAAGCTGAAGGAAGGCGGCGTCGAAAAGGTCGGGATCGTTTCGAGGCCACCCGATGCTCGCTAGTCACGTCGACGATGGCCTCGGGCGAATGGTTTCAATTTCGCTCGGCGCCCACATGGTCGTGCTCCTGGCGATCGCGCTCGCGCCGTCCAATTGGGGGGCAGCGCGGCGATCGCCAACGACGCCAATGGTGATCACACTCGGAGGGACGCCTGGGCCGAGAAGTGGCGGGATGACGGAGATCGGAGGCCGACCGATCCAACAGGCCGTCCCGGCTCCGGCGCCGAAGCCAGCGCCGGTAACGCCACCGGCGCAGAAGGCGCCCGAGATGGTCTTGCCGGACACGAAGGCCCGGGCGAAACCGGCGGCTCAGACTCCGGCAAAGACACCTGACGATGCGAAGGGCCGAAAGCTCGCCACGGGTCAGGAAGTGCGGCCGGGAAGTGCAGTCGCGGAGACGGGGGGGCAAGGCACCGGGTTCGGCCTGACGACGGGCGGCGGCCAGGGCATGGGTGGCTATCTCGACGTCGGAAACTTCTGTTGTCCCGAGTACCTCGAAACGATGCGGATGCTGATCACGCGCAACTGGCGATCGCAGCAGCGCGCGCAAGGCAACGTCCAGGTCAAGTTCACGATCCAGCGAAACGGCGCGCTGACCGACGTCGAGCTCGAGACACGAAGCGGATACTTTGTCTTGGATACCGAGGCGCAGCGGGCGATTCTGTTGACCAAGCAGCTCCCACCGCTGCCGTCCGCGTTCACTGAGGACCACCTGACGGTGCACCTCATCTTTCAGTACAAACCGTGATGCTGAAACTGTTCTCCAGCGGATTCGCTCTCGTCGTGGCAGGCTCGATTTCACTCGCGGCCGTGTGGCAAACGCCGCCGCCTCAACCGGCGCAACCCACTCCCCCGCCCGCCCAACCGACGGAGATCGAGCTGATCATCGGCGGCGCGGAAAGCGGCGCGCCGCCCAAGTACGCGGTACCGGAATTTCTGGCGCTCTCGAACGATCGCGAGACGACCGAAGCGGCCAAGGTGATCGGCGAAGTGCTCTTCCGCGATCTCGAGTTTGAGCGGGAGTTCTATCTGATCGCGCGCGACACGTATCGCTCCATCCCGCGCGCGAGCTCGATCGATACGGTTCCATTCGATCGCTGGCGCGAGCTGGGCGCGGACGCGGTCGTCAGCGGCGCCGTATCGCGCACCGACAAGGGCGTTGCGGTGCAGATACGGCTGTACAACGTCCGGACCCAGCAGGCGGTTTTCGCGCGGGAGTATGCAGGGTCCGCGGCCAACCCCCGGCTGTACGCGCACACGGCCGCAGACGAGATTCACCAGCATCAACGCGCGCTGCGAGGAGTGGCGCGGACCAAGCTCACGTTTACGTCGGATCGGGACGGCGAGAATCTCCGCGGCCCTGTCGGCGATCGCGCGATCCAGGAGATTTACATCGCCGACTACGACGGCTTCAACCAGCGTCGCGTCACGGTTGGCCGCAACTTGAACCTGTCGCCGGTCTGGTCGCCCGATTCGCGTGCGCTGGCGTACACGTCATACCGGAAAGGCTTTCCAGACATCCTCGTGTCGTTCATCTATCAGGGAAAACTCGAGTACCCCACGCAAGGGACGGAGCGCAATCACAACTTTCTGCCGGCATGGTCGCCAGACGGTTCTCAGATTGCGTTCGTCTCGAACCGTGACGGCAACTCGGAGATTTACGTCGCGAATGCGAACGGCAGCAACGTCCGGCGTCTCACCAACCATCCGTCGATCGACGTCACGCCCACGTGGTCGCCGACCGGAAACCAGCTGGCGTTCACATCCGACCGGTCGGGGTCGCCGCAGATCTACATGATCGGTGCGGAAGGTGCGGGGCTGAGACGCGTCACCACCGAATCGTACTGCGATCGGCCGACCTGGTCGCCCGCGCCATTCAACGAGATCGCATACGCTTCCCGCACCGGCCCGGGGTACGACATCAAGATCTACGACATCGCGTCAGGCGCCATCCGGCAGATCACCTCCGGAGAGGGATCGAACGAAAGCCCCGCCTTCGCGCCCAATGGGCGGCATCTGGCTTTTACGTCGACGCGTAACGGCAAAGCTCACATCTTCACGATCGCGCGCGATGGCAAGGACGTTCGACAGGTGACACGTGACGGAAACAACCGGTATCCGAACTGGTCGTATTAGGCTGATGCGTGAATCGACACACGATCGTTCGAAACAGCGCGCCGAGCGATGAGCGAGGCGTGGCCCTTCGGCGGGCTCAAGGCCAACCTGAGCGCAGTCGAAGGTTGGCAAGCGCTGGGGGTGGGGCCCCAGCGCGAAGGAAAATGATGACGAGACTGAAAGAGACAGAGCGTCTGATCCTGATCGTCTTGCTGGCCGCGACAGCTGCCTGCGGCGGTCCCAAGACTCCTCCGGTCGCGCGGCCCGCGCCGCCGCCGCCGGTCCTCGATGCGGCGGGCCGGCCGCTGCCGCCGTCTCCCGTGACGGAGCCGACCGTCGTTCCGCCGGAGCCGGTCATCGAGGATGCGGGTCTGAACGCCAAGGATCTCGACACGCTCAACCGCGACTCCCCGCTTCAGCCCGCGTTCTTCGCGTACGACAGCTCGGAGCTCGACAGCGCCGCGCAGCAGGCGCTCAATGCCAACGCGCAGCTGCTGAAGCAGTACGCCACATGGGTGATCACCATCGAAGGGCACGCCGACGAGCGCGGCACGGCGGAGTACAATCTGGCGCTGGGCGAACGCCGCGCGCTCACAGCGAGAAACTATCTGATCTCGCTCGGCATCGCCGCGGACAGGTTGCGGACGATCAGCTACGGCAAGGAGTTTCCCTTCGACCCGCTGCACAGCGAGTCAGCCTGGTCGAAGAACCGCCGCGCCCATTTTGTGATCACGGCGAAGTAGGATTGAACAGATGAAGACCAGAATCGCGATGCTCGTCGCGGTGGCCGCTCTCATGACGGGTTCGCCCGCAGGCGCCGCGAACCGCGAGCACCAGGTCATGATGGCCGAGATCCGGATGCTCCAGGAGCAGACCCAGCAGCTTCAGCTCATGATCTCGACCCTCGCCGACTCGGTAAAGCAGGTCACCTCGAAGATCGACGATCAGTCAGCCCTCACCCGGAAGGCGTTCGCCGACCAGAAGGTGCTCGTCGACAACGTCGCAGAAGGCGTCCGCGTACTTCGCGAGAAAGTCGACGAGACCAACGTGCGCATCTCGTCGCTGACGCAGGAAATGGAAGGTCTGCGCATCTCGGTTCCGACGCAGCCGTCGCCCGGCGCACCGCCGCCAACGGAAGGCGGCACGGTCCCACCCGGCCAACCGGCTCCGCAGCCAGCGGCCCCCGCGACACCGACGGCCGGCGCGTCGCCCCAGGAAATCTACCGTCAGGCCTATGCCGACTACACGGCTGGCCAATGGGATCTCGCGATCACCGGCTTTCAGGCGTACATCAAGAGCTTTCCGAAGCTGCAGGACGCTGACGACGCGCAGTACTACATCGGCGAATCGCACTTCGCGGCCGGCCGTTTCAAGGAGGCGGCGGCGGCGTACAACGACGTCATCACGACCTACCCGGGAACGAACGCGGTGCCGCAGGCGATGTACAAACTCGGGCTCGCATACGAGAGGCTCGGTCAGTCGGACCGCGCCCGGCAGACGCTCGAGGCCGTGATGAAAGCGTACCCGGATGATGCGATGGCGACGCTCGCGAAACAGGCGCTCGATCGACTGGCGAAGCCGAAGCAGTAGTGTTATCGTCGTCGGTCTATGGGTAGCGTCAACAAAGTGATTCTTGTCGGGAATCTCGGTCGCGATGCGGAGCTGCGCTACACGCCTGGTGGCGCTGCAGTCGCGACGCTGAGCCTCGCCACGACGGAAGTGTGGAACGACAAAGGCGGCCAGCGACAGGAGAAGACCGAGTGGCACCGCGTCGTGCTCTGGGGCAAGCAGGCTGAGACGCTCAACGAATACCTGATGAAGGGAAAGCAGATTTACGTCGAGGGACGGCTCCAGACGCGCGAGTGGAACGACAAGGATGGCAACAAGCGATACACGACCGAGATCCGCGGCGATCGCGTGGTGCTGCTCGGCGGCGGAGGGGGCGGAGGACGCCGCGAGGCGCCGACACGCACTCCGCAGGAGTCAGTAGAACCGCACGAACCGGTCGTTCCGGTTACGGACGACGATATTCCCTTCTGAGGACAAGATCTTCGCAGCACGCCCGGCCTGAAGGCTGGGCCTACTCGTCCACGCGGCCGTACCTATCTTCGAGTCTCACCACATCGTCGAGTTCCGGCGTCGAGGCTTCGAGGATGTCCGAGTCTTCGATGGCGGTCATGCGGTGGACCGTCTTGGGGACGATGTGGACGCTCTCGCCGGGGCGCATGTCGCGTCTGACCAGGCGCTCCCCTTCCTGAATCTCGAAGAGCAGCCGACCGGAGTGGAGGTAGATCGTTTCGTCCTTGACGTTGTGGTACTGAAGGCTGAGCGCGTGGCCTGCCTTGACGTGAATAATCTTCCCGACGTACCGGTCGGTCTTCGCCCAATGCAGTTCGTATCCCCACGGCTTCTCCACGCGCGTCACATCTTTCGGCATCGGAATCCTCGGAATCCCAGCATCGATGATCGTTCGTCAGGCGCGGCGTTCGTCGGTGAGCTCCGCTGCCAATCCACTTTCAACGTCTTCGGCGGTTGAGGCACGCAGCGCACGGGCGGCGAGCCTCCGCGCATCCGCCGCCGGCGTCGCGCGAAGGACCTGCGTGACGAGCGGGATCGCCCCCGCCCGCATGCTCAGTTCCGTCACGCCGAGTCCCACCAGGAGTACGGCAAGCGCCGGATCGGCGGCCATCTCGCCGCACACCGACAGAGGTCGCGATTGACGGCGCGCGCCGCGGACGGCGCTCCGCACGAGGCGCAGGATCGCGGGGTGCAGCGGGTTGTACAGATGCGAGACGCGCTCGTCTGCACGGTCAACCGCCAGCGCGAATTGGACGAGATCGTTTGTCCCCACCGCAAGAAAGTCTGCCTCAGCCCCCAGCACGTCGGCCGCGACCGCTGCGGCAGGCACTTCAATCATGGCGCCGACCGGAACGGGCTGCGGGGCCTCTCCGACAGAGACAAGATCCGCGGCGATCTCCGCGATAAGCCTGCGCGCCTCGCGCAGTTCGTCCAGGCCGGTCACGAATGGCAACAGGATACGTAGCCGTCCGTGGCGCGAAGCCCGCAGCAGCGCACGAAGCTGGACGACGAAGGGCTCCCGTCGCGCAAGGCTGAGGCGCAGCCCCCGCAGCCCCGCGCGGCCACGAGGCTCGCGGTCGTCGTCGACGGCGTCAAAGGTCCGAATTGTCACCGGCAACGGCGCCATAGCCTCGAGGACGCCGCGATAGGCATCGTACTGGACGGATTCCGCTGCCGAACCTGGGGCCGCACCGAGCAGGAATTCCGATCGGCATAAACCGATTCCCTGCGCGCCGTTCGCTCGCGCTCCTGCGACCTCGTCCGCCACTTCGATGTTGACCTCGAGCGTCACCGAGACGCCGTCGGGCGTAACCGCCGGCAAATTCTGGAATTCGACGACCGCTGCAGACGGACGACTTAATCGCGGCGCGTCAAGTGCTACTAGCTCTTCGTCCGAAGGGTCGACGCGCACGTCGCCTGAAGTGCCGTCGATAGCAAGCCGGGATCCGGGCGGTACGAGCCTGGTCGCGCCGTTGAGACCGACGACTGCCGGGACATGGAGTGACCGCGCGAGGATGGCGGTGTGGTAGGTCCAGCTTCCCGCGTCAGACACGAAACCAACGACCTCAGCCCAGTCGACCTGCGCGGCGACAGACGCGGACAGCTCGTCGGCCACGAGGATCACCGGCCCTCGAAGACTTGCAAGCCTGCCGGACAACGGTTGCGGTCCTGCGTCTCGAAGGTTCAAGCGCAGACGTCCTGCGACGTCCGCAATATCCGCTTTTCGTTCCCGAAGATACGCATCTGCGGCGCGATCGAATGCGGCGATCAGGTCATCAGCCGCGCGGCGAAGCGCCCACTCGGCGTTGATGCGCTCGCCGCGAATCAGATCGCTGGCCCGGCCCGTCAGCATCGGATCATCGAGCATGAGCAATTGCGCATCGAAAATCGACGCCGGTTCCGGGTCGTCGCCCCGCCCGAGCTGTTCGCGAATCTCGCCGAGCTGACGGCGAGCCAGATCCGTTGCGCGAACGAGTCGTTCCACTTGGCGATCCACTTCCTCCGCCGCGACGCGATACCGGACATCGTGCGCGCGGTGCGTAAGGACAAGCGCACGGCCGACTGCGACGCCGGGCGACACGCCACGTCCCGTCAGGCGCATGGTGTCGAGTCCCCGAAGCTGTCGGCGACGAGGCAGCAGAGAGTGGAAACGGCCAGCGCTTCGTCCGGACCGTCCGCCGAGATCACTATCGTGCTCCCGCGTGCCGCGGCGAGCAGGAGCAGGCCGAGGATGCTCTTGCCGTCCACTTCGCGGCCGCCGCGCGAGACGCGAACACGGGCCGCAAAACCGCCGGCCGCCTGGACGAATCGGGCGGCGGCACGGGCGTGCATGCCCAACGCGTTGACGATCGTCGCGCTCTGAGACGTCACGGCATCGTTACTTCACGAGATGGATCTCGATCGCTTCTCAACAGGTCGGACGCGACCCAGATCGCGTGCCGGCCGTGCTCGCGCATTGCGCGTGCGACCGCAAGCAAGTCGCTCGAGGCCTGCGGGCGCGCGAGCTTGATCAGCATCGGCAGGTTGACGCCGGTAATCACCTCGACGCGGTTGTCGTCGAGGAACGTGACGCCCAGATTCGCCGGCGTGCCGCCGAACATGTCGGTCAGCACGAGCACGCCGCCCGGCTTCTGGACCCGCGCGATCGCCCGCTCGATCTCCTGCCGCGCCGATTCGACATCGACGTGCCAGCCGATCGACACCGCGGCGAAGTGCGGCAGATCTCCGACAATCATCTCGGCTGCATTCACGAGTTCTGTTGCCAGCTGGCCGTGGGTCACGACGACCACGCCAATCATCGGCTGGGTTCCCGTTCCACTACTCATTGGTGATGTCCCTGTGCTTGACGCGAACGCGGACGTTGTCCAGCTTCGCGAGGCGCTTCTTGAGTGCTTCGGCCATCGCCACCGATCGATGGCGTCCGCCCGTACAGCCGATTCCGATCGTCAGGTAACTCTTCCCCTCACTGACGTACTGGGGCACCAGAAATTCGAGTAGGTGCGACGTCCGGTCGAGAAACTCGCCGGTAGCTTCGGACCGGTTCATGAATCGCACGACCTCGTTATCCCGGCCAGTGTGCCGTCTGAGCGCCGGCACGAAATGCGGGTTCGGAAGGAACCGCACGTCGAACAGCAGATCGGAATCGACGGGAATGCCGTGCTTGAATCCGAAACTGAGGACCGTGATGACGAGACCGGAGTCGGCGGCGCCGTCGCGCGAAACGCCGAGAAACGCATCCCGGAGATCGTGGACGGTCATGGCGGACGTATCGAGGATTTGATCGGCAAGGCGCCGAATCGGCCGCAGCCGCGCGCGTTCTTCCTGTATGCCCTCGGCGACCGAACGATCGGGCGCGAGCGGGTGCGGGCGCCGCGTCTCGCTGAAGCGGCGGACGAGCGCGGCGTCGTTTGCTTCGAGGAAAATCAACCTCGGGCTCAGGTTCGGCATGCGGCGCAGCTCTTGATAGATGCCTGGGAATCTGTCGAGGAGCGCGCCTTCACGGATGTCGACGACGACGGCCGCCTTGGAGATTTCGGTGCCGGCGCGAAGCGTCAGTTCCGCGAGCGTTGGAATGAGCGTGATTGGGAGATTGTCGACGCAAAAGTAGCCGAGATCTTCCAGCGCGCGAATCGCCTGCGACTTGCCCGAGCCGGACAGCCCGGTGAGGACGATGAAGCGGCTCGACAACGCGACGCGGCCGCGCCGCCGCGCAGGATGCCGCGCGTCCCGAGTCGACTTGCTCGCACGCCGCTGCCTCACGCGTCATCCTCGTCGCCACGATCCACTTCGTCCTCGGCGCGTCCCGCGGTGGCAGGCGCTGCGGCGCCAAACCGAGCCGGGTCGCCGAGCGCCGGCGACGCATCGTTTAGGAGCGCACGGTCGAGGCGTTCCGCGAGCGCGCGGGCCGCATGATGGCCGCGGGCACGAAGCAGTTGGTTACGCGCCGCGACCTCCACGAGGATGGCCACGTTCCGGCCCGGCGCGACCGGCATCCGAATCATCGGAACCGGCACGCCCAGGAGCTCGAACCGCTCTTCGTCCAGGCCGAGCCGATCGTATTCCCGTCCGGTCTCCCACCGTTCGAGCTGGACGACGAGCTCGATGCGCTTCGAGCTGCGCGTCGACGCCACGCCGAAGAGGTCGCGGATGTTGATGACCCCCAGCCCACGGATTTCCATGTGGTGGCGCGTCAGCTCCGGGCAGCTTCCGAGAAGCACCGTGTCGGCGCGCCGCCGGATCTCGACCGTGTCGTCGGCGACGAGCCGATGGCCCCGGACGACGAGATCGAGCGCGCACTCGCTCTTCCCGATGCCGCTCTCCCCCACCACGAGTACCCCAAGGCCGAGAATATCCAGCAGCACGCCATGGACCATGCCGCGCACCGCCAGGTGCGTCTCGAGCCGCACCGTCATCCGGGCGATCGCGATGGGCGTCGCGAGCGGGGTCTGCAGCAGGGGGATGCCGGCGCGGTCCGCCTCCTCCACGAGCTCGGCCGAGGGTGGAAAGGCGTCGGTTACCACGACGCAGGGTATGCCGCGATCGAAGACGCGGCGGATGGACGCGCGACGCACGTCGCTATCGAGCGCCTTGAGATAACGCATTTCGCTCTGCCCGAAGACCAGAATGCGCCCCGGACGGAGGAGCTCGTCGAAGCCGGCCAGCGCCAGGCCGGTCTTCTGCACGTGGAGGTTCGTGACCAGGCGCGCGAGCCCGGCCTCGCCCGCGAGGATTGTCAGCTCGAGGTCGGGCGATCCGGCGGCTTCCGAAAGCAGCGTCGCAACCGAAACCCCGGACTCGGTCATGCTTCAGGCTCGATGAGGCCCAGGTGTCCGTCCTTGCGGCGGTACAGAATATTGATGGCGTCGGTCGTGGAGTTTCGGAATACGACGAACGTCTCGGCGCCGGCGCCGACCCGCAGTGCGGCGTCCTCGACGGTCATCGGTTTGACGGCCTCGGCGCGCGAGCGCACGATCCGGGGCCTCGCATCCGCGGCCACCGATCGTACCGGCTCCGGCGGCGGCGCGAGATGGCGCGGGCCGCTTGCCCGGCGCTTCCGCGAAGTCCATTTCGTTTTGACCTTCCGGGCCTGTTTCTCAATCTTGGCGACCGCTTCCTTGATCGCAAGTTGCCAGGTCGTGCCCTGGCCCAGGCCGTGCAGCATGTGGTCGCCGCGCGCGTGAATCGTCATCTCGATCACATGGCGGTATTTCTCGATCGAACAGACGATCTGCGCGGAGAGCGCGCTGTCGCGCAACACGCGCTCGATCTTGCGGAGCTTCCGCTCGATCTGCGTGCGCAGCGGCGGGCTGATGTCGAGGTTGCGGCCGGTCAGTTCGAGGCGCATAGGCGTGGACGTCCGATTTGAGTCGAGTGCGGCTTGTCAGTACAACAGCTTTCGCTGGTTCGACGTCGGGATCTTGAGCTCCTCGCGATACTTCGCGATCGTCCGCCGCGCGAGCATCAGCCCTTCCTTCTGGAGAATGCTGACGATTTTTGAGTCGCTCAGCGGCTTGCGGGGGTCCTCGTTCTCGATGATCTTCCGGATACGTTGCTTGATGGTGACCGATGACACGCTGTCGCCGTACGAGCTGCTGATCCCGCTGTGGAAGAAAAACTTCATTTCGAACACGCCCTGAGGCGTGTGCATGTACTTGTTGTTCACCACGCGGCTGACGGTCGACTCGTGCATCCCGATGTCGTTGGCGACGTCACGCAGGACGAGCGGGCGCAGGTGTTCGATCCCGTGATCGAGGAACTCGCGCTGGAAGTTGATGATGCTCGTCGCCACCTTGTGAATCGTCTTCTGGCGCTGGTCGACGGATTTGATCAGCCAAAGCGCCGAGCGGAACTTGTCTTTCACGTACGCGCGCGTCTCGTCGGTGTTCTCCCCCCCTTTGTCGAGCAGCCGGCGATACACCGGGCTGATTCGCAGCTGGGGGAGCCCTTCCTCGTTCAAGTGCGCGACGTACTGATCTTCAATCTTCGACACGTAAACGTCCGGGATGACGTACTGTGACTGGTTCGGGTTGTAGCGGCTGCCTGGCTTCGGATCGAGATTCCGGATGATCTCGATGTGCTCCTTCAGCTCGTCGATCGTGACGCCGAGCCGCCGGGCGATCTCAGGCACCTGATGGTTCTGCAGGAGCTTCAGGTGCTCGGTGACGATGCGTTCGGTGATCGTCCCTGCGAGGCCGAGATGGCGGAGCTGCAGCGTGAGGCACTCCTGCAGATCGCGCGCCGCGACGCCGATGGGATCGAACGTCTGCACGTGCTGCAGCGCCCGTTCGACGTCGGCCAACGGCCAGTCACCCATCTGTCCGATCTCTTCGACCGACGCGACGAGATAGCCGTCGTCGTCCAGGTTACCGATGATCGCGTCGCCGATCTGCCGCGTGACGTCATCATCGGTCTGGATCGAGAGCTGCCAGCGAAGGTGATCGGCGAGCGACCCCGCCGACGAGAGCGTGTTCTCGATCGGCGGCAGCTCTTTGACCTCTTGCGGCGTGCGCGGGCGGTAGCCGTCGTCGAGGTAATCTCCGAAGAAGTACTCGTAGTCGGCGTCCTCCCACGCGTCGCCCTTGTCGGTCTTCGCGGGGGTCTCCGGTTTCTCCGCGGGCTGCTCGGCTGGCTGGAGCTCCTCGGTGGGGACTTCTTCGAGCATCGGGTTCTCGACCATCTCCTGGTTGAGTAGCTCCGAGAGCTCGAGCGTCGACATCGGCAGCAGTTTGATCGCCTGCTGGAGCGACGGCGTCAGGATGAGTTTCTGAACGAGCTTGGTGTGTAGCTTCTGCTGAATCGCCATGTCTCGTCAGTCCAACCGGAAGTCGGCGCCGAGGTAGATCCGCTTCACGTCCTCGTCGGCCGCGAGGCTGGCCGGCGTGCCGCTCCGGAAGATCGCGCCGTCGTGGACGATGTAGGCCCGGTCGGTGATTCGCAGAGTCTCGCGCACGTTGTGATCTGTAATGAGAACTCCGATTCCTCGCGCCTTCAAGTGGAAAATGATCTTCTGGATGTCGGTCACGGCGATTGGGTCGATGCCGGCAAAGGGCTCGTCGAGCAGAATGAACTGCGGCGACATGACGAGTGCTCGGGTGATTTCGACGCGGCGGCGCTCGCCGCCTGAGAGCGTATACGCAGGTGCCTTTGCGAGCGGCGTGAGGTGCAGCTCCGCGAGCAGGTCGCCCAGGCGCGCGCGGCGCGCCGGCCCGTCAAGGTCGAGCGTCTCCAGGATGGCCAGGAGATTTTCCTCGACTGACAGCCCCCGAAAAATCGAGGGCTCCTGGGGGAGGTAGCCGATGCCTTTGCGCGCTCTGACGTACATCGGGTCGCCGGTGACGTCCGCGCCGTCCAGCATCACGCGTCCCGAATCAGGCGCCGTCAACCCGACGACCATGTAGAACGTCGTCGTCTTTCCCGCGCCGTTCGGTCCCAGCAACCCGACGACTTCGCTCGACGCAACGTCGACGCTGACGCCGCGTACCACCGTGCGTCCGCCGTACGATTTCGTCAGATCATGCGTCGTGAGCGTCGCCATTCAGCGCTGCTCTCCGCACGATCCCGGCTTCGTCTGGCTGCGACTTCCCTCGTTGCCGACAACGGAGATCGTATCAGTCGATCTGACGAAAGTCAAAGACGCACCAATGGTTTCCGAGCATCCATCAGCGCGTTGTTCGAGGATCCGGACGGGCGTGCCGGTCATCAGATATCGCTCACCCTCCGCGAAGTACGTCAGCCGCGCACCGGTGGCGCGATGTCCACCCTCGAAGCGCGCAGTGATGCTCTTGTACGCCTCCGATCGTTCGAGCGTGCGGCCCGTCTCGTCGAGGAACAGCTCGATTCGCTCGCCGTCGACGTCCCCCTGAGGTCCCGAGAAGTGCGCGTGGCCGTCGTACACCGCTTTGCGCGTCGCATTGTCGTAGGTCAGCGTGTCGCCGCGCGCGATGGTCTCGGTCTTCTTCGTTGCAGTGGCTGCGGGCGTGGCGTCCGGCCGCTTGGGTTTCTCCGGCTGGTCTTTTTCTTCGAGGATGAGCCGTGACCGAGCGCTGCCTTTCGCGAAAAGATTCCCTTGTGTATCGTCGATGACGAGGGTGTCGCCCTGGACGCTCCGTTCTTCCTGCCAGAGCCTGGCGTGGCCGGTGTATGTCGCCCGACCGGCATCGCCGTCGTAGTCGAGCTGCGCCGCCGTCACGTTCACCGGCTTGTCGCGCTCGAACATCGCGGGTGTCCGGCGATCCTGGGCATCCGCTTTTTGCGGTTGAAGCACGCTTCTTACATCGCCTTTCGCCTGCAGGCGCTTCGAGCCCGCAGTCAGAACGATCGCTCGGGCATCAATCGAGATGCGTTCATCGACGACGCGTGCCGGGGTTGTGGCTGACGACGCCAAGTGAATCAGCTCGCGCGTGATGTCGTGATGGGCTTCGGGCGCCTCAGCGCGAACGGTTCCATCGCGGAAGACGACTCGGCCCTTGAATTGTGCATCGGTTGCGGCGCCGAATCCCGGCTGCAGGGAAACGTCGAGCGCGTCCGACGTCACGGTGCGCGCGGTTCCCTCCTTGAACGTCGTCCCGCCCCGGAACGCCAGTGTGCGGATGCCGGCGTCGTCGCCGCTTCCCTTGAGCGTCGCTGATTGAATCGTGCGAGCTGGCGTCTTCCCCTCGGCCGGGAGCGTCAAGGCAACTTTGTTCGTCGCCGTGAGCGCCGTGACGACCTGTCCGCCAGGCGCCAGCGTCGCGTCAATCGCGCCACCTGAGAGCGTCCGCGTGGCCTCACCTGCTGCGAGATCGACTGACGCTGCGCCGGTCAATGTTGCGCGGTCCAGCAGCCGGCCATCCTTTCCGTAATCAAGCACGATGCGATCGGCGCGCATGCCTCGCAGCGCGGTCGCTCCTTCGGCGGCGCCGGTTACGCTTGCGTGGCCTGTGAGCTCGACCCGATCAATCAGATCCTGCGCAGGCGTGAGGAGGGCCACCGCCGTGTCCGCGTTCGCTGACTGCGGCGAACCCACGACGGTCACCGCCTTCTCAAACCGTATCGTTCGATCCCGCCGCATCATCTGAGCGGTCCCGGCGGTGATGACCGTACTGCCCTGCCCCGCCACATCTGGAGCGACGGTGACCTTCGCCTGGTCGAGCAGCGTCAGGATGTCTCGCGCCTGATCGTAGATTGCGCCGACACCCGAGCCTGAAATGCGACCGCGACTGAACGTGACCGGTCCGGGGGCGCGCACCAGTGACGCGTTCTCCTCGTACGACGCTCCGGCTGTTTCGACCTTCAGGCCGTCGTCGCCGGTCATCGTCACGCCGCCGTCGAGCGCGACGTCGCCGAGCTCCTTGCCCTCACGTGCGAGCTGTCTCGCTTCGCGACTGCTCACGCGAAAGGTCCGTCCTTCGCGATCGGGAAACGTGATGACGACGTCGCGGAAGACGTTGCGACCATCCTTGTACGTCAGCTGGCGTTCGAATTCGAGCTTGAAGGTGGTCCGGCCGTCTCTGGTGCGGATGAACTGCCCCCGTCCCGCTTCGACTGTCGTGTCCTTGTCGACGCGTAGAGGTTCTACCTCGACATCCGGAGCGCGCCGAGTGCGCAACGAGACGAACACGGCGACCGCGACCGCGAGCATGAGGACCGCGAGCGCGGCCCGCGCGCGTTTCTGCCACATCAGGAGGTGAGACGATTATCGCAGGTGGCCGGCCGGCTTCGCATCCGCCATGGAGAGCTGCACGTAGGTTTCACCCTGGTACTCGTCGCGATCCAATGAGAACGCCAGCGCAAGCCCTGCGCGATGTTCGTCCAAAAACCCGGCGCGCTCCGCCGCGCGCCAGGCGATGCCGCGAAACACGCGGCCATCCTGCCGGAACGTCATGCGCAGGTGCCGGTCCTTCAGGACGCGAGGGCCGTCGATGATCTCGACCGGATCGGTGTGGAACACGGGCCGCGGGTTGCCCAGGCCGAACGGCTCGAGCGCCGACAGTCCCTCGACGACATCAGGATTGATCGCCCGGAGGCCGAGGGCCGCGTCAATTCGCAGCTTGGGCATCAGATCTTCCGGCTCGAGCCTGGCATCGGCGTAGTCGTTGATGCGAGCCCGGAACTCGTGGACGCGTGCCGCGTCCATCGTCAGGCCGGCGGCCTGCCGGTGACCGCCGAACCGCAGGAACACATCGTGGCAGTGCTCGAGCGCCGCGAGCATGTCGAAGGGCGGAATGCTGCGGCAGGATCCATGCGCCAGGCCGTTTTCGAGGGAGAGCACGATTGCGGGCCGGTTGTACGCGTCGACGATCTTCGAGGCAACGATCCCGATGACGCCGCGATGCCAGCCTTCGCCAGCGACCACGAGGACGTTGTGCGCGCCGACCGCCGGATCGTTCTCGATGACCGTCTTCGCCTGGGCGACGATCTCCGCCTCTTCGAGCTGGCGTCGCGTGTTCTCGGCGTTCAACTGTTCCGCGAGCGTGCGCGCCTCCTCCCCGAGCGCCGCGTCAGATGCGAGAAGCAGCCGCGCGGCAATGTCCGGCGTGCTCATCCGGCCGGCGGCATTCACCCGCGGCGCGAGCATGAATGCCACGTGAAAGCTGTCGATCCGCTTCCCAGCCAGGCCCGCGCATTCGAGCAGCGATTGCAATCCGACCGTGTGGCGCCCGCTCGAGAGCCCATCCAGGCCGAGCCGCGCGATGACGCGATTCTCGCCGACGAGCGGCACGACGTCGGCGAGCGTACCGATTGCGGCGACCTTCACGAACGCGGGCAGCCATCGATCCTTGCCAGCACGGGCGCACAGCGCCTGAACCAGCTTGAGCGCCACGCCGACGCCCGCGAGGTTCTTGTCGGGATACGCACAATCGGCGCGCTTGGGGTTGATGATCGCGAACGCGGCCGGCAAGTGACCGTCCGGCTCGTGATGATCTGTGATGACGAGATCGACGCCGAGCTCCCGCGCTCTATCAGCAGCTTCCATGCCCCGGATGCCGCAATCGACTGAGACGATCACGTGGACGCCGTCTGCGTGCAGGCGGTCGATTGCCGCAGGCTGCAGCCCGTACCCGTCGCGAAGCCGCTCGGGAATGAAGTGGACCACCCGACCGCCGAGCAGCTCGAGCGCGCGGCGCAGGATGACCGTCGACGTGATGCCGTCGACGTCGTAGTCACCGTGGATCGCAATCCGCTCCCCAGCGGCGATCGCGCGCTCGAGCCGCTCGACCGCACGCGGTAGATCGGTCAGGCGCGACGGATCGTGCAGGTGCTCCAGCGATGGGCGAAGGAAGCGGTCCGCAGCAACCGGGTCACTGAATCCGCGCAGGCACAGCAGGCGCGCGACGACGGGGCTGACGCCTATCGCGCTGGCGAGCGACGCCACGCTGGGTTCGTCGCAGGTCTGATGCTCCCATTTCAACATGCGTCAATCGACCTTCGGCGCCGCGCCTGACAGCTTGCGTGAGACCGCGGCCGGATCGACGAATGCCTGCCCGTCACGTCCCATCTGGCGGAATTTCTCGTAGCGGAGATCGAGCCGCGTTCGGGGAGAATCGGCCGACACCTCGGCGAGCGCCCGGGCGAGCGCTTCGTCGACGAGGGCGCAGGCTCTATCGAAGTCGTTGTGCGCACCGCCCGGCGGCTCGGCGACGATTTCGTCGATGATGCCGAGCGACAGGAGGTCCACGGCGGTGATTTTCAGCGCCTCGGCCGCTTCAACCTTGCGGTTGCTGTCCCGCCACAGGATCGCCGCGCAACCCTCGGGCGGGATGACGCTGTAGACGGCGAATTCCTGCATCAGCACGCGATCGCCGATCGCGATCCCCAACGCGCCACCGCTCCCCCCTTCCCCGCAGACGATGACAATGATCGGCACTTCGATCAGCGCCATCTCGCGCAGGTTGAGCGCAATGGCTTCGGCCACGCCCCGTTCCTCGGATTCCAGCCCGGGGTACGCAGCCGGCGTGTCGATGAACGCCACGATCGGACGGCCGAACTTCTCGGCCAGCCGCATGATGCGCAGCGCCTTGCGATATCCCTCGGGCCGGGCGTATCCGAAGTTCCGAAAGATCTTTTGCTTCGTATCGCGGCCCTTTTGATGACCGACGACAGCGATCGACTGTCCCTTGTAGAACCCGAACCCGGTGACGATCGCAGGGTCGTCGGCGAAGCGGCGGTCGCCGTGGAGCTCGTTGTAGTCCGTGAAGAGCCGCTCGACGTAGTCGAGCGTATTGGGCCGGTTCGGATGACGTGCGACGAGGACCCGCTGCCAGGGCGTCAGGTTCTTGTAGATTTCAATGCGGAGCTCGTCGGCGCGGCGGCGCAGCGTTTCGATCAACCGCTCGCGCTCAGGCGTCGTCGGCATCAGGCCGATCGCCTCAATCTCTTTGTGGAGAACCGCCAGCGGCTCTTCGAAGTCGAGAAATTGGTCGGAAGGCATCGAGTCAGCGCAAGGTTACCGTACCGCTGCCACAGAGAGCCTCGACCTCCGCAACCAGCTTTTCCGATGGGCGTACGCGCATGTGAGAGGCGTCGGCCAACACCCGCATCGAGCCGGCTTCGCCCCGGACGTCGAGCTCCAGCGACACACGGCGGTCGCCGCGATGCTTCGCGAGCAGCTCGGCGAGCGCCTCGAACGTCGGCCGGCCGTGCGGCGGAACGCTCAGCCGGATGGCCACTTCGCGCGCGATACGCTCGCGGAGGCCTCCGATCGGGAAAAGCTCGGAGGCCACGAGGCGCGCCGACTCGTCATCTTTTTCGAACTTGCCGCGGACGACGAGCATCGCATCCGCCTCGAGGAGCTGACCGAACTTCTGAAACGCCTCTGGAAACACCACGACCTCGATGGTGCCGCCGACGTCCTCGAGCGCGAAGACCGCCATCCGGTCGCCTTTGCGGGTCTTGAGCGCGCGCGTGGCGCCTACGATGCCCGCGACCCAGACATCCGCCTCGGACGTCGTCAGCTCGCCGACGCGCCGGGCACCGAACGTCTTGAGCTCGTCGGCGAACCGCTCAATCGGATGGCCGCTCATGTAGAACCCCAGCGCCTCCTTTTCGCCAGCGAGCTGCTGCGCCTCGGTCCAGGCGGGCACATCGGGGACCGGGATGGCTGCGAACATCTCGCCGCCGCTCTCCGGTCCGGCACCGGCGCCAAAGAGGTCGGACTGCCCTTTTTCGCGGTCGCGCTGGATCTTGCTCCCGTGCTCGATCGCGCGATCCACCACTGCGAACAGCCGCGCGCGGACCGTCGCGACGCCGTTGCCGTTGACGCCTGCCAACAGCGAATCGAACGCCCCCGACTTGACGAGGCTTTCGAGCACGCGTTTGTTGACCAGCCGGAGATCCGCCCGTTCGCACAGCGTGAATACCGAGTCGATCCG
This sequence comes from Vicinamibacterales bacterium, assembly GCA_036258175.1. Taxonomy (GTDB): domain Bacteria; phylum Acidobacteriota; class Vicinamibacteria; order Vicinamibacterales; family 2-12-FULL-66-21; genus DATAEE01. Next base: position 75,503 of record DATAEE010000263.1, read on the forward strand.
GCCGAGCGCGGCGCGCGTCTCCAGCATCGAGAGAATCGCCCCTTCGCCGACGTTCTTGACAGCGGCGAGGCCGAACCGGACGCCATCCGGTTTGACCGTGAAGTGCAGCTCGCTGGCATTGATGTCGGGTGGAAGGATCGGGACCCCGAGCTCACGGCACTCCCCGAGGTACATCGCGAGCTTTTCTGTATTCTGCGACTCGATGGTCAGGAGGGCGGCCATGAAGTGCCGCGGGTAGTTCGCCTTCAGATAGGCCGTCTGGTACGCGAGGAGCGCGTAGCAGGTCGAATGCGCCTTGTTGAAGCCGTATCCGGCGAAGAACTCCATGAGGTCGAAGATCTTCGTCGCCTTCTTTTCGCTGATGCCGCGCGCCTTGCATCCCTGCACGAACCGGTCGCGCTGCGCCTGCATGACGGCGGCGTTCTTTTTTCCCATCGCCTTGCGAAGCAGGTCTGCTTCCCCCATCGTGAAGCCGGCAAGGTCGCTCGCGAGCCGCGTGACCTGCTCCTGATAGGCGATGACGCCGTAGGTCTCCTGCAGAACCGGTTGAAGCTGCGGCAGCTCGTACTTGATTTCCACGCGCCCGTGCTTCCGGGCGATGTAGTCGTCGACGACCCCTCCTCGAAGCGGGCCGGGACGGTAGAGCGCGTTGAGCGCAATCAGGTCGTCAAGGCACTGCGGCTTCGCTTTCCGCAGCGTGTCACGCATCCCCGAGCTCTCGAACTGGAAGATGCCGTACGTCTGTCCCTCGCAGAACAACTGATACGTTTTCGCATCATCGAGCGACAGCGTATCGAGATCGACGGCGACTCCGGTCGTCTCATGGATGTGGCGGACACAGTCGTCCAGTAGCGTCAGCGTGCTGAGCCCCAGGAAGTCCATCTTCAGGAGGCCGATGCGCTCGATCTCCTTCATGGCCCACTGCGTCGTGATCTCGTCGCGCTGGCCCTTGTAGAGTGGGGCGAATTCCGTGATCGGCTTGGGGGCAATCACCACGCCCGCCGCGTGGACCGACGCGTGGCGCGTCATCCCTTCGAGCCGCTTCGCTGAGCCGAGAAGATCCTTTACACGCTCGTCCTTCTGCTCGATTTCCTTCAGCGCCGGGTTCTCTTCGAGCGCCCGGTTGAGGGTCATGTCGAGCGCGGGCGGGATCAGCTTCGCCACGCGATCGACGTCGGCAAACGGGATGTCGAGGGCACGGCCGACGTCCCGCACGACCGCGCGTGCCTTCATCGTCCCGAACGTGATGATCTGCGCGACGTTCTCACGGCCGTATTTGTGGGTGACGTACTCGATGACCTCCCCGCGCCGCCGCTCGCAGAAATCGATGTCGATGTCGGGCAGCGACACGCGTTCGGGATTGAGGAAGCGTTCGAAGATCAAGTCGTACTGGAGCGGGTCGATGTCGGTAATGCGAAGACAGTACGCTACGAGGCTGGCCGCTGCCGATCCGCGTCCGGGTCCGACTGGAATGCCGCGTTCGCGGGCGTAACGGATGAAGTCCCAGACGATTAGGAAGTAGCCCGGGTATTTCATCCGTTTGATCATCTCGATCTCGTAATCGAGCCGGGCCTGGTACTTCTCGATCGGATGGTGAAGCGTCCCTTGCGCCGCCATGGCCTGCAGCCGCGGCAGCCGTGTGGCGAATCCCTCGCGCACCGTGTGCTCGAAGTAGTCGTCGAGCGTGAACGGTGCCGGCACGTCGAAATTCGGCAGGTGGTTCTGGTTCGACGGCAAGAGGACGTTGCACCGGTCGGCGATCGCCACGGTGTTGCGGAGCGCCTCGGGATAGTCTCCAAAGACCGCCGCCATTTCCGCCGGCGTTTTCAGAAAGAACTGGTCCCCGTGGTAGCGCAGGCGCTCGGCGTCGTTGACGCCCTTCCCCGTCCCGATGCACAGAAGGATGTCGTGCGGGTGGTGGTCAGCCTGCGTAAGGTAATGCACGTCGTTGGTGGCAACGAGCGGCAGGCTGAGCTCGCGTGCCAGCGCGGGCAGAAAGCCGTTCACGCGGCGCTGCTCGTCCAGGCCCTGATACTGAAGTTCCAGAAAGAAGTTACCCGCGCCGAGAATCTCGCCGTAGGTCCCCGCCGCCTTGCGCGCGCGCGCAATCTGATCGGTTCTGAGCCACGTCGCGACTTCGCCCTTCAGACAGCTGGAGAGGCCGATGAGCCCCTTCGAGTGCTGCGAGAGAAGATGCTTGTCAATGCGCGGCTTGTAGTAGAAGCCCTCGGTGTAACCGGCCGAGACGAGCTTGATGAGGTTATGGTAGCCCTCGAGCGTCTCGGCAAGGAGCACGAGGTGATTCGCGGTCTCGCCTGGCGTTCCGCTCTTCGTGAACCGGCTTTCCGGTGCGACGTAGACCTCGCAGCCGAGGATCGGATTGATCCCGCGCTTGCGCGCGAGATCGTGGAAGATCACCGACGAGAACATGTTGCCGTGCTCGGTGACGGCGAGCGCGGGCATCTTGAGCTCGACCGCCCGGTCGAACAGTTCTTCGACGCGGCACGCGCCGTCGAGCAGCGAGAACTCTGTATGGAGATGGAGATGGACGAACTCGGTCATTCCCACTCGATGGTCGAAGGCGGCTTACTGCTGATGTCGTAGACGACTCGGTTGAGGCCCTTCACTTCGTTGACGATTCTCGACGAGATCATGCCGAGGAGATCGTGCGGCAGACGCGCCCAGTCGGCCGTCATCCCGTCCCGGCTCTCCACCGCGCGTATCGCGATCGTGTACTCGTAGGTCCGCTCGTCACCCATGACCCCGACGCTCTGAACGGGAAGAAGAACAGCAAACGACTGCCACAGTCGCCGGTACCACCCCGCGCGTTTGACTTCGTCCGCGACGATCGCATCAGCACGACGGACCAGATCGAGCCGCTCGCGGGTAATCTCGCCGAGGACTCGCACCGCAAGTCCCGGTCCCGGGAACGGCTGCCGCCAGATGAACTCCTCGTCCAGGCCGAGTTGAAGGCCCACCTGGCGGACTTCGTCCTTGAATAGCTCACGGAGCGGCTCTACGAGCGTGAAACGCATGCGCTCCGGAAGCCCGCCGACGTTGTGATGGCTCTTGATCGCGGCCGACGGACCCACAATCGACACGCTTTCGATGACGTCGGGGTAGAGAGTTCCCTGCGCGAGAAAATCGAACTGCCCCAGTTCCGCCGCCTTCCCCTCGAAGACGTCGATGAACGTCGCGCCGATGATCTTGCGCTTGCGCTCCGGATCGGTGACCCCATCGAGACGCGTCAGGAACTCCTCGGAAGCGTCCGCAAAGACGACAGGAAGCCGAAGCTTCTCGAACCGCTTCAGCACCTGCGACGCTTCATCGAGTCTCAGGAGACCGTTGTCCACGAAAATGCACGTCAGCCGATCGCCGATCGCACGATGGATCAACGTGGCCGCGACCGTGGAGTCGACGCCTCCGCTCAACGCGCAGACGACCCGGCCGCCTTCGACACGAGCCCGGATGCGGCCGATCGTCTCGTCGATAAAGGAGGTCATCGTCCAATCGCCGGTGCAGCCGCAAATCCCGTACGCAAAGTTGCGGAGGATCTCGAGACCCTGATCGGTGTGCGCGACCTCCGGATGGAAGAGCAGCGCATAGAGACCGCGGTCGCGGTTCTCCATGGCGGCCACTGGCGCGTTGGCACTGGTCGCCAAGACCGAGAAACCGGTCGGCGGCTCCTGAACGAAGTCGCCGTGGCTGGCCCAGACCCGCAACTCCTCTGCGACCGATGCGAACAGCGGCGCTTCCCGTTCGACCCGAATCAGCGCGTGGCCGTACTCGCGCTGAGGCGCGTGCGCGACGCGACCGCCGAGCGCATCCGCCATGAGCTGCATGCCGTAACAGATGCCGAGAACTGGGACCCCTGCGTCGAAGACCGCGTCCTCGCAGCGCGGAGCGCCCGGTTCAGAAACGCTGCGCGGGCCACCCGACAGGATGATGCCGGCCGGATGCCTCGCGCGGATCGACTCGGCGCTCGTCGTGCACGGTACCACTTCCGAGTACACGGACAGCTCGCGCAAGCGGCGGGCGATGAGTTGTGTATATTGCGACCCGAAGTCGAGAACGACGATGGTCTGATGAGTCACAGCGCAGGAACGAGCCGAAAGGCTCGCGCCACTTCCTAGTGGCTCCCGCCACTTCGAAGGTGTGTCCGCTATTATATGCGTGTGCGTGGAGTGCCCACCACAATATCTTGTAGGTCGATTCCCCTGATCCTCGCTGTCGCCCTCATCAATCGAGGATCGTCGCTCACGCCCTTCTTCCCGATCGCCACCAATTGGCGCACGGCGCTCGCAGCCGCGCCGTCCGCGCCGGCGACGACCGATTCCCTGCACGTGTTCGTGCCGCTTCGCTCGGGCCGATTGGTTGCGCTCGACGTCGCGTCAGGCCGCGAGCGCTGGTCTGCTGAGCTGCTCGCGGCGCAACGTCCCGCTGTCGGCGACGGCGTGCTCTTCGTCGCGAACGCAACAGAGATTCGGGCGCTTGACGCGGCAACGGGCGCCCAGCGCTGGCAGCTTCCAGCGGGGCCACTCGCAACCGCTCCCGTATGGCGCGACGGATGGCTGGTCGCCGGCACAGAGGCCGGTGAGGTGCTGGCTGTTCGTGCCGCCGACGGCACGCTCCTGTGGCGTCGTCAGGTCGGCCGGCTGTCAGCCGTTCCGACGATTGACGGCGACCGCCTGATGCTGCCGCTGGCAGATGGCCGCATCGTCCTCGCGGCCCTGATGACTGGCGAGGAACGCTGGTCGCGCATGCTCGGCGGCGGCCCGGGGCCGGCGCTCCTGGACGATGAGCGCGTCTTCGTCGGCGCGCGTGACAACCATTTCTACTGCCTCGATGCGCGCGACGGCGCCATCCGCTGGCGCTGGCGCACCGCCGCCGACATCATCGGGCCGGCCGTGGTGGATGCCGACCACGTGTATTTCATTTCGCTCGACAATGTCCTGCGGGCGCTCGATCGATGGCACGGCGGGCAGCGTTGGCGACGTCCCCTGCCGATGCGCGCGTTCGAGCCGCTGGTCACGCCTGACTTGTTGATCGTCGTTGGCGGGCTTGGGGCAGATGTGCTGTTTTTCAACGCTCGCGACGGCGCGCCCGCGGGAACATGGTCCGCCGGGGACCAGCTCGGGGCGCCGCTTGTGCTCACACCTGCCGCCGACCAGATACGGATGGTTGCGATCGCCGGCGGCATTTCCGGCGAGTGGATGGCGCTTGGCGTCGGATCGACCGCCGAGCTGCCGCTCGAGCCTCTGCTCGTTATGCCGGGGAAGCCGCTGACGCCCGAGGATGCGCCAGCGCCTCGCGGATCGTAACGGCGAGCCGTTTGACGCCCTCGTCGATGCGATCGGGGGTCGGCGCGGAGAACGAAAGACGTATCCTGTCGGCGCCGGAGCCGTCGACGAAAAACGCAGTGCCGGCGACGTAGACGACGCCACGCTCAACAGCCGACGGGATCATCGCGTCCGAGTCGATCCCGGACGGGAGCGTCGCCCACAGAAAAAACCCGCCCTGCGGTGTCGGCCAGCTCACGCTTTTCCCGAGCTCGCGCTTGAGCGCGGCAACCATGACGTCGCGCTTGCCCCGGTAGTGCTGCCGCAAGAGCGGCACATGACGCGCCAGCACACCGCGCTTGTACGCTTCGAACACCACCCGCTGGTCGAGCTCGCCGGTGCAAAGATCGCTTGCCTGTTTCGCCATTTCGAACTTGCCGGCCAGCGCGGGGGGTGCTGCAATCCAGGCGACGCGGTAGCCAGGTGCCAGTGTCTTCGAAAAGCTGCTTAGATAGACGACCCGGCCTTCCCTGTCGTCTGCCTTGATCGGCCGGATGTCCCTTTCGCCAGCATCCTCGAAGTACAGGTCGCGGTAGGGATCGTCCTCGACAATCAGCAGGTTCTGACGAGCTGCCCAGTCAAGGAGCAGCCGGCGTTTCTCTCTACCGAGCAGCAGACCGGTGGGATTCTGGAAGTTCGGCACGACGTACAGAAACCGCACGCGCCGGCCGTCCGCGCGCAGGCGGCGAAGCACCGCGTCGAGATTGTCCAAGTCGATGCCGTCCGCTTCCTGCGCGACGC
>DATAEE010000264.1:0-13971 GCA_036258175.1 Vicinamibacterales bacterium
TGGGATGGACGCTCAATTGTAACAGCCCAATCCGTCGGGCACGGTTCGTGAAACCGGAAACCGCTATGGACCCGAAACATCCCGACCGTCAGACGCGAACCCCACCCCGCGCAGGTGCGCCACTCGCCGACCTCGTGGAAAACGACTTGAACAAGCCGCTGGCCGAACAGGTAGCGGACGAGATCAGCGAGCGCGCGGATGAGCCGGCGCGAACAGGCGCAGATGACTACGCACGCGGCACGGCCGAGCACGAGGACGATAACGACACACCGTAGCGAACCTCGAACCCTTGGAACCCATGGAACTCTGGAACCAATGGAACCCCTGGAACCCATGGAACCGCCGGAACCCATGGAACCCTTGGAACCCTTGGTCCATCAGCCGCGCGGCCACTGCCCGGGCGCCGGTCGGCGCGCGCGTGCGCGCGTAAGCAGCCCTAAAGGGCTGCGCTACTCGGCGCGCAGCGCGACCGCCGCTTCGATCTTCGACGCGCGGCGTGCCGCGCCGAACGTCGCGAGGCCGACGACGGCGACGAGCAGCCAGGCCGAGCCGCCGAGAATCCACGGATTCGTCGCGCTGACGCCGAAGAACATCGTCGCCATCAGCCGCGCGACCAGGAGCGCGCCGGCGAGTCCGAAGACGACACCCGCGATGCCGAGCCGCGCGGCCTGACTGAGCACGAGCGCCATCACACGCGAGGCGGTCGCGCCCAGCGCGACCCTGACGCCAATCTCCCGCGTTCGCTGCTTCACGCTGTACGCGATGACGCCGTGAAGCCCGAATGCCGCGAGGAACAGCGCGGCGCCGGCAAATACTGAATGAGCTGGGTCGCAAATCGCCGCTGCGCAAGCTGCGCGGCCACCAGCTCCTCACCGGTGCGCATCGCATACAGCGGCAGATTCGGATCGACGGCCTGCGCCGCCGCGAGCAGCGAGGAAGGTGGCGGCGGCGCGGAGCGGCCTCGCGCGACGATCGCCAGGTTCAGATTCGACACCTGCCAGAGCGAGTCGTACATCTGCGGGCGGACAGGCGTGTCGATTCCGTCCTCGGCCACGTCGCGGACGACGCCGACGACCGTAACCCAGGGGAGATCGTCGATGATCTGCCCGCGGCGGCCGACGAACCGGACGCGGCGGCCGACCGGATCGTCCGAGCCGAAATAGGTCCGGCCGAGCGTCTCGTTGATCACGACGACCCGCGGCGCGCGCTCGTTGTCGGTGTCCTCGAGCAGCCGGCCCGCGACGAGCCGCACGCCGAGCGCCGGAAAGTAGCCGGGCGTGACCGACACGCGCGTGGCGCTCGCAAAATCGCGGCGGTCGGGCGTCCAGCCTTCCACGATGAACGACACCGTCCCGCTGTCGTTCGTCGTCGGAAGCGCGGTGGCCATGCCCGAACGCAGGATCTCCGGTGACGAGCGCAGCCGGTCGACGATGCCCTTGATCAGCACGACGCGCTTTTCGTGCGTGAAGTACGGTCCCGCGGAGGGCTCGTTCGGCTGCGGAAGCCAGAGCCGCGCCGTGATCAGGCCATCAGTGGTCATGCCCGTGTCGACCACCTGAAGGCTCCAGAGGCTCCGGGCGAGCAGCGCGGCATTGGCGACCAGCACGAACGCGATCGCCACCTGCGCGAGGACGAGCGCGTTTCGAAGGTGCGCGCGCGTGCCGCCGTCGGCACCGCGTCCTGCCGCCCTGAGTCGATCGACGACATCGGCGCGCGCCGACTGCACCGCCGGCGCGAGCGCGACGAGCAGTCCTGCTGCCGCCGACGTCAGGAGCGCGAACGCGAACACGCGGCCGTCCACCTGGATCTCGGTCATTCGGGGCAGCCGCTCGGGCACCAGACGCAGCAGCAGATCGACGCCCCAGAGGCTCGCGACGAATCCGAGCGCGCCACCGACGACCGACAGCACGACGCCTTCGACGAGCAGCCCGCTGACGATCCGCGCGCGCGTCGCGCCGAGCGCGCGCTGAATCGCCACTTCGCGCTCCCGCTCGACGGCGCGCACGAGCAGAAGGTTCGAGATGTTCGAGATGGCGATGAGCAGGACGAACCCTACACCGCCCATCAACATCAGGAGAGCGGGACGCACGCCGGCGACGAGGTCCGATGCGAGCGGATATACGCGAGGAGCCCAGCCGAGGCGCGCGGGATACTCGTCAGGATGCTCGCGCGCGAACTCCCGCGCGAGATTGTCCAGCCTCGCGCGAGCTTCCTCGATCGACATCCCCCGTTTCACCCGACCGATCGCTGACGCGACGAAGCGCGCGCTCCGTCCGGGCGCAGGGAATGGCGCTGCTTTCCAGCCGGACGTCACCCACACTTCGATATCGGTCTCGAGCGTCAGGCTCGGGTGACGGAACGACGGCGGCATCACGCCGATGATCTCGTAGACGTCTTCGTCGATCCGCAGCTTGCGACCGAGAATCTGCGGATCGCCGCCGAATCCGCGCCGCCAGAGACCGTCGCTGATCACCGCGACCGGCGCGATGCCGGGGATCTCGTCACGCTCGTTGAAGGTCCGGCCGAGCGCGGGGGGAACACCGATCATGTCGAAGTAGTTCGAGCTCGCGAGCAGGACCTCGACCCGCTCGGGGCGATCCGATCCGGTAAGGTTGGCTGTGATCGGCCAGATGCCGGCGATCGCGTCGAACGCGCCGGACCGGCGGGCGTAGTCGTCCAGCTCCGGCTGCGACATCCCGACGTCGTGAAGATTGATCGCCGCATAGTCCGCCGTGACCCGCACCAGCGCCCGCGAATCGGGAAATGGGAGCGGCTTCAGCAGCACGCCGTCGACCACCGAGTAGATCGACGTTGCCGCCGCCACGCCAAGGGCGAGCGTTCCGATCACCGAGATGGCGAACAGCGGGCTGCGGCGTATCCGGCGGAACGCCAGGCGGATGTCTTGACCGAGGTTCACGGGGGACTGGCGTTTGCACACGGTTTGCCATCATCGGGCCTCGGACCTGGGGCCACTCGGCCTGGGGCCGGGCCTCGGCCCTCGGGATTTGTTCGGAATCGAGATCGAAAGTGGCCGATAGCGGTCAGCGCATCCGTGGCGGCAGAGGCGCGGATGGTTGCGTCAGCGGCGCGGATAACCTGCGTTCGCTTTGTTCTCCCGAATCTGCAGAATGTGCCGCTGCGAGTGCGTCGAGATCATCAAGAGCCACTGGTAGACGTCCATATTTCCCTCGAGCAACTTGTGGCCCCGCAGATCCTCCTGCGTCGCCTTCGCGTAGTCGAGCATCTCGGACCGGAGCTTGCGGACGTCGGCGAGGGCAGCGGCGGCCGTCTGGTATTTTCCCGTCGGGACCCGCGCCTCCCCGGTCTTCGCGCGGTTCGTCCGGTCGATGCCGTACCAGAGAATCTGCGCATCGGTTGCCGGCAGCTTCTCGGCAGCGGGCGGCTGCTTCATGGAGTCTTTGATCCGCTGCCAGTACTGGGGCTCCGCGATCGCGAGGTGCTCGACGACCTCGGTGATGCTCCAGCTCTCCGGCGTGGGCCGGAACTTCATCTGCGCATCCGAGAGGTTCTCGACCTCGCTCACGAGCCAGCTCTCGGTCATTTCGAGATGCGCGACGACGCGCTGGCGGTCCCCCTGGGTCATCGGCTCGCCGGCGAGTGGCAGCACGGCGGCCAGAGCAAACAAGAACATGGCGGATAGTGTTCGCATGCAGGCTAAGCTCTTCGGAACCGGGGAGGACTGTCAACCAGCCCGTGACCGGCGGCCCGCCCGGAGGGACCAGTCACCGGCAGACGCGACCGTTTACCGGCGCTTGCTTCCTCTGGCGCCCTCGCTTGCGGAAGATTGAGGTTCAGTAGACAATCCCGAACCGCGGTCGGCGGTCACCCGTCTACCTGCTGAAGGAGGCCCCATGCACCGAGTTGTGTTGGCGATAACGTTCGTTTGCGGCCTGGCCGTGGCGGCGCGCGCCGCCCAGGCGCCGACGCCGCCCCAGCCGCCGCCGCCCGCGCCCAAGCCGGGCCCCGAGCATGCGCTTTTCAAGGAAGACGAAGGCACATGGGACGCGGTCGTGGAGATGTTCGTCCCCGGTCAGCAGCAGCCGATGACCTCGAAAGGCGTCGAGACGAACACGCTCGGCTGCGGCGGCCTCTGCATCATCACCGACTTCAAGGGTGATATGGGAGACATGACCTTCCACGGCCACGGGACCGCGACGTGGGACGCTGCGAAGAAAAAGTACGTCGGAAGCTGGACCGACTCGATGAGTCAGGGCCTGATGCTGACCGAAGGCACCTACGATCCGGCGAAGCGCACCTTCACCGGGTGGTCGGAAGCGCCGGACGCGACCGGTAAGGTCGTCAAGTCGCGCGCCGTCACCGAGTACAAAGACAAGAGCAACCGAGTGATGTCGATGTACATGCCCGGCCCCGATGGGAAAGAAGCGCTGGGGATGAGGATTACGTATAAGAAACGAATGTAAGCGCCCATTCTGAAGGCTGAGTGCTGAATGCTGAATGAACTCGGCATTCAGCATTCCACACTCAGCATTGAGCGCTATTCGTTGCGCAGTACCACGGCGGGCTCGACGCCGATGGCTCGCCTGGCCGGCACGAAGCAAGCCGCCAGCGCGACAGCCAGCATCAGGACGCCGACGCCGGCGAAGGTGAACGTGTCGGCGGCGCCGACACCGAAGAAAAGGCTGGACGCCAGCCGGGTCGTCGCGGCCGCCACGAGCAGGCCGACGACGACGCCGCTCGCGACGACTTTCATGCCCTGACCCAGAACCAGCCGAAGCACGTCGCTCGACGTGCCGCCGAGCGCCACACGGATGCCGATGTCCCTCACATGCTGCTGGACGTAGTACGCCATCACGCCGTAGATGCCCACGATGGACAGGACGAGCGCGACGATCGCGAAGGCTCCGACCAGGAGGGACAAGGACCGCGGCGTCTGAACCGAGCGCGCTACGCGCTCGTCGATCGTCGCCACGTTGGAAAATGGCAGGCTCGGATCGAGCTGCCGAATGAGCTGCTGGACGGCGGGGATGACCGTCCCCGGATCCGCGTGCGTTCGCAGGATGAGACTCCTCGCGCGTGCCGGTGCCTCCGAGCCCAGCCCCGGCATCGGCGTATAGACGGACCCTTCGTCCGGCTGGTCCAGCCCGGCGTACTTCACGTTGCTGACGACGCCGACGACCGTCGTCCACGGGCAGGTCGAACACCCGCCTTCCTTGAATCGCTTTCCGATGGCGCTCCCGTTCGAGAAAAACCGCGTCGCCCACGCGCGATCCACGACAACGACGTCAAGTTCGGGCCTGCGCCCGTCGCGATCGTCGAAGAGGCGGCCTTCCAGGAGCGTGAGACCGAGGAGGCGAAAGTAGTCGGGCGTGACGGACACCCACGGTGTAACCGGCTGCGACTGTCCCGGCGGCGTCGGGAAATCCTCGAGATCGAAGTTGTTGAAGTTGCCGACACCATCGGGCGGAAGTCCGTCGGCGAACGCGGCGCCCGAGACGCCGGGCAGCGCCTCGACGCGGCGCTCGAGCTCATCCCAGAAGGCACCGACTTGTCCTGCGTCGGGGTATTGGGCGTCCGGCAGCGATAGAGAGCCGGTGACGAGGTTGCGGCTGTCGAAGCCGAGATTCACACGGCTCAGCTCATTCAAGCTGACCAGGAGCAGCCCAGCGACAACCAGCAGCGGCGTCGCGATTGCGAACTGACTTCCCACGAGCACCCGTCGCAGACGTCGGACCGCAAGGCTGCCCGTCGTCGAGCGGCCCATCGAGCGCAGAGACTCGTCCACCGCGCCGGTGCCGTGCATGGCCGGCAGGAGACCGAACAGAAGCACGCTGACAGCGGTGAGAGCGATCAGCATCCCCAGCACCGGCCCATCGAGGGCGATCTCCTGCGTACGGGGAAAGTAGGTGGTCCCGAAGTTCCGCAGGAGCTCGATGCCTGCCGACGCAAGTGCGACACCGACGACCGCAGCACCGATCGCGAGCAGGCTGCTCTCCGCCAGCAGGTGGCGCACGACTCGCCCGCGCGACGCCCCGAGCGCCGCCCGGACGGCCAGCTCGCGGCGGCGGCTCGTCACTCGAGCGATGAGCAGATTCGACGCGTTCGCGCACGCAATCAGCCAGACGAGGCCGACGGCGGCCAGCGCGAGCCCCGCGATCGCCCCGACGTCACCCGTGACGTGCGTCTTCAGGTTCAGCATGCCCCACGACGCGCGGTCATCCTGGTACGAGCTCTTCCACAACGGAAAGATCCGCCGGCAGATGGCCCGGAGCTCCTCGGCCGCGGCCGGCCGCTCCGACGGATTGCGGAGCCGTCCGAGGGCGGTGATGAAGAAGGGGCCCTTCCGGCGCGGCGTGTCCCACTGCGCCGCGACGAAGAATTCCCGTCCCCGCTCCAGCGGGCCCATCGTCTGAGGAAGAACGCCTGCTAGCGTGTAGTCCGAGCCATCGAGCCGGATCGGTTTTCCGACTGCGTCCGGCCGCCCGCCGAGACGGCGCTGCCAGAATCCGTGGCTGACCATGACCGCGCGCGGGTTGCCCGGCCGGCCATCCCGCTCGACGAAGTCTCGGCCGATAGCCGGCCGGATTCCGAGCAGCGAGAAGTACGTCCATGACACCTCTCGTCCGGTCAGGCGCTCGGCGACCGTGCCGTCGCTGAACGCCAGGGATCGGCTGGTGTATCCGGCTATCTGCTCGAAGTGCGTCTGCTGCGCCTGCAGCGCAAGGTAGTCGGCGACGGAGAAGGGGAATCTGTTTGGCGGGGCGTCGGTGTAGATCCGAACGAGCCGGCCCGGGTCTGCATAGGGCAACGGCCTGAGCAACGCCGCATGGAGCGCGGCAAAGATGACCGTCGTTGCGCCGATGCCCAGGCCAATCGTCGCAACGATCGTCAGCGTCATCATGGGCGCGCGCAACAGACCTCGAAGGCCGATGCGAAGGTCCTGCCTCAGGTCGCCGAGCGTAATGCCGCGTGACATAGGCTTCCTCCGAATGGCTCTTAGACAGTGGATCTCGGGCGGCGGTTAGGTCGGGCCAGCCGTGGCTCGCCACGCTCCGGGTCAGGAATGGCCGGGCGCCTCGATGTGAGCAGGGCAAACGCCACCACGGCGGCAAGATGACCAGCCAGCGCAGGCGAGACGACGCCCACGCCTTTGCCGCCGGTCGCGAGATGCAGCGCGAGCGTCGCGCCGACACCGGCCGCCATCGACCCGAACGCTTCGACCTTGCCGGCGCGCCGCACGAACAACCCGCCGACGATCGGAACCAGCAGGCTGACGCCGACGAGCGTGTAGAAGATCGTCAGCGCGTCGAGGATCGACGCGGCCAGAATCGCCGCGAGGATCCCCAGCGTCCCGCTCGCGATCGCCGACACGCGCGCGACCTTCAGCACGCGTTCGTCGCTCGCACCGGGATGCACGTAGCCGCGATAAAGATCCTGCGCGAGCGACGTGGACAGCATGAACAGGACGGTGTCGGCGGTGTTGACGTCGGTTGTGAAGAGAACCGCCAGCGCCATGGCGCCGACGACCGGCGAGAGATCGGACATCAGCAGCGTCGGCAGCGCGAGCTCCTGGTCGGGCAGCGCCGGGTGCAGCGCACGCGCCGTCATGCCAAGGAGCGCCGGCACGAACCCGAACGCCAGGAGAAGGCCCGCGTTGAGGCCGACCCCCACCCGCACCGCGCGATCGTCGCGTGCCCCGTAGACCTTTTGAATCAGCCCCGGTGACACGACGAAGGCCGGGCCGAGCAGGATCAGATACCGCCAGCCGCTCCAGAAGTTCCAGTAGTCGCCGCCGGGCGTCCGCGCGACGAGGGCATCCCACCCGCCAGCCTGCGCGATGGACAACGGCACGAGCACGCACAGAACGGCAACCTCGAAACCGAGCTGAATGAGGTTCACCCAGACCGCGGTCATCAGACCGCCCGCCGAGAAGTACGCCACGGCGACCGCGCCGCTCAGGACGATGCCGACGACGGGTGGAAGGCCGGTGACGACGTGGAGGATTTTTCCGGCGGCGATGAGCTGCGCCCCCAGTATCGAGAGGGTGCCGAGCCAGAGCAACGCGGTGACCGCGGTGCGCACCGAAGGATCGTAGCGACGCTCGAGGAAGTCGCCCGCGGTCCGCAGGCCGAGGTCAGCGGCGACGCGCCGGAGCCGGGGTCCGACGATGAACGCGAGAACGAGCGAACCGATGCCGGCGGATCCAACCCACCACCACGTGCCTATGCCGCTCCGGTACCCTTCCCCGGCGGCGCCGATCGTGGTGCCCGCGCCGATGTTGCCGGCGATCATCGTCGCGAACAGCAGGCCCGGACCCAGCCGCCGCCCCGCGACGAAGAAGTCGCTGGCTGTTTTCACCCGGCGGCCGAGCCACAGGCCGATCCCGACCTGCAGCCCGAGATAGGCCAGGAGCAGCGCGAGGTGAAGGCTCACTTAAGATCGCGCGCCGCGGGAATCCCCGCGACGCTCGTCGCCTCGCGGATCGCGCGGACGATCGCCTCGGCCATCACGTCAGCGGCGAGCGCGCCGATGAGCGAGACGTTCGCCTCACCCTCGCGCCGGCCGGTCGCAAGCGCGAAGATCGTGTCGCCGTCTCCCGGCGTATGCGACGGGACGATCGCGCGCGCGAAGCCGTCGTGCGCCATCTGCGCCACCTTGGTCGCCTGCGCCTTCGTCAGCCGTGCGTTCGTCGCCACCACGCCGATGGTCGTGTTGACGCCGGGTTCGGGCTCGGATCGATCGAAGGTGCTCCCGCGCAGCAGCGTGCGCACGTCGGCGAGCCCCTTGCCGTCCTCCGTGCGCATGCCCGCGACGACGCGCGACGTGGCGGGGTCGATGACGTCGCCGGCGGCGTTGACGGCGGCGAGCGCGGAGACGACCAGGCCGCTGGGGAGCTGAACCGCGGCACTGCCGAGGCCTCCCTTCATCGCTCGTTTGTTTCCGGCCCACTTGCCGACGGTCGCGCCGGCCCCCGCGCCGACGGACCCTTCCGGCACTGGGCCATTCGTCGCGCTCTTGGCGGCCGCATACCCGCACTCGGCGTTGGGACGGATCTTCGGGTTCGTTCCGACCCACAGATCAATAAGGATAGCGGCGGGGACTATCGGGACCTTGGCAATGCGGACGTCGTAGCCGACGTTGCGCTCCTCGAGGTAGCGCATCACGCCGGTCGCGGCGTCGAGGCCAAAGGCGCTTCCGCCGGCGAGCGCGATCGCGTGGACCTGCTGGACGCTGTTGACCGGATCGAGAAGGTCCGTTTCCTTCGTGCCGGGCGCGCCGCCGCGCACGTCGACGCCCGCGACCGCCCCGGCCTCCACCAGGATGACGGTGCAGCCGGTCGGGCGCTCCGTCAGCGTGTGATGGCCGACGAGGACGCCCTCGACCGCGGTCAGCCCGCGGTTCGCGCCGCCGGTTTGCGCCGCGGCGGCGACGGAAAGCGCGGCGAGTGATAGCGCCAGAAAATTCCGCATCACAATAATCGATACTACTCCACGTGTCGGACAGGCGACTCACCTTAGCGCTCTGCGCGGCGCTTATCCTCAGCATGGCCGGTTTCGCGACCTTTTCGGCGGTCGTCACGACAATCCGCGACGAATGGGGACTCTCGAATACCGCCATCGGATGGATCAGCGGCATCTACTATGCGGGCTACACGGCGCTCGTGCCCATCCTGGCGGCGCTGAGCGACCGCATCGATCCGCGGCGGATCCTCGCCGGGTCGATCGCACTCGCCGCGTCGGCATCGCTCCTCTTCGGCGCCGCCGCGAACGGACCGGCGACGGCGCTCCTCTGCCAGCTCGCGGGCGGGATCGGTCTGGCGGGCATCTACATGCCGGGCGTCAAGGCGCTCACCGATCACGTCGCCGGCCCGCGCCAGGGCCGCTACGTTTCCTTTTACACGTCCTCGTTCACCATCGGCACGAGCGCATCGTTTCTGATGGCGGGTCTGATCGCATCGCGCCTCGGCTGGCGCTGGGCGTTCGGCGCGGCGGCGCTCGCGCAGGCGATCGCGATCCTCATCGTCTGGCACTACGTTCCAAGAGCGTCTGGAATTACAACAGGGTTCCCAAGGTTCCTGGGGTTCCTGGGGTTCCTAGGGTTCCTGGGGTTCGTGCCCGTTTTCCGAAATCGCGCTGCGATGGATTACATCGTGGGGTATGGAGGGCACATGTGGGAACTCTTCGCGATGCGCGCGTGGCTGGTGCCGTTTCTCGCCTACAGCCTGTCGCGTCAGCCGGCCGGTTCGGTCTGGAGCGCTCCGGCTGCGGCCGCGCTGGTCACGCTTGTCGGCGTGCCCGCAAGCGTCGGCGGACAGGAGGCCGCGTCGCGCGTCGGCTCACGTCGCCACATCATCAGGACCATGGCGGCGTCGGTCATGGTCGGCGCCGTCGTCGGCTGGACCGCCTCGCTGCCCTTTGCGATCGTCGTCCTCTTGTGCTGCATCTACAGCGTTACCGTGTCGGCCGACTCGGCGCCGCTGACCGCGGCCGCGATTGCGGCGGCGCCCGCCGGTTCACGTGGCGCGACGATGGCGGTTCACTCCACGCTCGGGTTCGCGACGGCGTTTCTCGGTTCGCTCGCCGTCGGCGCGCTCCTCGACGCGTTGGGCGGGGACACACCGATCGCATGGGGCGTGGCGTTCACGGTCATGGGGATCAGTAATCTTGTTGGGATATTGAGGTTAGCGAAAGGTTCCTAGGATTCCTAGGGTTCCTAGGGTTCCTAGGGTTCCTGGGGTTCCGCTGCTGGTGGACCCTTGCGGCCCCTAGTTCGCAGGTACCGCTGCAGCGAGGAGTTGGCGGTGCTGGCCCGGATTGAAAGCCGCCACAGCGCGTTGAACTCGTCCGCATTCACGTAGCCGCGCTTGCGAGCGCTTCGCAGGTGATCCTGCGTTTCGTGCAGCGAGCCCTTCGCAATTCCCAGAAAGCGCGCGAACTCGGCGGGCCGAAACCGGCCAAAACCTTCCGCAATATTCGCGCACGCGGAGTCTGCCGATTCGCGAATCTGGCGACAGAATGTAAAGTCCTTGCTCACTCCGGGCGTAGCGATGATTTCGACCACCGATTCGCGCAGCTCGTTCGCCAATTGCCACGCAATCAGTTCCGTGAAGTGCCTTGCGACCACGACGGATGTCCAGCACGCAGCGTGCCGGTCCGCTCATGTCATCTCTGTTCCTCGAACTCTAAGAGCAAAAGAGCGTTAAGGCGCCAGGCAAGCAGGTGAATTCGGAAAACCCTCAAGAACCCAGGAACCTTGGGAACCCTAGGAACCTTAGGAACCCTAGGAACCCTGGTTATTCGTAGTCGTTTTCCCATCCTTCTTCTTCAGATATTTGTCGTACCAACCAAGAATCCGGTTCTCGAAATCGACGCTCTCTTCGAGGCTGTTGGGCGGACGATGGCCGCCACGCGTGTAGCGCACCCATTCGACCTCTTTGCCGAGCCGGCGGAGCGCGTAGTACATCTCGCGCGACTGGCTCGCCGGGACATTCGGATCGAGATCGCCCGTGATGTTGAGGAGCGGCGTCTTGATCCGATCGGCGTGCAGCACCGCCGAATGTTCGAGGTAGCGTTCGGGGTACTCCCACAGCGTCCCGCCGATCCGATCCTGACTCTTCTCCGGCGCGTGCGTGTTGCGGACGCCGAGCCGCGGGCTGTCGGTGTAGAAGCTCACCATGTTGACCTTGCCGGAGATGTTGATCGCGGCCTTGAAGCGATCGGTCTGCGTGATGAGCAAGCACGTGGCGTAGCCGCCGTAGCTCGTGCCGTGCACGCCGAGACGATCGGGGTCGGCGATCCCGAGATCGATCAGGCGGTTCGCGGCGGACGTGACGCCTTTCACCCACGCCTCGCCAGGCCGGCCGACGACGAGGTTCACCGACGGGTGGAACACCGCGTAGCCGTGGTTCGCGAGAAACGCCGCGCGGGTGTTGAAGCCGTTGTCGAAGAACGTCTCGTAGATCTCGAAGATCGTCGGATACTTCTGCCCCTTCACGTAGCGGATCGGATAGCGGAGCACGCCATACAACTCTTTGCCGTCCACGTCCCGGTACGCGACGAGCTCGGAGCGCGGCAGCGCCTTGCCAGCCATCCACGGGTTGAGATCTGTCAGCTTGCGGGACGACGTAAACGACGCCGGAGCGACATAAAGTTCTGACGGCCGGTCGCCATCGGTCATCGTGTGGACGAACGTGCTGCCGTCGCGGGACAGGCGCGGGTTGCCGTAGAGGCGCGCATCCTGGACGAGCGGCGCGAGCGTCTTCGTGGCGACGTCGAGGCGCATGATCCCGCGCTTCCACTCACCTGGCGCCGACCAGCTGATGTAGATCGCCGATCCATCCGGCGCCCAGTCGATGGCGGTCAGACGCGGGTTCTTTGCATCCTCTTTCGGATCGAGCTCGATGACGCGCTCGCGCGCGCCGTCAGCCACCGACGCGACGTACCACCCTTTCTTGCTCGTGAGCAGAATACGTCTTCCGTCCCGACTAAAGGGGCCGGGTGAAAATGATTCCTCCTCTTCCTTCTTCTCCGCCGTTTTTCCTTCGTCCTTCTTCTCAGCATCCTTAGGCTTCGGCGTTAGCCTGCGAGGCTTCGCTTCGTCAATGCCCTGAACGAAGACCTCGCCTTTCTTCGCGTACGCGAACATCTTTCCATCGTCGGACCAGCGGATCTGCGCGCCCGCGAGGTCCTTGCCGTCGTTGACGGTTCGCGGTTCGGAACCGCTGGCCAACACGCGGATCGCATTCGTCGTTCCACCGATCACGTCGTAGTCCGTCTTTTCCGTAACGTCGTCCATCAGGGCGATGAAGGAGCCGTCGCGCGAGGGCTGATAGTTCGTGAGTTTTCGGGACGACAGCAGCACGCGCGTCTCGCCAGTCGACGGGTCGAGTTCGGCGAGCGTCCGCTGCCGATCGGCGCGGCGCAGCTCGTCCCATTCGAGGAACGGCTCCTTCGACTGCTGGACGATGACGCGTGCGTCGGTGATCGCTTCGAACCGCGCCCGGCCGGCGCGCTCTTCGTCGGGCGTGCGCAGCGTGACGATCACGCGGCGGCCGTCGGGCGTCCAGTCGAGGCCGGAGTTGGCGGCGACGTGCGTCGGGTCGCGGAGCGGCACCTGCGTGAGCGCCTGCTTCTCGGCATCCCAGATATGAAGCGCCGTCGTGGGCAATCCCTTGTTCGGCCCGTTCGCCGGCGCGGCCGACGCAGTCAGGATCGCGAGCCGCCGGCCGTCGCGCGACCACGCGGCGGCGCGCGCCTCCACGAGATCGCGAAATGGCGTCCAGGAGCGTCCGCTTCGCGTGTCGAAGATCACGATCGACGCTCGTAACGGATTGAGATACGTCGGGTCGCCGAACCGTCCGTGATCGGTCTCCGGATTGTCGACGGGTCTGCGGGTCGCGGCGGCGACGAGCCGGCCATCCTCCGAGAGGTCAAGCACGTTGATCGTCGCAACGCGCTGCATGTCCTCCGCGGTGAAGGGCGCGGCCGACTGCGCGGCAGGACGCGACGCAGCGACGCCAATCGACAACGCCAGAACGAGGAAGGTGGCGGCGCGAGGAAAGGTCTTCGGCATGCGCGGAGTATAAAGCCTGGCCCGCCGAAGCCCGAAGGGCGAAGGCGGCCTCCCCTCACCCGTCAGCGGGGCCGCGTATGCAGGGCGATGCCCGAGCAACGCTCCTCGAGCATGCGCCGGACAGACAACGCGATTGCGTCAACCGCCGCCGCCGGCGGGCGGCCGAGCGGATGCACGCCGCAGACGGCCGTCGTCCAGGAATGATTCATATCGGAGCCCCATCGTGACTGACCCGCCTCGTCGCGGCCGTAAGTGAGATACGCCGAAAGCGTATTGAGGCCGGTGCCCGGCCGCTCGCCGATGACGTGCACGACGATAGTGGCATCGACCAGCTCGCCGACGTGATACCCGGCCCGGACCCGCCCGTTTTCGATGACGACGTCGATCTCGCCGAGGTGCAGCCCTGCCTGCACGAGCGCA
>DATAEE010000265.1:0-1571 GCA_036258175.1 Vicinamibacterales bacterium
ACGCCATCATCACCGCGGCCCGCTCCGCAATCCGACCGTGCTGACGTTCCCACGCCTCGACGTCGGCCACGGTCAACGAGGTATCCGGGTTCGTGGCGGCTCGCGCTGACACGTCGATGACGACCAGTGGCACCACGAGACTGTCGACCGGTAGCCGATCCAGCGAGAGTCCGCCCTCGAAGAAATGGTTCGGCGCATCGATCTGTGTTCCCAGGTGCTCGTGGATCTCCCATCGGTACGCCGCGACGCCGTTCTTGGCAATGGTTGCGATCGGCGTCTTCCTGAATGGGAATGTGATGTTCGGCACTGGGATGTACGGCGTGTCCTCGTCCAGGGTGTGTGTCAAATCGACAACGTGCGCGAATCTGGGAGACAATGACGACTTCGCTGTCTGCGCGGCCGGGGTCGGGTATGACAATGTGACCGCCGCCAATACCATCGACAGTCTCGCCGTGGCCGTGGCCACAGTCATTCCATCAGTGCTCATGGGTCTGATACCTTCGTTTGCGAGGGCCAATCCGCATCCTCGTACCCATTAACGATCGCGGCGTCACGTGGGTCAACGCACCGCTCGGTGCGTTTCGCGCCGGAAGGAAGTTGCAATGTCCCCGACTCGACCGCACACATACGCTTGCCCTGTGCAGCTGACGATCGACATCGTCGGCGGCAAATGGAAACCGCTGATCCTCTGGTCGCTCCGAAGCGGCCGGCCCAGCCGCTTCAACGATCTCCAGCGAGCAATGCCCGACGTCGCTCACAAAATGCTCACCCAGCACCTGCGCCAGCTCGAACGCGATGGCCTGGTGTCGCGGAGCGTGGTCGGTGACGCTCACCGGCACGTGGACTACTGCCTCACGGCGTTTGGCGCCACGCTTCGACCCGCGTTGGACGAAATGGCAGCGTGGGCGAAGCGTCATCACCGACGCCTTGGCGCGACCATTAGCCCGCCGAGATAGCCGGCCCCGGGTAGAGCCAAAACATTCACTCCAGGATCTGCCGGCGGTCGCTCTCGCTCGAATCAGGCGTTCTGGATATACGCCCGCTTGAGCCAGCCTAAGAGTTCAGCGTCCACCTCTGCTGCATCCAGCACCGTGATCTGAAGCCGCATCGTGTCGTGAATCGTCGAAGGCACCAACCGCCCGACCGGCCGCTGTCCGTCCAGGCGAAGGCCAAGATTCACGCCCGCCTTACCCGCTCGCTGGATCCGTGCGAACGTCCGCCGTGAGACCAGCGACACGAACGTTTTCCGCGCTTGGATGATCAGATCGCCACTATTCGTGGCTGCCTTGACGATCGCGTCGTAGACGGCGCGGAGCCGGGGAGAGTCGGCATACTGCCGGTCAATCAGCTCGTCGGCCGTCGCGAGCAGGAAACCCGGATAGCCAAAACGCTCCATGACGAGCAGTTGCTGCGCGTATCCGGTGACGTGCCGCTGTGAAAGCCACGTGCGCAGTTGCTGTTCGTCACGAAATTGGCGTTTGCGCAGTTTGGCGTTCCAGGCATCGAGACCCTCGCCGGTCTGTTTCTCGAGGATGCGAATCCACATCTCCTTGTTGTGGTGCCAGTCGCGT
>DATAEE010000266.1:0-2180 GCA_036258175.1 Vicinamibacterales bacterium
GCTTTTGGTGCCTGCACGTCCATTGTATGCCTCCGCGCTATCTTGCTCCAGTTAGCGATGCCGCATCCGTGTTTCGTGCCGGTCATGCTAGCACATCGCGCCACGGCTATCGCCACTGACGTCGATCGTGTGCTCGGAACGCGAATTCAAAGTGGAAAGACTGCCGGGCGGCGGCCTTTCCACGCCTATGCGCGAGTCACGTTGTCCCGCGTGATCTGATTGATGTTCACCGCGCCCACCTGCCGCATGATCGTGATGAACTCATCGTCCAGGATCTGGAGTACGCGGTCGACGCCGGCCTCGCCGAACGAGGCGAGCCCCCACACGTAGGGCCGGCCAATGCCGACGGCGCTGGCACCGAGACCAAGCGCCTTCAGGACGTCGGTGCCACGGCGTACACCGCCATCGATGAGCACCGGGACGCGGCCGCCCACCGCATCCACGACTTCGACCAGCACGCCGATCGTCGCCTGCCCACTCTCTTCTGCGCGACCGCCGTGGTTGGAGACGATGATGCCGTCCACGCTGTGGCGCATCGCCTCCTTGGCGTCCTCACCCGTCATGATACCCTTCAGCACGAGCTTGCCCTTGACGATCTCGCGCAGGCGATCGACGAATTCCCACGTCATGCCGGTGCCGTAGAGGTTCGTGACCTTGGAAACGTTGATGCCCATGAAGTTAGCCTTACGGCTGACCTCGTTGGTGAAGCCCGGCGTGTGACAGGCGGTGCATTCGCGCAGGTCCTCGCGGCGCTCGCGGAACAGGTCCTCGGTGTTGCGGCCGCCCTGCCGGTCGACCGTGAGCACGATCGCCGGGGAGCCCGCGCTCTCGGCGCGCTGCACCAGCGCCCGCGTGACGTTCCAGTCGTCGGTCGGATACAACATGAACCAGGCGGGCCAACCGTGCGCCTTGTTCACGTCGACGATGCTCGCGTTGTCGACCGTGGAGAGCACCATCTGGTGATTGCGCTTACCGGCGGCGCGCGCCACGGCGACCCCCGCCTCCGGTTGGTAGGCACCGAGGCTGCTGACCGGGCAAATGAAGATGGGGCTGGCCCAGGTTTCACCGAAGATCTTCACGCTGGTATCGACCTTGCGTGCGTCGATGAGGCGCCTCACGCGGATGTTATAGCGGGCGTAGGCGGCGTGGTTGGCATCGCGTGTCACGTCGCCTTCCACGCCGCTCTCGAGGTAGCCCCAGTGCGCCGGCGCGCCCTGGCTGAGCACGGCCTTCTTCGCCGCCGGCTCGAACTCGAACACGTCCAGTGCATCGGCTGGAGCGGTGATGATGCCGTCCGGGCCGAGCGCTCTCCGAGAGCCGCGCAGCACGTCGTAGCTCTGCGCGAGCACTTGATGCGAGTTAGCCGCCAACACGCTTGCGATAGTGCCGGCAGAGGTCGCCGTGAGAAGTGGGCTGCCGGCGAGAAAGCGCAGGAATTGGCGGCGGGCGATCGTTTTGCGATCCGATCTTTTCTCAGCGGAATGATCTTGTTCTGGTCTGGTCAGTGTCTGTGTTTGAATTGCCATGGATGCTTTCTCCTTTCGGCGCTCATCGACTCGTGCGCACTGGCAATCCAATACTGCGCACGCCTAATTACGATGCCGCTCCTCAACGCCAGCTTCACCGAGTTACACACCTAAGAGCCCGCGAAGACCTTGCGCAGATAATCTGACGCCTGATCGACGGCGCCACGCACCGGGGGCGTGTTCGCGATCGCGTTGAGCAGCATGAAGTCATGGATCGTGCCATTGTAGCGAACCGACCTGACCGGAACGCCAGCTGCAGCTAGCTTGCGGCCATAGGCCTCGCCCTCGTCGCGCAGCACGTCGTTCTCGTCGACCAAGAGCAGCGTTTGGGGCAGGCCCTTGAGCTGCTCCGAGCTGGCGTTGATTGGCGAGACGTGAATGTCGGTGCGCTTGGAAACGTCGGGCAGATATTGATCCCAGAACCATTCCATCCCCTTTTTGGTCAGCCATGGGCCTTCGGCAAACTCCTTGTAGGAGCCGGTCGACATCGAGGCGTCGGTGACCGGGTAGAAGAGAAGCTGCGCCTTGACCCGAGGCCCATTGCGCTCCTTGGCGAGGAGCGCGACCACGGCCGTCATGTTGCCGCCGACGCTTCGCCCGCGATCGCGATGCGGCTGGCATCCGCGCCGAACTCGTCGGGATGCTCGGCCACAT
>DATAEE010000267.1:0-8822 GCA_036258175.1 Vicinamibacterales bacterium
CGGCAACACGACCTCAATGTTCATGAATTTGCGAGTCGCCGACATCCAAGCCTGCTACGAGGAGTGGAAGGCGAAAGGGGCGGAGTTCGTGACGCCGCCGATCGACCGGGGAGCGGAAATCCGCTGCTACATGCGAGACCCAGACGGCTATCTCATCGAAGTCGGCCAGTCCACTGGCCTGCTGCACGGCCAGCGCGCCGCAAAGCGCGCGGAGGATCTACCAGGCTGAGCTGCACGCGGTTTGTCTCCGCGACGTGGCCCTGTCACCACACGGCTGTTGGACCGACCGGACAGAATCGGTCGCCAGATCGGCCTGTTTCGCGAGTTGACGGTTTTCGATTCTAGCGCAGCGTAGCGTGCCAGCCGACGTTACAGGGAACGATCACTCCTGCGGCGCAGGGTGGAGGCGGTCGGCCGTTTAGATTAGACGGTCGATACACATGGAGGCTTACTCCGAACTAGGGAATCCCGCCGACGCAAATGTTTCGGCTTGCCCATATCAGCGGTCGGTTGTGCTGTCCGTCGGCGATATACATAATCGTCCCTGTGATGAACCGGTGCACGAGAAGACCGCCGGCGCGTCGTTCTTCGCCGACTAGTTCATTGAGGACCTGGTCGAGGAGGGGCTGATCGCATGACACTTGTCGAGCACCTCGATCTGGCTACCGTAATCAAGGTCTCGCGAGCGGTGTCAGGCGAGACCGACCTCGAGAAGTTGATCGCCACGATCTTGCGTCTGAGCCTTGAGCACGCGGGTGCGGACCGAGGTCTCCTGATTCTTCCGAGCGGCGATACGTATCGAATCAATGCAGAAGCCAAGAGCCGCAGCGATGGGACGCTAGTCGAGCTGCGGCAAGCCAGTATCACCTCCGCGGATCTGCCGGAGTCCGTTTTCCACAACGTGCTCCGAACGAGAGAAAGCGTTCTGCTTCAGGAGGCCTCGGGAGCGACCGCCTTCTCAGACGATGAGTACATCCGCCGGCACCTGGTACGTTCCGTGGTCTGCCTGCCGCTGCTCAAGCAGACCCAGCTGGTCGGAGTGATCTACCTCGAGAACAGAGTGAGGTCCGGCGCCCTGACCGCTGCCAGGATGGCGCTTCTGGAGCTGCTCGCCACCGAGGCGGCCATTTCGCTGGAGAATGCGCGCTTGTATCGCGATGTCCGCGAACGCGAGGTCAAGGTCCGGAGGCTGGTCGATGCCAACATCATCGGCATCTTCACTTGGCATACCGACGGTCGGGTCTTCGAGGCCAACGCGGAGTTTCTTCGCATCATCGGGTACAGCCGTGAGGACCTGGTCTCGGGCCGTTTGCGCTGGACCGACTTCACCCTGCCGGAATGGCGTGAGCGCGACGCACGCGTCACGGAAGAACTGAAGGAAGGCGGAGCCGCCCAAGCACAGGAGCGGGAGTTGCTCAGGAGGGACGGCAGCCGCGTACCAGTGCTGACCGGCGGCACGCTCTTCTATGGAACTCCTGACGAAGGCGTAGCGTTCGTCGTCGACTTGACCGAGCGCAAGCGCGCGGAGCAAACGGTCCGCGAACACGAGCGCGAGTCGCGCGCGATGGTGGACACAATTCCTGGTCTGGTCGCCATCCTGACGGCGGCTGGCGACGTCGACGTCGTCAACCACGAACTCGTCGAGTACTGCGGGCAGCCGCTGGAGGCGATGAGGCAGTGGGGCACGAATGGGACGGTTCATTCGGACGATCTGCCTCGTGTCGGCCAGGTGTTTACGATGTCGATCGCGGCAGGCGATCCCTACGACTTCGAGGCACGCATTCGGCGGTTCGATGGCATCTACCGCTGGTGTCAGGTCCGTGGGCTTCCTTTACGCGATACCGACGGGCGTATCGCTCGTTGGTATGTGGTCCTGATCGACATCGACGAGCGCAAACGCGCCGAGGACGCCCTCCGCGCGAGCGAACGCAGTCTCAAACTGATCATCGATACGATTCCAGCGCTGGCCTGGTCGGCGAGGCCCGATGGAAGCGCCGAGTTCTTTAACCAGCACTATCTGAGCTTCATCGGGCTATCGGCGGAACAGGCGAGCGGGTGGGGGTGGACGGCGGCCGTCCATCCAGATGACCTGAACGACCTGTCAGCGACGTGGCAGCGCATCATGGCTTCTGAAGCGCCCGGAGAAGCCGAAGCGCGATTACGTCGACACGACGGCAACTACCGGTGGTTCCTCTTCCGAACGAATCCGCTGCGCGATGAGGCGGGTACCGTCGTCAAGTGGTACGGGGTCAATACTGACATCGAGGATCGAAAGCGCGCGGAAGACGCACTTCGTAAGAGCGAGCGTCAGTTTCGTCTCCTGGTCGAAACGATCCCGGCACTCGTGT
Source organism: Vicinamibacterales bacterium (assembly GCA_036258175.1). Classification (GTDB taxonomy): domain Bacteria; phylum Acidobacteriota; class Vicinamibacteria; order Vicinamibacterales; family 2-12-FULL-66-21; genus DATAEE01. The sequence goes on from DATAEE010000267.1 coordinate 2,349, forward strand.
GGCGTGGTACTCCCGAGGGCGAGCTGGACTACTTGAACCGGAGGGCTGTCGAATATCTCGGCCACACCGCGGAGAGCTTAGCTGGCGATCGGTGGCTCGAACTCGTCCATCCCGATCATCGCGACGCTACTGTGCGACGGTGGCTGCATTCGGCCACAACGGGATCTTCTTACGGCGATGAGTACCAGCTCCGTCGGGCGGACGGTCAGTATCGGTGGATTCAGTCCGTCGGAGAGCCGCTCCATGACACCGAAGGTCGGATCGCCAATTGGTATGGTTTGGTGATCGACATTGAAGACCGAAAGCGGGCGGAGGTGGAGCTGAGACGCGCCTACGACAGTTTCGCCGATGCCCAGCGGCTCAGCCACACGGGCAGCTTCATCACAGACTTGGTGGGCGACGATCACAACTGGTCGGAGGAAGCCTTTCGCATCTTCGAATTCGAACCAGGATCCAAGGTCTCGGTACAGAGGATCCGAGACATCATCCACCCTGACGACCTGCCCTCGTTCGAATCGGTGATCGCACGCGGCATGACCGGCGAGAACGTCATGTTCGCGTTCCGCATCGTCACCGCCCGAGGCGCGGTGAAACATGTGCGCGGCGTCGCCCACGTCGTCGAGCGTGTTGCCGGTCGGCCCCTGTTCGTCGGCGCCCTCCAGGACGTGACTGAGAGCAAGGAGGCAGAGGAGGCACTGGACCGGGCTCGTTCCGAGCTCACCCATGTCGCGCGAGTCACGACGGTGAGCGCATTGACCGCTTCGATCGCTCATGAGGTGAACCAGCCGCTTTCCGGCATCATTACCAACGCTGGCACCTGTCTGCGGATGCTGGCAAACGATCCGCCGGATGTGGATGGTGCCCGCGAAACCGCGAGGCGCACCTTGCGCGACGGTAACCGGGCGTCGGACGTGATCACGCGTTTACGCGCATTGTTCAGCAAGAGGGAGTTCACACTCGAGCCGCTCGACATGAACGACGTCACGCGAGAGGTCGTCACGCTTTCAATGAGCGACCTTCAGAGAAATCGGATCGTGCTTCAATCCGAGTTCGCCGATGATCTTCCTACGATCACGGGCGACCGCATCCAGCTCCAGCAAGTGGTTCTGAACCTGCTTCGTAACGCATCGGACGCGATGTTGACTGTTCAGGATCGCCCGCGGCAATTGGTGATCCGAACGGCACCGGATGGCGACGATCGCGTCCGCGTGAGCGTCCGCGACGCTGGCGTGGGGCTCGATGTTCAGAGCATGACCAAACTGTTCGATGCGTTCTACACGACGAAGGTCGAGGGCATGGGCATCGGGCTTTCGGTGAGCCGCTCCATCATCGAGAAACATCACGGGCGCCTGTGGGCAGAACCGAACGACGGCCCAGGCGCGACCTTCTCGTTCTCCATTCCGGCCGCCGCCCAGACTCCCGCAGGCTTGCCACAGGCCTCGGCCTCCTGATATGCGGGCGCGCGCGGCCGGCAGGAGGACCAATACCAAAGTCTAATGGACGGTTCCAACGCGATTGGAGGAGTCTGTGGCCACCTGGGGAATAGTTGCGCGTCATGCGCATAACGAACATGCACGGCTAAGGACCGCCTGATGATCACGCGTTCACTGGTGTCGATCGTCGATGACGACGAGTCCGTGCGTGAGTCGCTTCCCGACATGGTGCGGCAGTTCGGATTTGCCGCCGAGGCGTTCTCGTCAGCCGAAGCGTTTTTGACCTCGGAATTCGTCGATCAGACGAAGTGTCTGATCCTCGATGTCGCGATGCCCGGAATGTCTGGTCCAGATCTTCAGCGTGAGTTGGCAATTCGTCGACAGAAGATCCCGATCGTCTTCATCACGGCCAGCGGTGACAAGGCGATCCGGAGCCGCGTCCTTGCGGATGGCGCCGTTGAGTGCCTGTTCAAGCCGTTCAGCGAAACGGCCCTTCTCGATGCGCTCAACGCGGCCCTTCGGATGAGCTAGACATGTCCATGCCGGGCACGCGAACCACGAAAGGCGCGCCATATACTGGCAGTTGGGCGATCGGTTCCCATTCAACCGAGACCGTCACCATGCCCGACTGCACGTCGATTGTCTTCGTCGTCGACGACGACGTCTCCGTGCGCGAATCGCTCGAGCTGCTGATCAAGAGTGCAGGCTGGCGCGCCGAGACGTTTTCCTCCGGACAGGACTTCCTGTCACGACCGCGCGTGCGTGTTCCGTGTTGTCTGCTGCTTGATGTCAGCCTACCGGGCCTCAACGGCCTCGAGTTGCAGCGGCAGCTCGCGGAGCGCACTGACATGCCAATCATCTTCATCACCGGCCACGGCGATATACCCATGACCGTTCAGGCGATGAAGGCGGGAGCCGTCGAGTTCCTGACGAAGCCCCTGAAACACGATGTGCTCGTAGACGCCATTCGTGGTGCCCTCGAGCGCAGCAGTACCGCAGTGCACTTGAACGCCGCAATGCGAGCGTTGAATGATCGCTACCTGTCATTAACGCCACGCGAACGCGAGGTGATGGCGCTGGTCGTGTCCGGCAAGTTGAACAAACAAGTCGGCGGCGAACTCGGCATCAGCGAGATCACCGTGAAGGCGCATCGGGGGCAGGTGATGCGCAAGATGCAGGCAGATTCACTGCCGGATCTAGTGACAATGGCCGCTCGCCTCGGCCTTCGGTCCGAGCCTAGCTCCTAGGGAGATCTGGAATGTCGACCGCAACAACAGCCAGCGCCACCACTGCCCCGACCGAGTTCCTCCGTCTGAAGGACGAAACCTACGCGTACCGCCGAATTGGCGGCGGATTCCGACGGCCATTGCTTTGTCTGCAACATTTCACCGGCACGTTGGACAACTGGGATCCCGCCGTAACGGATCCGCTTGGCGACGGGCGGGAAGTCATTCTATTCGACAGCGCTGGAGTTGGACGGTCGAGCGGCAAGGTGCCGACTACGATCGCCGGAATGGCGGCACATGCCTTGAACTTCCTGGACGGCTTGTGCGTGGTGAGCTGCGATGTGCTCGGATTCTCCTTGGGCGGAATGGTCGCGCAGCAGATGGCACTCGACCGTCCCTCGAGCATCCATCGGATGATTCTGGTCGGCACCGCGCCGCGCGGCGGTGAAGACATCATGCGCCTGGAGAAACCGAGTCTGGCTCGGCACCTCGGTGATCCGACCCTCAAGGGATACACCGTGTTGCAGAAGATTTTTTTCGCGCCCACTGCGTCGAGCCAGGATGCCGGCGGCGCGTTCATTGAGAGACTGGCACGACGAACCGAGGATCTCGATCCCGCATCCGGGCCGGACGTCGTCGCCGCACAGATGGCGGCATTCCGAGAATGGGAGCAATCTCCCGGAACGCGCTTCGCCGATCTCAAGGGCATCCACCAGCCGGCGCTCGTCGTCAACGGCATCTACGACGAGATGATTCCCATCTCGAACTCCTATCGGCTGGCGGAGAACCTTCCGAACGCCGTACTGCTCGCGTACCCGGACTCCGGCCACGGGTCCCTTTTCCAGTTTCACGATTCCTTCACCAGACAAGCGGCGGCATTTCTCACGTCGGACGCGTCTTCTGCGGCGTACTGATCCGACGGTATACCTGGGCCAGTACTACTTGAAAGAGCGAACTCTTCGCATCGATTGAACTGCGAGGAGACTCGGGAGAGCGTGATGGCGACGATTACCACGAAGGACGGGACGACGATCTTCTACAAAGACTGGGGTCCACAGAGCGCGCAGCCCATCGTCTTCCATCATGGCTGGCCATTGAGCGGCGACGATTGGGATACGCAGCTGCTCTACTTCCTCGAGAAGGGGTACCGAGTCATTGCGCATGACCGCCGTGGCCACGGACGATCGAGCCAGGTGGGCGACCGCCACGACATGGAGCACTACGCGGAGGATGTCGCCGCAGTGGTCACACATCTCGATCTACGGAATGCCGTACACATCGGCCATTCGACCGGAGGCGGCGAGGCGGCGCACTATGTCGCGCGGCACGGCAAAGGTCGCGTCGCCAAGCTGGTACTGATTGGCGCTGTCCCGCCGATCATGGTGAAGACATCAGCCAACCCGGGCGGCCTGCCCCTCGAGGTATTCGACGGTCTCCGGCAACAGCTCGCGGCCAATCGTGCCCAGTTCTACCGGGAGTTTGCAGGCGGTCCGTTCTATGGGTACAACCGACCGGGGGCGAAGGTCTCGGAAGCCGTCATCGACAACTGGTGGCGTCAGGGCATGATGGGCGCTGCCAAGGCCCATTACGACGGCATCAAGGCGTTCTCGGAAACCGACTTCACCGAGGATCTCATGGTAATCGAGGTTCCGACGCTCGTCATGCACGGGGATGACGATCAAATCGTTCCGATCGCCGATTCCGCACTGCTTTCAGCGAAGCTCCTGAAGACGAGCACGCTCAAGGTGTACGAGAAGTTTCCGCACGGGATGTGCACGACCCACGCCGAGATCGTCAACCCTGACCTGCTGGCGTTCATCAAGGGGTGATCACGTTGGAATCCGGGTCTGTATCAGCGGGCTTCACTCCCCTTCGCGACCACGCGTAGCACGGCTACGTCCAATGGCATGCTCGATAGCACGCAACAGCGCATCGGCGTCGAGAGGCTTCATCAAGAACGCCACCGCTCCTGCTTTCATCGCGCGGACCGTTGCCTCCCCAACATCGTTGCCCGAGATGAGGATGACCGGTATGTCACGCCGGTCGAGAGCGAGCGACTGTTGGAGCTCGAGGCCAGTGAAGTCGGGATTGACGTCAAGGACCAGACAACTCGGACCGGCCTGGTCCGGTGAATGAGTCAGGAACTCCTGCGCGGACGCGAATGTCTGCGCCTGCCAACCAGCGGACTCGATCAGCAATTCTAACGATTCTCGCACCGAGACGTCGTCGTCGACGACGAACACGATCGGGCTAGCATACGACATTGTGACGACCTCGATTAAGTACGAGGGCCGCTGACTCCGCGCCAGCGACCCAGTTCGTGAGGTGCCGACGGTAAGAGTCCTCGCGGCATGGCCGGGGTCGAGGGCGATTGAACTGGAAGCGACATCGACGGCGTAGCTTCGGGCGTATCATCCAGTCTTCCTGGAGTCGCGCGGATGCTGAAGACAGCCGCCATCGTCTCGGACGAAGAGCACCTGATCCTCTCGGCCGTGTCGCCAGGAGCGGCGCAGAAACGGCTGGCTCTTGCCGTCGTACTCGGACTGGTGACCGGCTTCGTTCTGATCGCCGCCGGGCCGCTTGGGAGCATCCAGACCAAGCCGGTCGCAGCATTCGTCCCGGCGTATGCAACCGCGATGTTCGTCTGCGACTCGATCACGGCGATTCTGCTCTTTGCCCAGTTTTCGATTCTGCGCTCGCGCGCCATCCTCGTCATTGCGAGTGGATATCTTTTCACAGCGCTCATCCTCATTCCTTGGATCCTGGCGTTTCCTGGGGTGTTTGCGCCGAACGTTGGACTCATTGGCGGTTTGCAGACCACGTCGTGGCTGTACTTCTCCCAGCATGCGGGCCTTCCTCTGTTCGCGATCGGCTATGCCTTGTCGAAGGATACGGACACCGACAAACGGGCCTGGCGGCGCTCGACACGTTCGGCGATCGCTCTGAGTGTCGCTCTGACCGCGGGCCTGGTCGCGGCCGTCGCATTCATTTGCGTAGCGGGCGAAGCGCTGTTGCCCCGCGTGGTTCTCGATTCCCTCCATCTGAGCTCGCTGTGGCCCTATGCTGGGGCACCCGTCGCATTGCTGAGTCTGTCAGCTCTCATCGTCCTGTGGATTCGGGGGCGCTCCCTGCTCGATCTGTGGTTGATGGTGGTGATGTGCCTGTACACGATCGAGATACCACTGAGTTACTATCCGACGCCGTTCCGATTCAGCATCGGCTGGTATGCCGTGCGGGTCGTCGGGTTCTTATCCAGTACGCTCGTCCTGACCGTTCTGCTGTACGAAATTCAGGCGATTTACGCAAAGCTGCTCGACGCGGTCCTCGCTCAGCGTCGTGAGCGCGAGGCACGACTCATGACCGGAGACGCTGTCGCGGCGACGATCGCGCACGAGGTCAGACAGCCATTGACAGCGATGATAGCCAGTGCCGAGGCGGGGCTTCGCTTTCTGGATCGCTCGATGCCCAGTGTCGACAGAGCCAAGGAGACCTTCAGACGCATCGTCGCCGACGGCCACCGCGCGGGCGACGTCGTTGGAAGCGTTCGCGCGATCTTTAGAAGTGATCCCAGAACGAGAACCTCGCTGGACGTCAACGAACTTATCAGGGACGCACTTGTCCTGGAACGAGGTGATTTGCATAAACACCGGATCAAGGTCCAGGTCCAGCCAAGCACACAGCTGCTGGAAGTCCAGGGAGATCGAGTCCAACTGCAGCAGGTGCTTCTTAACCTGATCACGAACGCCATCCATGCCATGGCGACTGAGGATGAACCGAGAGTTCTCTGCGTGAGATCGGACACGCATGAAGGCAAC
>DATAEE010000268.1:0-4752 GCA_036258175.1 Vicinamibacterales bacterium
GCGGCTCTTGCCGGGGTGGTTGACGTTCTCGACGACGATGCGGGCCGTACCACCGGCGTTGCCGGACCCTCTTGGTAATTGCCGCGATGTGGGCCGCTTCTTCACTGTCATGGTTACCTCCATTGGCTGCTTCGAGTGGAAGGCCCGTTTACCGGGCGTGCCACACGCCGAGGATGCTCGCGATGAGGAGGACCTTCACGAGCCCGTCACCGGCGTGGATCGGTGCCCCAAGGGCAGCTCTTATGGGGATGTCGAAGCCGGCGAGCCAGTCTCGACATAAGGTGTGAGAGACGTTGCAGCAGACTGGAGGCGCCCGGTGAAGTACCTGATTCTGATCTGGAGCAATCCGATGAGCCGACAGCTCTGGGAGGGCTTCTCCCCAGCCGAGCGCAGCGAGGGCCTGCGCGCGTATGCCTCCCTCAATGAGGACCTCGCAGCCTCAGGGGAACTGATCGTGTCGGAGGCCCTGGCCGATCCGTCGCTGGCGAAGCGGGTCGAAGTGCGAAACGGCCAGACGATGGCCACAGATGGGCCGTTCCCCGAAATGAAAGAGCTCCTGGCTGGTATCTATCTCATCCAGTGCGAGAGCCTCGATCGCGCGATTGGGATCGCTGCGCGGGTACCCGAGGCCGACCTCGGTCTGGTCGAGGTACGGCCGGTCATGGACCTCAGCGGGTTCGAGCTGTGAGGTAGTCGAAGCTGAGCTTTTGGCGCAGCACCCCAAGCGCCGACGGCCGGGGTTACAATGCGGGCCCGGAAAAGGTTCCGCCCCTGCTACATCATGAACGCCGGCTTGCGATCAGTCTGCTGCTTCGATCTGGCGATGGCTGATCGCGGGAAACTGTCGCGAGCGTTTCGTTCATTGGCGCTTGGCCGCTAGCAGCCCATCCAACAGAACGATGTCCGCATCGCCCTCGGCGACCGCCGCCAGCACGGAACGTCCATCCGAGGACCACGAGACTCGTCCATTTTCCATCGGGCGACAGCGTCGGATTGAAGATCTGCCAGGTCGGCACCCGCGCCGGAGGGATCCGGGCGAGGACGCGTGTGAGCCCATTTTCCGGGTTGGCGGCGCGAATCTCGAACTCTGGCATCCCGTCGACAAGCGACCGCTCCATCACCAGGTACAAGGTCCGGCCATCCGTTCCAACCGAGTTGCGGACCCTGTCCTTCCGCACGGTCGTGGGTCTTCCGCCGGCAGCCGTGATCTTGGAGACCCCCGCAGGCATCTGTCCCGTGTAATAGACTGCGCTCCCGTCCGGGGACCATGTTGGCCCAACCGCGTCAGTCACGAGGCTCCGGAGGTTGCTTCCGTCCCGATTTACCAGCAAGATGCCCAATGGGGCAGCGACCGAACCGCCGTCTCGAAGACGACACATCCGAAGGCCCAGATGTCGGCACGGCGGTCGACCGCACAGCCTTTGGCCTGCTCCGGTGCCATGTATGCGGCGGTTCCGAGAATGACGCCGACTTGCGTGACCGCGGGCAACGTCGTAGTTGGCGCATCGACGCTCGAGTCTGAATCACCAGGTGCGGCGATCCAGGCCGACTTGGCGAGTCCGAAATCGAGCACTTTGACCACGCCATCCGACCGCACCTTGATGTTGGCGGGCTTCAAGTCCCGGTGGACGATGCCGGCCTGGTGGGCGGCGGCCAGGGCTTCGGCGATCTGTCGCGCGATCGGCAACGCGTCGTCCAACGACAATGGGCGGCGGCCCAGGCGTTGCGCAAGGTCATCGCCCTCGACGAACTCCATGATGAGTGCGCGTGCTCGCGCTCTCCTCAACGCCGTAGATCTGCGCGATGTTGGGATGGTTCACCGCCGCAAGCGTCATCGCCTCGCGTTCAAATCGTGCGAGTCGATCGACGTCCGTGGCAAACGCGTCGGCAAGAATCTTCAACGCGACATCGCGACCGAGTTTCCTGTCGCGCGCGCGATACACCTCGCCCATCCCACCCACGCCGAGCGCGGAGAGAATTTCGTACGAACCGAGGCGGGTGCCTGGAGTAAGAGTCACAAAGGATGGGGAATTATAAGCGCCGCCTGAATCAGTAGCGAACGACATGCTCGTGATGCAGTATTGAGCGGCTCTGGAGGAGCCCCATGTACACGTCCCACTTCGCGCTCTTGATCGGCGTCGTGGCAGGACTGCGCGCCATGACGGCGCCGGCGGCGGTGAGCTGGGGGGCGTGGCTCGGTTGGCTCTACGTCGCTCCTACCCCCTTTGCCTTCCTCGGCTATGCATTCATGCCGTGGGTCCTGACGGTGTTCGCGCTCGGTGAACTGGTGACCGATCAGCGTCCGACCACCCCCAGCCGCACGGTGGCCGTCCAGTTCGGCGCGCGAATCATCACAGGAGGCCTCTCGGGTGCAGCCATCGGCGCGGCCCGCGGCACGCTCGGCATCGGGATGATCGGGGGCATCCTCGGCGCCGTGATCGGGACGCACGTCGGGCACGCGTTTCGCGCGCGGCTGGCGGCGGCGTTCGGCAGCGATCGCCCCGCGGCGTTCACCGAAGACGCCGTCGCGATCGGAGGCGCGTACCTAATAATGATGGCGCTGCCGTGACGCGTCGATTATGGCCTTTCTAAAGCGTAATTGGCGACGAATTGGACTCGGACTCCTCAATCAATCTGATTCTCGTCGGCAGCCAGACGTTCTGGATCAGTCGCGTCGGGACAGTGGGTACGAAGATCGTGACCCGCAGGAAGTGGCGCCTCGGTCTCGGCGCATTCGGCCTTGTCATCTACGTCGCACTGCTCGCGTACAACCTTCAGAACTGGGAGAACGTAAGCAAGGGCAGCACGTTGAGTTTGCGCGCCGCGCCGTTCATCGCAGGCGCCTATGGATTGCTCTCTGCACGGTTAAACCTGCAGACGACGTATCAGCGGGTCACGCTGGGCCGCCTGCCGAACGCCTTTGAAGGATTTCGGATCGTCCAGCTTTCCGATCTCCACATCAGCGCATTCATGACCGCGGACCAGATCCGCCGGTTCGCTGCCATCGCGAATGATCTGAAGCCTGACCTCGTAGCCGTGACGGGCGATTTCTTGACCTGGGATGAAAGTGCGCAGCGGACGGTTGTGGAGGCGCTCTCAGGTCTCAAGGCACCCTTTGGAGTATTCGGATCAAGCCCCACCCGATGCGAAAGAGAGCTGCCTTTCCAAATCCGGATGCGGCCGCCAGCCAGCCGTCTAAGGCGCTTCGAGATCGCCGACGCTCGCTTCCCTCCATGACTGATCCGAGCCTTTCGTGCAACTTCTGTTAGCGGCCAGATCGGCTCGCGCCGACCGAGCACAACACAAGTCCCTGACAAGGTATCGCTTACGGCGTCATGAGGACTGGGCCTAAATGGCAGGTCCTTTGCCACAGAGGGCCGTGCCGCGAGTGCCCGGCGGGAGCTGCGGCGGATCGAGATGCGGAGATGAACATGAGACCAGTGCTCGGCATGATGCTATGTGGCCTGCTCCTGGGCGGTCCGGCCGTCGCCGCGGAGAAGCCTGCAGACGACAAACCCGGACAAAAGCAAAAGCACGCAAAGCATCAACGCGCGGGGGAGAACGTCCAAGATGACCGCGTCAGCGTTTCTGTCTCGTTCTCGACGGGAGAGGTGCGAGTGATCAGGCAGCACTATGCGCCCCGGTACCGTGCGCTGCCGCCCGGCCTGCAGAAAAAGCTGCATCGAACGGGCAAGTTGCCGCCCGGCTGGCAAAAGAAGCTGGAGCCGTTCCCCGTCGTGTTGGAGCGACAGCTCGCCGTGCTGCCGCCCGAGTACCGGCGCGGTGTGATCGATGGCAACGCGGTCATTTACAATCCGCGGAACCAGGTGATCATCGACGTTGCCGTGCTCTTCTGATTTGAACGGAGGCCTCGAGCGCGAATATCCCTGCCAGACGGTCCGTTTCCTGCGTCACACGGCGGGCAGCGACCATCCGGTATCCAAACCAGCCTGCAGTCGCGGCCGCAGTCAACGGCTGAGCCCATCTAAGCACACCCGATCGCCTCGTCCTGTGCTCGAACGCCAATAAGCCTACGCGTGTATGATCACGCGGTCGAACACGGCACGCAGCCGGCGGCGCCGCTGAATCGAGCGCGCCGCGGCTGATGGCTGGCCGTTAGACGTCAGGACAAAGCGTGAGAACAAGAAGGAGGGTGCGCGGATGCACAGAGGTCTAGGGAAAACCGTGGGCCTTCTCGGTATCGTGGTCACCTTGGCCGCGTGCTCGCCTGCTCCAACCCCGCCGCCCACCGATGTTACGGTGCAACCGCCTCTCCCGCCGGAGCCCACCGTGACCTATTCCCCGTCCGAGGCGCAGCCGGGGCAGAGGATCGCGCACGGTGAGGTGATCCTCGATGTCGTCGATCAGGCGAGACGGGTGCTGCACGCGCAACACCATCCCCACACCGTCGTGGAGACCAGGAGGGTGCCGGGCCCTTTTCCAACCGCCAGCCATGAAGGCGATCAAGGTTCGCCCCGTGACGCTCTTGCCCTCACACAAACTCGATTCCATATTTTGGTCCCGCGCCCACCATGCAGGCGATCAACGCGTCTGTAACTGGTGGTATCGCGGCGGAGCGGTCCTGAACCGGCTCCAAAACCTCCTCAAAATACGTATCCATCCCGGCGGGCGAGAAGAAGATCAGCATCCTGGCTGTCGTGCTCCCGGCGTTGCGAAATGCGTGGACGGTTCCGCGAGGGATGTGCACGAAGTCTCCGGTCGTGGCCTTGAGCTTGTTCTCGCCCAGCGAGA
>DATAEE010000269.1:0-3841 GCA_036258175.1 Vicinamibacterales bacterium
GACGTCGGAATCTTCTCGAGCTCCGACTGCGTGAAGTTGGTGGCCGTGCCGGTCGCTTTGGCGTCGACGATCGGCGAGTCGCCCGTGACCGTGATGGTCTCCTGCACGGAGGCCACCTTCAGGTTGATCGGGAGAGCGACGGTCTGGCCGACGATGATCACCACGCCCTCGCGGACGACCGTGCTGAAACCGGTCAGCTCGGCGGTGATGCGATACGTGCCGGGCGGCAGGTTGAGGAAGCGATACTTGCCGTCCGCCTCGGTCACGAACGTCGCGGTGCGATCGTTGCCGACGATGGTGACCGTCACGCCGGGCAGCACGCCGCCTTGCTCGTCGGAGACGCTGCCCGTGACGGTGCCGCTCGCCTGTGCGAACGCGGTCGACGCGATCGCCAGGCAAAGCGCCAGAGTGAACCAGAGTTTCTTCATTGTGATGTTGACTCCTTGTTGGTCCACACACGGTGGACGCAAGCCTCTCGGCCCGCGTCCGGAAAAGCACCCCGCGTGCCACGCCAGCGCGAAATCACACGCGGAAATACGGCCGTTTCCGTGGACTTCGGCGGTGTTCACCGCCGAACGCTTCAAGCGGTTGAATCGTTGCGATCGTGACGAATCGCGTGACGACGAGGCTTCGAGAACTCAGCGCCGCGCGTCCGTGATGAAGCCTGTGACGAGTGACCGGGGAGGGATGAAACGTGACCGCGGAAGAACAGCGACCGGTTCTGAACGCGATTTAGACGTGACTTTCGTGCGATTGGTTCAACGGAATTACGAAGCTGTTGCGGATCGTTCGGAGGCGGTCACGATCCGGGTTCGTGGAGGCGTAATACGACGATCCGGTCCCTGCCTAGTTGAAACTCGCCACGCGCCGGCGCAGGTTCTTCACATGCTCCCAGATCTGTTCGTACTCCCGCTTGCTCTCCTCGTCGTCATCGGTTTTGGGCGTCAGGCGGAGGTACGTTTCGAGGTCGCGCAAGGCCGCCGCGAAATCGTCGAGGTGATAGGCCAGGAGTCCGCGATCGCGAAGCTCTCCGAGTGCGGACGGGTCGAGCGCCACGAGCAGATCGGCAACGACCCGCGCCTGCGGCATCGATCTCATGCGGACGTAGCTGCGCTTCAAATTGACGAGCATGCGCGTGACGATCTGCCGTCGCGTGGCCGGCTCGAGCAGCGATCGATCGAACGCCGCTTCGGGCCCGACGTGTTGATTGAGCAGCGCGCGGCAGTCGTGCTCGGCGACGACCGCGCCTTCGTGGAATGGATCGATGATGATGTCCTCGGACGCGCGCACGAGGAAGTGCCCGGGAAAGTTGATGCCTTCGACCCGCACGCCGGCCCGCCGCGCGACCTCGATGAAGACGACCGCGAGCGTAATCGGGATGCCGGTACGGCGATCGAGGACTTCGTTCAGGAAGCTGTTGCGGGGATCGTCGTAGTGCTCCCGGTTGCCGGTGAATCCCTGTTCGTCGTACAGGAAGCGGCTGATGGCCGCGACGCGAGCGTCGACCGCCATCTTCGGCCCGCCACGCGCGACACGGCGCCCCGCTTCGCGCCCGAGGACGTCGAGCTTTCCGAGATAAGAGGCCGGGTCGAGTCTCGGGTATTCAAGGCGCGCGACGACGAGCGCCGCCGGGGCGAGATCATCGCCCGGTGCGTTCAGCGCGCGATCGAGACTGTCGCTGATCGACACTAATGGCCATTCTAATGCCGAATGCCGAATGCCGAATGCCGGACGGATTGCTCTAGAAAAGCTCTTCCAGCGACTGGACCGAGATCTGGTCGAGCGCCGTCACAACGAGATCGGCGTACGGCTGCAGCTCGTCGACCGAGTAGGAGTGCGTGATCGCCACCGTGCGCAGGCCCGCGGCACGCGCCGACTCGAGGCCCCACCGCGAATCTTCGATCGCCGCGGCGTGCGCAGGATTCACGCCGAGACGCTTCACTGCAAGCGCGTACGGATCGGGTGCCGGCTTGCTGTGCGGCGTCTCTCCCGAGGCCACGATCGTCGTGAATGCCGATGAGAGACCCGTGTGCGTGAGCGTCCTTGTGATTTCATCCCTTCGCGCCCCCGAAGCGATCGCGAGCGGAACAGCGGCGCCCAACCGCGCAATCAGGGCCCTGGCGCCCGGGAACAGCATGTCGTTGGCGGCCTGCAGCGCCGCGAAGCGGACGGCTTTGTCGGCGTTTATCGAAAGGTGCGCCTCGGCGTCGAGCGAAAGTCCTCTCGCGCGCGATAACACTTCGAGCGCTTCCGCATCGTTGAAGCCGAGCAGCGTCGCGTAATACTCATGTTCGCCGAGATCAATCCCGCGCGCGGCGAGCGCTTCCTGAAGCGCACGCAGATGCAGCGGCTCGCTGTCCGCGATGACGCCGTCGAAATCGAAGACTACGGCCTGAAGTTTCACAGCTTCGGCATTCGGCCCTCGGCATTTGGCATTACTGTCCGAACGCCTTCTCCCCCGCTCGGATCGGGATCTTGAGACGGTTTGACGCCGGCGGGTACGGGCAGTCGTACTCCTCGTTGTACGCGCAATACGGGTTGTAGGCCTTGTTGAAGTCGAGGTCGTAGAGGCCGGTTGGCGTCGGGTCGAGCTCGAGGTAGCGGCCAGCCGGATAGGTCTCGGCGCCGTTCGTCAGGTCGCGGAACGGCACGAACAGGCGGTTCGACTCGGCCATCCCCGCGGCCGGCACCTCGATGAAGGCGACGAGCGAGAGCGGCTGTCCCTTCAGATTGAATTCGAGCGATCCCACCTGCCGGTAGTCCCGCTGCTTGCCCGTCGACGTCGGCATCGTGATGACGGGCTGCTCCTCTTTCGGTGCGACGCGCAGCGCGGCGGCGGCGCGATAGCTGTCGTCGGGCGGAAAGTAGGAAAGCGCCGTGAAGACCTCGCGCTCTGGGGCCTTCAACGGCGACTCACGGCTCGTTTTGAACGCGTGATCTTTCTCCGCCCTCGCTTCGGCGATCGTCTGCTCGTAGCTGGGCTCCGCCTTGGCACACCCCGAACCCAGAACCGAACCTAGAACCAGAACGCAGAACCGAACCCAGAACCCCAGAACCCGGAACCCCGAACCCTTAAAACGGATACGCATTCCTCTGGAGAACAGCGTCCACGATCCTCCGCCGCGGTGCAACCGTGTTGATCGGCGTGACCTTCATCAGCCGCCGTAGAGCGGCCAGCAGCGTACGAAGCATGTCGCCCTCGACCATGGCCGCGAGGGCCTGTCGAGCCGCCCCCTCCACGCGGATGGCGGCGTCGTTCACGCCGACGCGCGCGGCGTCCGCGTGCAACGCCGCATTCGGAGCGCGAGAGGCCTGCACCGCTCGAAGCAGCACGCTTTCCGCCGCGTACACCTCCATCAGGATGTCAGCCGTCCAGCTCAGGACTTCCTGTTCATCGGCGACCTTCTCGCCGTACGTCTGCATCGCGGTGCCGAGCACCATGAGCGCGACCTTTTTCATCGCCGCGATCGCGCGGCGTTCCGCGTCGAACGGCGTGTCGCCCGGGAGCTCGGCCAGCGATGGTGTCAGGAGCTCGTCCTGGAGCTTCAACGCGGCCGGAATCAGCGGCAGTCCGCCCTTCAGCGCGCGGCGCATCAGCATGCCGGGGATCAACAATCGGTTGATCTCGTTCGTCCCTTCGAAGATGCGGTTCACGCGCGCATCGCGGTAATGCCGCTCGGCCGGATAGTCACGGACGAAACCGTTGCCGCCGTGAATCTGCACGTTTTCGTCGAGGACGAAGTCGAGCATCTCGCTGCTCGCGACCTTCAGAATCGAGGACTCGATCGCAAACTCCTCGAGTGCCAGGAGGACGCTCGCCGCATGGCTGTCAGACGAGCCC
>DATAEE010000270.1:0-15318 GCA_036258175.1 Vicinamibacterales bacterium
ACGAGCGGCCGGAAGACAGCAGGCTTGCGCGGCGCCGCTCTCAAAACGCCGCGCGCGCGAGTGGGTGTGAGTGAAGGCGCGGCCCGGAGGTGACCGACGTCACTCCTCGCCACCTGCTGCCTTCCGACCGCTCGTGTGTCAAAGATCGAAACGACGAATCAGCTGCCGCCAGCGATACGAATAGAAGTACTCGCTCCGGCAGCGTGGACACATGAAGGACCCCAACCACGTTCCCGATCGCTCCTGATGGTCGGTGCATTCGAGCTGATGCCCGCAGTGCGCGCAACTCAGGTCCCGTCCGCCAAGCTGGAATTGCTCCAGCCCGGCGCGGACTGAGGCTGCCGCCGGCATCGAGAGCGATTGAGGCCGCGACATGGTCGCACCCAGTTGAGCAATGCCCGTGCCGCGGGCCGGCAGGCATGTGCAAAATAGGGCAAGCTTCTGGTTTTGAGGTGCTTAGGGCTGTAACCCTACGGTTTCGTGCGGTCCTGGCGCAGGCCTCCAGACGGCCAACGCGTTAACCAGTGGCTAAGAAATTGGCCGGAATTCGGGTGGCCGGTCCCGGTGGTTTATAGTCTCTTTTCCGTGGTGTCCATCATCGGCGCGTCCCCTCGGCGGCCCGACGGGCTCGCCAAGGTTGCAGGTCAGACCCGCTACGGCGATGACCTCGAGTTTCCCGGCCTCTGGTTCGGCGCAACGCTCCGCAGCCCTCTTGCGCACGCCAGGATCGACGGCGTCGGCTGGCGCGGCGGCCGAGCTCCCGAAAACGCGGTCCTGGTCACGGCCGCCGATCTGAGAGCGTTGGGTGCCAGCAACGGCGTCCAGTTGCTCGACGACAGCTGGCCGATTCTCGCCGACGGGGTCGCTCACCACGTCGGGGAAGCGGTCGCACTCGTCGCCGCTCCCAGTCGCCAGGCCGCCCGCGCCGTGCTTGCCGAGATCGACGCTGAGTACACGTCACTCGCACCCGTACTCGATCTCTCCGAAGCCGATCGTCATCCTCCGCTGTACGCGCTCAACCTTGCGGCCGGGGACGTGGAACAAGCCTTCGCCGGAGCCGATCTCGTGGTCTGCGGCGAGTATCGAACGGGACTGCAGGAGCACATTTACATCGAATGCCAGGCGATGACTGCCTGGTTCGATGAGCACGGCACGGTGCACGCGGTCGGGTCGATGCAGTGCCCGTACTACGTGCACAAGGCATTTACGCATGCGCTGGGGCTTCCAGACGGCAAGGTACGCATCGCCGCGAGCGCCGTGGGTGGTGGCTTCGGCGGCAAGGAAGACTATCCCAGCATGATCGGACTGCACGCGGCGCTCCTTGCGCGCGCGAGCGGCCATCCCGTGCGCCTTGCCTACGATCGCCATGAGGACATCGTCGGCACCACGAAGCGGCATCCATCAGTCATCCGGCACCGCACGGCCGTCGACCGTCAAGGCCGGTTGATCGCGATGGATATCGACCTCGTTCTGGACGGCGGTGCGTACAGAACACTTTCGCCCGTAGTCCTGTCGCGCGCAATTCTCCACGCGACGGGCCCGTACCGCGTGCCGCACGTACGCGTGCGGGGGCGTGTGTTGAGGACCAATACGCCGCCGAACGGCGCCTTCCGGGGATTCGGCGTGCCGCAGGCGGCGTTCGCCGTCGAGCGGCACATGGACGCGATTGCGGACGAGGTGCGTCTGAGCCCGTACCAGATCCGCGCGCTGAACGTGGTCGAGCCGGGCGACCGCCTGCCAACAGGTCAGGTGCTCGACGATACAACGTGCGCCCGCGAATGCCTCGAACGAGCCGCGGCCCGAACTCGTTTCGAGGATCGCTGGCGCGAGCGTCGCGGTGTCGGTATCAGCCTGTACTTCCACGGCTGCGGCTTTACCGGCTCCGGCGAACAGAAGATGAAGTCGCCGGTGACGGCCCGGCTCCTCGCGGACGGCCGCATCGAAATCCTGACCGCGATGACTGATATGGGACAGGGCTGCGCCATCGTGTTTCCGCAGATCGCGGCCGAGGCCGCGCGTGTCGAGTTCGACGACATCGTGTTCGCGCCGCCGGACACGGCGCTCGTGCCGAATTCGGGGCCGACCGTCGCGTCGCGCACGACGATGATCGTCGGCGGCCTGATCGACCGGGTGGTGCGCGAGCTGCGGGAGAAAGTGGAAAAGGGGACAGCCACCTTTTTACGGGATTCGACGAACGGTGACAGTCCCCGTTTCCGCGATCTCGCTCGTGCGTATATCGACGCGCACGGACCGCTCGAAATCACGGTGCACCACAATCCGCCGGCCTGGCAGACCTTCGACGAAACGACGTACCAAGGATCGGCGTATCCGACGTACGCCTGGGGCTGCGATGTCGTGGAAGTGGACGTGGATCCGGACACCTACGACGTGCGTGCGCGTTACGCGCTGGCGGTCTGTGACGTCGGAAGGGCGATCCATCCCACGTTGTGCAAGGGACAGATCGAAGGCGGCACGCTGCAAGCTATCGGCTTTGCGACGATCGAGGAGATCAAGATGGAGGATGGCCGCTACCTGAATGATCGCCTTGCGACCTACCTCATCCCGACGATCAAGGATAGCCCCATGATCGAAGTCGAGCTCCTCGAAAAACAGTTCGACGGTGGACCGTTCGGCGCGAAAGGGATCGGCGAGCTGCCGATGGACGGCGCCGCGCCCGCCGTGGTTGGAGCGATCGAGAATGCAACCGGCATCGCGGTCGATGAGATTCCGGCTACGCCCGAACGTATTTTTGCGGCCGCATCAAGGAAGAGCGCCGGGTGACGTCCTATACGTTCATCGTCAACGGCATCGAGCGCACGATCGAGGGGGCGCCGATGGAGCGGCTGCTCGATGCGCTGCGCGAGCGGCTGCACCTCATCGGCACCAAAGAAGGGTGCGGAGAAGGGGAGTGCGGCGCCTGCACGGTCCTCCTGGACGGAGTGCCGGTGCTCTCGTGCCTCGTACCGCTCTGTCAGTGCGAAGGACGTCACGTGCAGACGGTCGAGGGTATCGCCGGAGCGGCACGGAGTTTCCTCGATCGATTCGTTGACAGCGGTGGCGTGCAGTGCGGCGCATGCACGCCCGGAATCATCGTCACGGCCTGGGCATTGTTGAACCGGCACGAACGCCCGTCGCGCGCCGAGGCTCAGGAGGCGCTCGCGGGAAACCTGTGCCGCTGCACCGGCTATGAGGGAATCCTGCGGGCGATCTGCGGCGGAGGCGACGCGCCGTGAAAGCCGTCAGCCCCCAGTCGCTGGACGCTGCCGTTGCCGCGCTGGCGGCTGACCCCGATCTCGTGCCGATGGCCGGGTGTACGGACCTGATGGTCGGCACGCCCGCTGGCGGAATAACGCCGCTGAAACGTCGAGCAACAGGCGTTTTGAACCTTCAGCGGATTCCAGAACTGTCTGGAATCAGGTTCGCGGCCGGGAGACTCGACATCGGTGCCGCGGTGACCTTTACCGAGCTGCGTCAGTCGTCTGAGATTGCGCGCGTGTGCCCGATTCTCGCCGAGGCGGCCGCGCTCGTCGGCGGTTGGCAGATCCAGAACCGCGCGACGATCGGAGGGAACGTCGCGAACGCCAGTCCGGCGGGAGACTCGCTGCCGGCGCTCCTGGCGCTGGATGCGCGCGTCGTGGTTACCGGCCCCGACGGATCGCGCGAAATCCCCTACGATGAGTTTCACGTGTCCTACCGCAAAACGGCGCTGCGTCAAGGCGAGCTCATTGTTCGGATCATGATCCCGGAACCGCCGTCCGGAACGATTCAGCGGTTCCGTAAAGTGGGCACCCGTGAAGCGCAAGCGATCAGCAAAGTCGTCGTCGCGATGGCCGCGCGTGTCGAGCGCGGCACGATCGCCGCGTTGCGGCTTGGAGCCGGAAGCGTGGCCGCGACTCCGATCCGTCTTCGGAAAGCAGAAGAGGCGGGGAACGGGCAGCCTGCCAACGACGAGACCGTTGCGCGTGTGGCAGGTACCGCCGCAAGCGAAGTCCGGCCGATAGACGACGTCCGCTCGACGGCTGCCTATCGCGCCTTCGCGCTCGAACGAGTGGTGCGGCGGATGGTCACGTTCGAATGAGCGCGCGTCAGCCTCTTCATACCGTTTACGGCGGCGCTCATCTGTTCAAGGCGGATATCGCGCGGCGTCTTGGCGAACGTGCTCTGTCGGCGCTGGAGGAGCATGGCGCCCCGGCAGAGTTCGGCGCGGCGTTCGGCCTCGACGTTGATGCCGCGCTCGCCCGGACGATCCGCGACCGCGTCGCCGCGAAGCTTCGGCGGGAGCCGGTCGAGGATTTCCGCATCGACTTCGAGGACGGGTACGGCAATCGGCCCGATGCCGAAGAGGATGGTCACGCCGCGGCGGCGGCCGCCGAAGTGGCGCGCGGACATCGCGAAGGCCTGCTGCCACCGTACGTCGGCATCCGCATCAAGCCGCTCGGCGGCGAGCTTCGAGGACGTGCAATCCGCACGCTCGATCGATTCGTGACGACACTCGCCTCCGAGGCGGGCCAGATGCCCACCAATTTCGTCGTCACACTGCCGAAGATCACAGTCGCGGAGCAAGTATCCGCGCTCGTCGATCGCCTCGAGGGTCTGGAACGAAACTTGAACCTTCCAGCTGGAACACTCCGGCTCGAGCTGATGATTGAGACAACGGAAAGCGTCCTCGGGCTGCGCGGCGAGTGCGCGATCCCCGGGCTCGTCGAGGCCGCGCGCGGGCGGTGCCGTGGCGCGCATTTCGGAACCTACGACTACACCGCGTCGTGCCAGATCACTGCGCTTCATCAGCACATGACGCATCCGGCGTGCGACTTCGCGAAGCACATGATGCAGGTCGCGCTTGCATCGACGGGCGTATGGCTGTCCGACGGTGCCACCAACGTGCTGCCGGTCGGTGACCAGGCGGCGGTGCGCGCCGCGTGGCGCCTGCATGGGTCGCACGTGCGCCAGTCGCTCGTCGGCGGCTTCTATCAGGGCTGGGACCTTCATCCAGCACAGCTTCCCAGCCGGTACGCAGCCGTGTACGCGTTCTTTCTAGAGGGTCTCGACGCCGCGTCGACGCGGCTGAGGAACTTCGTCGACAAGGCGGCGCAAGCCACGCTCGTCGGCGAGGTGTTTGATGACGCCGCGACCGGTCAAGGGTTGTTGAACTACTTCCTGCGCGCGTTGAGCTCCGGCGCGATTACCGAAGCGGAGGGCGTCGAGCGCAGCGGCCTGACGATCGAGGAGCTGAGGAGCCGATCCTTTGCGGCAATCCTCCGCGGGAGAAAATTGACCTGAAGTCTACCTGCTGACCGTCGCCTCGATCACCCCGTGCGGCTCCTCGGTCGCCACGAAGATCTCGTTCTTGTCGTCCAATCCGAATGGCGAGAGATCCACCGGAAGATGGTGACGATTCGGCAGCTTCAACGTGATCTCCGCAATCTCCTCGTACGCGCTCAGCACTGCGTCCGCCATGGCGTACAACGTATGCTGAACGGATTGACTGTCGTGGGCGGAAAAGGTGTCGAGCAGCGCCTGGCGCACGCCGAGCCAGTACGGGCCGAACGTGACTTCCGGCTTCGTGTAGGTCCACTTCGCCGTCATCGTCGTCGCGAATATCCGGTCTCTCGTTTCGCGGAGCGTCGTGAACGGATCCTTCAGGAACCCGGCGAACGCTGATCCGCTGGTTTTGAGAATCTGCAGGCCGTCGATCCCCGCTACGACCGACACCCGCTCGCCATTGCTCGTCACCGACGCGGTGCGACGCTCGCCGCCAGCATCCATGAACGCGTGGTTGTGCGGGCGGCCGTTGACGGGGAGTCGGGCCCATATCCGTTCCGCGATTTCGATACGCGCGCGGGAGACCTGAGGATTCTGCCGCAGGAAGTGTGCCGCCAGCGCGATGCCGAACTGCTCGATCTGATCGATGCGGACCCCCGCGGCCAGCGCGTACACCGTGTTCTTCATGGAGTCGGTCGGCAACACTTTCCGGTTGTCGCCGGCGATGTGCGCCTCCTCGAAGTCTCCTTCGAGTCGAACCGCGACGGTCAGGTCCTTCACGTCGTGCCGATCGCCGTGACGCACGACCTTGACGAGCCGGATTCGCGACTTGCCGTAACTGTTCGTGCCTAGTCGTGTCATCGGATTCAGCTTCCCCGGTAGGTGGAATATCCAAACGGGCTGATCAAGAGCGGGACGTGATAGCGCTCGTCCGCGTCTTTGATCTGAAAGACGACAATCACCGACGGATAGAAGTGTTCCTGGCCCAGCACCGAAAAATACCCGGCCACGTCAAAGGTCAGACGGTAAATGCCAGGCTGCGGATGACTCGTCAATTCGCGTGCGCGGCCGTCCGCATCGGTTGCCGCCCGTGCAAGTTGTTGCCATTCGCCTGATTGCTGTCGCTCGAGCGTGACCGCGACGTTAGCCGCCGGCCGCCCGCGGGACGTGTCGAGCACGTGCGTACTGATCATGCGCCAGGCCTTTGTGTGTGGGCTCCCTGCTGCGGCCGTTCGGTCAACAGTTTCTCGAGACGAAGCCGCGTGATCTTGCGCTGTTCTTCCGCGGCAACGTGCAACTCGGTACCGGGCTCGTTCTCGAGCCGCGATTCGATCAGCGCCAGCATTTCAGCGGCGC
This sequence comes from Vicinamibacterales bacterium, assembly GCA_036258175.1. Classification (GTDB taxonomy): domain Bacteria; phylum Acidobacteriota; class Vicinamibacteria; order Vicinamibacterales; family 2-12-FULL-66-21; genus DATAEE01. The sequence goes on from DATAEE010000270.1 coordinate 6,619, forward strand.
TCTTACCGGTCGCACACACGATGAAGATGTATCCGAACCGCGACTCGTACTCGCGGTTCAGCACCGAGAGACGAGTGAACACTGAGGAGTCGGCATCGCGTGCGCCAGCCTGTTCACCCGCGGCCCACCCCTGCGCCGCGCGGCTGCCAATCTGCGGGTGCGCCGCAAATGCCTGCAGCCAGTCCGCGCGTTGAAGCGATTGCCAGATGTGATCGCTTTTTTGCAGCAGGTCGTTCCTGTTCACGAACGGCCGCGCGGCCACCATCGACCGAACCCAGGCGTCACTGCCGCAGCACAGCCGGAATGCATCGGCGCACGCGCGTGGCTCCATCTCATTCAACCAGTTGACATGGGCGGCGGCGTTCAATCCGAGATCCGCCGCCCGAAGAGCCGCAGGCGGGCGACGCCGCCGTCGGGAAAGATGTTCAGTCGAACGAACATCGTGACGTCGCGCGCCACGCCCGTCTCGAATGTGTGGCGTGCATGGGGTTGCAATGGCGTCTCGGCGAGAAGCGGCTGCCACGGCCAAGAGGTCCACATCTCGTTTCCTTCCGGCGCCCGCCGGCACCAGTCGAGCGAGCAGCGGCCGGGCGCGTTGCCTTTGTAGTGGGACGTATCGACCTCGATGCGGCGAATCGAGGCTGGCCACCCCAGCCGGACCACGGCCCAGTCGTGACCCGGTCCCCGCCGGCGCTTCGTCTCCCACCCGTCGTGCATGCCTCGGGAAGGCCCGGGCAGAATCAGGTTCTGCATCTTGCCGAAAAACATGTCGCTGCAACCGACGACGAGCCCCCCGTGTTCGAGTGCCGCGAGGTCCACGTCACCGCCCGCGCGCTCGAGCGCCTGCCAGTCCGGCGTGACATCTCCGAGCACGCGCAGCCGCGCGACGCCTCCATCCGGAAAAATGTTCAGCCTCAGGTGCGTCGCCTGCTGCGGTCGGACATCGAAGACGTTCTCGCTGTCGCCGCGGAGCGCCGTTCGATCGAGAATGGGCGTCCACGCCGCCTTCGCGACGATCTCCGCGGCCGCCGGATGTCCCTCGACCACGGCCGCGTCAATGGAACACGACTCGGGATAATTCCCTTTGAAGTGGGCGGTGTCGACAACGACCGATCGGGCGATTCCCCTGAGGCCGAGACGCAGGACGCACCAGTCGTGCCCAGGCTCGCGACGGCGCCGCGTCTCCCAGCCATCCATCCATTTGCCGCAGTCCGTGTACTTGTCCGGGATAAACACGGCGGGCTCCGGCAGGATCAGCCGTTCCTTCGGTGCGAAGAACTCGTCGTTGGCTGCGATCACCGCGCCGCCAAGGCGCTCCGAGGCGAGATCAACGAGTGAGGACGCGTCCACGATCGGTCTGGAGATGATGGCTGCCATCGTATACGAGTTTGCCCCTGAGCCAGGTCTGACGGACGACGCCAAAGAGGCGCCGGCCCGCGTACGGCGTGATCGCGTGCCGATGCTGCAGCGCGGACGGCTCGACGACGAATGACGCCTCCGGGTCCCATACGACGACGTCAGCGTGCGCGCCCGGTTCGAACGCGCCTTTTCGGCCGGCGAGACCCGCTAGGCGTGCCGGCGCAATCGTCAACCAGTTGGCCATCCTATCAATCGAAAAACCCCGCTCCCGCGCACCAGTCCACACGGCCGGCAAAAGAAGTTGCAGCGACGCGATACCGCCCCACGCCGCGAAGAAGTCGCCAGTGTCGAGCGCCTTCATCGCGGGCGGAGCAGGGGAGTGATCGGACGCAACGAAGTCGAGGTCGCCGGATCTGAGGCTTTCCCAGAGCGACGACCTGGTCTTCGAGTCACGAATGGGTGGAGCGCACTTGTATTCCGTGGCGCCGTCGCGAATCTCGTCGGACGAGAACGTCAGATAGTGCGGGCAGGTCTCCCCACTGATGCGAACGCCGCGCTGCCGAGCCTCGCGGATCCGTTCCGCGCCTTCGCGCGACGAGACGTGAACGATGTGGATGCGTGGATTGTGCACGAGCGCCAACCGGATGACGAGATCGATCGCCTCGACTTCTGCCGCGACCGGCCGCGATGTCAGGTATGTGGCGTATACGCGCCCGTTGATAGTGTGATCGGGAGCCGCTGTATCAATCGCGGCCGGCAATTCTGCGTGCACGAGGAGCGGCGCGTCGAGCCGGGCAATCACCGGGAGGGCCTGATCGAGATCCGATTCGCTGACGTGGGAAAATTCCGGCACGCCGGACGGAACAAGAAAGCACTTGAATCCGAGGACGCCGCTCGCCCACAGCGCGTCGACATCGACCGCGTTGCCGGGAACAACGCCGCCCCAGAATCCCACGTCGACGGCGAGCCGGTCGCGCGCGGCGTCATGCTTTCGCGCCAGCGCGGCCTGAGTCGTGGTCGCTGGGATGGAATTCAGCGGCATGTCCACGACCGTCGTGACGCCGCCGGCCGCAGCCGCGCATGTGGCGTGCTCGAACCCCTCCCAATCGTCACGGCCCGGATCGTTGATGTGCACGTGTGCATCGACGAGTCCCGGCATCACAACGGCATCCCCCGCGTCGTGAACCTCGCCAAGCGACAGGTCGTACGACGCAATACCCTCGATTCGTTCACCCTCGACGAGAACGGTCGCGGGTCTGAGACCGTCAGGTGTCACGACGCGGCGGCTCTTCAGCGCGCGCATGCGCGCGTCATGCTATCATCCGCAGCTTGCGATGATCGTGGCGCGGCGGCTGGTGATCGGTGGGCGCGTGCAGGGCGTCGGCTTCCGCTGGTTCACCGTCGAGCAGGCGCGCGTCGACAACGTCGCGGGGTTCGTGCGGAACCTGCCGGATGGGCGAGTGGAAGCGTTCGTCGAGGGAGACGCGGAGAGCGTCGACCGATTCGAACGCGCGCTTCGTCGTGGCCCGCGCGGCGCACGAGTGGACGATGTCGCTGTCGAACCGGCGACGCCGACCGGGTACAAAGAATTCACGATGCGATAACCCCTGAAGCGAGGACTGCGCTTGGAAGTATTGAAGGAACGGATCCGTCACGTCCCCAACTTTCCGAAGGCGGGCATTCTTTTCTACGACATCACGACACTGCTGCGGGATCGGGACGGATTCCATCAGGTAATCGATGCACTGGCGTCGCCGTACCTCAACGACCGCATTGACCTGGTCGTCGGCATCGAGAGCCGCGGGTTCATTCTAGGCGGCGCGGTAGCCTATCGGATGGGCGCGGGCTTCGTGCCGGTACGCAAGCTCGGGAAGCTGCCGGCGAAGTCCATCCGGGTCACCTACGACCTCGAGTACGGGACCGACAGCCTCGAAATTCACGCGGACGCAATCAGCCCCGGACAGCGCGTCCTGATCGTCGACGATCTGCTCGCCACGGGCGGGACTGCGCGGGCGACCGCTGATCTCGTCAAGCAGCTCGAAGGAACGGTTCACGGCCTCGCGTTTCTGATCGAGCTCGCAGAGCTGAAAGGGCGTGAGCGCCTCGCCGGCGAGAACGTCTTCGCTCTCCTGCGCTACTGACCGTGCTCCTGGCGCTCGGCCTCGTCGTCACGATCTTCGGCATCGCGACGATCTACGTCGGGATGCTCATCGTGAAGGAACTGCGCCGCAGCCGCGAGGAGGCGACCACGATGGCGCTCCTCGCGCTGTTCGTACCGGCCGTGCGCGAAGCGCGCGAGGATCCGAAGCGGCTGCTCGCCTGGGAGCCGGCAGTCGCGGTCGCCCGCCGGCTGTTCGGACCGGCCATGGCCCGGCTCGATGGAGCGGGGCGCGGCGGCTATCCGTTCACCGAAGCGGACGTTCGCGAGGCCCACGCTCGCTGGACCACCGCGTGGCTCGCCTGGGAACGCGCGCATGACGAAGAGTGCAGGCTGAAGGCCGTCGCCGCAGAAATGCGCGGCGGCGCAGAAGGACGGGCTGAGCTCGCGGCGCTCGAACGGGACAAGCTTCAACGCTATCAACAGCGCTACGAAGAGTACGTCCGCGTCGGAAAAGCCCTCAAGGCCCTCTTCGAGCCTGACGCGTGAGAGGGTCGCATCCACGCGGACGTCTCGGCTAAAATACGTGTTTACGCGCCCGTAGCTCAGATGGATAGAGCACCGCCCTCCTAAGGCGGGGGCCGCGCGTTCGACTCGCGCCGGGCGCACCAATTCCGAGCCGCAGATAAACGCAGATCAACGCGCAGATACCAGGCATGAAACGAACAGAACGACATCACCTGAAAGAGAACGAGCTGGCGCACACGCTCAGGCGTGTGACCGACGTGATGACGACGCGTGGCCGGGAGATTGGCTACGCGATCGTCGGGCTGTTGATAATCGCAGTGGCGGTTGGCGGCTACTTTTTCTGGCGAGGGCGGACTGAAGCCGCCGCCGGAGCGTTGCTCGCCGAGGCGTTGACGATTGCCGAGGCGCCGGTTGCGCCGCCCGCGGCGCCGCCGCCGCCGCAGCCGGGCGCGACGCCTCCGCCACCGCCTCCCGGCAGTTACCCGACCGAGCAGGCGAAACTCGAAGCGGCGTTGCCCAAATTCCTGGACGTCGTGGCCCGTTACCCATCAACGGACGCAGGCCTGACTGCCGGGTACCAGGCGGCGTGTACCCTGGCCGAGCTGGGCCGAACGGCGGACGCGCGGACGAAGTACCAGGAAGTGATCGACCGCGACAGCGGTGGGCTCTACGGACAGATGGCGAGGCTGGGGCTGGCGAATCTCGAAGTCGCGGGCGGCCAGTTCGACCGCGCAATCACGATTTACAAGGAGCTGACCGCCGACCGCGACACGCGTCTGCCGGTCGACGGCATTCTCATGCAGCTAGGCCACGCGTACGCGCGCGCGGGCAAGACGTCTGATGCCAAACAGACCTACACGCGCGTGATAGACGAGTTCCCTCAGTCGCTCTACGCGCCGCAGGCGAAGCAGGAACTGTCGAAACTGTAGCTCGAACGTCAGACGGCATCCGACGCCGACGTAAACGTAAATTCCCGAATCCGCGCGGCAGGGCAGACCACCGACAGTCCGCCGGTTCCAATCCCTTCGCCGCTCACCACGCGCTCGACTGGCGTCATCGCCTCGATGTTGTTGAAGGCGACAATCGGACTCTCGTTCCACCGCATGTTCTTGATTGGACGCGTGACCTGACCTTTTTCGATCAAGAAGAGGCCGTCGCGCGTCAGCCCGGTCAGCAGGATGGTTTGGGGATCGAGCGGCCGGATATACCAGAAACGGGTCACCAGGATCCCCCGGTCCGTTCCCTTGATCAAATCGTCGAGCGTGGACGTTCCTCCCTCGAGGACGACGTTGGCGGGTTGCGGCGTCGGAGCCTTCTGCTGCTTCTGTGCCCAGAACCGGGAGTAAAACAGGTTCCTCAGCACACCTTTTTCGACCCACATCGTGCGAGTGATTGGCAGGCCCTGGTTGTCGAACGTCAGCCCGGGAGCCATGCCGTAGGCTGGGTCCGAAAAAATCTGTACCCGTTCGCTGAGAATCGTCTCACCGATTCTGTTGCCGCCGCCTTTCTTTGAGAAGAAGCTGCGCCCCTCGTCCGCCTGGCGCGCGTCCCCGGAGAACATCATGAACACGAGGAGATCCGCCATCGCCGCCGGCTCGAGAACGACCGTGTATTTCCCCGGCTCGATTGACGAGGGGTTTTTCGAACGAACCGCTTTCTCGATCGCCGCCTCGGCGATCTTCTTTGCGTCGATTCTGGAGAGCTCGTTGAATGACTTCGACGCCCACCCGGAGCCGGTCCCGTCCGGCGTGCGCGCGGTCAAGTTGTAGTCCGCGCCGGTGAACGCCCCGTAGCCGAACAGGCCTTTTGACGTGCCGACCGCGCGAATACTCGCGGAGGTTTCGACGAAGCCGGCGGACACCACGTCGCGTGCCTTGCTGAGCTCGATCGCGGTCGCGACCGTGCCGGCGCGCCAGTCAGGGCTTGCGCCCGCGACGTCATCGAAGAATGCGCGCCCTTCGCCGTATTGCTGCGGATCGAGCGCGGGCATCGCTTCAGGGTTTTCCGGACTGAGCCGTGCGATCTCCTCGGCCGCACCCACGGTCCTCTCGAGCGCGGCGTCATCGAATGAGCTCGTGGTCGTCGTCCCGGCGCGCTTGCCGATGTTCGCCGTCACCGCCAGCGTGTAGCCGGCCGACGCACCGGCGGTCGTCGCGGTGTTCCGCGCGAACCGCACGTTGCCTCGCTCGCCGCCATTCAGCCCGACGACGAGCTCGTCCGCCTTTCGCAGCGCGAGCGTGCGATCGATGAGCGCCTTCGCCTGTTCCCGTGACCAAATCATCGTGATCGTCTACTTTCCGGTGAAGAGGATGTTTACCTTCTGGAAGCGCGCGATCGGGCAACCGTGGCTGACCGAGTTGCTCTGCGGCGGCTGGCCCTTTCCGTCGCCGAAGGCGCCACCGAGCACGTAGGTTGACGGGCCACCGAGCATGTCGCACGCATTCCAGAACTCGGGCGTGTTCGACTGATAGGCCAGGTCGCGAAGCTGTGTCGTCACCTTGCCGCCCTTGACCTCCCAGAACGTCTGTCCGCTGAACTGGAAGTTGTATCGCTGGTGGTCGATGCTGAAGCTAGCGTCTCCCTTCACGTAAACGCCGTCGTCCGTCGCGCCGATGATGTCCTGCTCGCTGAGCGGTTTCGTTCCGGGCTCCAGCGACACGTTGGGCATCCGCTGGAAGGGAACCGACGCCCAGTTGTCGGCGTAGCTGCAGCCGTGCGAGGAAGTCTGTCCAATCAAGTGCGCCTGGTCCCGCGTCGTCTGATAATCGACGAACATGCCGTCCTTCACGAGATGCCACTTCGTCGTCTTGACGCCATCGTCGTCATAACCGCAGGTCGCCATCGCCTGCGCCTGCGTCTTGTCCGCGACGAAGTTGACGTGCGGCGCGCCGAACTTGAATTTGCCCAGCTTGTCGGTCGTGAGGAAGCTCGTTCCCGCGTAGTTCGCTTCGTACCCGAGCGCGCGATCCAACTCGGTCGAGTGTCCAACGGACTCGTGAATCGTCAGCCACAGGTTCGTAGGATGAAGGATGAGAGTTTTCTGGCCGGCCGGCGCGGGCTTCGCCTTGTGCATCGCGACGGCCTCTTCGGCCGCGACGCGTGCCTCTTCGAGAAGGGGATAGCTTTCGACGTATTCGTAGCCCGTACCCATGGGGGCTGTCAGCGACGCGCGGCTGTAGAACTTTCCGGCCGCGCGATCCACCGCCGTGACGTTGAAGAACGGATACGAGCGGATCAACGACTGCTGAATGAGCGAGCCTTCGGACGAGGCAAAGAACTTCTGTTCGTTGACGAACTGCATGAACGCGGTCACGAACGTCGCCCCCGGGACTTTGAGCACGGCTTCGTGGATCTGGAGCAGCAGATCGAGCTTCGGCTGGATCGGCATGTCGAACGGGTTCTTCTTGACCGGAGTACTCCATTCGTCCTGATAGGCCTGGACCGGCGCAAGCCGCACCGGCTCCGCGTTGACTTTCCTGTTTGCCCGCGCGATCGCGATCGCCTGGCGAGCGACGCGCGCCACTTCGTCTTTCTTGACGTCGGCGCTGCTCGCGAATCCCCAGGTGCCGTCCACGACGACGCGCACGCCGAACCCGTAGTCCTCGGTGTTGACGATGTTCTGGACCCTTCGGTCGCGGGTGAAAATGAACTGGTTCCGGTAGCGGTTGATCCGGATGTCGGCGTACGTCGCGCCGCCAGCCTTCGCGGCGCCGAGCGCGGCATCCGCGAGGTCCTTCAGCGCGCCGTCGGGCGGCGCGCCGAATACCAGCGTACCCGGCCTGAGCCCGGCGGTGGCGCCGAGCGCAAGCATCGACTGCACGAAGCGGCGGCGGTGAATCATGGTGTCCTCAGTGAGGCCTAGACGATGGCCGGCGCGGGAAAGTTTACCCCGTCGGGACGAACTGCGTGATGAAGGGTCGCCGGCCGTGCCGATGGGGGAGTGCGAGGCGCTGGGGAGATCCTAAGACCGCGAGGTCTCGCCGTGCTGCGCTTCCAGGCTCACAACCGGCATGGCTCCCACAACCTCGACGCGGCGCATCGAGCCACGGGGCACGAAGACCGCATCGCCGGCTGCCAGAATCGCCGAGGCGCCGTCGATCGTGATCCTGAGCAGTCCGGAGATGATGGCCTCGACGCGGTCGGCGCTCACAGTCTCAGCCGGCAATACGGTTCCCGGGTGATACGTGCGGCGGGCTACGGAGCATTCTTCGAACTCGCACTTGCGCCGGAGCGCCGCTTCGGTGAGAGGACCATCTTCGGCGGGATTCCAGCGCTCAATCCTCAGCAACGCGCCCGAGGACGGGGCGCGGCCGCGAAAGCGTGACCAGCCGCCCGACGGGGACGAGGAGGACGAGGCCGCATGCATCGCGCGCCCGCCGGGCTCTGGGTCCATGGGCTGGTCCCAGCGTCAGGCAGTTTTGTTCTGCGCGTGCCGCTGCCGCGTCGGAGTGGACGTCACGGCAGCCGCGCGTTCCGGTTCGACGAGCAGGCGCAGCGCATATCCGGACGGCAGCCCTGTCTCGGCGCTGCACGGTTCGACGCGATACACCGCCGACAGCACGTGGCTGCCACGCAGGGTCTGAGGCAGGTCGCCACGCTGACGTTCGCTTCGATCGATCTGGAAATACACGAGGCGGTACTGAGGGATTGGCGTTCCGCTGAGACAGTCCACGGCGACGCCGTGTTCGCTGATGTCTCGAGTGATGACCGACGCC
>DATAEE010000271.1:0-26777 GCA_036258175.1 Vicinamibacterales bacterium
CCTGAAGTACCGCGACCGCGCCAACGAGTTGCTCCATCGCACGAGGCCAAGACAGAAAGACTGCTACGCCTGCACTGAGTACACCTACGACTGGTTCGCGAACGATCTCGAGGAACCCTATAGCACGCCCGCGGATAAGCCGTTCAGCTGGCAGGGCCGCATGCGCATCGTCGGGGGTCGCACCAACGTGTGGGGCCGACAGAGCTACCGGCTCAGCGATCAGGATTTCAAGGCTGCCTCATTCGACGGCTACGGTGAAGATTGGCCGCTCGGGTACGCCGATCTGGCGCCGTACTACGACAAGGTAGAGGACTACGTCGGAATCACTGGCATGACGGAGGGCGTCTACGAACTGCCAGATGGACGCTTCCAGCCGCCCATGGGCTTGAACTGCGCGGAGCAGCGCCTGCGCGCGCGCGTGAAGGACAAGCTCGGGTGGACGGTCACGCTTGGGCGTGCCGCGAATCTGACGAAGCCGATCAACGGACGCGCCGCCTGCCACTACTGTGGGCCGTGCGAGCGCGGCTGCATGACGAAGTCGTACTTCAACTCGGCCTTCACGACCGTCGCGGACGCGATGGCGACGGGACGCTGCACGCTCATCACGAACGCAATGGTCTACAAGGTTCTCATGGACCCGGACCGCAACCGGGCAAGGGGCGTCCTGTACATCGATCGCGTAACCAGGCAACCGCGCGAAGTTTACGGCCGCATCGTCGTGCTGTGTGCGCAGGCGCTGGAATCGACGCGCATCTTGTTCAACTCGGCCACCACGCAATTCTCAAACGGGCTCGGCAATTCGAGCGGCGTCCTCGGCCAGTATCTCCAGGACCACTTATGGGTGGCGGGCGGCGCAAATGGCGAGTTCCCCGATCTGCCGCAAAAGCCGACGCTCGACGGCCCGCACAGACCGAACGGGATCTACGTCATCCGGTTCCGCAACACGAAAGATGGGCCGCGCTACAAGAAGTTCCTGCGCGGCTACGGATTCCAGGGACGTTCGAGCGCGAACTTTGATTTGCGCGCGGCCGGCTTCGGCGATGCGTTCAAGAAAGCCGTCAAGGAACCGGTGACCTCGCTGACGCTGTCCGGCTTCGGTGAGACCTTGCCGCGCCGCGAGAACTTCGTCGAGATCGATCCGAACACGGTCGATATCTTTGGCATCCCGACGCTCAGAATTCAGATGACGTGGAGCGAGAACGAGAAGGCCATGATCCCGGACATGGCTGAATCCGCGGCCCAGATGATGGCGGCGGCCGGCGCGAAGAACATCCAACCGTGGACGGTGCCGAACCGTGTGCCCGGATTCGGAATCCACGAAGTGGGCACGGCGCGCATGGGCGCCGATCCCACTAAGTCAGTATTGAATCAGTTTCAGCAGTCGCACGACGTGCCGAATCTCTTTGTCATGGACGGCGCGTGCTTCACGTCGAGCGGATGTCAGAATCCGACGCTCACGATCATGGCGCTCGCGCTGCGATCGACCGATTACCTCATGGGCGAGATGAAGAAGGGGACCCTGTAGCCCACCGAATCCCGCCGACGAGGTGCTGCTGGAAGCGCGGATCTTTCCAGACCGCCGCCTCATGCCCGAGCGCGGTGTAGAACATCCGCCCTTTGCCGAACTCCTTCGTCCAGGACACGGCGAAGTCCTTGTCCGTGCGCTTCACGCCCTTCTTCGTGAGATCGATTGACGCGGGGTCGAGACTGAGCAGAACGTGAACGCGATCGCGCGACCAGTCGCGGAATTGATAGATCTCATCGTTGATCGCGAAGCTCGCCGGCAGATGCGCCGTCGCGGGGTGTGTTTTGTCCTCGACGCGGACCGTCACCTCCTGATGCCACGGATGCCCGTCGAAGTAGCCGCCAATCAGTTCGAGATACTCGGGCCACTTGTAGAACGTATCGGTCGCGCTGTGGATGCCGACGAAGCCGCGGCCGGACCGGACAAACTCGATGAACGCCTTCTTCTGCGCGTCGTCGAGCGGCAGCTCGCCCGTGGTGAAAAAGACGACGGCTGCGTACTGCTTGAGGGAAGCCTCGGAGATGAGCGAGCAATCCTGGGTCACGGTCGCCTCGAACGCGCCAGAGTTTTGTCCGAGCTCCCGCATTATCTGTTCGCTGGTGGGCAGCACGTCGTGCTTGAAACCGGCGCTGTGCGTGAGATACAGGATGCGCGGCGTCTCCGCCGCCCACATCCCCGCCGACACGACACCAGCCGCAGCCACCGCGCAAATGAACTTCATCACGCCTCCCGGACCGAAAGTCTAGGCTGGACCGCGAAATTTCTACAAGCTTCTATCGCCGCGGCCGCTCGTTCCACTCCCTCCTCAGCGCGAACGAGTACGCCGGCCTGCGAAGCCCGGCGCTCGTACTCCGGCTCGCTCAGGAGCGCGCGGATGTGCGCCGCGGCGCGCGCGGCGGTGTAGCGACCCGGCCGGAGGACGCGGGCGGCGCCGAGCTTCATCACGCGAAATGCGTTATCCGGTTGGTCGTGCGCGTGCGGCACGACGAGCATCGGCCGGCCGGCTCGCATCGCCTGCGCCGTCGTCCCAACCCCGCCTTGATGGACGATGACCGCGGCCCGCGGGAAGAGATTCTGATGCGGCGCGGATTCGACGGCGATCACGCCGGGCGGCAGCGGCCCTCGCGGGTGGCTCGCTGGATCGCGCCCGACCAGAAGCACTGCGCGAGCGCCAAGCAACGCCGCTGCTGCCGTACTCTCACGATAGAAGTCCCCCGCCGCTCCCACAGCGGAGCTGCCGAGCGTGAACACGATGGGCGGCTCGCCGCGATCGAGGAACGTCAGGAGCTCGTCCGACATCGCCAGCGCGCCGTTGTAGAAAACAAAGCCGGTGACCTGCGTGTGCGGCGGCCAGTCAGGCTGCGGCTCACCCAGAAGACGCGAGAACAACGCAAGCGTCAGCCGAGGCGAAAACTGTCCTTCGTACAGCGGATCGCCTGCCGCCGGAAGACCGAGCTCTCGCCTCAGCGCCACGACTGGCTCCATCCAGGGCCTGGTCGTCCGCCTCGCCAGGCTGATCAGCGGTCGAGCGGCGAGCGGACCCAGCCGATGCAGCTGCCGGTGCAGCGCGATTGGCATCATCGGGAACGTTGGCAGGTCCGTCATCGAAAAGAACGACATCGGCGCGAGCACGGATGAGACCCACGGGAGCCGGAGTGCGTCGGCCACGATTGGGCCGGCGAAGGTCACCGGATGCGTGACGAGAAGATCCGCACCGCGCGCCGCTCGCTGCAGATCGTCGAAGGCATCGCGCACCGCGGGCGCAAGCATCTCGCGCACGATCACCTCCGTGCCGCGCCGCGGATCCATCAGCCTCCGGATCAGTGCGAAATCGGTGGGATCGATGTCAGGCCGTACCGGATGAAACTCGACGCCCTCTGCTTCGACGAGGGAGCGGTAATAGGGTGACGTGGCCAGCGCCGGCGTGTGCCCTCGCTTCGCCAGTTCCAGCGCCAGGCCCAGGTAAGGGAAGAGGTCGCCGAAGGACCCCCAACAAGTAATGAGGACGCGCATCCTTACTTGATTATTCGTCGGGCTTCGTGGAAGATGGGCGTGGGCGAACAAAAGGCGAATATCCCACGTGTCCGACTCCGCCTCCCTCTTCGACCTGGGCCCGCGTAGACCGACGACGAAGACGATCGCGCTCCTTGTGCGCGATGGCGGAGCCGACGCGCTGCCATCGGCGATCCGGCGCGCCGATGCGGCGAGATATCAGGAAGTCACCTGCCGCTCGGCGCTGAACCCCGTCAAGGGAATGGGGTTCAAGTGGACCTTGAATCCCTACCGTGGCTGCACGCACGCATGTCACTACTGCTTCGCCCGGCGCTATCAAACGCAGTTCGAGCTGGGGTCGGACGACGAGTTCTCGACGGTCATCTTCGTGAAGATCAACTTCGCGGAGGTTCTCGCGCGGGAGCTGGACAAACCGTCCTGGAAGGGAGAGCTCGCGGCGCTGGGTACCGCAACCGATCCCTACCAGCCCATCGAAGGCCAGTACAAGATCACCCGGCGCTCGCTTGAAGCGCTCGCACGCGCGCGCAATCCGGTTGCGCTCGTCACCAAGGGCCCGATGGTCGTGCGCGACGCCGACCTCCTCGGCGCGGTCACGAAGAACGCCAGTTGCACGGTGTGCATGAGCGTGCCGACGGTTGACGAAGAAGCCTGGGAGAAGATGGAGCCGGGCACCGCGCATCCGCTGCAGCGCCTACGCGCCGTTCGCGAACTGTGCGACGCCGGCATCCGCGCAGGGGTGCTGATGGCGCCAATCGTTCCGGGAATCTCGTCACAGCCGGCGAAGCTCGAGCGCACAATCAAAGCCGTCGCTGATCATGGCCCGGCTTTCGTTGGCGCCAATATCCTCCACCTCGAAGGCGGCACCCGCGAGCATTTCCTGAAGTTCCTGGCGGCGGAGTATCCCGATCTCATCGCAGGGTACGACCGCTTGTATGCCGGACGGAAGTACGCGCCGAAACGCTACGTCGATGAGGTACGCAACGTCGTCGGATCGCTGCAGGCGAAGTACGGACTGTCCCGACGCGGTGAAGATGATGACGACGACGAAAAGTCTACAGAGAATGGCATCAGCGCGCCCGAACAGGGAGCGCTGAAGTGGTAACTCGGGAAGGGCCGGTTCTCAGACCGGCGCTTGTGATTAGTACGCCGCCACTCCCGTCGTTGCGACTGCGTTCACTAAATCGTTGCGCGACGTAACCACGACAAGGCTCTCGTCAAGCACGACGTTGTAGACCGGCCCTTCGTGCCACTGTTGACTGATCGGCAGTTTGACCCGCTCCTCGATTAGGCGTTTGAGGAATCGGGCGCCGTACGCCAAGCTGTAGCCTTCATCCACGAGCCGTTCGAGCGCCTCGGATGAGACCTCCAGCCTTCGGCCTGACCGCTCGAGAGTCGCGGCGAGCGTCGTCAATTCGTGCTCGGCAATCCAGCGGACCTCGTCTCGGGCCAGCGGCGCGAACAGGATGACTTCGTCGATCCGGTTCCGGAACTCAGGCGGGAAACGGCGCTCGAGCTCACGAAACACCTCGGTCTTGACCTGCTCTATGCTGACCTGCTTCGAGAGGAACCCCAGCGGGCTCGTGAGCCGGCGGAAGTGCTCGGAGCCGATGTTCGACGTCATGATGACGATCGCGTCGCTCAGATAAGTGCGCTTGCCCCGTCCATCGGTGATCCATCCTTCGTCGAACGCCTGCAGGAACAGATTGAGCATGTTCGGGCTGGCCTTCTCGATCTCGTCGAGAAGCACGACGGAGTACGGATTGTCCTTCAGCTGATTGGTCAGCACGCCGCCGCGCTCCGACCCGACGATGCCGCGCGGCATGCCGATCATCTTGTCAACCGAGATCGCGCCGTCCTGATATTCGGACATGTCGACGCGGATCATCTTCTTCTCGTCGCCGAAGAGGAACTCTGCGACGGCCTTCGCGAGCTCGGTCTTGCCCACGCCCGTCGGTCCGAGGAACAGCAGAACGCCGTCCGGACGGTCGAACCCGTCTTTGAGCGGCCCCTTGTTGAGCACGAGGCGATGCGCCACGGCGCGGATCGCGTCCTGCTGACCCACGACTCGTTGCGCGAGCCGCGTCTCCACGTCCCTGAAACGCTCGGTCACGTCACGGAAGACCATGTCCCGCGGAATCCGCGCGGCGGTGGAGATCACCTCGACGATCCCGTCAGCATCGACTTCCCACCGTCGGGCGATTTCGGCGCGGACCGAGGCCGTGTCCAGCCAGCCGATGACCTTGTCTGGCAGCTGCAGGTGGCGCATGTAACGCGGCGCCATCTCGAGGGCCATGTCGATTGCGTCGTCGGCGATGCGGACCGAGTAGTTGCGCTCGAGCCTCGGACGCAGGCTGTAGAGGATTCGCCGCGTCTCTTCCAGCGTCGGCTCGTCGACCTGAACGGTCCTGAAACGCCGTGCCAGCGCCTCATCCTCTTGGATGAACTCTTTGTACTCCCCGAGTGTCGTCGCGCCGATGATCCGCACTTCGCCGCGCGCGAGAACCGACTTGAACACGTTCGCGGCATCCGACGGCGCTCCGAGCGCCGAGCCCGCACCGATCATGGTGTGCACTTCGTCGATGAAGAGGATCAGATTGGGCCGCTCTTTGATCTCACGGATGACGTTCTGGATCCGATCCTCGAACATGCCCCGCAGCATCGTTCCTGCGACCATCGAGTTCATCTGCAGGTTCACGATCTGGCAGTCGCGAAGGCGCAGCGGAATCGTGTCCGGCTCGAACTCCAGCCGGCGCGCGAGCCCTTCGACGATCGCGGTCTTTCCGACCCCGGGCTCGCCAATGAGCAGCACCGAGTTCGCGCGCTCGCGATGGCAGAGCACTTCCAGCACTTGCTGCATCTCGGCATCGCGGCCGAAGACCGGCGGGATGCGATCCTGACGCGCAAGCTGGTTGAGGTTCGTGGCGAAATGTTTCAGGAACGGAGGCAGCTCGAATCGTTTCTTCAGCCGCTCCTCCTGCTGTTCGTGATCGCGCATCCTCGTCGCAAGACGAGAGACGACCATCTCGGGCTCGACCCCCTGGCGCCGGATGATGGACACCGGCACGCCCTGCGTTTCCTCGAAGATCGCCGAGAAGAGGTCGCTCGATTCGATGACGTTCCGCCCCGACCGCCCGGCGTGCAGCTGTGCCAGACGGAAGAGCAGCTTCGTGGCAGGAGACAGCCGGAGGTCCGAAACCGTCTGTGCCGGAAGCAACCGCAAATGGTCCTCGAGTGCCCGCAGGAACTCGTGCGGATTGAGACTGTTGTCGCGCATCACTTGGCCGAACAGGTCCCACTCGACCTGCGCGAACGCCAAACAAATGTGCTCGTTGGTCAGGATGCCGTGGCCGTGGCGGCGCGCTTCATCCATGGAACGATCGACGACGCGCTCGGCGCTGTCACCCAGACGATTCCGCGGGATGTCGAGGTCTTCCACGATGCCCTCCGCTCCCCGCACCGGTCCTGAGCAAATGTTGCGCCAGCCGAAATCGTCTGTCGGGTCGAGTTTGCGCGATTGCGGCGGTCAGCTAACTGATTGTCTGGTCGGAGGTATCCACGACATGGGGACGGTTGGGTCCCTCTCCGGCTGAGCCGTATTCGTGGGAGGGCGCGAAGGAACAAACGCGAATGATCAAACCTGTGTGGCGCGCAGGTGTCAGCGTGCCTGTCCACCCATCAGCGCGGCGATCCGCTCTTCGGTCGGCGGATGCGTGCTGAACATCTTCAACAGACCGCGGCCCGACAGCGGCATCACGATGAACATGTGGGATGTGGCGGGATTCGCGTCGAGCGGGACGCGGTGCGCGATTGCGTCGATCTTCCGAAGGGCGTTGGCCAGGCCGTGGGGCTGACCCACGATCTCGGCGCCGCCCGCATCGGCGCTGAACTCGCGCGAGCGCGAAATCGCGGCCTGGATGAGCATCGCGGCCAGCGGCGCCAGAATGATCATCGCGAGCATGGCGAGCGGGTTCGAACCCTCGTCGTCATCGCTCCGGCCGCCGAAGAACATGAGCGAGCGTGATGCCATCATGATCGCCGCGGCAATCGTGGCGGCGACCGAGCTGAGCAGGATGTCGCGATGCTTGACGTGCGCGAGCTCGTGCGCCATCACGCCTTCGAGTTCGGATTCGGACAGCGACTGCAGGATCCCTTCGGTCGCGGCAACCGACGCGTGACTCGGGTTTCGTCCAGTTGCGAACGCATTCGGCGACGGATCGGGGATGACGTACACGCGCGGCATCGGCAGGCCTGCGCGCTGCGCGAGACGGGCCACCATCCGATGAAGCGGATGCTCGGGACCGACCTCTCGCGCGCCGTACATTCTCAGGACGATCTTGTCCGAGAACCAGTACGACACGAAATTCATCACGACCGCGATGAAGAAAAAGAAAACGAGTCCGTTGGCGCCGCCGATGAGCTCGCCAATGAACATCAGCAGGCCGCTTAGAAGACCCAGCAACAGGGCGGTCTTGAGTCCGTTCGGCATAGGTGGTTGTCTCTTATGCCAATTGTAGCAGAGCCGCCAGAAGCGCCGCGCGCCAGGGCAGCTCGTTGATCACGACATGCTCATGGATCGCGTGTGCGCCGTCCCCCACCGCTCCAAGTCCATCCAGAGTTGGGACGCCGAGTGCGGCGGTGAAGTTCCCGTCCGAACCGCCGCCCGTGCCGCCCTCGTCCAGTGTTCTGCCAAGCCGCGCGGCGATGTCGCGGGCGAGTTCGTACAATCGCGCGACGCCGGGACCGCGCTCGAGCGGCGGACGATCGAATCCACCTCGCACGGTGAGGCGCGTGCGTGAATCGACGGGCGCCAGCGCCGCGAACGCGGCCTCGATTCGTCTGGCGTCCGCAAGTCGAGGCGCGCGGACATCCACGTTCGCGCGCGCTTCCTCGGCGACGACGTTCGGCCGTGTGCCGCCTGAAACCACGCCAACGTTGACGGAGATGCCGACACCTGGATCCTGCAGGCGTTCGACCGCCGTGATCTGCCGGGCCAACTCGTGAATCGCGCTCGCCCCTTTGCCGGGATCGATCCCGGCGTGTGCTGCGACGCCTGAAACGACTATCTCGAATTCACCGCACCCTTTTCGGCTGGTCTTGACCGCTCCGCCGGGAAGGGCCGGCTCGAGGACGAACACGGCCTCGCTCCGGCGTGCCTCCTCTTCGATGGCGCCTCGGGAGGTTCGGCTCCCGATCTCTTCGTCGGTGGTCCAGAGCATCACGACGCGCCGGCCAGGATCGGTACCGCGTTGAATCAACGCTCGAGCGGCGGCCATTCCCAGCGCGATGCCCGCTTTCATGTCGAAGATGCCGGGTCCGTGCAGGCGTCCCGCCTCGCGGCGGATCGGCATCCGGGCGATCTGACCCACCGGCCAGACTGTGTCGAAGTGGCCGAGCAGCAGCACCTGACGATCGCCGCGCCCGAACTCGGCGCGGAGGTGATCGCCCGCATTCTCGCGTCGCAAGCGCTCGACGCGGCCGCCGATCGCCCCGAGCCGCGCGGCCAACTCTTCTCCGCAGCGGTCGACCGCGGCCTTGTCGGTACTCGGAGACTCGAGGCGGCCGAGCGCTTCGGCAGTCTCGACGATCCAATCCGACTGGCTCTCGCACCACGTGGCCAATGCGGAGAGGTCGCTGTGTGGCATGTGCTCTTATAATGAGTTCGTGATTCTCGTAGCAATGCTGGCGCTGGCGATGATGACCCAGCAACCGGTACCGCGCCCGTTTCCGAAGCCGGGCGAGACGCCGCCGCCAGCGCCCGCACCGCAACCGCCGACGCGTCCCGCGCCAGTAGCGCCGCAGAAGCCGGTTACCGCTCCAAGCGAAACGGCGCCGACCCAGGAGACGCTCGGCTTGCCTGTTTACCCGGGCGCGCAGTTCCTGGCCTCGTACGACGCCGGCCGCGGTCAGCGCTACTACCTCTTCGGAACCAACGCGACCTTTGCCGAAATCGTTGCTTACTACAAGACCTACTTGAAGGACGGTGGCGAGCGCGTTTACGACGAGCCGCCGGTGCACCTGTGGGAAGTCGGACGGTACAAAGAAGAAACCATGGCGTATCCGCCGGGCATCACGGTGAAAGATTATGCCTGGGGAGGGTCGAAGGGTTGGCTCAATACCAAGCCGAATGCCAACCCGGCCCGGTTCGTCACGATCATTCAGATCGTTCCGGCGCCGCGGTGACGTAGAGCTCGCTGCCCTTCTTCCGGAACTCGACGGACTTCTCCTCCATTCCGCGCGCCGCTTCCTGACGGACCTGCTGCGTCAGTTCCATGCTGCAGAATTTCGGCCCGCACATCGAACAGAAATGGGCCAGCTTGGCGCCGTCGGCGGGCAGGGTTTCGTCGTGGAACGCCCGCGCGGTCACCGGATCGAGCGACAGATTGAACTGGTCCGCCCACCGGAACTCGAACCGCGCCTTCGACAACGCGTCATCCCGCTCTCTTGCGCGTGGATGTCCTTTCGCCAAGTCGGCCGCGTGCGCCGCGATCCGGTACGCGATCACACCCGCTTTGACGTCGTCGCGATCCGGCAGGCCGAGATGCTCTTTCGGCGTGACGTAGCAGAGCATCGCCGTTCCGTACCACCCGATCATCGCCGCGCCGATCGCCGAGGTGATGTGATCGTAGCCGGGCGCGACGTCGGTCGTGAGCGGGCCGAGCGTATAGAACGGCGCTTCGTCACACCAGGCGAGCTGCTTGTCCATGTTCTCGCGGATCAAATGCATCGGGATGTGGCCCGGGCCTTCGTTCATCACCTGGACGTCGAACTCCCACGCGATCCGCGTCAGCTCGCCCTGCGTCTGCAGTTCGCCGAACTGCGCCGCGTCGTTCGCATCCGCGATCGAGCCGGGACGGAGGCCGTCGCCGAGCGAGAAAGACACGTCGTAGGCGCGCATGATCTCGCAGATCTCTCGGAAGTGCGTGTAGGTGAAGTTCTCCTGATGGTGTGCGAGACACCACTTGGCGAGGATGGAGCCTCCGCGCGAAACGATACCGGTCACGCGATTAGCTGTCAGCGGGACATAGCGGAGCAAAACGCCCGCGTGAACCGTGAAGTAGTCCACGCCCTGCTCCGCCTGCTCGATGAGCGTGTCGCGGTAGATCTCCCAGGTCAGATCTTCGGGCCGCCCGCCGACCTTTTCGAGTGCCTGGTAGATCGGAACGGTTCCGATAGGTACCGGCGAATTCCGCAAAATCCATTCGCGGGTTTCATGGATGTCCCGTCCAGTGGAGAGATCCATGACGGTGTCGGCGCCCCAGAGCGTCGCCCACCGCAGCTTCTCGACTTCCTCGTCGATCGACGACGAAACGGCGGAGTTCCCGATGTTGGCGTTGATTTTCACCAGGAAGTTGCGGCCGATGATCATCGGCTCGAGCTCAGGGTGATTGACATTGGCGGGGATGATGGCGCGGCCGCGCGCGACCTCGGCACGGACGAACGCGGGATCCAGCCCTTCGCGCAACGCGACGAACTCCATCTCGGGCGTCACGACGCCGCGCCTTGCATAGTGGAGTTGTGTGACACCGGACCCGCCGCGCCGTGCGTCGATCCAGGGCTGACGTAGCTTCGGAAGGCCGGCGCGAACGTCGACTGCATGCGGTCCGCTCGTGTCGTACACGCGCAGCGGCGGTTCGCCGCCACCAAGCGCGATCTCGCGCATCGGCACTCGTACGCCCTGCGGGCCGTCAACGTATACCTTGCGGGAGTTGGGATAGGCCTCTTCGAAGCGCCCTGACAACGACATCGAACCGACTATAGCCCACCGCTGCGCCGTGCGCCACCGATGGGTGGCAGTCGGAGCGGCCCGCGCGCCAGATCTCCGTAGTCCGGCATGTAGGTTCGCAGCGAACCATCCGGCTGACTTCGTGAGTAGCCGGCGACCAGTTGCTGGTTGTATTGCTCTGCGAAGAATTCGAACGGATCGGTTCGATCCGCATCGATGAGGCGGAGGTCGCTGTTGGTCATGGTCAGCCGGCCGAAGCTGATGCGCCCGCCGTGAAACCAGAGATAGTTCTGCCGAGGCTCCGACGGCAGCGCTGCTGCGACTTTCGGATTGCCCAGAATCAGCTGCAGGCGGTCGCCGCGGACGGAGGCCGAAGCTACGCGGCCGCGCACTTCCGGGTTCGTCAACATTCGCGACGGCTCGAGAAAGAGATCGTTGTCGCGAATCGCGATGCCCCGGCCCGCTCGGACGCGGATGAGATCGTCGAGCTCGACGCCGAACGCGTCCATGAGCTTCGTCGTCGGAACTCCGACGGTTCGCGTTTTGATCGGATGCAGCCGGACGAGACCCTCACTCGCGTCTACGTCTGCCAGCACGGTGAACGGGATCGGGAGCCCTTTGCGGAGCTTGCCTTTCTGCTCCACGCGGCCGTCATGCAGACGGACTTCGAGGTCGCTCAGCGGCGAACCGTCGTACGCGAAGACGTCGTTGACGAGCGCCGTCATGCTTCCGGCATCCATCGTGATCTCCGCCCCCTCGACGTCGATATAGAAAGATTGCTGATCGTCGAAGACGGGAGGTCCGGAGCGGCGGCTCACCAGCCGTCCCCGCAGCGAGGTGACGAGTAGCACGACACTGGGTGTCGCGCGCAACTTCACGTTATGCATCTCGAAGCCGACGGCCTCGGGCTGCTGCCGCTCAGCTTTGGCAGTCGGCTTTGTGGCGGGCGCCTGTTCTTGCGACGGCGCGGGTGTTACGGACGCGGGCCGGTTGCAGGAGAGTACTAGAAGGATGCAGGGGACCGCGATAAGGCTGCGGCGCACACCGATAGTTACCGCAATTGCCGTGCCGCCGAACGGCTGGGCTTCGTTGCTCTAAGCAGCTCACGCCGCTTCCGCACGGGAAAGCGTTCAATCGCATACCGTACGGAGGTTCTCCCCAACTGGTGCCCGTGCAGGCGCAGAAACCGTTCGAGCCGCGCCGGATCGGTTTTTCCCGCCTCTCGAAGCAGCCAGCCGACCGCTTTCTGCATGAGGTGGTGATCTTCGCTGGCCAGCGCACGCGCGGCGGTATACGCCTCGTCGAGATACTGACCCCGCCGCGCCAGGCCGATGAGACCTACGGCGGATGCGCGGCGGACGTAAAGGTGTGGCGACCGGCGCCATTTGCGCAGGACGATGCGAAGCTGCGGGTGCGCCATGAGGAGCGGTGAGACGACGTCGCCGCAAAGACCGTCGGTGCTCGCCCAATCAAGACAGGATCGCTCGAGCCACCGCCGCGCGTCGGTGAGCAGCGCCGGATCGAAGTCCCGCCTGAATCGGCCAAGCAGAACAATCCCGAGCGCCTTGGCTTCGAGTTCCGGGCGCGCGACGAGGATCCTTGCGAAACGTCGCGCGTGCGCGAGTGTCCAGTCGCTTCCAGCGCCGGTTCGAATCTCAGAGGCCATCCGCCGGACGGTCGGGCTGTCGACGCCAAAAAATGCCAATTGCTCATACGCCTGAAAATACCGGGCGGCGCCCTCCGCCCGAACGGGCGAACCGGCCCGCTTCAAGTCGCGCAGGGCATTCCTTGCTGCTGCTTCAGGGGTAGTCATTTCGGCGCACGCGTGTGGGCGAGGCGGAAGCCGAGGCTGAAGCCCGAATCCTGTGGGCGATGCGTATAGCGGAGGCCGCAGCGGGCGCTCGCCGCGTCGAAGTGAAAGCTGCCGCCTCGTATAACGCGGCGTTCGCTGTCGCAGGCGCCCGATGGATCAGACACGGGTCCGTCCGAATATGGGCAATGCCGGTCGGACGTCCACTCCCAGACGTTGCCGTGCATGTCGAACAATCCCCATGCGTTCGCAGGAAAGCTTCCGACCGGCATCGGCCGGCCTCGCGCCGGAGCCTTCGGCGTACCGGCCAGCGGGAATTCGCTGTTGTAGTTGGCGTCTTCGCTGCTGATGGTCGCCCGGTGGCCGAACGCGGCACGGCCACCGGCGCGGCACGCGTACTCCCACTCGGCCTCGGTCGGCAGTCGAAATCCTGGATTCGCCGCGCGGGCGTTCAAGTAGTCTATGAACCGCTCCACGTCGTGCAGGTTGACACGCTCGACGGGACACGCCGTTCCACAACCGCGAAAATGACTCGGGTTGGTTCCCATGACGCGCGACCACTGCGCGTGAGTCGTTTCGTATCGCGCGATGGAGAAACCGCGCCTCAGTTTGACGCGGTGGAGCCGTTCCTGCGGCTCGCGCCCGGGCTCATCGTCCGGTGACCCCATGTCGAACTCCCCCGGCGGAAGCGCAACCAGCTCGATTCCGGATGAAGGCTCGGTCCATACGTCGTTGGGCCCCACGGGCGGATCAGTGTTCATCGCCCCGGCGACGGCAACGGCAAAAACCGTGGCGCAGCGCAGGTTCACGACACCTTTCGGAGCAGGAAGCACTTCAGGTAGTACGTCTCCGGGACGCCAATGAGCACCGGATGGTCCCGCCCCTGCATGCGTTTTTCGACGACAACGACAGACGCGCGGGCATCGATCGCGGCTTCCCAGATGATCTCGCCGAATGACGCTTCGTCCAGGTTGTACGAACAGCTGCACGTGATGAGATAGCCACCTGGTTTCAGCAGCTTCAACGCCCGAAGATTGATCTCCTTGTATCCGGCGCGGGCGCGCGTGACGGCGCCCTTGTTCTTCGCGAACGCCGGCGGATCGAGAACGATCGTGTCGAACCGCTCGTCCGCCCGATCCATCTCGTGCAGCTCGTCGAAGACGTTGACCGCCTTCGCGCTCACGTTCGTCAGACCGTTACGAGCCGCGTTCGCCTCAATCCGCGCGACCGCGTCTTCCGAGATGTCCAGCGCCAGGACGTTCTCGCACCGCCGCGCGAGCGCAAGCGCGAAACCGCCGTGATAACTGAAGCAGTCGAGCGCCCGGCCGCGCGCATGCGCCGCCGCCGCGATGCGGTTTTCGCGCTGATCCAGGAAGAGTCCGGTTTTCTGCCCGTGCCAGGGGTCGATCTCGTACTCGATCGCCCCTTCGCGGACGATCAGGCGCTCGGGCACGTCGCCGTGCAGGACCTCGATTTTCTGCTCGAGGCCTTCGAGCTGGCGCACGCGCGGATCATTCCGCGCGAGGACACCGACGGGCCGCAGGATCTCGATCAGCATCGATACGAGTTCGGGCAGCAGCCGATCGCTGCCCTGCGAGAGCGTCTGAACTACGAGATAGTCGCCGTAGCGATCGACAACGAGCGAGGGCAGGAGGTCCGCCTCGCCGTGGACGAGGCGGTAGGCGGTCGCGTTGATGCCGAGCGACGTGCGATACGCAACGGCCGCCTCAATCCGCGCGCGCCAGAGGCTGGCGTCCGCCACCTGGTCCCCGCGGGTCAGGACACGGATCGCGATCTCTGAACGATCGCTGTACAACGCTGAACCGATACGGCGCCCTCTCGGTCCGAGCAGCCGGACGGTGTCCCCTCCGCTCGCGCGGACATCGACGACGTCGCTTCGGTACACCCACGGATGGCCCGAGTGGATGCGTTCCTCGCCACGACGAGAGATGACGACTGTCGGTTCCACGGGCAGTTAAGGATACAATTCACCTGATGCGCATCGCCATCGGGGCGGATCATGCGGGCTTCGCGCTGAAGGAACACCTGAAAAAAACCCTGGGCCGCCTCGGTCATCACGTCGAAGATCTGGGCACGCACTCCGAGACGCCGGTCGACTATCCTCTCATCTGCGCAGCGGTCGGCTGGATGGTGTCAGAACGCCAGGTCGATCGCGGCATCATCCTCGGCGGCAGCGGACAGGGTGAACAGATCGCCGCGAACAAGATCCCGGGCATCCGCGCCGCGCTTTGCAACGATCTCTTTACCGCTCGCCTTTCCCGTCAGCACAACGATGCCAACGTCCTGTCGATGGGCGGGCGGATCGTCGCTCCGGCACTGGCTGACGAGATCCTGTCGGTCTGGCTCGACACGCCGTTCGAGGGAGGCCGGCACCAGCGGCGCATCGATCAGATCGCGGAGATCGAGGCGAGCATAACCACGAAGTCCGAAGCACGAACGCAGAAGTAGGCGATATGGCCATCGACACGTCCCTGTCCACCCGGACCCACGCGCTGAAGGATACCGATCCCGAGATTGCGCAGGCGATCCGGAACGAAGTGCATCGGCAGAACACCGGCCTCGAGCTGATCGCATCAGAGAACTTCGTCAGCCGGGCGGTCCTCGAGGCGGCGGGGTCCGTCCTCACGAACAAGTACGCGGAGGGCTATCCGGGACGGCGATACTACGGTGGGTGCGAGTTCGTCGACGTCGCCGAGTCGCTGGCGATTTCGCGCGCGAAAGAGCTGTTCGGCGCAGAGCACGCGAATGTGCAGCCGCACTCGGGCGCGCAGGCGAACATGACCGTCTACCTGACGCTGCTGAAGCCCGGCGAAACCGTGCTCGGAATGAACCTCGCGCACGGCGGCCACCTCACGCACGGCCATCCGCTGAATTTCTCAGGCAAGCTTTATACGATCGTTCCCTACGGCGTCCGGAAAGAAGACGAGCGGATTGACTACGAAGAACTTGGCCGGCTCGCCCGCGAGCACCGGCCGAAGATGATCATGGTCGGTGCCAGCGCGTACCCGCGGATCATCGACTTCGCCGCGATTCGCGCGATCGGCGAAGAGGTCGGCACTCCGGTCGTCACCGACATGGCGCACATCGCCGGCCTCGTCGCAGCCGGCGTGCATCCGAGCCCGGTGCCCTATTCCGACTTCGTCACGACGACCACGCACAAGACGCTGCGCGGACCCCGGGGAGGGCTCGTGCTCAGCCGTGCGGCCTTCGCGAAGGAGCTGGACAAGGCGCTCTTCCCTGGCGTGCAGGGTGGACCGCTCATGCACGTGATCGCCGCCAAGGCGGTGTGTCTGAAGGAAGCAATGGAGCCGGCGTTCGTCGACTATCAGCGCCAGATCGTTGCGAACGCCAAACGACTGGCTGCCGCGCTGGCCGCGGCGGGCTTCCGCCTCGTCAGCGGCGGCACCGACAATCACCTGATGCTGGTCGATGTGTTCTCGAAGGGTATTACCGGCAAGGCCGCCGAAGCGGCGCTCGGGCGAGCCGGCATCACGGTCAACAAGAACGCGATTCCATTCGATCAGAATCCGCCAATGGTGGCCAGCGGCATTCGCGTCGGTACGCCGGCGGTGACCACGCGCGGCATGCGCGAGCCGGAGATGGACCAAATCGCAGATTTCATCGCACGCGTGCTCGCCGCTCCGGATGATGAGCGCGCGATCGGCACCGTGCGCGCGGAAGTCGAAGCGCTGTGCCGCACGTTCCCGCTGTACCCGGAGTGACAGGCGGCGCGCCGCGGGCGGCCGCGGTGCCGACGCTCGACGCGGTGTTCGCGCCCAGCGGTCGGCTCGCCACGGTGCTCGACGCCTTCGAGCCGCGCCGGTCGCAACGCCAGATGGCGGCGGCGGTCGCGGATGTGATCGCGGACGGCGGCGTGCTCGTCGCCGAAGCGGGGACGGGCACCGGCAAGACCCTCGCCTATCTCATCCCCGCCATCCTCAGCCGCAAGCGTGTCATCGTCTCCACCGGGACCAAGAACCTGCAGGAGCAGATCTTTTTCAAGGATCTGCCCGTCCTGCGCGACGCGCTTGGCGTTCCCTTCAAGGCGGTGTGCATGAAGGGGCGCGGGAACTATCTCTGCCTTCACAAGCTCGACGAATTTCGCGCGAACCCTACGTTCAAGCTGCTCGACGACCGCGACTTCCTTCCGATGATCGACGACTGGGCCCGGCGGACCGAAACGGGCGACCGCGCCGAGCTCGAAGATCTGCCCGACGATCTCTCGTTCTGGAACGAGCTGTCGGCGGCGAGCGAACGGTGTCTGGGCAGCGGGTGTCCGCGTTACCAGGACTGCTACGTCACCAGGCTTCGCCAGCAGGCGGCCGAGGCGGACGTCGTGATCGTCAATCATCACCTGCTCTGCGCGGATGCGGCGGTCCGTCAGAGCACGTTCGGCGAGGTCATCCCGGATTGCCATGTGGCGATCGTGGACGAGGCGCATCAGCTCGAGGAAGTCGCGACGCAGTACTTCGGGATTTCGGTCAGCAGCTATCGGCTCGACGAGCTCGCGCGCGACGCCGACCGTGCGCTCGGTGCGCAAACGTTTCCGGACCGCGCGCGGGCGCGCGAGCTCCGCGATGACGTCCACCGCGTGAAGGACCGGAGTCAGCTGTTCTTTTCGGCGGTCGAGACGGCTCGCTTCATGCTGCGGACGGCGGGCTCGAGCGGGTACACGGGCGAGGAACGGACGCGCCTCACGCCGTCGTTCCTGCAGAAAATAGCCGAAGAAGGGCGCGACCTGCTCGAGGCGCTCGAAGCGTTGGAAGGAGGCGTCGCGCTGACGAAGGAAGCGCCGGAGGATCTGCTCGCGGTGGGCCGGCGCGCCGGTGAGCTGCGCGCCGAGCTCACGCGGCTGCTGAGAGCCGACGATCCCGCCTTTGTCTTTTTTCTCGAAACCCGCGGACGTGGAGTTTTTCTACGGGCTGCGCCGATCGACGTCTCGACAGTCATCCGCGAGATGCTGGTCGACCGAATGCACGCCACGGTGCTCACCTCGGCGACGCTTGCGGTCGACGGCGGCTTCGGCTACGTGCGCGGCCGGCTGGGCCTGCGCCACGCCCAGGAAGTGCAGCTGGCGTCCGAGTTCGATTTTAGAACGCAGACGATTCTCTATCTCCCGCGCCGCATGCCCGACCCGCGTTCTCCAGGGTTCGCCACTGCCGCGGGCTACGAAGTCCTGGATATCCTGCGCCGGACCAAGGGGCGTGCCTTCGTGCTGTTCACGAGCTATGCGAACCTGCGCGACGTCCAGCGTCAACTCGAGGGGTCGCTCGAGTACCCGTTGCTCGTGCAGGGCACTGCGCCGCGCTCGACGCTCCTCAACACGTTCCGGACGACGCCGCATGCCGTGCTGCTGGCGACGTCGAGCTTCTGGCAGGGCGTCGATGTGATCGGCGAGGCGCTGAGCTGCGTGATCATCGACAAGCTGCCGTTTGCGTCGCCCGGCGATCCGATTACTGCGGCGCGAGTGGAGGCGATCCGCGAAGCGGGCGGCGAGCCATTCCAGGACTACCAAGTGCCGCTGGCGATTCTGACGTTGAAGCAGGGACTCGGGCGACTGATCCGCCATCGTCGCGACCGCGGCGTCCTGGCAATCCTCGACCCGCGCTTGAAAACGATGGCGTACGGCCGGCGCTTTCTCGAAGCGCTGCCGCCGTCACCCGTTACCCACGCGATAGATGACGTGGGCCGTTTTCTCGCCGGCGGATCGGAATGACGCCGAACATCGCTGCATCCGAACGTGGAGTCGCAAAACCGATCCTGAAGTGGGCCGGCGGCAAGCGCCAGCTTCTTCCAGCGCTGCGCGAGTACTACCCGTCAGACTTCCGGACGTACTTCGAACCCTTCCTCGGCAGCGCCGCTGTTTTCCTCGATCTCCATAACGCAGGGAGGCTTACGCGCGGCGCTCGGCTGTCCGACAGCAGCCTGGACCTGATCGGCTGCTACGTCGCGGTCCGTGATGCCGTCGAGGAGGTCATTGGCGAGCTCGAGCAGCTCGCCAATGCTTATCGGCGTCGCGCCCGGATGCACTATTACGAGGTGAGGAACCGCTTCAATCGGATGCGGCGCGAGCTGACGGACGCATCGCAGTACCCGCCGGAACTGGCGGCGACGCTGATCTATCTCAATAGGACCGGCTACAACGGCCTGTTTCGTCTGAACTCGGCCGGCGACTTCAACGTGCCCGCGGGACGGTACGAGCGTCCGGTCATCTGCGATGCGGACAACCTCCGGCTGGTCTCGTCGGCACTTGGAAGACCAGGCGTACGGATTGAGACCGCGCGGTTCGACGCGGCGTTGGCGACCGCCCGGACCGGAGACTTCGTGTATCTCGATCCGCCATATGCGCCCCTCAGTCGAACGGCATCGTTCACGGCTTATACGCGAGGCGGGTTTGCCGTCGACGATCAGGCGCGGCTGCAGGGACTGGTCGTCGATCTGGCGCGAGAAGGCTGCCGCATGCTCCTCAGCAACTCGACGGCGCCGGCCATCCGGAGTCTGTACGCGGACAACCGGAAGGCCCGCGACGCCGGACTGCGGGCGTTCACGGTCCCGGCGCGCCGGGCGATCAACTCGCGCGCGTCCCGGCGCGGCCCCGTGCTGGAGTTCGTGATCACGAATATCGTGTAAACTGGCGCAGATGCAAGCTTAAGCCTGCGCTACGACGGCAGGCCTGAAGGCCTGCGCTACACATCTTTGGAGGCCTGCTCATGAACCGCGCGCACATCGGCCGCGTCCTCGTCGCCGCCGCAGTGGCGTTCGCTGTCGCCGTTCTCGCCAATCCCGCCGCGGCCCAGACGGGTTCGGTGAAGGGGAAAGTCGTCGACGCACAGAATCAGCCCGTCGAGAACGCGAAGGTCACGATTCAGTCGACCGAGTCGGCCGCCCGTAAACACGAAACCAAGACGAACAAGAAAGGCGAGTTCTTCCAGATCGGACTCTCGCCAGGCAACTACAAGATCACCGCCGAAAAGGACAAGCTGTCGCAGTCGTTCGACAACATCCGGGTCCGCCTGGGTGACCCGACGAACGTGTCGTTCGTGCTGACGCCGGGCGGCGGAGGCGGCCCGGGCGGCACGATGTCGAAGGAAGAAGCCGCGAAGAAAGAGGCAGAGATCCGGAAGACCTTCGACGAGGCGATCGCGCTGAACCAGGCCGGCAAGCCTGCCGAGGCGATCGCGAAGTTCAACGAGATCATCGCCGTCGTGCCCAAGTGCGCGTCGTGCTACGGGAACATCGGCGCGATCCATTTCAACGCGAAGGAGTACGACAAAGCCGAGGAAGCTTACAAGATGGCCACCTCGATCGATCCGAACTTCGGTCCTGGTTACGCCGGCCTCGTCAACGTTTACAACGCCCAGCGCAAGTTCGCGGAAGCCGAGGCGGCTGCGGCGCAGCAGGAGAAAGCCGAAGCCGCGAGCGCACCGGCCGGGACCGCAGGCGGTGGCGCCGGGAGCGCGGACGCCTCATACAACCGCGGCGTCGTCCAGTGGAACGCCAATAAATTCGCTGAGGCGAAAGACCAGTTCACCGCGGCGATCAAGGCGAACCCCAATCACGCGGAATCGCACTTCATGCTCGGAAAGGTGCTCATCAACCTCGGGCAGCTCGGCGAGGCGGCAGCCGAATTCGAGACATACCTAAAGATGTCACCCTCGGGGCCGAACGCCAAAGAGGCGCAGACGAACTACGACGCGTTGAAGTCGTACATCAAGAAGTAGGCCCGACCTCAGGTCGGGCGCAGCGTGTCTTTGGACGACATCAGCGGTAACCTTGCGGCGGTCCGCGGCCGGCTCGAGCGGGCGGCGCACGCCGCCGGGCGCGACTCTCGCGGCATCCGTCTGATCGCGGTTTCGAAGACCTTTAGCCTCGAGTTCGTGCGCGCCGCGGCCGCACACGGTCAGGTGGACTTCGGCGAAAACCGGGTCCAGGAGGCCCTGCAGAAGATCGAAGCTTCGGCCGAACTAAGAATAAGGTGGCATCTCATCGGCCACCTTCAGTCGAATAAGGTGCGCAAAGCGGCCGGCGGATTCGCCGCCATTCACTCGGTCGACAGCGTCGACGTGCTCAAGCGGCTGGACGACGCGGCGGCCGAGCAGGGAACGCGCCCTGAGATCCTCGTGCAGGTCGACCTCGCGGGCGAAGCCACGAAATACGGTGCGTCTCCCGACGAGGCGCGCCGCATCGTCGACGCGGCGCTCGGCTGCCGCGCGGTCCGGTTGACGGGCCTGATGTTGCTGCCGCCCTGGCTGGAAGATCCCGAGCAGGTGCGCCCTTACTTCGCACGCCTGCGTGGGTTCCGCGACGAGCTGCTCGCGTCAGGCATCGACCCGGGCGCGGTTCGGGAACTGTCGATGGGCATGAGCCACGATTTCGAGGTCGCCATCGAGGAAGGTGCGACGATGGTGAGAGTAGGCACCGCGATCTTTGGACGGAGAACACCACATGTTTGATCCGAAGAACCCCGGCGACGGCTCCACACCGCCCGAGCGGATGATGCGCATCACTCCCCTCGACATGCGGCAGCATCATTTCAACAAGCGGATGAACGGCTACGACCGCACGGAGGTCATCCAGTTCCTGACCGAGGCGGCTGACGACTACGAGCAGGCGCTCCGCGAGATCGATCGACTCCGCACGGATCTGACGCGAATGGAAGCGCTCCTCGCGGAGCATCGTGAACGCGAGGCGACTCTGCGCAACACGCTGCTGACCGCGCAGAAGCTGTCCGACGACATCAAGGAGTCGGCCCACCACGAAGCGAAGGTCATCCTGCGCGAGGCCGAATCGCGCGCCGACCTGGTCCTGCAGCAGGCGCTCGGCCGCCTCGAGGAGTTCGAGCGGTCGATCAACGATCTGCGCCTGCGCCGCCGCAACGTCGAAGGCTCGCTCGAAGCATCGATCCAGGCGCTGTACAGCGCACTCGAGTTCATCCGCGATCAAGACAAGGCGGATCGCGACGACAAGATTCTGCTCCACCGCCCCCGGCAGGCCGAGGCCACGCCCCCGTCTGCGTCTCAGCCCGCAACCGACTGGAAAGCCGGGAGCCAGTAGCCCCGCGGCGCGCCATGCCGACTGCCGAAGGCCCCGGCACTGACGGGGCCGACGATCTCATCGTTCGCAACGTCCGCGTTCTCACACCCATCGGCCCGGCACCGCTGCGCGGGGCGCAACAGGGCCGCGTTCACACGGTTGAAAATGCCATCGTCGTCTCCCGGGACGGACGGATCACGTTCGTGGGCCGGTCTGAAGACGAGCCCGGCTCAAGTCACGGGGCTGATGTCGTCGAAATTGATGGTGCCGGGGGAACGCTCGTTCCCGGATTTGTCGATGCACACACCCACGTCGTCTTCGCGGGAGACCGGCGTGCGGAGCTGCGCCGACGGTTGAGCGGCGCGACCTATGCCGAAATCGCCGCCGCGGGCGGAGGGATTCTCGCAACCGTGGCTGCGACGCGAGCGGCGAGCGAGGCGGACCTTGCCCGGCAGACGTGCTCGCGCCTCGACGAGATGCTCGGATGCGGTACGACGACGGCGGAAGTGAAGAGCGGCTACGGCCTCGACACGGCAAGCGAGCTGAAAATGCTCCGCACGGTGCGCGCGCTGGACCGCGATCACCCGATCGATCTCGTGCCGACGTTTCTCGGCGCTCATGAGATCCCGCCGGAGCACCGGTCGCGCCGCGGCGATTACGTGAAGCTGATCATCGAGGAGATGATTCCGGCCGTGGCGGCCGAAAACCTCGCCGAGTGGTGCGATGTGTTCTGCGAAACGGACGTGTTCACGCCTGACGAGTCGCGTGCGATCCTGACTGCCGGCCAGCGCGCGAGACTGAAGGCCCGCGTGCACGCCGACGAGCTCGCCGCGAGCGGTGGTTCGACGGTGGCGGCCGAGGTCCAGGCGCGCTCCGCCGACCATCTCATCTTCACCCCACCTGCGGCGATGACCGTTATGGCCGGCGCGGGGGTGGTCGCGACGCTGCTTCCATGCGCGGCGTTCTACCTCAAGCTCGGCCGGTTTGCCCCGGCGCGCGGATTCATCGACGCGGGTGTGCCCGTCGCGCTCGCCACCGACGTCAATCCTGGTGGCGGTTTCTCGCCCTCGATGCCCTTTGCGATGGCGCTTGCCTGCTTTTCCATGGGACTGACCTTCGAGGAAGCGCTCGTCGCGGCGACGATGAACGCGGCCTACTCTCTTGACCGTCATGAGTCGGTCGGCAGCCTCGAGCCGGGTAAGCTTATGGATGCCGTCCTCGTCGACGGCGAGGCAATCAACCTGATTCGCGTCGGCGCTCCGGCGATCCGCGCGGTGATCAAACGGGGCAAAGTCGTGCGGAGTGGGCCCCACGGCAAACCCAATAGTGCCTGACAAACTCGTCGACAAGCCCGTCTCGCAGCTTCTCGAGGCATTTGCGTCATCGGCCCCGACGCCGGGCGGCGGGTCGGCATCGGCGCTGGCCGGCGCGGTCGGCGCCTCGCTGCTCATGATGGTGGCGTCGCTCCCCAAAACGCGTCACGGATCGGATGAGGATCGTGCGGCGCTATCCGATGCAAAGGCGGCGCTGTCTCCCGCTGCCCGCGAGCTCGCCGACCTCGTCGATCGGGATGCCGACGCCTACGACGTCGTCGTCGCCGCGTACCGGCTGCCGAAGAGCAGTGATGCGGAAAAGGCGGCGCGGCGGCAAGCCATCCAGCGCGGGATGCGCGGCGCGATCGACACTCCGCTTGCGATGCTCCGCGCCATCCACACGGCGGCGCGCTCCGCGGTTGCGGTCGCACGGCACGGCAACACGTCTGCCGCCAGCGACGTGATCGTAGCGGCCGCCCTGCTCGACGCTGCCGCCAGCGGCGCTTACGCCAACGTCACGATCAATCTGGGTGGGCTGGAAGATGCAGAGCAGGAGTCCGGCCTCGGGCGGGAAGCGCGAACGCTGCGCGAAGCCGTCGGCGCGGAGGCGGCGACAGCACGCGCGGCCTGCGCGGCGGACTGACGCCTACCCGGAATCTGTTCGACCGACGTCGGCCGGACATCAGGACGTCGACGGCGCGTCAGGCGCTGTTCAGTGTCGCCGACATCGCAACGGCGAGTCCGCACCGGAACTACGACATCTCCCCGGACGGGCAACTCGAGAGGTTTTCGCGCCCGACGTGACGTTCTTTCGGGGGAAAGCCGAAGCGTTATCCGCTCCTTTGAGCAGAGGAACCTCGCACAGAATCCCAGCTGGTCCAGCTCCGCAAACTGATGCAGGAGCTTGCTGCCGGGTTCGAGAATCAGGATGCGGCGTATCCCGTGGACACCACGCGTGGCATCCCGCTGAAACCCAGGCTGCCCTGACGGCCGCGAGATCCACGAGGCTGACGTCACTTCCCCGGCGGCACGCGCCGCCGCAGCTCGTCGACGAAGTTCAGCAGGAACACCACCTCCTGCTCCCGTTCGGGCGCGCGCGCGGATTCCACTGGCGTCAGCACTGCCACGCGCTTCCCATCCGGCGCCAGATCCCACTCCGATCCGCCGAGCTTCGCAATCCACACACGCGGCTTCTCCGCCACGACCGTGACCGTGTACCGCACGGCCATGAGCTGGTCATACACCAGCTCAGGCCCACTCCGCGACCAGCGCGCTCCCGTGCCGCCGCTGGTGGAGACCGGCCACTTGCCACCTTGCCCGGACGATGGTGGGGGAAACGCCCGAACGTACACTTCAGTCGTTCCCGATTCGTTCGAGTCATACGCCAGCCATCGCCCGTCTGGCGAGAACGACGGAAGTCGTTCGGCGAACCTGCTCTTGAAGAATGGCTCCGGCTCGCCGCCTTTCCACTGGTCGCCCTGGTTCACCAGCGGCAGCGTCAAGATCTGCGAAGGTGCTGGTCCGGTTTCGAAGTACGCCAGCCGGGTGCCATCCGGCGCGAACGACCACGGCCTCAGGAACGTCCGGGTCCGCACCAGCGCCTGCGGCTGGCTCGCGCCGTCCACGCGCACACGAAAGAGGCCCCTGCCCAGCGTCGAGAACACGATGGCCTGACCGTCAGGGCTCCACGTCGGGTTGATGTTGTATCCCTCGAACGTCAGGCGCGTCAGGGCGTCGCGCTGCGGGTCGAAGATCCAGACGTCGCGATTCCTTCCGTCGTCGACCGTCAACGCGATCCGCTTGCCGTCGGGGGACAGGCTTGGCTGCTGATAAGTGCCGGGGGTGGCCCGCAGCGGTTGCTTCCCGCCGGTGGGATCGACCCATTGCACCGTCGTCATCTGGGCGGACAGTTCGCCGCTGGCCTTGCGGAAGACGAGCGTGCCGGTGCGGGAGACGTCGTACTGACCGGTCTTGGTGAACCCGTTGTAAGCGACATCGTCCAGCACTCGCACGGCCGTTCCGCGCGTCTCGAGCGCCTCCAGGTCGAACGGGATCGCGAACAGAGCCGCCCTGTTGGTGTAGATCAAGTAGCCAGCCCCGCCCGACGCCGGCCGGCAGATACCGGGGGGAGTGGCCACCGCGGGCCACGATCCTCCGCTTGCGATCGGCCAGCGTCAGGACCTCGATGGTCATCGTGTCTACATTCATCGCCGTGTCCGCCGCGAACAGGATCGCCTTGCCGCCGGGCAGCAGCTGGGGGCAAGGGAAGGCCATTTCCTCGTTGCCCAGTCCCAAGACGATCTCGGCTGGGCCTCCACCGGCGGGCATCCGGATCAGGCCCCGCGCAAAACCCTCGCTGACAAGGAGGCTGCCCTCCTCACCCCAATGCGCGCCGCCGACTTGTTGTCCGGAGACGTCCCCGATCGTCACCACGGCGCCGCCTTCCACGGCGATCTTGTTCAGCCTGTTGCCGGCGGCGAAGGCGACCCACTGCCCGTCCGGCGAGAAGAACGGCACCGTCGCGCCCTGCGTCCCCGGGAGCTCGGTGGCTGTCGGTTGATCCAGCCGGCGGACGAACAGCCTCGGCGGGCTGCCCGACGCATAGGCCAGCCGCGTGCCATCAGGCGAGATCGCGACGCTGCTCCCGGCAGTCTGGGGGAGCGGCATCGACACATCCGCGCCGAGATCGACGTCCAACCGTATCAGCGGCCGATCCAGCGGCGCCGCGCGCCGCGGCGCCCACAGTGCATACCCCAGCGCGATGGCGAGCCCGAGGGTCGAGGCGGCCCACGCCCAGGTCAGCGCCCGTGACCAGGCAGAGCGTGGCACCGGCGGGGTTGCGCGGTGGCGTCGTCCACGGTCGACGGCGCATTCAATGCCTCTTCGATCTCCAGCCGCGCGTCGGCGGCCGAATCGAGGCGGCGCTTGCGATCCTTCTCGAGGCAGCGGCGAAGCAGGCGACGAATCGACGGAGGCGTATCGGCCGGCAGCAGCGCCCAGTCCGGCTCCCGCATCAACAGGAACGCCAGCGTGTCCGACACGTCGTCGCCCTCGAACGCGCGCCTGCCGGTCAACATCTCGTACAAGACGACGCCGAAGGCCCACACATCGCTGCGCCTGTCGACCGGATGGCCCTTCGCCTGCTCCGGGCTCATATAGGCAGCCGTCCCAAGGATCATCCCCGCCTGTGTCATGGCGGGCGTGGTGAGCGCCGCTGACGGCGACCCACTCGGCGCGGCGCCAGCCGGCTCCATCGCCTTGGCGAGTCCAAAGTCGAGGACTTTCACGGCACCGTCGGGCCGCACCTTGATGTTCGCGGGCTTCAGATCGCGGTGAACG
>DATAEE010000272.1:0-4040 GCA_036258175.1 Vicinamibacterales bacterium
GCGCCCTTGCTAGCGGCGCACGGTTCAACGGTCATCCGCCGACAAGGAACAGCGTCTGCTTTATCAATCGAATCTGAAGATTCCCATCGGTTGGCGTTCGCGGCGTGTCCCGTTCGGTCGGGCGTTACAGGACGTGCGTTAGAGCCTGTAACAAAACCTGACGGCACTCGCGATCCGAGCATGTCCCCGCGCGGATAGGCAAATACTGGGCGGCATATCGCCGCCTTAGTCCGAGCGGGAACTACTTCTTCCCCTCGGGCTTCCAGTTCATCAGCAGTGTGATCGGCGCAGCGGCGCTCCCGATGTCCCTGCTGATGATGAAACGTCCATCGGGGGCGACATCGTATTGTGTGAGCTGCTGACGTTCCAGGCCGCCGCCGGAGATGCCGGACGCGAAGAGCGCCACGGGAGCGCCGGGTTCCATCGCAGCGCCTTTGATGGTCATCTTCGCGGCCATCATCCGTCCGGCCGGATCGAGAAAGTAGAGTTCCTTCCCATCGCGGCTCCACGTGGGCCGGATGCCGCCGTCGGTCGACACCTGCCATTGCGTTCCGGTCGAGGCGGTCGCTGACAGAGGCCAGGCAAACGGCCGCACGTAGATCTCGTTACGCCCCGATTGATTCGACTGATACGCCACCCACCGACCGTCCGGCGAGAACATGCCGAACACATCGCTGGCCGGCGTCTTCACGAACGGCGCCGGCGTCCGGCTGTTGGCTTCCTCCGCAGCGGTCTTCGTCACAGGCCAGACCCACAAGTCGGTTAAGCTCTCCAGGTTTCTCTGGAAATAGAGCAGGAATCGGCCGTCCGGCGACCAGCTCGTGGCGATCGCCAGTTCATTCGACTGAATCAGTTGCTCTTCTGCGCCGACGCCGCTCGTCAGCTTCTGAAACGTCCCGAATACGCCGGTGCGTGTGGAATAGAAGGCCATCCGGCTGCCATCCGGAGACCAGACGCCGCTGGCGTCGCTTGCCGGGTCGAAGGTCAGCCGCGAACTGCGGCCGCCCTCCAGAATCCAGACGTCATCGTTCCCTTGCATCAATCGGGTTACGGCGATCCGCCTGCCGTCCGGTGACACGCGGGGGCTCGGCCCCAAGCCGGCGTTCTCGATCTCTCCGACTGTGCCGCGCACGACGCCGTCCCTGTCCACCCACGTCAATTGTCTGCGTGGCGCGGCCATGGCTCGGTAGGCGATGAGTCCTGAGGAGGCGGTCGAGACCCCGTTGATGCGATCGCCCAGCGTCAGCGGCGTGCCGGTCAGCATCGCGCGATCGGTGTCGAGACGCTGTGCCAGGAGGGCGCCTCCGCGCGTCCACAGCAGCCAGCCGCCATCGCGCGCGTCGGCTGCCAGGTACGCAGCCCTGCCGTCAGCAGCGGTCAGACGTGTGGGCGCGCGAGGATTGTCGATTGACCCCAGGTAGATACCCGTGGTGTCCGCCGATCCCGAGACGAGGTACAGAAACCTGCGCCCGTCGGGCAGAAACGTCGGCGCGAGGTGGTTAATCTGGCCCGACGCGAGGGTGGTCACTGGCTGGGCGGGTCCTCCGCTCGCCGACACGCGCATCACCGGCGTCAGCAGTGAAGGTGCAAACAGGATGACGCCGTCCGTGTTCCATGTCCCGCCCTGGCCGATGATGACCGGGGCGAGCACTCGCGGTGTGTCCGATCCGAGGTCGAGCCGCTTGAGCGTGGCGGACGCGAAGAAGGCGATCGCGCGGCCGTCGGGCGACCAGAACGGCGCTCGTGCGCCGTCCGTGCCCGCGAGCGGTTGCGCTTGCGTGCCGGAAAGAGGACGAAGCCACAATCGTGAAACACCGTTCGCCGAGGCGACGAACACGATCTGCCGTCCGTCGGGCGACAGTGCAAACGAGGTCGCTTCGTCCGTCTCGGGCGTGACGATGTCGGCGCGCGTCTCGGGCAGCCCGGGGGCGGACGTTTCGCGGAGGTGCCGCAGCGCCGGCACAGTGAGCGCAACGATCACAACAACCGCTGCAGCGGCGAGGCTCCAGGACAGCCACGTGCGCTGAGGAGCGCGGGATTCACGCGCATCGACGGCGGACACGACGGCCGGCTCGAATGCGCCCTCCAGCGCCAGCCGCACGTCGCCGATGTCGCGCACGCGCTGGCGCACGTCTTTCTGCAGGCAGCGTTTTAGATACGTGAGCACGACGGCTGGAACGGTGTCCGGCAGCGCGCTCCAGTCGGGTTCCTTGCTGACGATGCCGACGATCGCATCGGTGATGTCGTCGGCGGGAAACGCACGGCGGCCGGCGAGCATCTCGAACAGCACGCAGCCGAACGCCCAGATGTCTGCACGCTTGTCGACTGGCTTGCCGCGCGCCTGCTCGGGCGCCATGTAGGCGGCGGTGCCGAGGATCACGCCGCTGCCGGTCATCTGCGCGGGCGACGTGATCGTCGGTGACATCGAGAGGCCGACCCTACCAGCCTCACCCGCCCGACCTGCCCCACCAGCCGGATCGAGCGCTTTCGCGAGGCCGAAGTCGAGCACCTTGACGGTGCCGTCATCGCGGACCTTGATGTTCGCGGGTTTCAGATCGCGGTGAATGATCCCCTGCTCGTGCGCCGCTTCCAGCGCGTCGGCGATCTGCTTGGCGATGGGAAGGGCTTCATCGAGTGGAATCGCGCCGCGCGCGATGCGCTGCGAGAGATCGTCGCCCTCAATGAGTTCCATGACGAGCGCGGTGGCGGCCGCACTTTCTTCAAGCCCGTAGATGGCGGCAATATGCGGATGATTGAGCGAGGCGAGCATTTCCGCTTCGCGCTGAAAGCGCGCGAGCCGATCGGCATCAGCCGCGAGCGAGGGTGGCAGGATCTTAATCGCGACCTGACGTTTCAGCTTGGTGTCCGTCGCCCGATACACCTGACCCATCCCGCCTTCGCCGATCTGCGCGGTGATGTCGTAAACGCCGAGGCGTGTGCCGGGTGCAACGAGCAATGTCTGCGCGATTATACGGGCGCAGTGGTGGTGCGGATGGGATTACTCCTCGTACGCCGTACGGTTTGGTAATCCGGGCTCGAGACCCCGGAGGCCCGAGTAGGCACCGCGGACGCGATTACCGCAGGAAAACGCGACCTAGCGATGGGCGTCGGGAGAACGGGCATCCCCTCAGGCCGTCCTCCACGTCTTGCGCAACGACTGCCAGCAAATCAGCGCGCAACCGAGCGAGAGGAACGCTTCGTGGATGTCGGCGCGCTTGTCGTAACGGACACGCAAGCGCCGGAACTGGTTCAGCCAGGAAAAGGTGCGCTCCACGACCCACCGCCACCGGCCCAGACCACTGCCATGCTCGGTGCGCCGCACGGCCAGCAAGGGCACGATGTGACGAGTTCGGAGGCCGCGCCGTAGCGCCGCCGCGTCGTAGCCGCGATCCCCGAGCACAGAGTCCGGTCGCTGCCGCGGTCGTCCCCGTTCGCCGTGCAGCGGAGGAATCGCATCCACCAACGCGAGGGCTTCTTGCGAGTCGTTGCGGTTCGCGCCGGTCAGACGAATCGCGAGCGGGACACCCCGCCCCTCGCAGATCATGTGGCGTTTGCTCCCGCGCTTGGCCCGATCGGTAGGATTCGGACCGGTCTGGTCACCGCCGTATACCGCGCGGATGGAACAGCTATCCACGACCGCCCGCGACCAATCGATCCGGTCGTTACGCGCGAGCCAATCGAGAAGCGCGAAGTGCATCAGATCCCACACGCCCGCCAGTTGCCAATCGCGCAGGCGCCGCCAGCACGTCATCCCCGACCCGCAGCCGAGTTCCCGGGGGGAGCAGCTGCCAGGGGACTCCGGTGCGGAGGACAAAGAGAATGCCAGTGAGACACGCGCGATCTGAAATACGTGGCCGCCCGCCTCTTGGCTGACTGTTTGGAGTTGGCAAGAACGGTTCGACAAGTTCCCACAACGGATCTGAAAGCAGCGCGGCGGCCATACGAATTCACGCTACCTCGCCGACGTGGGTCACGCGTGGGGTTTTGTTATGCGCTCTTAGGCAGACATCTCCTCCGCCGACGACAGTGCCTATCACTTG
>DATAEE010000273.1:0-80762 GCA_036258175.1 Vicinamibacterales bacterium
GATGTGGCCGCTCACGCCACCGCTGAAAGGATGCTGGCGCCCGGTGCCGGCACCGTCAGTCTGTTGGAAGCCGCGGTAAATTCGACACGGAAGCCGAGAGAGAACTCGATAGATTTCTCGGCCGTCTTTTCACAGTGGTCCCGGTCTGCGAATCGGAACGGCTGACGCCGCGAGGGGGGCCGCGACAAAACGCGGTGGTTGGCGCCCGAAACTGGAGCCGGCACGACCAACGATTTACGGGCCAACCGTCGCGGGACACTACGGGGTGCACTCAGTCGGATCCGTTTCGAGGC
The DNA here is from genome assembly GCA_036258175.1 of Vicinamibacterales bacterium. GTDB lineage: Bacteria > Acidobacteriota > Vicinamibacteria > Vicinamibacterales > 2-12-FULL-66-21 > DATAEE01. The sequence continues at coordinate 294 of DATAEE010000273.1, forward strand.
CAGCAACTTGCGGCGTGAACGCGAGCAGCGCTCTGCGGACGGCGTTTTGCGTCGGCCGCTGCTTGCCGCCAACGCAGCTTGCCCGACTCGGCGAATAGATCTACGCTGCCGACCATGGTCGGCGCGGTGTCTACGTTCGCGTCAGCACGAAGGAGCAGACAGAGAACCTCAGCCTGCCGACGCAACTACGCGCGTGCGAGATTACTGCCGCCTCCAGGGATACGAGATCCTCGAACGGTTCCACGAGGAAGGCGAGAGCGCCAAGTCCACGGATCGCAGCCAGCTTCAGAACCTCAACACATACTGCCGTGTGAACAAGGGCCGCGTGCATTTCGTGGTCGTGTTCAACCTGACGCGCTTCGCGCGGGACAAGTACGATCACTTCGCGCTGCGCTCGCACCTACAATCGCTCGACATCTCTCTGCGGTCGGCAACGGAGCCGATCGACGACACTTCCACGGGCAAGCTGATGGAAGGCGTCCTGGCTGCATTCGCGCAGTTCGACAACGACTCTCGCTCAGACTGAACCCGCGCCGGCATGAAGGCTGCGCTGGAGCTTGGACGGTGGACGTTCCTGGCGCCGATCGGGTACTTGAACGCCCCGCGTGCGATGGGTAAGAGCCTGATGGCCGACCCGGAGCGGGCGCCGATTGTGCGGAGGGTCTTCGAGGAGTACGCCACCGGACGCTACACGAAGGAACAGCTGCTCAAGCATGCGAGAGCGTGGGGCCTGACCAACCGTCGCGGTCGGCCGCTCACGTCTCAGGCGATCGGTATGCTGCTGCGCAATCAGCTCTACGCCGGCATCGTCGACGTACCGGAGTACAGCATTCGCGGAAGGCGCGGTGACTTCGAGCCGCTTATCTCCGAGGACCTGTTCTACCGGGCGCAGGCGATATTGTCCGGACGGCTGCCGAGCACGACGCCGAAGCAGCGGACTCACCCCGATTTCCCGCTGCGTGGGTTCGTCCGCTGCGGAGCCTGCGGACGCGGACTCACGGGCAGCTGGTCGAAAGGCTGCAGCTTCCTTCACCCGAAGTGCCGCTTCGCGAACGCGCGGCCCGACCCGGACTTCAGATAACGCTCGAAGGCGACGGCTCGTTCCTCGTCGGGGAGCTCGATGGTCGCGTGGAGTTGCCACGGACGGTAGCGCGCCGTGTGCGGGCAGCGTCCGGCGTTGTGGTCGGCGAGACGGGCACGGACGTCGGAGGTGAGGCCGATGTAGAAATGCGGGTCGCCATCGCCGCTCTTCAGAACGTAGACGAATCTTCTGTCGCCAGCCACGCTCAGAAAGAGGCAAGCGAGATGCCTGGGTGCGGGTGCCGGAACATGAAGGAATTTTACGAGCTTGGTGGTAAACGTAGCAGTCTTCGCCACGCGCACCGTTTCCACGTAATAAAGATTTTGCGGTTTTCGTTCTGACTTGCCGAGCCGCAGCTTGTTCAGGGACAGGACAGGCCCCGGTTTCGCGTGGGCTTGCCGAGCCGAAGCTCGTTCGCAGACAGTGACAGGCCCGCCTTCGCGCTTCGGCGCGGCATCCTTCGCCTGCATCCATGAGCGAAGGATGGTGGACCAGACCGGGATCGAACCGGTGACCTCGTGAATGCCATTCACGCGCGCTCCCAGCTGCGCCACTGGCCCACTCTGGGACGGAGCAAACATTAAGTGTAGCCGACCGACCCGGACCGGTCAAAGCTTCAGGCCCGTCCACCGCTCGTAGTCCGCCGGTGTGTCGATGTTCGCGAAGGCCCCGTCATCGTCGACCGCAATCTCGACCAGATTCTCCGCGTGCGCATGGACGACGGCGCGCGCGCCTTTTGATAGATCCGCGGTCCGCAGCTCATCGAACACCGCGCGATCGAAGATCACTGGATGCCCGTGGCGTCCCTCACGAACCGGCCGCACGATCGGTGCGCGATTCCGGCGCCACGCGTCAGCAAGCGCCCGGACCGTCGTCTCGCTCACGAGCGGCTGATCGACCGGCGCGATCATCACGGCCAGCACGCCAGGTCGATCGACGACGTCGAGCCCAACGACGATCGACGACAGCTGCCCGCGATCCACGTCAGGGTTGGCGACCACGCGCGCTCTGAAGCCGAGCCGCGTCCGTATCGCGGCGGCGACGTCACCCGCAACCACGACGACATCATCGATGCCCCCGGCGATAAGCGTACTGACCAGCCGTTCGATGAAGGTCTCGCCGGCACGGGTCGCCGGCAACAGCGCTTTGGGCTGTCCCATACGGGTCGATCGGCCCGCGGCAAGCACCACCGCCGGCATCGGCATCGCCGCTACTGTAATAGAATCCCGGCCATGACGATGGCCGATCACCGCATCCGCTGTCAGCGCTGCGGAGCGGAGATGGAGATGAAGGATCCAGCGCCCGGCGCACCGTGGCGACCTGAACAATTCTGGGTCTGCCCGAAGTGTCACCGGCATTTCTGGACCAGCTACGCCGCTCCACTCGGCCCGCCTCAGGCGAAAGAACAGGCGAAAGAGCCCGCGAAGCCGGTCTCCGAGTCGCCCGCGCCTAACTCTGGCGTTTCTTGACTTCACGTACCGAAGCACCTACACTTGCCGCGTTTTAGGGCAGTCCGGCCGGCCGTCGGCGTCTCGTCCTTTCCCAGGATACGGGCCGCTTAACCTCCCGGCCCGCTCCCGCGCTCAAGTGTGCGCGCGCTGCCGCTCGGATTACCGGGCGGTTTCGTCTGGAGGAAATTCGGTATGCCAACGGGCACAATCGCACGACTCCTCATTGACAAGGGTTTTGGGTTTATCCGCGACGAAGGAGGTATCGAGCACTTCTTCCATCGCAGCGCTGTACGAGGGGCGGTTTTTGAGCTCCTTCGCGAGGGTCAGCGCGTCGAATTCAGCCCCGAGGAGTCGACGAAGGGTCCCCGCGCCGGCGACGTTCGCTTGATCGAAGGCTGAGCCGACCCCGGCTCGGCCCGTCGTCACACACCTCAGCTGATCGGACCGCGGTGGAGCGCCTGAGCGTTCGGCCGCGGTTCGATGGGTTTCCCCGCTCGATCCACATGACCGCCGCGATTGCCCAGTCAGGATCCCGCCCGACGTTCGCGACCCGCGTCCTCCAGATCCAAGCCATCCTGATCATCGTCATCCTGGCAACCGCTCCGTTTCTCGGATCACTGCTGGTCACGGAAGATCCTCTGGAGCGAGCTGATGCAATCTTTGCCCTCGCCGGATCACGGGCCTCGCGGTGGCTCGAAGCGAGAGATCTGTTCAAGGAAGGATACGCACCGGTCGTGCTCGTCAGTGACGGCCAGCGCGAGGACGCGGAAGATGTCGCGCTCGAACAGGGTGCGCGTGTTCCCAGCGCTGGAGAGGTCGCGCGTGACGCACTCATCGCGCTCGGTGTGCCGACGTCGAAGGTCATCGTGCTGACAGGCTGGCGCGACAACACATCCGACGAGGCTGCCGGGCTACGGGACTACGCGCTGCAGCACGGGTGGAAGAAGGTGATTGTCGTCACGTCGAAGCTGCACACGCGGAGGGCGGGGTTCGCGATGCGGCGAGCGGTGGCGGGGACAGAGATTCGCATTCTGATGCGGGCGTCGCGCTATGACACCGATAATCCCGCCCGCTGGTGGCAGCGGCGATCCACCATCCGAAGCGTCATGCACGAGGTGCCCGCGCTCGTCACCTACGTGTTCGGTCTCGGGTCATAATTCCGCGAGCGGAAGCGAATGGGGCCCGGTGGCCCTCCCGGTCTTCAAAATCGGTTGCCGCCTGCGCGAGCGGGCGGGCTGAGTTCGACTCTCAGGCGCTTCCGCCATTCGACTCGGCCGCGGCTCGCGCCGCGGCCTCGCTCATGGCAAGCCGAGTCGAGGCGCACTAGACCAGCTGCCAATACACCGAATAACGCCTGTCGAACAACCGGTTGAGCGGAACCAGCGTCACGTTCTTTTTCTGTCCGACGGTGCGAAACATCCGGGGTTGGTCGGCTGGTCTGATCCAGGAGTCCGGATTGGGCCCGGCGGCTCGAAACGTTGGAATCTCGATGTCCGGCACCGGAGGCGTTCGGTTGACCGGTCCGAGGGGCGAGCCGTGTTGTTCGACGCCTGCTGCTCCAACGCGCAGATTCGATCCGACGATGTGCGCTTCGGTGAGGCCGTCATTGCCGAGATCGCCGGCGAGCACCAGCGGCCCGTAGAGAAATGCCTGCGTCCGAGGATCGTCCGGCATCGTCTCCAGGTGCAGGTGCATGGGAAGATCCATCTCCAAAAGGTCGCCGGCCTTCCAGGCTCGCGTGAGCGTCAGGTAGCTCCCGGGCGCCGCGGATGCCTCGAGCTGTTCTCCATTGAGCTTCACGACGGGTGACGAGCGGAGCCACCCGGGGACGCGCAGTCGAATCGTCAGCTGACGACGCCTCGCTTCGACGACGGTGAGGGCCGTGTGCTCGGATTCGGGATACTTCGTGTCCTGACGAAGCCTGAAGTTCTCCTCCTGCCAATCGAGTTCCGACGCGATGAACAGGTTCACGTATACGCCTTCGTCGTCGCGCCAGTAGATGCTGTCGGTGAGCTTCGCGTATTCCTCGATGCCGGTCCCCGTGCAGCACCAGAACGTCTGGTCCTCGGTATTGAAGGTCTTCCACACCCCTGGAGTCAGCGAAAGATAGTACTGTGTGGTCCCGACGCTCGGACGGATGGTGCCGATGCGGTGATTCAGCAGGAGGCGCTCGTAGTAGTCGAAGTAGTCCGCCCGCGGCTCCCAGCCGTAGAGGTGCCGCGACAGCTTGAGCATGTTGTACGCGCAGCAGCACTCAGCGGTATTCGCGCTGGCTTTCCACTCCGATGCGAGCTGTCGCGGCGCCGACAACCAGCCCTCCGCGTTGCTGGTGCCGCCGGTCACGTAGGATCGCGCGCCGCTCACCTCGCGGAAGAAATAGTCGGCGACGTCGCGAAACCGAGTGTCGCCCGAAATCTCATAGCGGCGGGCGGCCGCGATGGCCTGCGGGATGTGCGTGTTGGCGTGCAACCCGCGCAGCTCGTCGCGCCTGAGGGCCAGCGGGTTGATGAAGCTCTTCTTCTGGAACCGGTCACCGACGGTTGCCCAGCGATCATTGCTGGTCGAGACGGCAAGGCTATAGAGCGTCTCTGCGATGCCTCCAAATTCCACCGCCAGAATCTGTTGCAGGTGCTCTTCGGTCTTGGGGGCCGTCCAGGCGTCCGCCCATGCCGCCATGCCATCGAGCACCTGAAGCGCCTGCCTGTTGCCTGCAAGTCGATACATGTCGAGCAAGCCGGCCATGATCTTGTGAATGGTGTAGAACGGCGCCCAGACCCGCTGCCCAGCCGCGAGACGATCCCACCATGTCGTGGGGAAGGCACTGAGGTATGCGCCGCCCAACCGCTGCTGGCACGTCGCCAGCTCCGCCACCATGAAATCGGCTTGCGACTTCACATCCGCCGCGCCGGTGGAAGCGTAAAGGAGCGCGCTCGCGGACAGGAAGTGGCCGACGAAGTGGCCGCGTAGCTCGCTCGCCCGCTTGCCATTTTCCGGCTGTTCCCAGCCACCGAGAGGCGTCGCCGATCCCACCGGCAGACCAGCGTTCACTCTGAACGTGTAGAGAAGCCGCTCCGGCGCCAGTCGCGCCATGTACGCACGGTTCCATTCAAGCGCATCGTGAAAGACGGTGCCCGGCAGCAGCCGCACCTGCGACATCGGGAACGGTTCTACGCGCGGGACCACGCGCTTCGGCGTGAACTCTAGCGTTCCGGAAAATGGCGGCACCTCAGGGACGAGTGGCCGCGGCGGCGGCACGTAATCAGGCTGCTGAGTACTTGCCTGGAGGCTCTTGTGTGCGCCGGGAGCGTGAAACATTGCCCCGGACGCCGACGGTGCCGCGGCCCCACCGAGCGTCAATCCAGCTGCGCCCCATCCCATGCGCTCGAAGAACGACCGTCGACTCGTTCGCATCAGAAGGCCTCCCTCATCAGACCGCCGGGTCATGATAGCGCCGCAACTCGCTGCAGCTCTATCGTGCCGAGTCGAAGGGCGCCTTTCCTTCGAGAAACTTCACAAAGGCTTGCGTATCGCTTAGATCCTGGAACACCACATCCGCACCAGCCGCCCGAAGAGTCGAAACGTCGAAGCCCCCGGTTGCGACCGCGATTGACATGGCGTTTCCGGCCGCGGCACAGGCGATGTCGTGCGGCGTGTCACCGACGATGAAGATGCGGTCGAAGCTGCCGCCGTTGCCGCACTCGCGCGCGCGGGCGAGCGCGACTGGGACCAGATCGTTCCGATCGTGTGCGTCATCTCCGTACGCGCCGCACCGGAAGTACCGCCAGAGATCGAAGTATTCCAGTTTGATGCGCGCCGCTTCGGCGAAATTGCCGGTGAGGAGTCCAAGGAACACGTCGTCCCTTTGCTCGAGCGTGTCGAGCAGCGCCGTGATCCCCGGCATGACGCCCTTGCGGCCTTCGCCGCGTTTCGGCACTTCCTCGACGAGATACCGCACGTACCTTTCCCGGAACCGGTCGAGCTCGCGAGCATTGAGCACCACCTGATTCTGCTCGAGCGCGAGGCCGAGCAGGTACCGATCCGTACGACCGGCCAGTGAGATGTCCGCGAACCCGTCATTGATGCCGAACACATCCACCAGCGCACGTGTCATCGCCCGAACACCGGCGCGACCGGTCAGGACGAGCGTCCCGTCGATGTCGAACAGGATGAGTTTGCTCATCTGCAGTTGCCGCTTATTGTACAATCCGCGTCCTGAGGAGCGACCCGATGACGATGACGCGTGCGACAAGGGCCGCGGCGGTCCTGAGCGGCGGTCTGCTAGCGGCGATCGTAGTGAGCTTGAGCATGCGCGGCAGCGCTGCCGGCGCCCAGAGTGACGCCGCCTTCAAACCGCCGCGCGGGCTGGAAAGCATGCCCATCCCGGTGCCCGCCGACAACCCGATGACCGCCGCACGCATTGCGCTCGGCAAGCAGCTCTTCTTCGACACGCGGTTATCCCGTACGAAGAAGATGTCGTGCGAGACCTGCCACGTTCCTGAAAAGGGATGGACCGACGGCCTGTCCCTGTCGCCACGTTTCGACGGGTCGATGAACACCCGGCACACGCCGACGCTCTACGGCGTAGCCTATTACCCGGATCTGTATTGGGACGGCCGGGCGAAGGGGCTCGAAGCGCAAATCCTTGCGGCCTGGCGCTCGCAGATGGGCGCCGATCCGGACGCGATCGCCAAAGACGTGCAGGGCGTCCCCGCGTATGCGAAGGCGTTCGAGGCGGAGTTCGGCGGTCCGGCGTCGGGCGATCGAATCGTCAAGGCGCTCGCGACGTTCGTGCGAACGATCCACGCGGGCGATACCGCGTGGGATTCGACACCGCAGGGCGAGGCCGCGCTGAAAACCACGGCGATCGGACGTGGCTTCATCGTGTTCTCAGAGACCGCGAAGTGCACGCTGTGCCATCTGCCTCCGCTATTCTCGGACACGCTGTTCCACAACGTCGGGATCGGGTTCGACAAGCCGAACCCGGATCTCGGGCGTGGGAAGAACCTGCTCGACACCGCGGCGAAGAACAACCAGCCTGCGCCGCCAGACGCCGAGAAGCTAACAGGAGCGTTCAAAACGCCGAGTCTGCGGGGCGTGACGCTGTCGGGACCGTATTTTCACGACGGCGGCGCGAAGACACTCGAAGAGGCGGTGGATGTGCTGCTGAACGGCGGCGTCAAGAACGCGCACCTCGACGAGAAACTGCAGAAGTGGCCGGTGACCGCACAGCAACGGACCCAGCTGCTGACGTTCCTGCGGGCGCTGACGCCGAAGAATACGAAGTTCGAACGGCCGAAGCTGCCGTAGCTCGTTACCTGAACCAGCGCCGCTTCTGCGCGTCGACGAACTCCCCTGTCGCGGGGTTCAGCTTGAGGTGTCGATCCGCAGCGCGGTTGGCAAACGTCGCGTCCTCGGTAATCGCGAGCGACGTGAGCCCGCGGGCCTTGACCACCCGCGCAACATCGTCTGCGAACGCGGCAATGGCAGCTGGGGAAATCGACGCCGTCGGATGTTCGAGCAGCAGCACCGCTGGGTCGTACGGAAGCGCACGGCCCACGAGCACGCGCAGGCGCACCTCGGGGGGGCTGTCCCCTGCGCGATTATCGATGTTCGACTTGTCGAGGCCGACCTCATCCGCGAGCGCCAGTACCTTCTCCATAACGTCCGGCGCGACCGGGTCGATCGACATCGTGAAAGACAGCGCGAGATTCTGAGCGAGCGTCGAACTCTCCAGCAACGCCACCCGCTCGCTCACGATACCCAGCCGGTCCAGCGACGAGAGCCACTCGTCGCCGCTCTTGATATTCGTCGTGGCGCCGCCGAGCACGCGCACCTGTCCCTCATCCGGCAACGCGGCGCCCGTAATGAGTGCGATCAAGGCCTCGGCCGCTGGTTTGTCCAGTCCGGAGATGGCGACGCGTTCGCCGCGGCCGACGACGAGTGACGCGATGCGGAGCGGCCTCAGGCCTTTATAGTCTTTGACGACGCGCGTCAGCTCGAGCGCCGCCGTCCCGCTCATGCCAGCAGCCGGTCGATTTCGGCGACGATGCGCGATCCGGTTACGATGGCGCGCATTTCGATCCGAACGGCGGCAAGATTGGCAGCGAGCGCTGACCACGCGAGCACGTGGTGCAGTCCGGCGGGCATCGAACCAACGTCGACGCCTCCGCCGACGATCGCGGCCGCGATGGTCAGGAGCATGGCGAGCGTGCCGATCGAGAATACCGGCTTGCGCGCGAGCGAGATCTGCGCGACGAACTGGCGCGAGAGATTGCCCTCCGCGACCGCTTCGCGGATCGCCTTCCCCTTGCCGATGAAGTAGAACATCATCATCGAGTGCGTCAGCAGCGTCAGCATCGTCGCGAAGATGCTCGCGGTGGTGTGCCGGAGGAGGCCCGCCGAATCGTCCGCCGTGATGCCGAGGACGAGGCTGGCCGCCAGGCCGGCAATCGATAGGAAGGCCGCGGTGAGGAGGGCGGCGGCCATTGCCTACTGCTTGATGCCGGATTCAGCGCCGCGGCGCCTCGCGACGAGGCGATCGAACGCGGCCTGCGGAAGCGTGACACGGCCGAGGGTGCCTTCGTGGTGGCCGCCGTCGCGGTGGTAGTCGGACCCGCCGGTGACGAGCAGGCCGAGCCGCGCGGCCATCTCCCGGTAATGCAACGTCATCGCATCATCGTGATCGGAATGATAGACCTCGAGAGCGTCCGGTCCCGTCGCGGCGATTCGCTCGACCAGATCGTCGCGGCCGATGCATCCCGGGTGAGCGATAGCTGCGAGGCCCCCTGCCTCGTGGACGAGCGCGCAGACGGCAGCTACGGATGGAGCGGTGCGCGGGACGAACGCCGGCCGGCCTTCACCGATCCAGAGGTCGAATGCCTGCCGTATCGACGTCACATGTCCGGCGCGTACCAGGGCTTCGGCGATTTGCGGCCGCCCGACTGATCGGCCGTCAGGCCTCGCTGCGATGATCTCCTCCACATCGATCGGCAGCCCGAGTTCGGCAAGCCGCCGCGCAAGCTCCCGGAAGCGACGGACTCGATCGGCGCGCTGCGCGATCAAGGCCGCGTTGAGCTTCTTCGACTCCGGATCGAAGAAATAGCCGAGCACGTGAATGTCACAATTCTCCTCGAGCGATGTGATCTCGATCCCGGGGATGCACGTCAGGCCGTAGCGCTCCGCAGCGTCGGTGGCGTCCGCGAGGCCCGCCACCGTGTCGTGATCCGTGACGCTGAAGGTGCGGATGCCGGCGAGCCAGACGCGGCGAACGAGCTCGGACGGCTCGTGGGCGCCGTCGGATGCGCGAGTGTGCAGGTGAAGGTCGATCACGCCGATGCGGCGGCGCGGCGTCCCTTGCGGCCAGGCCGCCGCCGGCGGCGGCGCTCGGTCAGCGCGCGGTATTCCCGGATCAGCAGATCGAGGTGATCGCGCTCCTCGTCAGCAAACTCGAGGAACATCTGTTTGCCCTCGGAGTCTTCGAACCGTTCGCCGTAGCGCTTGAAGAACTTGTGCGACCCGCGCTCGCACCGGATCCCAATCATCAACGCGCGCTTGTCGTCGACCCCTTTCCCCTTCAGCTCTTCGGCGCCCGCGGCAAAGAGGCCGTTGGCCGCCCCCTTGAAGAAGAGGAACGTGGGTCGCGATTCGAGCTCGGGATCGCGCGCGAGGAGGTGCCGATAGCGAGCTTCGAGCGTCCTGAGATGTTCCTTCTCCTCTTCGGCCATCTTCTCGAAGACCGCGCGGCCTCGCGGATCGCGGGCGATACGCGCCGCGCGCGTATAGAACTCGAGGCCGCTGCGCTCGGTCGCGATCGCGATGCGCAGGGCGTCGCGTGCAAAGAGCGACTCGGTCGTGACCTGGTCCTTCTGAGGCGGACGCCCGGCACGGCACTCTTCGCAGGTTCCATAGATCTGGAGAACGCTCTGGCGCGCGGTGAAATTGCGCGCGGCCGCCACTTCTTCGAGCAGCGCCTCGATGTCGGAACTCAGGAACTCGGACGATCGGTTGCAGGTCTTGCAGATCAGGTGGAAATGGCGCGGGTGCCGGTACGAATGCTCGAATCGGAATCGTCCCTCGCCGAAATCCACCTTCCGGGCGATGCCGGCGTCGACCATCCAGTGAAGCGTTCGATAGACAGTCGCACGGCTGATTTTGTGGTCTTCGCGTCGAATCAGGTCGACCAGGTCGTCGGCGCTGAGGTGTCCTTCCTGGCGGAGGAAGACATTGACGATGAAGTCGCGCTTGCTCGAGCGCTTGCCGCCCGCGGGACGCAGGCTGTCGATGTAGGCCCGGGTCGGTTCCATTGCGGGCACAAAAGAAAGAGGCCGGAGGCCTGGGGTCGGAGGCCGGACGCGTCCGGCTCCCGGTACCTGGCCCCCGGCCCCTGAGCTAGACGTTGAACGACTGGCCGCAGCCGCAGGTCGACTTCGCGTTCGGGTTGCGGATGGTGAACCCGCCTCCCGTCAGATTGTCGATGAAGTCGACTTCGGCGCCTTTCAGATACCGTGCACTGATAGGATCGACGAGCAGCCTGATGCCGTTCGATTCAATCTGCTGATCGGTGTCGGTCTGTCCCTCGCCTTCGTCGATCATCAGCCCGTACTGAAAGCCCGAGCACCCGCCGCCCTGCACGAACACGCGCAACGCCGCCTGCTGCTTGTTTTCCTCGGACAGCAGTTCGGAGATCTTCGACGCGGCCGTCTGGGTCACAGTAATCATATGGATCAGTATACACTGCCGGAATGGTCCGCGAGCATCCGTTCTGGCTCGGCGGGCGAGCCGAACGGTCCAGCCAAGTTCTGGACGTCATCAATCCCTTTGACGGCGCAGTCGTCGCGCGGACGTGGCTGGCAGGTCCGATCGAGTTCGAGCGCGCAACCGAGGCGGCTGTCGCCGCTGCGCCCGCCATGCGCGCACTCGCGGCGTACGAACGCGCGGCCATCCTTTCCGCAGCCTCGGCCGAAATCCGGAAGCGCCGCGATGAAATCGCCCGCGCGATCGCGCTGGAGGCGGGCAAGCCGATCAAGGATGCAACGACGGAGGCCGACCGCGCGACGATGACGTTCCAGGTCGCCGCCGACGAAGCACGACGGCTCGAAGGCGACGTCCTTCCGATCGATCTCGCGCCGCACGGCAAGGGTCGGCTGGGGTTGACCCGCCGCTTTCCGATCGGACCGGTCGCCGCGATCTCGCCGTTCAACTTCCCGTTCAACCTTGCCGCGCACAAAGTCGCTCCCGCGATCGCCGCCGGCAATCCGATCGTGCTGAAGCCGGCGAGCAAGACGCCAATCTCTGCGCTGCTGCTCGGTGAGATCGTGCAGTCTGCGGGCCTGCCACCTGGTGCGATCAGCGTGTTGCCGATGACTCGCGAAACCGGCGACCAGCTCGTCACCGACGAACGCTACAGGCTCCTGACGTTTACCGGCTCGTCCGCCGTGGGATGGAAGATGAAGGCGCGCGCCGGGAAAAAGCGCGTCATCCTCGAACTGGGCGGCAACGCCGGCGTCATCGTGGACGAGGGCGCAGATCTCGACTTCGCGGCGGCACGTGTGACATCGGGCGGCTTCGCATTCGCCGGCCAGAGCTGCATCGCCGTCCAGCGCGTCTTCGTGCACGATCGCGTGTTCGACGCGTTCGCAACGAAGCTCGTCTCCCACGTCGAGCGTCTGAAGCTCGGCGATCCACTCGACCCGTCGACCGACCTCGGGCCACTCATCGAGGAGGACGAGGCTGCCAGGATCGACGCCTGGGTGAACGAGGCGCTCGACGCCGGCGCGCGGGCACTTATCGGAGGGCGCCGCTGCGGCCGCGCGATGTACCTGCCGACCGTGCTCGTCGACGCGCCGATCGATGCAAAGGTGTGCGCGCAGGAAGTCTTCGCTCCACTCGTCGCGCTCGGTCGTTTCACGGACTTCAAACGGGCACTCGAACTGGTCAACGCATCGCCTTACGGCTTGCAAGCGGGTGTATTCACAGCAGACCTGGAACATACACTCGCGGCCTTCGACGCGCTCGAGGTCGGGGGCGTCATGATCAACGAGGTGCCGACCTGGCGCATCGATCACATGCCGTACGGCGGCGTGAAGGATTCGGGACTCGGACGCGAGGGACCGCGCTACACGATCGAAGAGATGACCGAGCTGAAGCTGCTCGTGATTAACCGGCAGACATCGTGATCACAGCTACCACGGACGATCTCGACGCGCGGCTCGACTCGTTACTTGCCCGGCGGTCCGACCTTGCCGCAGCTGCGGCGCTTCAGCGATCGCTGCTCGGCCGGATGATCGCCTTGGCGGGTCAGCTGGCGACCGGATCGCACGCGGCACAGACACCGGGGCTCCACCTGACAACCGTGTCCCGCCTGAAGCAGGGGTTACCCGCGTTACGCGGCGGCGACGTGACCATGCCCGTCGAGCTGCTCGCCTCAGAGCTCGTGCCGCTGTCCGACGCATTGGCGGAAGGCGGCGCGGGCGACCCCGCGCATCACATTTCAGAAGCGTTTCAAAGCGGCCGCATCGACCCGGGATCCCTCCTGGGCGCGTCGTTCCGCCGGGATCAAGCCGCGGTTCGCACATTCGCCAACCACGCGGCGCTGTCGCCGGATCTCCTCTGGCTCGTTGGTGAGCTGACCGTCGGGCCATTCGCGTTCTGCCTGCAGGTCGACGTGTTCGACGACGAGAAGGCGCGGGCAGCGCGCGACGCGTGGGACCGCGGCTATTGTCCGGCCTGCGGATCGTGGCCGGCGATCGCGGAGCTGACGGGCGGCGCGCGCCATCTCCAGTGTTCGTTCTGCGCGGCGGGCTGGCAGCCGTCGGCCTGCCGATGCGTGTACTGCGCGGAGGAAGGACCGGCGTTCTCGCTCGCCGCGCCTGACGAGGAATGCCCCGCATGGCGGCTGGAGCTCTGCGCCGCTTGCGGTGGTTATCTCAAGTCGATCGAAGCCGCCGCTCCGAGCACCTACCCGCTGCTCGCCGTCGATGACATGGAAACAACGCCGCTCGACATCGCGGCGATGCATCGCGGATACCACCGGCCGCCGCTGCAGGACTTCGGCGCGGCTCTGTCCACCCGGGCGGCTGATTGCCGTGCAGCCGATGCCTAGTCACGAATACGACGCGCTCGTCGAAACGCTCCTGAGCAATCGCACCGTCGAACGGATCTGGGAACGTGATCCCACCGTCTGGGGCGCCGATCGTGGGGCGGCGTCATCGATTCGGAATCGCCTTGGATGGCTCGACACGCCGCGCGCGATGCGCGCTCACGTCGACCAGATCAAACAGGTCGCACAGCAGGTCCGTGACGAGCGCTTTCGCACCGTCTACCTCCTTGGCATGGGCGGCAGCAGCTTGTGCGCCGAGGTTCTGCGCGCGGTTTTCGGTGTGGCCGCTTCGTTTCCGGATCTGGTCGTGCTCGACACGACCGATGATGAAACGCTGAGCTCCATCGCCTCACGCCTCGACCACGAACACTCGCTCTTCATCGTCGCCAGCAAGAGCGGTACCACGATCGAGATCGCGTTGATGGAGCGGTTTTTCTGGCGCTTGATGCAGGATGCTGTGGGTGGTCGGGCAGGCCGCCACTTCCTGGCGATCACCGATCCTGGAACGGCGCTGGAGGCACTCGCTCGCGAGCGAGGCTATCGAGCGGCCTTCCTCAACCCGCCGGACATCGGCGGACGTTTCTCCGCCCTGTCGCTGTTCGGTCTCGTGCCGGCGGCGTTGATCGGCGCGCCAATCGATGATTTTCTCGAGGCCGGCGCGGCGATGGCGGAAGGATGCCGGGGGCCACGCCGCACCAACGCGGGGCTCGAGCTCGGTGCGTTCATGGGAGCGGCGGGGTCGAGCGGCCGCGACAAGCTGACGGTTCTACTCCCCCACTCGCTGGCCTCGCTCGGGCTGTGGATTGAACAGCTCGTGGCCGAGAGCACAGGCAAGCGAGGACGCGGGCTGCTTCCCGTCGTCGACGAGCCGCCGGGCGGCGCCTATGGGCGCGACCGCGCGTTCGTCGTGGTGGAGACCGAAGACGAACGTGTCGACGACACCGAACTCGACGCGCTCGAGAAGGCGGGTCATCCGTTCTTCCGCATCAGGACCCGTCATGACGCGCTGGGCACCGAGTTCTTCCGCTGGGAATTCGCTACGGCTGTCGCGGGTGCGGCGTTGCAGTTGAATCCATTCGATGAACCGAACGTCACCGAAGCCAAGGACCGCACCAAGGCGCTCCTGACCGCATTCGAGCGCGATCGACGCCTGCCGGACGAGCGCGTCGCGAGGCCGGACCAGGTTCGTACGCTGGTCGAATCGATGCGCGACGGCGACTACTTTGCGGTGTTGTCGTATCTGCCCCCGGAATCGCCGACGCTGGGCGTCATCGACGAGCTGCGAGCCGCGATCAGATCACGCGGCGGGTATGCCACGACTTGCGGAATCGGACCGCGGTACCTTCATTCGACCGGCCAGTATCACAAGGGCGGACCCGCCACGGGCGTGTTTCTCATGATCACCGCCGACGATCGGACGACGACGCAGATCCCAGACGCGGCGTATTCGTTTTCGATTCTGAAACGGGCACAGGCCCTCGGAGATTACCAGGCGCTCACCGCACACAACCGGCGCGTTGCGCGTGTCCACCTGACGGAAGCGGACCACGCACGATCCCTTGAAACACTGATCGCGGAGGCGCTGGGCGCCGCGCACTGAGTTTAGCTGACGGCTACCCGCGGAGCGCTCAGCAACTCGAGCCGCTGGCCGGACGCATTCTCCAGATCTCGATGCAGGCTGTTGCCGTGCGCATCCATCGTCACGATCGCAGGGAAGTCGCGAACGTGGAGGTGCCACATCGCTTCGGGAGTGCCGAATTCCATCAGCGAGACACCATCAACCCGCTCGATGCAGCGTGCATAAAACTGCGCGGCGCCGCCGACGGCGTTCAGGTACACGGCGCCGTTCTCCTTCAGCGCCTGCAGAGTCTTGGCGCCCATGCCTCCCTTTCCGATCACGGCACGGACACCATAGCGGCGGATGATGTCGCCCTGGTACGGCTCTTCGCGGATGCTCGTCGTCGGTCCGGCGGCGGTGACGGTCCACTCGCTCCCCTTCTTCGCGACGACAGGTCCGCAGTGATAGAGCACACCGCCGCGCAGATCGACGGGCGGCTCGTGCTTGATAAGGTGCGCGTGTACCGCGTCGCGGCCCGTGTACATCAGTCCTGAGACCAACACGACATCGCCCACGCGCAGCGCGCGGATTTGTTCGTCAGAAATTGGTGCAGCGATGGGGATCTCGCGACCAGTGCGCGGGAAGCCTTCCTGTCCTCCGGTGAGCATGGGCGCCGACGGCGCCCCCTGCGGCTCACGATACAGCCACTCGCGTATCGCGCCGGTGCGCGGATCGAGCCGCACGCCGAGCCGCCGGAACGCCCAGCAGTCGTACGCAACCGAAACGAAAAAGCTTGCGGGCAGACGGTTGAGTGCACCGACCTTGCATCCAATAAGCGAAACGCCCCCGCCGAATCCCATGGTTCCGACCCCGAGGCTGTTGACCGTCGCCATGACCGAGTCTTCGAGCGCCGCCAGCCTCGAATCCGGATTCACATCGTCGAGCGTTCGAAACAACTGTTCTTTCGCGTGAAGATATCCCGACGTCCTGTCGCCCCCGATGCACACGCCCACGGCGCCGGGCGCGCATCCCTTGCCTTGCGCGTGCCAGACGGCGTGCAAGATGCACTTCCGTACCCCATCGAGGTTTCGATCGGCGCGGCCAAGATGCGCAAGCTCGGTCGGCAGCGCGTACTGCGCGTTTGTGTTCTCGCAGCCGCCCCCTTTGAGGATCAGCTTCACCTCGATCTCGTCTTTCGGCCATTGGTCGAAGTGGACGATCGGCGTCCCCGGTCCCAGGTTGTCGCCGGAGTTCTCGCCCGTGATCGAGTCGACCGAGTTCGGACGGAGCTTGCCGCGCTTCGTCGCTTCGCGAATCGCGTTCTGGACCTGCTCCCTCATCCAGATTTGATTCGCACCGACAGGCACCCGAACCTCGAACGTCGGCATCCCGGTGTCCTGGCAAATCGGGCCTTCACACGACGCAGCCTGGTCGATGTTCTGCGCGATGATCGATAACGCCTGCGCCGACCGGGTGCCGTCGGGTTCGGTCTCCATGGCCGCGCGCATCGCGGCACGGACGTCAGGCGGCAAATCGGTCGCGGTTCGCGTGATGAGCGTGACCAGGCTGTCGAAAAACGCTGGTAACATGGGATGAGTTTACTACCCATGCGCCACCGCATCGAGCGCGATCCGCTCGGAGAGTCGCGCGTTCCCGCTGAGGCGTACTACGGCGCGCAGACGGCGCGCGCCGTGAAGAACTTCCCCATCAGCGGACTCCGCGCGCCCGACGAGCTCATCGTCGCGACCGTCCTCGTGAAGAAGGCAGCAGCAGAAGCGAACATGTCGCTCCGCCGCCTGCCCCGTGACGTTGGCAACGCGATCGTCCAGGCGGCCGACGAGATTCTCTCCGGGCGGTACCGCGATCAGTTCGTGGTCGACGTCTACCAGGCGGGCGCCGGAACGTCGTGCAACATGAACGTGAACGAAGTGATTGCGAACCGCGCATCGGAGATCCTGGGCGGCGCGCGGGGCGAGTACGACCGCGTCCATCCGAACGACCACGTCAACATGAGCCAGTCGACGAACGACGTGTTCCCGACGGCGACGCGGCTGTCGCTTCTGGTGACGACGCCGGGCCTTGTGGAGGCCGCGCGGCGGCTTGCCGATGCGTTCGAGCAGAAAGCGCGCACGTTCGCGCGGGTCCTGAAGACCGGACGTACGCACTTGCAGGATGCCGTTCCAATGACGCTCGGTCAGGAGTTTGGTGGCTACGCCACCTGCCTGCGCGTCGCGGCCGACGGCGTGGAGCAGGCGGCACGGCCGCTCGAGGAGTTGAATCTGGGCGCGACCGCAGTTGGCACCGGCCTCAACGCCGGCGACGACTATGTGGCGCGTGCTATCAAAAAACTTCGCGAGTACAGCGGGCTCCGCCTTCGCCCCGCCGAGAATCGCTTCAGGGTGACCCAGAGCATGGGCGACGTCCTTGGCTGGTCCGGCGCGGTGCGCCGCCTTGCGATCGAAACGGGCAAAATCGCCTCGGATCTCCGGCTGTTGAGCATGGGCCCGCGCGCCGGACTGTCGGAGATCACGCTGCCGCCGGTTCAACCTGGCTCGTCCATCATGCCTGGGAAGGTCAACCCCTCAGTGCCGGAGATGGTGAATCAGGTCTGCTATCAAGTGCGCGGATGCGACGCGACGATCGAAGCCGCCACTGACGCCGGTCAGCTCGAGCTCAACGTGATGATGCCGGTGATCGCGTGGAACGCGCTGCACGCTGTGAAGATCCTCACCAATGCGACGACCGTGCTGCGCCTGAAAACCGTGCAGGGCATCCGCGCCGACGTCAAGCGCGCGCGCGAACTGCTCGATCGCAGCACCGCGGTCGCAACGGCGCTGAGCCCGTACATCGGCTACGCGGCGACCGCGGAAATCGCGAAAGCGTCGGTCGCGAGCGGAAAACCAATTCGCGATCTCGTGCTCGAGCGCGAGCTCCTTCCCGCTGCGGATCTCGACCGCATTCTCTCGGTGGAAGCGATGACAACGCCGGGAGTCGTGGGGGCGCGGGCAGCCCACTCGAGGAAACCGAGGAAGGCCCGCAGGAATCCCAGGAGGAGATCGCGGTAGTGAAGAGTGTTCTCGCCGCGTCGCTCGCGCTTTTGACCGTTGCTGCTCCCATCGCGACGTGGGGACAAGATCGTCGCGCGAGTTCGGGGCAAGCGCATGGTCGGCTGTTTCCGCCGCAGGACCTCGGCCTGCTCGAAGGCCCGGACCGCGACGCGTGGCAGAAGCCGGAGGAGGTGATGGATGCGCTCGGCATCGCCGACGGCGCGACCGTCGCCGACCTCGGTGCCGGCGGCGGCTGGTTCACGATCCGGCTGGCGCGCCGGGTGGGGCCGAACGGGATCGTCTATGCGGAAGATGTCCAGCCGGAGATGATCGAAGCGATCACACGGCGCGTCGAACGCGAAGGATTGACGAACGTCAAGCCGGTGCTCGGCGCGCCCACGAACCCGCGCCTTCCAGAGACCGCACTGGATGCCGTGCTGATCGTCGGTGTCTACAACGAGATGGAGGATCCTGTCGCGCTCCTCAAGAACGTTGCGGCCGCCCTGAAGCCGCGTGGACGCCTCGGCATCGTCGACTTCACACAGGAAGGATTCGGGCCGGGGCCGCCGATGGAGGAACGGGTCAAACCCGAGCGAATCGTCACCGAGGCGCAGGCGGCGGGTCTGAAGCTCATCGCACAGGAAGACTTTCTGCGCTATCAGTACCTCCTCGTCTTTGCCAGATGACATCTCCGCGGCTGCCCCAGTCGCTCGTGGCGCAGCAGGCGCGCGTCACGACCGCCATCGGTCGCCTCCTGCCGTCGGAAGGCCTGGAACCGCGCACCGTGCACGGCGCCATGCGTTACACCGCGCTGGCGCCGTCGAAGCGTGTCCGCGCCGCCGTCACCGTTCTGGCCGCCGAGTTATGTGGCCGTGCGAACGACGGCACCATCGCGGTCGCAGCTTCCATCGAGCTCGTCCACTCGGCATCGCTCATCCTCGATGACCTGCCCTCAATGGACAACGCCCCGCTCCGGCGGGGCAAGCCTGCCTGTCACGTCGCATTCGGCGAGGCTGTTGCCGTTCTGGCGGCGTTTGGCCTGCTGAATCTGGCCTTCTCGACCGTGGCTCGTGGCCTGGACCCCGTGCTGGCCGCACGCGTCGCCACGCTGATCGCCGACGCGATCGGCTCGGACGGCCTGATCGCCGGACAAGCGGAGGATCTCGCCGCGACTGAACGGGAGATTTCGTTCGAAACGCTCGAACGAATCCATCGCCGGAAAACGGGCGCACTGTTCAGCGCGGCTGCGGTCGCAGGCGCGTTGACGGCTGGGGCGCCGCCGTCGCAGATCGCCGCGCTGGAGGCCTACGCAAAGAACCTCGGCCTCGCTTTCCAGATCGTGGACGATCTACTCGACGTGGAAGGCGATCCAGCCGAGACGGGCAAAGCGACCCGGACGGATCTCAAGAAAACGACGTTCGTCTCGTTCAGCGGCGTCGACGGCGCGCGTCAGCTTGCCGGCGAGTTGTGCGCCACGGCCGATGCCGCTCTGGCGCCGTTCGGCGCCCGAGCCGAACCACTCCGCCAGCTTTCGGCCTTCGTTGCCGCGCGACGCGGCTGACCGGCGATGAGTCCCGAGCAACTCCCGGTCGATGAGCTGCGCGAAAAACTCAAGGATCTCGGCTACCTGCGCACTGGCGTCGATCGTTTCGTGCTCGCACCCGCCCGGCAGGAGCGGTCGCCGGCGCGGATAGCACTCGGCGCGGGCGCGAGGGTCGGGCTGCTCGCGGGGGCGCTGCTGGGACCGGCGGCCGCAATCGGGATCGCCGCACGCCTGCCGCAGCTTGTCACAGGAACTCGCGATGCCATCGTCGTCGCAATCTATCTCGCGTTGCTGTTCACGCTGGCGGGCGCCGCGATTACCCTTGCGACCGCATTTCTGGCGCGCGGAGCCGTTCGCTTGAGTGGGAAGTCCGGCGCACGCGTCGCCCGCCTGGCGCCGGCCGTGGCAGGCGGTGCCGTCACGGCCGCCTGCCTCGCGTACCTGGCGCTTTGGTGGGGGGCCATCAATCCCGGCCCTGCATGGAGCGCGCCCGTGTGGACTTCCCTGGCTCTGGCCGCCGCGGTCTCGATCAGCCTCGTCATCGGTCATGCGGTCGCGGTCACTGTCGGCGCCTTGCTGGCCCGCGATTCTCCGGCGCTGCTCGTGAAACCGTCGACCGGCCGCCGCCGCATCGCGTTCGCCCTCCGCGTCGTCGCGTTTGCGGCCGCCGCGGCCCTTCTCGTGGCGACCGTGCGCCCCGCGGACACGTCCGAACTCACGCCGGCATTCGCTGTAATCCCAACCGGTCAGCGCGTCATCGTGATC
Organism: Vicinamibacterales bacterium; assembly: GCA_036258175.1. Lineage (GTDB taxonomy): Bacteria > Acidobacteriota > Vicinamibacteria > Vicinamibacterales > 2-12-FULL-66-21 > DATAEE01. The sequence continues at coordinate 20,837 of DATAEE010000273.1, forward strand.
GGCATCGACGGCTTCGATCCCGCTCTCGTCGGCCTCTCCGATCTCCTGCCCGATCCGACGAAGCCGACGGCCATCGCCTCCGTGCCGAGTGCGGCGGATTCCGACCCTGCGCGCGTCTGGACGACGATCGCGACCGGAATGCCGCCCGCCTCGCACGGGATCACCGCGCTGGAGCTGCGGCGCGTTGCGGGATTAGAAGGTGCCGTCGCGCCTGAAGGATCGCCCACCGCCCGCGCGATCACCGCGACAACCGGGTTGCTCCGCCTCGGAAGGCCGGCAATTGCGAGCGGCACGCAGCGCAAGCTGAAAACGTTCTGGGAGGTCGCAGCCGAGAAAGGTCTCTCCACCGCTGTCGTGAACTGGTGGGCGACCTGGCCTGCGTCGGGACCGAGCACAGTCCTGAGCGACCGCGCGTTGCTGCGGCTCGAGCGCACCGGCCCGCTCGACGCGGAAATCTGGCCACCGCAGCTGTACGACAGGCTGCGTTCCGAGTGGCCGAGACTGTCCGAAGAGGCGCGCCGCCTCGCTGAGAAGGCGTTTGAAGGAATCGAACCTGCTGCGCTTCGCTCAGTGCTGATCCGTTCCGCTACCTTCGACGCCATCGTCGTTCTACTCGCCATGCATCCGGCGATAGAGGCAAACGATCTGCTGGCCCTCTACCTTCCTGGACTCGACATCGCCCAGCATTCGCTCGCGACGGCGGAATCGACACCAACCGGCTCGGCGCTCGCGGCCCGCACGACCGGCATTCGGACGTACTACGCCTTCTTGAGCCGCCTGACCCGGCAGATCGCAGGGGGCGTCGAGCGAGATCGAGCGTTGTTCATCGTGATCACGCACCCCGGACGTGTATCCTCGGCATCGGTTGGCGGTATCGCCCTCAACGGATCGATTGCGAGCGCATCGAGCGGCCAGACGGCCGCCGCGTTCGTCGACGTCGCGCCGACCATCCTGTTCGCGCTCGGGCTGCCCTCCGCCGCGGATCTCTCTGGAGCGCCCCTGACGACGATGTTTGGCGAGCAGTTCGCCAGACGACACCCTGTTCGCGTCGTTGAAACGTACGGGCGGCGCGCTGCCGAAAGGGCTGTGCGTGGCGGCCAGCCACTCGATCAGGAAATGCTGGATCGGCTCCGGAGTCTCGGGTACGTCCGCTAGGGCCCGCCTTCGCGGCAAACCTGCGAGCCGCTTCGGCGCGGTCCCACGATTCTCCACGCCGCCGGCAGCACCGCGCCAGCGATGAAGACCTTCAGAATATCCGCGGGAAGGAATGGCGCGAGGCCGGTCGAAATCGCGCCACTGACACCAAGAGGCGTCACGACCGACAGCCACGTCACACCGAAAAGGAAAATCACGGCGAGCCCGGCCGCCATCGCGAGAACAGACGTCAGATATCGGCGATCGAGACCGCGCTCAGCCAAGGCGCCTGCGACGAACGCGGCGAGCGGAAACGCCATCAGGTACCCACCGGTCGGTCCGATCAGTCGTGCGGCGCCCTGCGGCAGAATGGGAGAAGCCGCGAACACGGGCAGGCCGGCCAGGCCTGCAAGAATGTAGAGAACCTGGCTCGCAAGGCCCAGACGCGATCCGAGCGCGGCGCCGCCGATAAGCACGACCATCGGCTGCAGGGTGAACGGCACGGCCGTGAACGGAAGGGGCACGCTGACCTGTGCGGCAGCGGCGGTGAGCGCCGTCACGAAAAGCATGCAGGCGTAGCGAATCGCCGCGGCGTGATCGGCACGCGACGTGAGGGTCCAGACCAGCGTCCCGGCGTTCATGACGCATGATCTTAACGTATGAAAACCGCACTGACAATCGCCGGCAGCGACTCGGGCGGCGGCGCCGGCATTCAAGCGGACCTGAAGACCTTCACCGCGCACGGGGTGTTCGGCCTGTCGGCGGTAACCGCCGTTACCGCCCAGAACACGCTTGGCGTGGCCGCCTGGCAAGCGATCCCGGCCGACCTCGTCACCGCGCAGATCGAAGCGGTCGCCGGCGACATCGGAGTGGACGGCGTCAAGACGGGCATGCTCGCAACCGCTGCGATCGTCGAAGCGGTCGCTGCAACGATCGTGAGCCTGGATCTACCTCGGGTCGTGGTCGATCCGGTGATGATCGCCAAAGGCGGCGCACGGCTGCTCGACGACGAGGCCGTTGGCGCGATGCGGGCGGAACTGATCCCGCGCGCGTACCTGGTGACGCCGAATGCCGCGGAAGCGGCTGTGCTTGCGGGGATATCCGTCCGAACGCTGGACGATGCGCGAGAAGCCGCGAAAAGAATCGCGGCGCTCGGTCCGGGCGCCGTGATCGTCAAAGGCGGGCATCTCGCATCAGTTGACGCGGTCGACATCTTTTACGACGGGCGGGACTTCGTCGAACTAAGGTCCGAGCGGATCAAGACTCGGCACACGCACGGGACCGGCTGCACGCTCTCGTCCGCCATCGCCGCCAACCTTGCACTCGGCCTGCCGCTCGTCGACGCCGTCAAGAAGGCAAAGATCTACCTGACCGAGGCCATTCGGCGGGCGCCGGGACTCGGTCGCGGGCACGGTCCTCTGGGCTTGCCCTGAGCGAGTCCTGCCTGAGCGAAGCGAAGGCGGAACGAGTCGAAGGGTATAATTCGTAAAGTGAATCGTTTCGCGATCATAGAGGGACCGCTGAACGCGTCGGCGGTGGCCGAACTCGTGGCGGATCCCGGCTGCGGGGCGGTCGCAACCTTCACAGGCGCCGTCCGGCACGTGAACCTTGGGCGGCGGGTCGAGCGTCTTGAATATGAGGCGTATGCGCCGCTGGCCGTCCGGACGTTCGAGCGGATCGCGGCGGAAGCCGCGGAACGGTGGCCGGGAACGGCGCTGGCCGTGCATCATCGGGTGGGGCGCCTGAACATCGGCGAGGCAAGCGTCGTCATCGCCGCCGCCGCGCCGCATCGTGCCGACGCTTTCGCGGTCTGCCGCTACGCGATCGAGCGCGTCAAACAGATCGCGCCCATCTGGAAGCGGGAGCACTTCGAGGGGGGCGAGGTCTGGATCGAAGGCGCAACAGCGGATCCGGACGATCTCGGCGCCAGAGGGGACGCGTTACGGCGGGCATGCGCGTGACCGTGCGGCTCTTTGCCCGGTTGAAGGATGTCGTCGGCGCCGGCGAGCTCGCCCGTCAGGTGGACCAGGCGGCCCGCGTGGAAACCGTGTGGCGCGATCTCGTCCGCGAGTTCCCGGCGCTTGCGCCGTATACGTCATCCATTTCGGGCGCGGTCAACGCAGAGTATGCGCGCATGGACGCGCCGGTTGCCGATGGAGACGAAGTGGCATTCCTGCCACCGGTCTCCGGCGGAGGTGGCGCACGCCTTTAGGCGTGCGAACGAAACAATGTTCGACAAGCTCAACGCCGTCGAGGCGCGCTACAACGACCTGCTGACGCGCATTGCTGATCCCGCCGTCCAGGCGGATCCGGGCGAATACCGTACGCAGGCGAAGGCGCTCGCCGAGATCGAGCCGCTCGTCGAGCGGTTCCGCGAATACAAGACGGTGGCCCGCGAGCTCGCCGAAACCGAGGAGCTCGCGACGTCCGGCGACACCGACATGCGCGAGCTGGCGCTGCAGGAAACCAAGTCGCTCACGGCAAAGCGCGATGCGCTCCTTGCCGAGATTAAGACGCTGCTGGTGCCGAAGGATCCCAACGACGAGAAAAACGTCGTCGTAGAAATTCGCGCGGGAACCGGAGGCGACGAGGCCGCGCTCTTTGCTTCCGATCTGCTGCGGATGTACACACGTTTCGCCGAGCGGCAGGGCTGGAAGGTCGACATGATGTCGACCAGCGAAACGGGCGTCGGCGGCATCAAGGAAGCGATCGCCATCATCGAAGGACGGAACGTCTACAGCCGTCTGAAGTACGAAAGCGGCGTCCATCGCGTCCAGCGCGTGCCGGCGACGGAAGCGAGCGGCCGGATCCATACCTCCACCGCTACGGTTGCCGTGCTGCCTGAAGCCGAGGAGGTCGACGTCCAGATCGATGCGAAGGATCTCCGCGTCGATACGTTCTGCTCGAGCGGCCCCGGTGGGCAGAGCGTCAATACGACGTACTCCGCCGTCCGTATCACGCACATCCCCACCGGTCTCGTTGTCTCGCAGCAGGACGAAAAATCCCAGATCAAGAACCGGCAAAAGGCCATGAAAGTGCTGCGCTCGCGGCTCTATGAGATGGAGCTGCGGAAGCAGCAGGAAGCGATCGCCCGCGATCGCCGCAGCCAGGTCGGCAGCGGCGATCGGTCGGAAAAAATCAGGACGTACAACTTCCGCGAGAACCGCATCACCGACCACCGCATCAACTTCACGATGCATCGGCTGAGCGAAGCGCTCAACGGCGACCTCGCGGAGCTCATCGACGCCGTCGTCACGCACTACCAGTCCGAGAAGCTGAAAGAAGCCACCGCCGCGGAAGCGCGCCCGGTCTAACGACCAGCACGCCAAAAACGGCTGTCAGGGGAACCATGGCTGGAACATCGTTCGCCGACGTGGTGGCGCGCGGGCGCGAGCAGCTCGTCGCGGCCGGCATTCCCGAGGATCAGGCGCGCCTCGATGCCGAGCTGCTGGCCCGCCATGCGCTTGGCTGGGATCGCGCGGTCTGGCTCGCCTCGCGCCGCGATGAGGCGCCGGATCCGTTCCTCTCGGAGTACGCCGGCCTCCTCGCCCGGCGCCTTGCGCGCGAGCCGGTGAGCCTGATCACGGGCGCGCGCGAGTTCTGGGGACTGCAATTCGATACCAGGCCGGGCGTCCTGATTCCTCGTTTCGAGACCGAACTGATTGTCGAAGAGGCGCTCGATCAGCTGGCGCGCGTTGAGGCCCCACGGATCGCCGACATCGGTACCGGCAGTGGGTGCCTGGCCGTCGCGCTCGCGCACGAGCTGCCGCGTGCCCGGGTCGTCGCCACCGACCTGTCAGCCCTTGCTCTCGACGTCGCGCGGAGCAACGCCAAGAAGCATGGCGTGACCGACCGCGTCCGCTTCGTGCTCACCGACATGCTCGATGGCATCGGGGACTCGTTCGACGTGATCGTGTCGAATCCACCCTACGTGCAGTCCGGAGACCGCGAGGGACTCGCACCCGAGGTCCGTGATCATGAGCCCGCGCTCGCGCTTTTCGGCGGGACCGACGGCCTCGATGCGATACGCGCCGTCGTCGCTCGGACGCCCGCACGCCTGGCCCCAGGTGGCCGCCTGATTATCGAGTTCGGCTACGATCAGGACGAGCGCGTCTGCGCGATCGCGCAGAACGGCGGTCTGACGGTTTTGCGGATTCGGGATGACTTGCAAGGGATACCGAGAGTAGCGGTGCTGACGCGATGAACGACTGTCTATTTTGCAAAATCGTCGCTGGCGAGATCCCGGCCAAGATCGTCTATCAGGACGATCGCCTGGTTGTGTTCAAGGACATCAACCCGCAGGCGACGCTGCACGTGCTGGTCGTCCCACGTCGCCACATCGCGACGCTCAATGATCTACAGGCTGGCGACGACGGGCTCGTTGGGGAGATGGTGAGAAGGGCCGCGGCGCTCGCAGCGGAGCATGGCTACGACGCGCGCGGCTACCGGACGGTGTTCAACTGCAACGCGGACGCCGGCCAGACGGTCTGGCACATTCATCTGCATTTGCTCGCAGGGCGCCGTCTAAGCTGGCCGCCTGGATAGCTCGAGCACGTATCGACCCCGGCCGTTCGGCCGATCGATCAGAAAATCGACCGCACGATAGCCCCGCTGAAAGTACGTCGTGAAGATCTGGCGCGTGGCCATGCGCCACGCCAGCGCGCGCGACGGATCTTTCTCCTGCATCTCGCCGAACCCCATCGGAATTTCAACAGCCAGCTGCGTCCCGGACCGGTGAAGGTCGACATCGGCACACTCGAGCCACGGACCACTCACGGCGATTCGATTGATGGCGGGGGCACCCGAGACCGTCGCGCGTGCGGCGCCGTCTCTGCCGGCGATGCGTTGCTCGACGCGATGCGTCGCGAGCCACCATTCGGCCACGAAGCGGTCCGTCGGCGAGCCGCGATGCAGCGGGCTGCTCGACTCGCCGTAGATGTTTTCCTCGTAGTCCGACACGACGATCCCGAGCCTGGAGAAATTGAGGTGGGCGTTCACGGCCTGCATTGGATCGTAGGTCCATTCGATGAGGTCGAGCCCCATACCGAGCGTGGCTCGCCGCTGTTCCAGCTTCAAGCGAACGCCGAGCCCGCCCTTGCGCGCTTCGGGCAGGACGCCGAGCATGTGGGACCACTGCGACGCGCGGCCGTCCTTCAAGGCCGGCAGAGAGTAGACAAATCCGACCATCTGCCCCGTGCGATCGAACGCACCGAGAAGAATGCCGCCTCGTTTGATCGTGACGATCAGGACCGGCGTGGGCACGACGTCTTCGGCGTCGGGATATCCCCAGACGCGCTTCTCGAGCTCCACAACCTGACGACACTCGTCGAGCGTTGTCAACGGACGAATCGAGAACTCGCTCGTCATGCGCACTGTTGTATCACGGCGCTCCCGCTATAGACTGGCGCGCTATGACCATGAAACTGCTTGCGTGTCTGCTCATCGGCGCGGGCGCCGCCGTGGCGCAGCCCGCCGCGACCAAGATGCCGGCGCCGGTCGCCACGATCGAGGACCGGGTCGCGGGCATGAAGAAACTCGATGGCTACTTCCCGCTCTATTGGGAGGAAGCGGGCGGCCGGTTGTGGATGGAGATCTCGCGGTTCAACACCGAGGTGCTCTACAGCACGGGGCTCGGCGCCGGCCTGGGTTCGAACGACATCGGCCTGGATCGCGGCCAGCTCGCGGGCTCGCGCATCGTCGTGTTCGAGCACGTCGGACCGAAGGTCCTGATGGTCCAGCCGAACTACCGATATCGCGCGACGAGCGACAACCCCGCGGAGGTGCGCGCCGTCCGCGACGCCTTCGCGCGATCAGTGCTGTGGGGCTTTCCGGTTGCCGCCGCGAGCGGCTCGCGCGTGCTCGTCGACCTCACCGATTTCCTGGTTCGCGACAGCCACGACATGGCGCCGCGGCTGCGGCCGGGATCGTATCGGTTCGAGGCGAGCCGCAGTTCCATCTACCTCCCGATGACGTTCGCGTTCCCGAAGAACAGCGAGGTGGAGGCGGAACTGACGTTCGTCCGTCAGCCCCCGGCCGGTGGGCCAGGCGGCGGTGGCGGCTTCGGTCCACCCGGTGCAGGCGGCGGGCCGGGCGCCTTCTTCGAGGGTGTCGGCAACGTCGCGGCGACGCCTGAGGCCGCCAGCATTCGCGTGCATCACTCCTTCGTGGAACTGCCGGACGGCAACTACAAGCCGCGCAAGTTCGACCCGCGGTCCGGTTACTTCGGCATCACGTATGCGGACTACGCGACGCCGATCGATCAGCCGATGGTCAAGCGGTTCATCTCGCGGCATCGGCTCGAGAAACAGAATCCCGCGGCGAAGGTCAGCGATCCAGTGAAGCCGATCGTGTACTACCTGGACCCCGGCACGCCGGAACCGATTCGGTCCGCGCTGCTCGATGGCGCCCGATGGTGGAACCAGGCATTCGAGGCGGCCGGGTACAGGAACGCATTCCGGGTCGAGCTCTTGCCTGAGGGCGTCAGCCCGCTCGACGTCCGTTACAACGTGATCAACTGGGTGCACCGTTCGACGCGCGGCTGGAGCTCCGGCGCCACGGTCACCGACCCACGTACCGGCGAGATCATCAAAGGGCTGGTGACGCTCGGCTCGCTGCGCGTGCGTCAGGACTACATGATCGCCGAAGGACTGTTGTCACCCTACAAGACGGGCGACGAGACGCCGCCCGAGCTGCGCGAGTGGGCGCTGCAGCGCATGCGTCAGCTTTCCGCGCACGAAGTCGGACACACCCTTGGTCTGGGTCACAACTACTACGACAGCGAGGCGGGACGCATCTCGGTGCTGGACTATCCACACCCGCTCGTCACGCTGAAGCCGGATGGCACGATGGACTACTCCAAGGTCTACGACGACAAGATCGGCGAGTGGGACAAGGTCGCGATCGCCTTCGGCTACCAGGATTTTCCGGATGGGACGAACGAGGACTCGGCCCTCGAAGGCATTCTGACCGACGCATGGAAACGTGACATCCGCTATCTGACCAACCAGGATCTTGGGTCACACCCGCGGGTGAATCAGTGGTCAAACGGCACTGACGCAGCGGCGGAGCTCGTCCGAATGATGGACGTCCGCCGCGCCGCGCTCGTGCGATTCGGGGAAGGGGCGATCAGGCGGGGCCAGCCGATGGCGCAGATGGAGGAAGTACTCGTCCCGCTGTATCTGCACCACCGGTATCAGGTCGAGGCGACCGCGCACGTCGTCGGCGGGATGCACTACATCTACGCGATTCGTGGCGACGCACGCGAGCCGCAGCGGCCGGCCTCGGCTGCCGAACAGAATGCCGCGCTCAAGGCATTGGCGGCGACCCTGAACCCGTCGGAACTGGCGCTGCCCTTGCCCCTTCTGAAGAAGATCGGACCGCGGCCACCCGGCTACGGCATGACCCGCGAGCTATTCCCCCGCTACACAGGGGAGACATTCGACGCGATCACGCCGGCTGTCGTCGCGTCCGAGCTGACCCTGTCGTTCCTGCTCAACAGCGAGCGGGCCGCGCGGCTTGTCGAGCAGCGCGCGCTCGACCCGTCACTTCCCGGACTCGGCGAAGTACTCGACGCGATCGACTCGGCGACCTTCGGAGCGGCGGCGGCCAATCAGTACGAACAGGAAATCGCCCGAGCGGTGCAGCGCGTGTATGTCGATTCCCTGATGCGCCTGGCGGCCACGGCCGACATGCCGCAGGTGCGCGCGGTCGCGGCGCAGCGGCTTCGCCAGCGCATGGCCGATTCAGGCAAGACTCAGGGGCAGGCGCACATCGAACTCCTCGCGGACGATATCAGACGCTTCCTTGAGCGCCCCTCGCCACCTGCGCAACCCCTCCAGACGCCGCAGGCGCCGCCCGGAGCCCCTATCGGTGAACCGGCGATGGACTGGTTGAAGCGGTTCGAACCTGTCTGTACGACAAGTTCGAGTGGGTTCGAGGAGGTTCGATAGGGTTTGAAGCTAAAGCTCGAGGCGTGCAGGCAGATCGGCGAGCGTAGTGATGACCGGCACATCGTCAGCCGGTGGGTCGACGAGGCCCGACCGGCTGACGAGAACTGCTCGCATCCCGGCACGCCGCGCGCCCTCGATATCGTGCAGCAGACTGTCGCCGACCATTACGGCATCGACCGGATCCTCGATGCCCACCAGCTTGAGTCCGGCCTCGAAGATGCTCCGATGCGGCTTCATATAGCCGTGTTCAGAAGAAGAGACGGCGGCCGAGATTAATCCGTCGAGCTCGAAGTGGCTCTGGAACGACGCGAGACAGCGGTGGGTGTTTGAGATTAGCCCGATCAGAATCCCGGCTTCGTGCAACGTGTGCAGCGCATCCGGTACGTCGTCGTATAGGGAGAAGTGCTGACAGGCGGCCCACTCGTCATAGATGAGCCGCGAGCACGCGTCGACGCCCTCGCCGTTCCCGCCCATGCCACGTATGACTTCATTCGTGAAGTCGATGAACACCTGCGGGTCGTACACGAATTCCTGGGCGTCGTTGGCCAGAAGCCGGGTCGCACGCGCGACGGCAGCCGTGAAGTGCGCCGGGTCCACCTCGACGCCGTGACGCGCGCACAGCGCACGATAACCCTCGGCCTGGAACATCGGCCCCGGGTAGATCAGCGTGAAGTCGACGTCGAAGAAGACCGCTTTCGGTTTCACGGCTGATAGGGACCGGCGATGGCGACCGCGGCATGGTCCGGTGACAGCTGGGCGGCGGCCGCGCGCGTCGCCTGGAGCGTCACGGCCGACACGAGCCCGGGCAGCCGGCGATCGTGGTCGAGGCCGAGTCCGAATCGTTCTGATGCCTGGAGGAAAGCCGCAATCCCAGCGTTTGTTTCGAGCATACGGGGCAACGATCCGATCAGGTACCGTTTCGTGTCCTCGAGCTCCTCATCGGTGGGTCCTTCCGCCGCGAATGCGGTTATTTCCTGATCGATGGCGGTTATCGTGCGGGCGACGTTGGCGCCGTCCACGCCTGCGCGAACCATGAGAGGGCCTGGGATCACATGAGGGTCGAACGCGCTGTACGCGTAGTACGCCATCCCCTGCCGCTCTCGGATATTCTCACCGAGCCGGCCGCCCAGCCCGTACTGGCCGAGGATCGTGTTCATCACCCACCATGCGTAATACTCCGGGTCGGTGCGGCGGATGGTGACGAAGCCGTAGGCGATGTCCGCCTGCGACTTCGACATCATCGAGGTCACCGAAACGCGGCGGGTCCCGGACCGGACGGCCATGGGCCCGTCCTCGCGCACAGCATCAACCGGCGCTGAACCTGAAGGCCGCCACGAACCGAACGCCCGGCCAGCGTGCGCGATCGCCTGTTGGGCGCCAACCGCGCCGACAATACACACGACGAGCGACGCAGGAACGAAGTGCGTCCGATGGAACTCGACGAGCGCCCTGCGATCGATCCGCTCGAGTGATGCAATGGTTCCTTTCGGCGGCCGGCCGTACGGGTGCGTCTCGCCATACAGCAGAGCAAACATCGCTTCCACGGCGCGAACAGCGGGATTGTCCTGATCCTGCCGCAGCTGCGTCACTGTTTCCGCACGGCGCAGTTCGATCTGGTCGTCCGGAAAGACGGGCCGGCAGATAACGTCCGCGACGAGGTCGAGCATGGCATCGAAGTCGTCCGCAAGACTCGTGCATGCGACGCTGATGGCGTGCCGCGTCGTCGTGATGTTCAGCGTTACGCCCCTGTCGTCGAGCGCTTCGGCTATCTCCGCTGCCGTCGACCGCTCGGTGCCCCGATCAATGACGCGTGACGCAAAGTAAGCAAGACCGGGCAGGTTCGGCGGTTCCACAAAACTGCCGGTGTGAAGCGTGGCGTTGATCGTGACCGCGGGCGTTGCCGGCGATTCCTGGGCGAGCGCGACCGCGCCGTTCGGCAGGAGCTCCCGCACCGGAGAAAGACCGCGCTCCACGGTAGTCGTCATGACGCGACCGGTTGGAACCAGCCAACCGTCCGGGCAGATGCCGTCAGTCGCCGGCGCGCTACGTCCGCTACCTGGTCTTCTGTAACAGCAGCTAGGTCGAGGCCGACCGAGGACAACACCTCAATCGTCGCGACAGTCTGGAAGTAGCCAAGCTGGTGCGCGATGTTCGTGACGCTGTCGTTTTCGAAGACTGTCCGGGCCCGCAGCTGTCGCTTGGCCCGCTCGACTTCCTCCGCCGTGACGCCGTCGCGAACGACGCGAGCGATCTCGGCTGCGAGCGCACCCTCGACCTCCGAGAGCGAAACGCCTTCGTTGGCCGTTGCGGAAACGCCGTACAGGAAGGGTTGCTCGGTTGGCAGCAGCGAACCGCCAACCGATGATGCGAGGCCCGTCTCAACCAGCGCGCGATAGAGCCTCGCTTTCCGTTGCGGAGCGGCGCCGCGAAAACTGCACCAGATGTTCAGCCCCTTTGCGCCCGTCAATACCGCGTCGAGCACCAGCATGGGAAGAAAGTCCGCATCGGTGACTGCAGGCGCACGCCACGCGCACTTGAGGTACGCCGTGGTGCCCTCCTTCTCTATCTTCACGCGGCGCTCGCCAAGCTGGGCGGGTTCGGTCACCCGGATCCGTTTCGGATCAACCCCCGGCTCGAGCGCTCCGAAGCGGCGCTCGACGAGCCGGAGTGTTTCGTCCGCATCGACGCCTCCCACAACCACGAGTGACGCGTTATTGGGCCGGTAGTAGCGGCGGTAGTGCCCGTACAGATCGTCGCGGGTCATCGTCTCCAGATCGCTGCGCCAGCCGATGGTTGGATGGCGGTAGGGATGCGCTCGAAACGCCGCCGCCGTGACCTCAATCTCGAGGAGTTGATCGGGATCGTTCTCTCCGCCCTGAAGTTCGGAGATGATCACCGTCCGCTCCGCTTCGACTTCCGCGGGATCGTAAGTGCAACTGGCCAGCCGTTCGGCTTCCAGAAACAGCATTTCGTCGAGCGCAACGTTGGAAACCGTCTCGAAGTACGTGGTCTGGTCGATCCACGTGTAGCCATTCCAGGACCCGCCAAACCGTTCCACGATCCCTTTCATCCGCTCCCTTGGAATATGAGCCGTCCCCTTGAAATTCATGTGCTCGACCCAGTGCGACGCGCCGGTCAAACCCGGCGGCTCATCTTTCGATCCGACGCGATACCAGCACCAGACCGACGCGAGCGGGGCCGTGTGAATCTCCTGAACGAGAACTTTGAGGCCGTTGTCGAGCGTGGCGCGGCGAAGCGAAGAGGATTGGATGACGTCACCAGGCGACATAACCGCAATTATACAGTCCGGAACACGGCTCAGATCTCTTGTTAAGTGTCTGCATCTATTAGACTTATGCATCTGAGCCCAATGCGTTGGGGCTGGCCTTGCGTTTGCACTCACCCCTACCAGCGTTTGAGCGACATCTGATGAGGTTTGAAGGAGGCTACGGAAATGATGAAGCGCATTCTTCTGGCCACGGTGGCGATCGTCGGGCTCGCGTCAGCCGCCGCCGCGCAGGAAGCCGCGACGATCGTCCTTCGATCGGGCGAGCGCATTAGCGGGCAGCTGATCGATCACGGCGGCGTGGGATTCACGATCAGCGTCGGCGGCGCGAATCGCACGATTCCGACGGGCGAGGTTGCGCTCGTCGAATTCCCTGGCGCCAGCACGGCTCTTTCGAACGACATGGCTGCCCGGTTGAACAGCGGGCAGCACGTCATCGTGCTCAAGAACGGCCAGGCGATCGCCGGCAATTTCTACGACATCGGTGGCACGACACCCCTTCGGATCACGATCGACACCGACAGCGGGCGGCGTGACCTGATGTCTTCCGAGGTCGGCCGGATTTATCTGGCTCCCACCGGGGCAACGTCAGGGACGACGGGCGGTGTGCAGCCCGGCGCGCCAGGAACCGTGGCCGTCGCGGCGAACCAGCCGTGGACGCCGACCGGCTTGATCGTCCGTCGCGGCGAGACGCTGACGTTCCAGACGACTGGAGAGATCCAGTTGAGCGGCGACTCGAACGACAAGGCGCATTCAGCCGGCGCCTACAACCAGCGGAGACCGGGCTTGGGCGCCCCGCTGCCGCAGGAGCTCGCCGGCGCGCTCGTCGCGCGGATCGGCAACGGGCGGCCGTTCGCCATCGGCAACAACACGACGGTGACGATGCCGGACTCCGGACAGTTGTTCCTGGGCGTCAACGACGACTCGCTGGGGGATAACGCCGGGCAGCTCAACGTGTCGATTCAGCGCCGGAGCCGTCGCCGGTAGGCTCGCAGCTGGAGGGGTTTCGACTCAGGGCGGGTCTCTCGGACCCGCCCTTTCTTTTTGTACAATGAATCCTTCATGCCGGACTGGAAAGATACGCTCAATCTCCCCCGGACCGCCTTTCCGATGAAGGCGAACCTGCCGGCGACCGAGCCGGCCGCGATCAAGCGCTGGGAAGAAACCGATCTGTACGGACAGATCCGGCGTGCGCGCGCCGGCAGGCCGTTGTTCGTCCTTCACGATGGGCCTCCGTACGCGAACGGCAACATCCACATCGGGACGGCGCTCAACAAGATCCTCAAAGACTTCGTCGTGAAGTCGCACTCGATGGCCGGTTTCGACGCGCCATATGTCGTGGGCTACGACTGCCATGGCCTGCCCATCGAGCTGCAGGTCGACCGCGAGCTCGGTCCAAAGAAGCGCGAGATGTCAGTGGCCGATTTCTGCCGCGCGTGCCGCGCGTACGCCGAGCGCTTCGTCGGCCGGATGACGGAGCAGTTCCGTCGGCTTGGAATCCTGGGTACGTGGGACGATCCCTATCTCACAATGGACTTTCGGTACCAGGCCGCGATCGCTCGAGCATTCGGAAAGTTCGTCGAGCAGGGTCTCGTCTATAAGGGCCTCAAACCGGTCCACTGGTGCATCCATTGCCGGACCGCGCTCGCCGAGGCTGAGGTCGAGTACGAGAATCACTCCTCACCCTCGATCTATGTCGAGTTCCCCTTGGACTCATCCAGCGCCGACGCGTTTCGGCGGCTCGCGCCCGAGGTAGGCGACCGTCCCGTGTCCGTCCTGATCTGGACGACTACGCCCTGGACGATTCCGTCGAACCTCGCAATCGCGTTTCACCCGGAATTCGACTACGGCGTGTACGACGCCGGTGGGACGGCGGTCATCGTGGCGGAAGCCTTGAGCGAGGCGGTGCAGAAGACAACGGGACGCCCGTTCGACAAGCGGCTGGCGCGGCTGAAGGGTCGCGCTCTAGAAAAGCTGCGGTTTCAGCATCCGCTGTACGCGCGCCACTCGCTCGCGGTCCTCGGTGAGTACGTGACGCTCGAACAGGGCACCGGCGCCGTCCACACGGCTCCGGGCCATGGCGCCGACGACTTCCACACTGGCGTCAAGTACGGGCTCGAAGTGCTCGCGCCGGTCGGCCCGGCGGGACATTTCCTCGAAAGCGTGGATCTCTTCGGCGGTCAGCGTGTGTTCGACGCGAATCCGAACATCGAGGCGGCGCTCGAATCGCGCGCCCGGCTCTGGCATCGGGAGACGTTTTCGCACCAGTATCCGCACTGCTGGCGGTGCCACAACCCTGTGATCTTCCTCGCCACATCTCAGTGGTTCATCCGCCTGGGCGAAGCAGACAGCCAGGAGCCGACGCTTCGACGACGAGCGCTGGAGGCCATCGAACGCGATGTGCAGTGGATCCCGCCCTGGGGGAAGGATCGGATCGGCGGCATGGTGGCGAGCCGGCCGGACTGGTGCGTATCTCGTCAGCGAGCGTGGGGCGTACCAATTCCAGCGGTTGACTGCACCGCCTGCGGTCAGGCGATCCTGACGGCTGCTCTCGTGGACAAAGCCGCGAGCGTGTTCGAGCAATACGGCGCGGACGCCTGGTATGAGCGGCCGCTCGAGGAATTCATCCCCGCCGGCCTCACCTGCCCTTCGTGCGGGAAGACATCATTCGAGCGGGAGATGAACATCCTCGACGTGTGGTTCGATTCCGGATCGAGCCACGAGGCAGTCCTGTCAGTCTGGCCGGAGCTGACGTGGCCGGCGGACGTGTATCTCGAGGGAACCGATCAGCATCGCGGCTGGTTCCAGAGTTCACTACTCGTCGGGCTGGGCACGCGTGGCCGTCCGCCGTACCGGGCGGTCGTGACCAACGGCTTCGTCGTCGCGGAAGACGGGCGCAAGATGTCGAAGTCGCTCGGCAACTCGATCGAGCCCGAGGACATCATCAAACAGCACGGCGCCGACATGCTGCGCCTCTGGGTGTCGATGGCGGACTACACCCAGGAGATCCGGCTGAGCCAGGAGATTCTTGCGAGAGCGGTCGAAGCGTATCGCAAGATTCGAAACACGTTCCGCTATCTGATCTCAAACCTGTACGATTTTGACCCAGCCCGCGACACGGTGCCGACGTCGGAGCTGCAGGAAGTGGATCGGTACGCGCTCGCGAGATACGCCCAGGCTGCAAAACGCCTGGCGGACGCGTACGACCGCTACGATTACCAGACGATTTTCCACACGCTCAACACCCTGTTGACCGTGGACTTGAGCGCGTTTTACTTGGATGTGTCCAAGGATCGGTTATACACGCTGGGCGCGAATTCCCGGACGCGGAGATCCGCCCAGACGGCGATCTATCAGATTGCCGACGGACTGACGCGGCTCGTCGCGCCCATCCTGTCCATGACTGCCGACGAAGTCTGGCGCCACCTGCCGGGTTCGCGGGAAGAATCCGTCCATCTCGCACTGTTTCCGGCCGCCGCCGAGCTCGACCGGCTTCTCGCTCCGGAGCTCACCGAACGGTGGTCGCGTCTTATCGAGATCCGCGATCGGGTGAACGCGGCGCTCGAAGAGGCGCGTCAGCAGAAAACGATCGGAAACTCGCTCAGCGCGCGCGTCGAGCTCAGTGCAGCCGGCGAGGAGGCCAAACTGCTCGACAGGTACCGCGATGAACTGCCGATGCTCTTCATCGCGTCGCAGGTGGACTTGCGGAGCGACGGCAGCGAGTCGCCGGCGACGATGATTACCGTCGGCCGGGCAGACGGCGCGAAGTGCACCAGGTGCTGGCGAATCGTTCCGCATGTGAACGAAGAAGGACTGTGTGACCGCTGCGTCGAGGCGCTCGCGGAGGCGGTGGTCTGAGTGTTGGACGTGCGCAGGTTCGAACTGCCGCTCGGGCTCGGGATCGTCATAGCAGACCAGGTGACGAAGGCGCTGGTTCGTCGTGCGCTGCCGCTGTACGAGAGCAAGACCATCGTGCCGGGTTTCCTGGATCTGACGCATGTCCGCAACACGGGCGCCGCGTTCGGCCTGTTCAATGCGGCCGACTTTCCGCTCAAGCCCGCCGTCATGCTCGGGATGGCCATCCTCGCGCTCGCTGCGATCGCGGTGTACGCTGCACAACTGCGGCCGGATGAGCGGTTGGCGCGGGCCGGGCTCGCGCTCGTGCTGGGAGGCGCCGTCGGAAACCTGATTGATCGTGCCGCCACCGGTTACGTCCTCGATTTCGTGGACGTCTACTATCGCGACGCGCATTTCTGGGCGTTCAACGTCGCGGATGCCGCCATTACCGTTGGGGCGGCGCTCGTGATTCTGGACGTCCTTCTCGCGGGACGACGACATGTACCCGGTCCTGTTTGAAATCGGACGATTCCCGATTTACGCGTACGGCCTGTTACTGGCCGCCGCGTATCTGCTCGGCTTGCAGCTCGCCGTCAAGCGCGCCCGCGCGCGCGGTCTCGACGGCGCCCGGGTCATGGACCTCGGAATCTGGGTCATCATCTCCGCGCTGGTCGGAGCGAAGCTGCTGCTGCTGGCCGTTGACTTCGATCGGTTCCGGGCTAATCCGTCGGAGCTTCTGTCGCTCGTCCGCTCGGGCGGCGTTTTCTATGGCGGCCTGGCGCTCGCAGTGCCAGTCGCACTCCTCTACGCCCGCAAAGCGGGGCTGCCCATCTGGACGACGGCCGATGCGTTCGCACCAGGCATCGCCCTGGGACACGTCATCGGTCGTCTCGGCTGCCTCATGGCCGGGTGCTGCTACGGCCGGACGACGGACGTGCTATGGGCGATCACCTTCACAAACCCTGCGGCCGCCGACAACGCCGGAACTCCGCTCGGTATCCCGCTGCATCCGACCCAGCTCTACGAAGCGGGCGCTGAGCTGGTCATCCTGGTGTTGCTCGTTGCACTCGAGCGCAGGCGCAAGTCATTCCCGGGACGCACGTTCTGGGGATATATCCTGCTGTATGCGATCTCTCGCTTCATGATCGAGTTCTATCGTGGCGATCCACGCGGGATGATCGGGCCGCTCTCGACGTCGCAATTCATTTCAGCGCTTCTCGTGCCGCTGAGCGTCGCGATGCTCGTCTGGCTCGGACGTCGCGCCCCCGCCCCCGGGACAACGAAGCGGCGCAAGCTGGCGGCATGACCGCCGCCGACGCGGAGCATCTCCAGGTCGAGGTCGGCGACGAGCACGATGGTCTGCGCCTCGACCAGTTTCTCGCCAACGTACTGCCGCATCAGTCCCGGTCGCAGATCCAGCGGCTGATTCGAGACGGGCTCGTCCAGACGCAGGCACGACACACCCGTCCGAGCACGCCGGTTCATGCCGGTGACCGCATCGCGGTCGAGATCCCGGCGCCGGCGCCGGCGGTCCCACAGGCGCAGGAATTACCGCTGCCGATCCTGTACGACGACGCGGATGTCGTCGTGGTCAATAAACCTCCGGGAATGGTGGTCCATCCCGCGGCCGGCCATTCCGAAGGTACGCTCGTCAACGCCCTCCTGCATCACGTCAAGGATCTCAGCGGGATCGGCGGCGAGCTCCGCCCGGGAATCGTCCACAGGCTCGACCGTGGAACGTCGGGTGTCATGGTGATTGCCAAAAACGATCGCGCGCACCAGGAGCTGGCGCGGCAGTTCCACGATCGTGAGGTCGAGAAAGAGTACATGACGCTCGTGTGGGGCGTCGTGCAGGCAGGCCGCCGGATCGATGCGGCCATCGGACGCGACCCGCACGACCGGCAGAAGATGTCCACTCGTGCGAGGCGAGCGCGGTCAGCAGTCACACGGGTGACCGCTGCCGAGCACATGCGAGGCGTGTCGCTCCTCCATGTTGCGATCGCGACCGGCCGGACCCATCAGATCCGCGTGCACTTGAGCGCCATCGGCCATCCCATCGTCGGCGATCCCACCTACGGTGGCTCGCGCCGCCAGCTGCCCGCTCACCTGCGTGCGCTCGCCCGGCTGGACCGGCCTTTTCTTCACGCGGCACGGATCGCGTTCACACATCCGTCCGATGGGTCGCGGGTCGAGTTCGTCGCCCCGCTCCCGTCCGATTTGCAGCAGTTGATCGCCGAGCTGAGGAGAGATGCGACATGACCGATGTTCAGATCATCCGGCGCGGCGGCCGGGTAGCCTTCGAGGGGCGCATCTTCGCCGTGCATGTTGATCACGCTCAGATGTCGAGCGGACGCGAGGTCACACTCGAAGTCGTCCGTCATCCGCCTTCCGTCGTCCTGTTGCCGATGCCGGATGCCGAGCACATCGTTCTGGTGCGGCAGTACCGCTACCCGATTGATCGGTGGGTCTGGGAGTTGCCCGCCGGCAGCATCGATCCTGGTGAGACACCCGATGTGGCGGCGGCGCGCGAGTGTCACGAAGAGATTGGAAAAGTCCCGCGCAGAATCGAGCGCCTCGGGTCGCTTTTCCCCACGCCGGGCTACTGCGATGAGGAGATGATCTTCTACCGGTTGCACGGGCTCGACGAGCCGACCGCCGCCGCGCACCTTGACGAGGATGAGGTGCTCGAGCCCCGAACGTTTACGTTGGGCGAGGTCCGCGCCATGGTTGAGCGACGCGAGATCGTCGACATGAAGACGGTGGCCGGGCTGACGATGCTCGGGCAGCCCTAAAGGGCTGCGCTACGCGACCTAAGACCCAGCCCAGGCCCTAAGTCCCAAACCCCAGGGCTGCCGCGCCGAAGCGGCGGTCAGCCGCGAAGGCGGGCCCAAGCCCTGCTGGCTTCGGTGACCGTCCCGACGTGGATGTCGACGGTGTCCTCGACGCGCCGCGCGTAGCCGCCCGCCAGCGTCACGAAGACTGGCACACGCGCAGTGAGGCAGGCTTCAAAGACCATGCGATCGCGCCGGCGAAGCCCTTCCTTGGTCAGCGACAACCCGCCAAGCTGATCCTCGACGAACGGGTCGGCGCCCGCCAGATACGCGACGACGTCGGGCCCGGATGCGACGACGGCCGTCAGTGCGCCGGCGAGCTTCGAGAGATACGTCTCGTCACGAGCCCCATCGGCGAGGCCGATGTCCAAATCGCTCGGCGGCTTCCACATCGGGTAGTTGTTCTGCTGGTGGATCGAAAACGTGAAAACGTCCGCGTCGCGGCCGAAGATCATGGCCGTGCCGTTACCGTGATGGACGTCGCAGTCGACGACAGCGGCGCGCCGGATAGCGCCATCACGCTGCAAGTGCCGCATGGCGACAGCGACGTCGTTGAACATGCAGAAGCCTTCCCCGTGGTTCGCGAAAGCGTGGTGCAATCCACCGCCGAGGTGAACGGCGATACGGTCGTTCAACGCGAGCCGGGCGGCCTGGATCGTTCCGCCGACCATCAACCGGAAGCCGTCCGCGATTTCGGCGGACCAGGGGATCTCGAGCTGTGAGACCTCTTCGAGCGTCAGGCGCCCGTGGCGCGTTTTCTCGACGTACTCCAGCGTGTGAACCAGCAGCAGGTCATCCCACGACGCCGCGGAGGGCTCCACGAACTGGAGATGGAGGTCGGCGGAGGCGTTGAGCGTTTCGCGAATGAGCCTGTATTTCGAGATGGGCCAGACGTGAGGACCGATGTCCAGCTCGTAGGCCCGCGACTGGACGACCCACACAGGCCTTACGAAGCAGGCGGCCTTGGTTCGGCTGCGGTGCGGCTTCGTCCCGCCGCGACGATCTTGTCGACGTCGGCAGGCAGCTTGGGCGTAGTCGTCTGATCCGCCGCGGGCTGCAGCGCGAGCGCCAGAACCTCTTCGATCGCGGAGACCAGGTGCAGCCGCAGATCCTGCCGCAGCTCTTCGCCGAGATCCTCGTTGACGTTCTTATCGTTTTGTCGCGGGAGAATGATTTCGCGGATCCCGTGCCGGCGCGCCGCCAGAACCTTCTCCTTCACGCCGCCCACCGGCAGGACGCGGCCCGACAGCGTGATCTCGCCGGTCATCGCGATATCGCCTCGGACCGGACGGCCGGTCAGCTCGGACGCGAGCGCCGTCACCATCGTCACGCCCGCAGACGGACCATCCTTCGGGATGGCGCCTGAGGGGACGTGCAGATGGATCTCGGCATCTTTGTAGAACGCCGGGTCGACGCCGTAGTGCGGCGCGTGCGCGCGGAACCACGACAGAGCCGTCCGTGCCGACTCCTTCATCACGTCTCCGAGGTGGCCGGTCAGGGTCAGCGAGCCGCCGCCCTGCATCCGGGAGGCCTCGACGAAGAGCACCTCGCCGCCGGCAGGCGTCCATGCCAGGCCGACCGCCACTCCGGGATCCTTCGTCCGCTCCTCGAGCTCCTCATCGAGGAATCGCGGCGCGCCGAGCAGCTCCGTCACGACTTCGCGGGTCACGACGACCTTCGCGGTGTCTCCCTCGGCGCGGCGCCGGGCGACCTTGCGGCACAGCGCACCGATTTCGCGTTCCAGATTGCGGACGCCAGCTTCCCGGGTATACCCGCGGATGACGGTCCGCACCGCCGCTTCCTCGAACTCGATGTGCTCGGGCGTCAGCCCGTGATTCTTGATCTGCTTCTCGATCAGGTGCTCCTGCGCGATCTTCAGTTTCTCCTCTTCCGTATAGCCAGGAAGCTCGAGCACTTCCATACGGTCGCGGAGAGGCGGCGGGATGGTATCGAGCACGTTCGCCGTCGTGATGAAGAGTACTTCCGACAGGTCGAACGGCACGTCGAGGTAGTGATCGCGGAACGAGTTGTTCTGCTCCGGGTCGAGCACTTCCAGAAGAGCCGACGCGGGATCGCCGCGGAAATCCGAACCGAGCTTGTCGATCTCGTCCAGGATGAAGACCGGGTTCTTGGACTCGGCGCGCCTGAGCCCCTGGATGATCTGCCCGGGCAACGCGCCAATGTATGTTCGCCGGTGGCCTCGAATCTCGGCCTCGTCGCGCATACCGCCGAGCGACACGCGGACGAACTTCCGATCGAGCGATGTGGCGATCGATCGCGCCAACGACGTCTTCCCGACTCCCGGAGGACCCAGGAAGCAGAGAATCGGCCCCTTCACTTCGGGATTGAGCTTTCTGACCGCGAGGTATTCGAGGATGCGATCCTTCGCCTTCTCCAGATCCGAGTGGTCCGCATCGAGCACCGACTTCGTCCGTTTGAGCTCGATGACTTCTTCGGTGCGCTTTGCCCATGGCAGCGCCACGAGCCAGTCGACATACGTGCGAGAGACGGTGTACTCCGCAGCGGCGACCGGCATCTTCGATAGGCGGTCGAGCTCGCGGAGCGCCTCTTTCTTGACGGTATCCGGCATACCGACCGCTTCGATCTTCTGACGAAGCTCCTCGATCTCCTTCGCCTGCTCGTCCCCCTCGCCCAGCTCCTTCTGAATCGCCTTAAGCTGCTCGCGCAGGAAATACTCCCGCTGGTTCTTGCCGACTTCGGACTGCACCTGGGACTGGATCTTCGAGCCGAGCTCGAGGACCTCCAGCTCCTTGATCAGGACCCGGTTCAGCAGGTCCATTCGCGCGCGTACGTCGAGCGTCTCGAGCACTTCCTGCCGTGCGCCCGTGGACAGCGTCGTAAGGCTGGATGCGATGAAATCGGCGAGCTTGGCCGGATCGACGATATTCAGTGCGAGGGTTTGAAGGTCGTCCGACAGCAGCGGCGACAGCGAGACGACCTGCTGGAAATTCGTTTTGATGTTCCGCTGCAGCGCATCGATCTCGAGACGATCCTCGTCGCGAAGCTCTTCCTCGGTTGCCGTGACCTCCGCCCGGATGTACGGCTTGAGCCCGACGACGCGATCGAGGCGCAGCCGCGCGAGCCCCTGGACGATCAGGCGCAGGCTGCCGTCGGGCAGCTTGAACATCTTGTGAATGTGGGTCGCCGTGCCCGTGCGATAGAGGTCGTCCTCGGCCGGCTCCTCGACTGACGCGTCGCGCTGCGTGAAGACGCCGATGATCCGCCCCGAGGCCGCCGCTTCGTCGATCAGCCGGACAGAGCTCTCGCGGGCTACCGCGAGCGGCATGAAGGAATTGGGGAACAGCACGGTGTCCCGCAGCGGGAGCACCGGCAGCTCGGGCGGAATTGAGAGCGGACGTTCGGCGGCAGACGATTCGTCGACGCCCGGACGTTCACCTCGCTCGCTCATGGACGATACCTTAGTCGCAAGTATCGGTTGGGAAAAGGGGGAACTGTTCTGTTCCCCCCTTTCCAGTCTGGCGGGGTCGCTGGACCGATCCGGCTGGAAACTCGCTTCGCTCCGGACCGATTAGGACGACATGTCCAGGAAGAGCGACGCGGCGCCCCGGCGCTGCGCCATCACGCGCTCGCGCTGCTCGGCCAGTTCGCGCGCTTCCTCGCAGTCCTTGCACCGGACCGCGAACGGCAACGCGCGCAGCCGTCGCTCGGCGATTTCCTCGCCGCACTCGAAGCAGTACCCGTAGGTGCCTTCCTCGAGGCGTGCGAGCGCTTCGTCGATCCGGCTGAGCGTCTCGGTCTTCATCTGGATCAATGCGAGCTCGATTTCCTCCTGGATGTCGTTCTCGGAGCTCTCGGCCGCGTCGAGCACACCCTGCTCCTGGCCGGTCTGCCCTTCAGTTCGAACGTCCCGGATCTTTTCGTGAACCTTGCTCACGATCTCTCGGCGCCGCTCCTCCAGAATCCGCTGGAGCTCGGCGTATCGGTCTTTGCTCATCTGGTCTTTCTTATGTTCCACGGTCATGATGACAGCGACTCCTTTCCGCCGCCGACTATCCCGAACTTGTTCGCTCGGCTTTGCAATCGTGTTGCCAGAGTTTCGCCCAGGCACACCCACCGCAGTGCCTTGGGACTCGCCGAACGTAAGCTGACGTCGAGAAGGATTGCTGAGTTACTTGGGGGGTGTCCGAAGGGTGTCTTCTCGCTCCGAACCCCAGCTATCCGCACTCGACTTTCACCGCTAACTGGCTCATAAACCGCGCTTTACATTCCTTGCCTGTCCTGGGACGTTTCCGAGCTTGCGTCCAGCTTCCCCATTAGACGCCGGACCCCCCTCATTTGGTTCTTGAATTCGGCGACCGGAGGGTGTCCTTCCTTTAGGACGACAAAACTGTGTCTAAGTGACCACAGCCGGGTCAGCCGTTTTGACTCTATCGTGGCGCTATTGAATGAAGCGGCTGCCGATGGAGGCGTTCGGCACGATGCCCCGCTCGACCAGGAGCTGGTTGTCCCGCCTGCTGCCCGTGCGCAGCCAGCGCTCGTACAACCGCAGCAGATCCGTGTTCGACGTCAAGGCGCTGCGCTCGCTCACATCGGCGAGGACGTCTGCAACGCTGCAGAACTTCGCCGCGAGCTCGGCGAAGATGGATGCGAGCGCTGCTTCCTCGGATCGGCTGAGAGACGCGTATGCGTACTCACCCATGCTGACGTAGTAATCGATATCAACCGGCTTTTTACTGAGGCTGTCGGAGAAGAACCCCGAAACAAAGAGCGAGGCGTCGCCGAGACTGCGAAGACGCGCGCGCTGTTCGATGCCGCCGCTTTCGAGTGCCTGCGCAAGCCGCAACGCCAGCGGTTCATCATCGAGCGCCGCGGATCCATTTGCTTCGAAACGAACGAACCCGCACAACAGGTTCACGAGATAGAACGACGTCAGCGAACCGACCTCGAGCCGTTGGCGCGCAACGGCAGACTCCACCAGTTCCTTGAAGTATTCCGCCGGCGTCTCGTCGAAGAGCGGACCGCCCATGTGTATGCGACTCCCTCCGTTTGCCGCCGCCGGCCGGTACGATCCTGCCGGCGCTGACGGTTATGCAAGTCGTGTTCCGGTAAGTTGTCGTGGGCGCGCCCATTATAATTGATGTTTCACGGATTCCGAGATGGCGGAACGTTGTCCTTTATGTGGTACGCGGAAGGCTCGGCGCGCGTGCCCGGCGCTCGGGCGCGAGATCTGTGCCGTCTGCTGCGGGACGAAGCGGCTCGTGGAAATCGCCTGCCCCTCCGACTGCGGCTGGCTGCGTGCATCGGCCGCGCATCCGCCGGCCGTTGTCCAGCGGCGACAGGAACGTGATCTCGCGTTCATTTACGGTGCTCTGGGAGAACTCAGCGAACGCCAGGCGCGTCTGTTGTTGTATCTGCAAGCCCTCGTGAAACAGTGTGCAAAGGCGTCACCGACCGGAATTGCGGGCCTCGCGCCCGTCGTCGACCGTGACATTGCGGATGCGGCCGCGTCGCTCGCTTCTACGCTCGAGACGTCGGCTAAAGGAATTCTCTACGAACATCACGCCGCGTCTGTACCGGCGCAGCGGCTTGCGGGACATCTGAAGCGCGGCCTCGAGGAACTCGCTCGAGCGGAACGCGCCATTCCAGACCGCGACATCGCCGCGGCGCTGCGGATGCTGGAAAAACTCGCCGGCGCCGCCGCCGCGGCGCTCGGTGATGGCGAGCGCAGTTACCTGGATCTCGTGGACCGCGTGATGAAGCCATCGACAGAGGAGTCGAAGGCAGACACCGACTCACGCGTCATCGTCCCCTAAGAACCTAGAACTTGAAGAGATCGTCGAAGGCTTTCCTTGCGCTGGGCGGGCCGGACGAGGTTTTCGTCTCGCGCTCGATGGTGACGCGCGCTTCGAAGAAGGTGCACGCGTTCTTCGCGTCCTTCGGAGAGATGCGGGCTTCGATTGGCTCCGTGCACTCGAAACGGGCTCCGGTGTCGAAGTGCGCGCACTGCGCGCAGCTGTGAAGCTCCGCACCGCAGCGCTCGCAGCGAGTATCGAACCCGATCGGCGGTGAGAGCACGTGCCCGCAGCGCGCGCACCGCACGACATCCCTGAACCCGGGCATGTTCGGCGTCTTCGGGGCGAGGGGTGGTTGGCCGCGAGGCGTGTACTCGCGCTTTTCTGCTGGCGGCTTGCCCTGACCGCGTTCACGATCGCGCGGGTCGTCCTGATACCCGCGCTGGCGGTACTTCCGGTCGCTCATGGAACCTGTTGTATAATAGCTGATTCGTGCGGCGACTTCAGGCCGCATCTAGGAAAGCAGACATGGCCAAGCGCTGCGAACTCTGCGGGAAGGGCCCCGTCGTGGGCCGGAACATCAGCCACGCGCACAACGTCACGCCGCGGCGGTTCGAACCGAACCTGCAGCGGGTGAAGGCGCTCGTCAACGGCGCGGTCCGGCGCATCCGCGTCTGCACGCGCTGCCTCCGCTCGAACAAGATCGTCAAAGCCGCGTAACGGCGATGCGGACCGCCGTCTCGACCGACAGCGCGCCGAAGGCGATTGGCCCGTACTCGCAGGCCGTCCGCGCAGGTCAGCTGCTCTTCATCTCGGGACAGATCCCGATCGATCCCGCGACCGGCAACCTCATTGCCGGTGACATCGCGGCCATGACGCATCGCGTCTTCGCCAACATCAAGGCGATCCTCGCCGCCGCCGGCGGGACACTCGATCAGGTCGTGCGGACGACCGTGTTCCTGGCGGACATGAATGACTTCGTGGCAATGAATGAGGTGTACGCGACGTACTTCGGCCAGCCAGCGCCGGCGCGGTCCACCGTCCAGGCCGCACGGCTTCCGAAGGACGCGCGCGTCGAGATCGATGTGATCGCGATCCTCGGCTAGCGTCCAGCTCTTTCCACGTCGACTACACCCTTAATCGTTCGGAGCGACTTGATCACCTTCTCCAGGTGTTTCATGTCGCGGATCTCGACGGTCATGCGGATGTTGCCGCGGTTATCGCCGTTCGACGTCGCATCGACGTTCTTGATGTTGGTGTCGATCCCGGCGATCTTCGCGCTGATGTCGGCAAGGATCCCTTTCCGGTCTTCCACCTGAATCGACAGGCGGACGATGTACTTGGCGGGATCCCCTTCCTTGTCCCACTCCACGTCGATCCGGCGTTCGGGATCGTAAAGGAGGTTGACGACGTTGGGGCACGTGGCGGAGTGAACCGACACGCCTTTTCCCCGAGTGATGTAGCCTACGATCTTCTCGCCGCGAATCGGATTGCAGCAGCGCGCGCGAAACACCATCAGATCGTCGATCCCGCGGACCTTGATCTTCTGATCGCCAGTCCCCAGCACGCGTTTGACGACTGACGCGATCGCGGTCTCGGGCGGCTTCTCACGAAGCTGATCCTGGGGCACGAGCTTCGCGAGCACGGTTCGGGGAGCAAGCTTGCCGTACCCGATCGCAGCGAACAGCTCCTCGGCTTTCGCGAGCCCGTTTTCGCTCGCCGCTCTGGTCAGCGCCTCGGGGTCGAGCACCGATTTGAGGTTGATGTCGAACCGCCTCGCCTCCTTCTCGAACAGCCGGCGGCCGAGCTCGATGCTGCGCGCTTTTTCCTCCGCGTGGATGAAGTGTTTGATCTTGTTGCGGGCACGCGAGGTGGCAGTGAAGTTGAGCCAGTCGCGGCTCGGCTTATGCCCCGGCGCAGTGACGATCTCGACGATGTCGCCGTTCTTCAGCCGCGTGCGGAGCGGAACCATCTTGCCATTGACCCGCGCGCCGACGCATCGGTGGCCGACATCCGTGTGAATGGCGTAAGCGAAATCGATCGGCGTCGCCCCGCGCGGCAGCGCCTTCACTTCTCCCTTCGGCGTGAAGATGTAGACCTCTTCCGGGTACAGCTCGATCTTGAGGTTGTTGATGAACTCCTGCGGGTCGCGGACTTCCTGCTGCCATTCCAGGAGCTGGCGCAGCCACACGAAATATTGTTCGTCGCGATCCGCGCCGACGCGCCCTTCTTTGTATTTCCAGTGCGCCGCGATGCCTTCCTCGGCGACACGGTGCATCTCCGCGGTCCGGATCTGTACCTCGAACGGGAACCCATGCTCGCTCACGACCGACGTGTGGAGCGCCTGGTAACCGTTCGGCCGCGGCATGCCGATGAAGTCCTTGATGCGGCCTGGCACCGGCGACCAGGTCTGATGAATGATGCCGAGCGCGGCGTAGCAGTCCTTGACGGATTCGGTGATCAGGCGGAGCGCGACGAAGTCGTAGACCTGCTCCAGGTCGATCTTCTGTCGCTTCAGTTTCTGGTGAATGCTGAACAGGCGCTTGATCCGGCCGTCGAGCTCGATCACGGGAACCTGCGCCTCGGTGAGCTTGGCGGAAATCGTCCGCTTCAGCTCCTCAATCATCCCTTCCGCCGCGCGGCGCCGCCCGTCGACGCGCGCCCGCAACGCTTCGTAGGGCTTCGCCTCAAGGTACTTGAACGCCAGCTCCTCGAGCTCGTTCTTCACCTTGCTCATGCCGAGCCGGTTCGCGATCGGAGCGTAGATGTCGCGCGTCTCCTGCGCGATCTTGAGGCGGCGCTCCTCAGGCAGATGGTGCAGGGTCCGCATGTTGTGCAGCCGGTCGGCGAGCTTCACCAGGATGACCCTGATGTCGTCGACCATCGCCAGCAGCATCTTGCGGAAGTTCTCCGCCTGCCGTTCCTCGCTCGACGAAAACGGGATGGCGCCGAGCTTGGTGACCCCCTCGACCAGATGCGCCACCTCCGGGCCGAAGAGCTCCTGGATGCGCTCGATCGGGGTCCGGGTGTCCTCCACCACGTCATGAAGGAGCCCCGCCACGATGGTGACAACGTCGAGGCGCATGTCTGCCAGAACGTCGGCGACCTCCAGCGGATGGACGAGGTAAGGTTCGCCGGAATGGCGCACCTGTCCCTTGTGCTCGAACGCGGAGAACACGTAGGCGCGTCGGAGCAGTTCGACGTCGGCGTCCGGGATATTGGCCCGGACCTTTTCGACGAGATCCTCGAACCGAATCATGGAACCGGTGTCTAAACCTCATGATACCGGAACCCGGCTTGACGCTGCCTTTTGCGGCTGACTATACTGGCCGGTCCTTCGGCGGATCCGCCCTAATTCATGGGGGAAACAATGCGGACTTCGATGCTCGGCCCGTTTGCGATCGCTCTCTCCGTCGCCGTCGCGGCCGCGGGCTGCGGCAAGGTGAACGAGCTGAAAGCCAGAAAAACCTTCAAGGACGCCAACGTCCTGTACCAGCAGCAGGAGTACAAGAAGGCCGCGTCCAAGTACGAGGAGACGATAACGCTCAGCCCCGACATCAGGATTCCGTGCGAAGGCGGCGAGTGCTCCGCGGCCGCTCACTTCTACCTGGCGAACAGCTACGACAATCTTTACAAGCCCGCGCGACAGGGGGAGGCCGAGAACGACGCCAACCTGCAGAAGGCGGTCGAGCACTACCGTATCGCGGCCGACAAGGAACAGAACCCGAAAATGAAGCGGCTCTCGCTTCAGTACCTCGCGGCGGCGTTCGGCCCCGACAAGCTGGCTCAGCCCGACGAAGCGGAGGCGGCATACCGTCGCATCATCGAACTCTCGCCGAGCGATCCCGAGAACTACTTCGCCCTTGCCAAGATCCACGAAGACGCCGGCAAGTACGAGGAAGCCGAAGCCGCCCTGATCAAAGCCAAGGAAATGCGGCCCGACGATCCGCAGGTCTACGCGACGATCGCCGGCTTCTACAACCGGCAGGGCGAATTCGACAAGACCGTCGAGGCGCTGCGCGAGCGCGCCGTCCGCGAACCGAAGAACCCTGAGGCGTACCAGGTGCTCGCGGCATTCTACTGGGAGAAGGCTTACAAGGATTTCCGGCTGAACCCGAAGGACAAGGGCAAGTACGTCGACGACGGCCTCAAGGCCGCCGATCAGGCGCTCGATCTGAACAAGGACTACCTCGAAGCGCTCGCGTTCAAGAACTTGCTGCTTCGCGAGAAAGCCAAGCTGACCAAGGACCGCAAGGAGTACGACGCGCTCATCGCGGAGGCCAACCGCCTCCAGCAGCGCGCCGTGGAACTCCAGAAGAAGAAGACCGCCGGCATCTCGAACTAAGCGTCCCGGCACGATGCCGGAAACAATCCCGAGCGCGCCTGGAGCCACGAACGATCCAGGCGCGCTTTGCACGTACGCCGCCTCCTGTTGGGATCGTGCGTTGCGCGGCTACGGGCTCGACGACACCCGGAAGTCTGCGCTGGTGCAGGATGGACTGAACGCGGTGAGCGCGGCGCTACGTCTGGCGCCCGGGCATCCTCTCGCGCTCACCTACCAGGTTCTTCTTCTGCGCCTGCTCGCCAGCCTCGAGCGCGATCCGGCGGTACGCGCGTCGCTGGAGCGCGAAGCCGAAACGTGTCATCGCGCTGCCGTGGAGACACAGAAAGCCGCGCTCATCCCGCGCGCCTGAGCCGTCGAACCGCGGGCTGCATCGCGAGGGCGCTCGCGGCGGCGAGAACGAGCGCACCCGACGCGACGATGGATCCGATACGTCGCGGGCGCACGGCGGCGCGCGTCGTTTCACATAACTCCACCAGGTCATCGCGTTCGTCGAGATACCGGCGATGCAGATCGCGGCACTCCGTCTCGAGGTACGCGCGTAGCGCGTCGAACGACGCCGCGTGCTCAGGCCCTGCTTCGGCGGCGCGTTCGGTCGCCGTCTGCAGAAACACGTGCCGGTCGTGAAGATCGCCGAGCACGTCCTGCACTCTCTTCAACAGACCAAGCGCTCCGGGGACGTGAAACGTACCGAGCGCCTCGGCCGCTTCCAGCGCGTACCGCAGTTTCTTCGCGGCGATGCGAACCCCGTGGACACGGTTAGGAAAATGGACTCCGCCGGCGCGTGCAATCGCCAGACCCAGCGCATCGGTCCGCGTGAGGATCCGATCCGCTAGCGTGGAGGCCCACGGCGCGCCGACCGGTCGAAACCACCACGTGCCCCGGCCGTGAGAGCGGATCGGCGCCAGCGTCGCTTTTCGATCCTGCTGCTCGAGGCGTTTGACGGCGCGGCGCAGACGTCGGTCGCGCGACGCGCGCAGCTCGACCATCAGGCGTTGAAGCGGGACGGCCGCCGCAGGCAACCGCTGAACCGCCGCGATGGCAAGCTCGAGCATGACGTCCAGATCCCGGATTCTGCCCAGCGTTCGCCCGGTCCGCCTGAGCCACCGCCTCGCTTTCTCGCGTTCCGGCCCGGCCGATCGCAACAGCGGCAGCGCCTCGCGTAATCGTCGCGTCGCCACGCGCGCGTCGTGAATCGCGTCATCGTCGCCATCACGGACGCCGGGGAGTTGATCGCGCAACCGATCAATTTGGCTTCGAATGAGGGTTTCTGGGGAGGTTTGCGCGGTAGTCACGGTGAGCTCCTGATCGTCGCCTCATGATGTTGCAAGCGACGGTCCCGTCTCATCTGCTCGACGCCGCCTCATCCGCAACGTCACTGCGCGCGCTGTTTGCGAGGGCCGCACATGCGCTGGTACAAACGAAAGGCTGCACGACACGGTCGTGCAGCCCTTGAAATTGATCGGTCGGTCGCGGAGCTTAGTTGGTGCTGGGCGACGCTCCGGCGGCCTGGCGCATGCCGGTCGTGACGATGCCGACCTTCTCGACGCCCGCGCCGCGCGCCGCGTCGATGACGGCGACGATCTCGCCGTACCGCAGCGACCCGTCGCCGACGATGAACATCGTCTTCTCTTTGCGCTGCTCAAAGATGTTTCGCAGCCGCTCCTCGAGCTCGGCCATCGTGACATCGGACTTGTTCACCGAGATGCGGCGATCCGCAGTGTATTCGACGACGATCTGACTGACGTCTGGCGTCTGCTGGCTGGCCGAGCGCGTCTCGAGCGGCAGGTTGATGTCCACGCCCTTCTGCGTGAGCGGCAGAGCCGCCATGAAGATGATGAGCAGGACAAGTAGCACGTCGATGAGCGGCGTGACGTTCATGTCGGCCGTCGCGTGCGGAACTTCCGCCGTGACGACGCGGTCGGCGCCGAAATGCTTGTGTGCGTGCGCCATTACTTGCCTCCGCTCGCGGTCTCACCCGGCCGCAGCTTGCGCTCCGTGATGAGGCCGATGTCTTCGATGCCCGCCTTCCGGAGCTCGTCCATCGCCTGCATGATGGAGCTGTACGGCGCGTCGGTGTCGCCCTTGATCAGCACGATCTTTTCTTTCTTTTCTTCCAAGACCGCCTGTATGCGGTCGAGGAAATCGCGCTCCAGGACCTTCACGCCGTTGATGTAGAACTCCTTGTGGGCGGTGACGTGGACCACCGTCTGCTCCTGCGTGTCAGGCTTGTCCGACGTATTGACTGCCTCGGGCAGCCTGACGTCCACGCCCTTCTGGAGCATGGGAGCGACCAGCATCATGATAATGAGCAGCACCAGCATGACGTCGACGAGGGGCGTCACGTTGATGTCGGCCTTCAACCCACCTTTTGCGCCGCCAACATCCATTGCCATGGAGATACTCCGACGGTGTGGCGGGCCCGAGAGGCCCGCCCGCCAATCGCCTTACAGTTACGCGGTTTTCATTGTCAGCGAAAACCGACTACGCGGTTTTCTTAATGAAGTAGTCCACGAGCTCCGACGACGAGTTGTCCATTTCGACGTTGAAGTACTCGATGCGGCCGGTGAGGTAGTTGTAGAACCACACCGCCGGGATGGCGACCAGCAGCCCGAGCGCCGTCTCGACCAGCGCTTCGGCGATACCAGCCGACACGGCGCCGATACCACCCGACCCGGTCGCCGCGATGCCCTGGAAGGCGGTGATGATGCCGACGACGGTGCCGAGCAGGCCGACGAACGGCGCCGTCGAACCGATCGTCGCGAGCGCGGAAACGCCCTTCTTGAGATCGTTCGCCGTCAATGCCGACGCGCGCTGGATGGCGCGGCGCACGGTGTCGACCAGGTCTTCGCGGCTCAGGTTCGAGCCTGATTCCTGCTGGAACTGGTATTCCTGCAGACCTGCGAGGACGACCTTCGCAAGGTGGCTGTAGCGATAGTTCTTGGACGCGGACACCGCGATCGCATCCTTCAGACGACCCTCTTTGAGGTGCTTGGCGACCTGCGGGGCGTACTGCTTGGACTGCTTGCGCGCCTGGTTGAAGGTATAGATGCGCTCGATCGCGACGCCGAACGACCACATGGACATGATGATCAGGATGACGCCGATAGCTTTCGCCACCCAGCCCATCTGGTTCCACATGTGAATAAGATCCATTCCGCCTTCCATCGCAACCCTCCGAGATCGTAGCGCGGGCCTCACGCCCGCTGGGTGACACCTATTGCAAGGTGAAGTTGACGGTCACGGTCATGATGACCGGTACGGGAACGCCGTTGAGTAGCGTCGGCGTGAACTCCCACTGCTTGACGGCGTCGAGCGCCGCCTGATCGAGCAACGGGATCGATCGGAGCACCTTGGCGTCGCGGACCCGGCCATCCGGCCCGATCGTCGCCTCGATGATCACGACGCCCTGCACGCGTGCCGACTGCGCGATGGGCGGGTAGACGGGATTGACGTGCTTCCGTTTCTGCGGCGCCTTGATGTTACCGCCGACGCGGATCGGTGCGGTCGGGGGCGGCGGCGGTGGCGGCGGCGCTTCCGGCAATCCGCCCACGACACCTCCGACGACGCCGCCCGGGACGCCACCTTCAACG
The DNA here is from genome assembly GCA_036258175.1 of Vicinamibacterales bacterium. Taxonomy (GTDB): domain Bacteria; phylum Acidobacteriota; class Vicinamibacteria; order Vicinamibacterales; family 2-12-FULL-66-21; genus DATAEE01. Next base: position 53,583 of record DATAEE010000273.1, read on the forward strand.
CCACCGGTCACGCCTTCCGTTCCGGTCACGCCCGTCTCGGGTGTGATCTCTGACGGAGCCTCGACCGGTGCGGCCGCCGGATTCGGCATCTCGACGGGCGTCGGCTTCGGCATCGCCGCTGCGGGCGGTGGTGGTGGCGGCGGCGGTGGCGGTGGTGGTGGCGGTGCTGCGACGAACGCCATCATGGCCGGCGGTGTCGGGAGCACGTCGGCGGCCATCAGGGGAATGATGATGATCCCGCCGAAGATCAGAGTATGGACAGCAATCGACACCGGAACGGTATACCACTGCTTCGTTCCGACCTTGATCGAGGGTTCAACGACGTCCCCGAACATGTCTTTCGGCACGGGATTCTCCTCCCACCGCGGTGGCCCGAACCGGAGGTGCTCCCCCCGGCCACCCGTGGCGCCCACGAAAGAGCGCCAAGTATAGATCAGACCCAAAAACGGGTGTCAACGAAACTACTCACAGGTTAGACACCGGTTTCCGGAAAACGGACCGGCTCCGGCAGCCGCATGCTGTGGCCCCTGAGCAGGTTGTCACGCTCCCGCCCGAGTCCCACCGCTCCCAATTCGCATGCCATAGAACGACCGGCGCACGAAGAACATCGAAGCGCCGAAAAAGACGGCCGCGAGCAGGTAGCTGAGGCCGGGGCCGGCATCCGCCGCCAGCTGAACCGCCAACTCGACCGCCAGCAAGCCGAACAGTGTCGTGAACTTGATGACGGGATTCATGGCGACCGACGAGGTGTCCTTGAAGGGATCGCCCACGGTGTCGCCGACGACCGTCGCAGCGTGGAGCGGCGTACCTTTTTCCTTCAGCTCGACCTCGACGATCTTCTTGGCGTTGTCCCACGCGCCGCCGCCGTTCGCCATGAAGATCGCCTGAAACAGACCGAAGAGCGCGATCGAGATCAGATAGCCGATGAAAAAGTACGGCTCGAGGAACGCGAAGGCCAGGGTACCGAAGAACACCGTGAGGAAGATGTTGAACATGCCCTTCTGCGCGTACTGCGTGCAGATCTCCACGACTCTCTTGCTATCCGCCACCGACGCCTTTTCGACGCCGTCCAGTTTGATGTTGCGTTTGATGAACTCGACGGCGCGGTACGCGCCGGTCGTCACAGCCTGGGTCGACGCGCCCGTAAACCAGTAGATCATCGCGCCGCCGGAGATGAGTCCGAGCAGAAACGGCGCGTGCAGGATGGAGAGATTCCGCACGAGCTCCGGCTGGAGGCCTGCCGTCAGCAGCATGATGATCGCAAAGATCATCGTCGTCGCCCCCACGACTGCAGTCCCGATCAGCACCGGCTTTGCCGTCGCCTTGAACGTATTGCCGGCGCCGTCGTTCTCTTCGAGGAGGTGCTTCGCCCGCGCGAAGTCGACGTCGAAGTGATACTCGCGCTTGAGCTCCTCGCGGATACCCGGCAGCGTCTCGATCACCGACAGCTCGAAGATCGATTGTGCGTTGTCGGTCACCGGCCCATAGGAGTCCACGGCGATCGTCACGGGCCCCATCCCGAGGAAACCGAACGCCACGAGCCCGAACGCAAAGACCGGTTCGGCGATCATCAGGGCGCTGAATCCCTGCTGGCTCACCCCGTACGCGACGCCCATCAGCGCGACGATGCTCATGCCGAGCCAGTACGCGCTGAAGTTGCCGGCGACCAAGCCGGAGAGGATGTTCAGCGAAGCCCCACCTTCGCGCGAGGAGACGACAATCTCGCGGACGTGGCCCGATTCCGTGGAGGTGAAGATCTTCACGAGCTCCGGGATGATCGCCCCGGCCAGGGTCCCGCACGTGATGACGATCGAGAGCTTCCACCACAACGTCCCGTCGCCCAGATTCGGGATCAGCCAATAGGACACGACGAAGGTCAGCATGACGGACACGATGGAGGTCAGCCAGACCAGCCAGGTCAGCGGCGTTTCGAAGTTGAATCTGGGCGCGTCGGCGAACCGCGCCTTCGCGATCGCGTGGTTCAGGAGATACGAGAGCCCGCTCGCGACGATCATCATGACGCGCATCATGAAGATCCACACCAGCAGCTGGACCTGGACGACCGGGTCCTTGACGGCGAGCACGATGAACGAAATCAGCGCGACGCCCGTGACGCCGTAGGTCTCGAAGCCGTCGGCGGTCGGGCCGACCGAATCGCCCGCGTTGTCCCCCGTGCAGTCGGCAATGACGCCCGGATTGCGCGCGTCGTCTTCCTTGATGTTGAAGACGATCTTCATCAGGTCGGAGCCGATGTCGGCGATCTTGGTGAAGATGCCGCCGGCGATCCGCAACGCCGCCGCGCCGAGCGATTCGCCTATCGCAAAGCCGATGAAGCAGGGGCCCGCATAGTCGCGCGGGATGAAGAGCAGGATGCACAGCATGATGAACAGCTCGACGCTGATGAGCAGCATCCCGATGCTCATTCCCGCCTTCAGCGGAATCTCGTAGATCGGAAACGGCCGGCCGCGCAGCCCCGCGAACGCCGTCCGGGAATTGGCAAACGTGTTGATCCGGATGCCGAACCACGCCACGCCGTAGCTGCCACCGATGCCGATCAGGCTGAACACGAGGATGATCGCGACCTTGACCAGCGAGAGATCGCGGAGCACGCCGAAGTAGAACGCCATGATCACGCCGATGAAGAGCTCGAGGATCAGGATGAACCGGCCCTGGGTGATCAGATACGTCTTGCAGGTCTCGTAGATCAGCTCCGAGATCTCCCGCATGGACCGGTGAACCGGAAGGTTTTTGAGCTGCGTGAAGATGACCAGCCCGAAGGCGAGTCCCAGCACGCACACGGCGAGACCGGACAGCAGCAAGGTTTCCGACGCCACGCCGCGGAACGAGACCTGGCTGAAATCCGGCAGGATCAGATCCGCTTCGCTGCCGTGGTGGACGGGCTGCGCGTGCGCGGTCGGCGGCTCGGCCGCCGGTTGAGCGTGCGCATGCGCGAGCGCCGCTCCGTTCAGCGTGGCAATGATCGCAATCGCCGCCGCCGCGGCCGCGTGACGTATCCCCTTCATGGCACCTCTCGGTTCATAGAAATCATTAATCCTACCATCCGACCGCTAGACGCGAAAGTCGTGAACGCGGTCGTCGCCGCGCCGCAGCCGAAGCCGCGCCGCAAGCGCCATCCCCCCGGTGAGAAACACCCGGATCCCCTGCTCCACGGTCATGTCCGGAAATGCCGCGCGATCGCGCGGACAGATCACCACGTCGCCTAGATAGAGATGATTCGTCGGGACGTAAACCGCAATCATCGCCTCGGGCCCCGACCCGCGATCGACGGTGAACTCGCGCGTCAGAAACCCGAGCAGGATCCGGCCCGAGGCGTCCTCGACGAGCACGACGCGCTTGAACCCGTACTCGTTGTCCGGCGAAAAGGCGACGACGAGCTGCTTGACCGGCGCGTAGACGGTCCGGAACACGGGCACCTTGAGCAGCCACCCCTCTGCCCGTGCCAGCAACCGCTTCCCGAGGACGTTGCTCGCCACGGCGCCCACCAGCAGGATCACCAGGGCCGTCGTCAGAATGCCGAGGCCGGGAACCTCGCGTCCGAGCCATCGCGAAAAGAACGGGGCCGTGCTGCCGTCGATGAACCGGAAGATCCAGACGAACGTGACGACGCTGATGACGAGCGGCACCATCACGAAGAAGCCCGCCACGAAGCTGCGCCGGAGCCACTGCAACATTTTCTTAGGTCCGCGCTGGGGCCCCACCCCCCGCGCCTGACACGGCTCGCTTCGCTCGCCGCGCTGATGCGTCCGGATTGCTGCTTTCCGGACGACTTGTCACTGCGTTAACCAAATGAATGTGACTGCCGCGAGCGCGAAGCGATAGTACGCGAACACGTCCAGCCGATGCCCGGCAAGATAGCGCAGAAAGAACCGGATGGTGAGGTAGCCGACGACGCCCGAGACAGCCATCCCCACAGCAAACAGGGTCACGGCATCCCCGGTCACGCCGATTCGCGCCAGCTCGAGGCTCTCCTTCGCGCTCGCCGCCAGGATCGCCGGGATGCTCAGGAGAAACGTGAACCGCGCGGCGGCGTCGCGGCGGAGTCCGAGGAACAGCCCAATGCTGATCGTCGTGCCCGAGCGCGACATGCCTGGCACCAGCGCAGCCGCCTGACCAGCGCCGATCGCGAGCGCGCCTCCGGGACCGAGCGCCTGCTCAGTCTCGACGCCACGGCCCACGCGCTCCGCGACGAGCATCAGGACACCGCCGACCACAAGCGTGACGGCGGCGACGAGCGGCGTTCGAAGCGCCTCTTCCACGTTGTGGGTGTACAGCAGACCCGCGACGACGGTCGGGAGCGTGCCCACGACGATGAGTCGAATGAGGCGCGCCGTGGGATCGGATGCGGTCAAGATCCTCGGAAGCGCCGCCGCCATCTGCACCAGCTCTGCGCGGAAGAACACGATGACGGCCACGAGCGTGCCCAGGTGGCAGGCAACGTCGAAGGCGAGACCCAGCGCGCCGGCGTCCCACCCGAAGAATGCGCGGCCGAGAATCAGGTGTGCGGAGCTCGAGACCGGCAGAAACTCAGTCAAGCCCTGGACGATCCCGAGGACGACGGCTGCCAGCAACGTCACGACGTCAGCAGGTCAGTCAGGATCGGCGAGCGTCGACGTCCACGTCGGCTCAGGCGCGCTTCTTTCTCTGGCGATCCGCGCCGGCGGCGGCGGCCTGGCTCTGCGCGGCGCCGCGCCGCTGGCTCAGGAGGATCGCGATCGCTGACGCGATGAAGATCGTCGAATACGTGCCGCTGACGATGCCGACGAGCATCGTGAACGCGAAGCCTTCGAGTACTTCACCGCCGAACAGATAGAGCGACAGGACCGAGAGGAACGTGGTGCCGGCCGTGATGATGGTCCGCCCCAACGTCTGGTTGACGCTCGTATTGACCACCTGCTCGAGCGCGTCGCGGCGCATGAACCGGAGGTTCTCGCGGACGCGATCGAAGACGACGATCGTGTCGTTCACCGAATAGCCGGTGATCGTTAGGATCGCCGCCACGATGTTCAGCGAGAGCTCGTAGTTGAAGAATTTGAGGAAGGCGACAGTCACGAGGATATCGTGCAGGGTCGCGACGATGGCGCCGACGGCGAAGCTGAATCGGAACCGGATCGCGATGTATGCGGTGATACCGACGATAGAAGCCAGCGTCGCGAGTATCCCCTTCAACTGCAGGTCGCGCCCGATCACCGGGCCGACGATCTCCGTGCTGCGAACCTCGAAGTTGCCGAGGTTCGCGGCTCGCAGCCGATCGATCACGCCGCGCGCGCCCTGTTCCAGGCTCGCTCCCTGCTCGGCGACGAGCTCGGGCAGCCGGATGAGCACTTCGTTATCGGCCGGCTCGCCGTAACGCTGGACGATTTTCTCGCCCGGAACCGCGGCCAGCGCGTCGAGCACCGCCTGTTCCGACACCGGCTTCTCGAACTTGACGATGATGACGGTGCCGCCGGAGAAGTCGATGCCGAGCGGCAGGCCCGTCGTCATGACGGCGGCGACGCCGGCGAGGATGATCACCGCTGAGAGCGCGAGCGCGTGCCAGCGCCACCGGATGAAGTTGAAATTCGCGTTCGTGAATATCTGCATCGTTATCCTAGATGCTCAACCGCGCGACGCTCCGCCTCGACAGAATCAGCTCAAAGAGCGACCGCGAGACGAACACCGCCGTGAAGACGTTGGACAACAGTCCGAAAAACAGCGTCGTCGCAAATCCGCGAATGGGTCCAGTCCCGAACTGGAAGAGGAACGCGGCGGCGATGAGCGACGCGACGTGCGTGTCGAGAATCGTGAGGAAGACGCGATCGAATCCGGCGGCGACCGCGGCACGGACGCCCTTGCCCGCGGCGAGCTCCTCTTTGATGCGCTCGAAGATCAGCACGTTCGAGTCGACGCCCATCCCGATCGTCAGGATGAATCCCGCGACGCCGGGCAGCGTCATCGTCGCGCCGATGTACGCCATGAACCCGAGCAGAATGACCAGGTTCATCAGCACAGATACGATGGCGTTGATCCCGGTCAGCTTGTAATACGCCAGCATGAACAGCGCGACGAGCACCATGCCGCCAACCGAGGCGAGGAGGCCGGCGCGGATCGAGTCGGCGCCCAGGCTCGGACCGACCGTCCGCTCTTCGAGGTACGTCAGGCTGATCGGCAGCGCGCCGGACCGGAGCTTGAGCGCGAGATCCGTGACCTCCTGGTTCGTGAACGATCCCTCGATGATCCCGTCGGTATCGATGCGGCTGTTGATGACCGGGGCCGACTGGACCCGGCCGTCAAGGATGATCGCAAGCCGACGACCGACGTTCTCGCCCGTCGCCGTCCCGAACTTTCGCGCGCCCTCGCGGCTGAGCTGAAAGTTCACGGCCGGCTGGTTGTTGGAATCGAGCGTCGGCCGGGCATTGCGCAAATCGTTCCCCCGCACGACGGCCGCCTTCCGGACAAGGTAGTAAACCGTCTCAGGTCGTTCGCCCGAAGCGCTGATCTCGCTCGTGCCCGACAGGACCTCCATGTCCGGAGGGAGCTGGCTGTTCCGTGTTGCGAGCAGGGCCTCGCGGCTCGCCGCAGGCCCGTCCTCGACGAGCTTCAGCTCTAAGACCGCGGTGGATCGAATGATGTCTTTCGCGCGCTGCACGTCGGTCACGCCCGGCAGCTGCACGAGAATCTGATCGCCCGCCGAGCCATGTTCCGCGACAATCGGCTCGGCTACGCCAAGCTCATTCACCCGGCGCTCGATGGTCTGCAGCGCCTGCCGCACGGCCTCACGCCGGAGCTGAAGCGCGACCGGGTCCCGCAGCCGGAACGTGTACGAATTCACGCTCGACGATCGGTTGAACGACGCGGCGGTCTCGTCGTCGGCGAGCCGGCGGAATTCCGCATCCTTGTCAGGCGGGACGCCATCGACGCGGAAGCTCATCGCGTCCACGACCTGCACCGAGCCCACCGTGATCCCGCGCTCGCGGAGCTGCTGCCGGAGCCGCTCCGCCGCGGTTTCGGTCTCGAGCCGGAGCGCATCGTCGGTGTGCGCGCGGAGCACGAGATGGACGCCGCCTTTCAGGTCCAGACCGAGCTTGACCTTTTCGCGCGGGGGATAGAAGGCGTAGACGGCTATCGCCACCACAGCCAGGATCAGAATCAGTTTCCAGCGAAGGTTTGTGTTCATTGCGTGTCGGCAACGACGGGCTCCTGGCCCTGATAGCCGCCGATGGCCACGCGCGCGATGCGGATGCGAACCTTGTCGGCGACCTGGAGCTGTACGAGCTTCTCGTCGAGACGTGTGATTTCACCGTGGATGCCGCTCGTGGTCACGACCTGGTCACCGACCTTGAGCGCGGACTGGAAGTCCTGGATCTTCTTTTGCCTTTTTTTTGCGGGCAACATGATCAAGAAGTAAAAGATCGCCAGAATGGCGACGAACGGGACGAGCTGCCAGATCGGGTTCGGCGTCATTCGACGGCGCGGGTGCGGGAAAAAGTACGGTGGAACTCCTGCCGGAACATTTCAAATGTTCCAAACATAATAGCGTCCCTTACCCGTCGCATGGTGTCAAGGTAAAAGTGGAGATTATGCAACGTGTTAAGGGTAGCCGCGGTCATCTCGTTCGCCAGATAGAGGTGCCGCAGATACGCGCGTGAGAAGGTCCGGCACGTGTAGCAGCCACATTGAGGATCCGGCGGGCGTGGGTCCTCGGCGAACCGGGCGTTCTTGATGACGATGCGCCCCTCCCGCGTGAGCAACTGACCGTTACGGGCATTGCGGGTCGGCAGGACGCAGTCGAACAGATCGATCCCGCGCGCCACGCACTCGATTAGATCGTCCGGCATGCCAGTTCCCATGAGGTAGCGAGGGCGATCATCTGGAAGAAGCGGCGCCGTGTGCGCGACGACGTCATACATGGTCTTCACCGGCTCGCCGACGCCGAGGCCTCCAATCGCGTAGGCCTCGAACCCGACGTCGAGTGTCCGCTGCACGCTTTCGGTGCGTAGATCGAGATCGACACCGCCCTGGACGATGCCGAATTGCGCCTGGCCCGGATTGCTTACGGCGACTCCAACCACATCGCCCCCACGGAGCGCTTGAAAACGCGCCCGACCACGCGCAGCCCAGCGATGCGTTCGCTCCATTGCAGCTCGCGCCGAGCCGGTTGGCGCCGGCGACGCCGCGCACTCATCGAGCACCATCGCGATATCGGACCCGAGCTGCGCCTGAATGTCGGCAGCACGTTCGGGTGTGAGCAGGTGCTCCGCGCCGTCGAGGTGTGAGCGGAAACGGACGCCCTCCTCGTTCAGGCGTCTGATGCTGGCAAGGCTGAAGACCTGATAGCCGCCGCTGTCGGTGAGAATCGGGCGATTCCAGCCGATAAACCGATGGAGCCCTCCGAGGCGCGCGATTGGCGCGTCACCCGGACGGAGGAAGAGATGATACGTGTTGCCGAGAATGATTTCTGCGCCGACGTCGACGAGATCGCGCGCGGTCACCGCCTTCACGGCGCCCTGCGTCCCGACGGGCATGAACGCGGGCGTCTCGACGACGCCGTGTGCGGTCCTCATGCGACCGCGACGGGCCGATCCGGAGCGATGCGTGACTTCGAACGAGAAGTCGTGAGGCACGTTCTTTTATAATGGTGAAGGTTTCCAGAATCCAGACTCTCGCATTCAGCGTTCGGAAGGGCCTGTGAAGCGCCTGCGGATCGGGGTGTTGTACGGAGGACGATCGGGCGAGCACGAAGTATCGCTCGCCTCGGCGGCAGCTGTCTTCGCGAACCTCGATCGCGCGCAGTACGAGCCGGTTCCGATCCGGATCGAGAAGGATGGCCGCTGGACGCTCGCCGACAAACCGCCGCTCGCCTCGTCGGCGGCCGAAGTGATCGAGCACGCCCGGTCGGAAGCGGCGCGGCCGATCCGCGGCGGGCGCGAAGTGCATCTCGTCCCGTGTCCGGGCGACGAAACGATGATTGCGATCGATCGCGGCGCGGAAACGAGCGTCGGCCCGCGCGCGGCGATCACCGGCCTGTCGCTCGACGTGCTGTTTCCCGTCCTCCATGGCCCATTTGGCGAAGACGGTACGGTCCAGGGCCTGCTCGAGCTCGCTGGCGTGCCGTACGTGGGGGCGGGCGTGCTGGCGTCAGCCGTCGGCATGGACAAGGGCATTGCGAAGACGCTCTTTGCGGCGCGCGGCTTGCTGGTCGGTCCCTACGATGTCGTTCTGCGCAGCGAGTGGATGCGCGATCCATCGGGCGTCGGCAGCCGCCTTATCACCCGGCTCGGGTTGCCGCTGTTCGTGAAGCCCGCGAACCTCGGATCAAGCGTTGGCATCTCGAAAGTCAAGGAGGCCTCAGCACTCGCCGCCGCCATGGATCTCGCGGCCGAGTTCGATCGCCGCATCGTCGTCGAGGCGGCGATCCCGGATGCGCGGGAGATCGAATGTGCGGTTCTGGGCAACGACGCGCCGGAAGCGTCCGTACCCGGCGAGATCATCCCGTCCCGCGAGTTCTACGACTACGAGGCGAAATACCTGGATGCGAAGTCCGAGTCGGTGATCCCGGCCGACCTCGAACCGGCGCTGGCCGACACGATCCGCCGCCAATCGATCGAAGCCTTCCGCTCGATCGATTGCGCAGGCATGGCGCGGGTCGACTTCCTCGTCGCTCGGGGGGACGCCCGGATTTACATCAACGAGGTGAACACGATCCCCGGCTTCACCACGATCAGCATGTATTCCAAGATGTGGGAAGCAACAGGACTCCCCTACCCGGCGCTGCTCGACCGGCTGATCAAGCTGGCAGTCGAGCGGCACGCGGAGAAACAGCAACTCAGGACCAGCGTTACATGAGCGCCGCGCGCGCGCTCGCGGCGTCAGTCGCAGCGCTCGCCCTTGCCACGACGGCAGCTTTTCCTGAGCCACGTGGCCGCCGGCTCCGCGGATCCGACAGCCTCGCACGCGCCTACGACGCCATCCTGAACGCACGGTTCGAAAGCGCAGCGTCGGAATTGGAGCGCGCGTGCCCACTGAAGCCGCTTCGGCGCAGCGACGGCGTGGCGCCGGTGGAGGCCTGCGACGTCCTTCGCGCAACGGCGGTCTGGTGGCGCATCCAGCTCGATCCACACAGCCTCGCGCTCGATCCGAAGTTCGAGGAGCTCGCAGAAGAGGCGATCGAAGGCGCGGAAGCCTGGACGGAGCGCGATCCGATGGACGCGGAGGCCTGGTTCTATCTGGGCGGCGCATATGCGGCGCGCGCGCAGTGGCGCGTCCTCCGCCAAGAACGATTCGCCGCGGCGCGCGACGGCAAACGAATTAAGGAGGCGCTCGATCGAGCGCTGGCCCTGGATCCGCAGCTCGCCGATGCGTATTTCGGTCTTGGACTTTACAAGTATTACGCCGACGTCGCTCCCTCGATGGCGAAGCTCCTCCGCTGGTTCCTTCTTCTGCCCGGCGGTGACAGGGAGGAAGGGCTGACGGCGATGCTCAAGGTGCGCGACGCCGGCGAGCTCCTGCAAGGCGAAGCGGACTACCAACTTCACCTCATTTATCTTTGGTACGAGGAGCGCGCCGATCTGGCGCTGGACCGCCTCGAAACGCTCCAGGCCAGGTATCCTGCGAACCCGCATTTTTCAACCCAGATTGCCGAGGTCCACGAGGTCTATTTCCACGACGTGCCAGCCAGCCTGGCCGCGTATCGCGCCCTGCTCGCCGCCGCGCGCGAAAAACGCGTGATGATGCCGCAACTGGCTGCTGCCCAGGCCCGGCTGAGCATCGCGAAGCACCTCGAAACGCTTCACGAGTCCGATCGTGCGATCGAGCAGCTGCGGTCGGTTCTTGCGGCGCGGCCCGACGCGCCCTTCGGCGTCGTCTCGGAGGCGAACCTGAGGCTCGGTCAGTCATACGACCGGCTCGGAATGCAGACGCAGGCGATCGCAGCGTTCAACGCGGCGCTCGACGCGGCGCCCGCGGGCGATCCGCACCGAATCCGGCCGCGCGCGAAGAGCGCGCTCGGACGCCGGACGCCGGCGCGTGAGGGCGAAGCGTATCGGCTCTCGCTCGAAGGCTGGCGAGCCTTCGAGCGGGGCGAGACGGCCGCGGCGGCTGCGACCCTCGGACGATCGCTGCGCCTCGTGCCGACCGATTTCGTCGCGCGCGCCCGCTACGGTCACGTCCTGTCGGCGCGCCGTCAGGACACGCTCGCGCTCGCGGAGATTGACCGCGCGCTCGCCGCGCGCACCGACGCGCCGCCGAGCCTCGTCGCCGCTGCGTACCTCGACGCCGGTGCCATCCACGAGCGCGCGGGACGCCGCACGGCCGCGATCGCGACGTATCGCCTCGCCTCGGAGGTCTTCGGCAGCGGCGCCGACGCGCGCGACGCTGCCACACGCGCGCTCGCGCGACTCACGACGACACCGTAGTGACAGGAACGCGCACGCGCGCGTCGTGTCATCGACCGATGCACCTCGATGCGCGTCGAAAAGTCGATCGTACGGCGTCGATATTTTGACTTTTTGGGCACTTTGTGCTTGACAGTGATTTTTTCTCATGCACAATCTACATCTTGTGTGACGGTGGATCGCTCAGCCCACCTGTAGTTTTCGTCGATCGCGCGGCAACTTTGCTGAGCTCCCGGACTCCAGGAGGAAGAATGGCGAAGAAGGGCGGTAAAGGCGGGAAGAAGGGCGGCAAGAAGCGCTAGGTTCCCGTCAGCCGGTTCGGGGGTGTCAGTTCGAACGACACCCCCAAAATTTTTTCAGCTGCGGATCTCTTACCTGCGAGTACCGGCGAGCCTGAGGTTGGTTCCCAGCGCGTGTGAGAGTTACCCAACGAAGTGAGGGCGCCGCAGGCGCTCCCTGGCGTGCCGGGAGGCAGCGGCGAGCGATGCGGTAGGGCCCTCGCGATCGAACACCCGAGTGAAGGGGGGGATACGAGTAATGGCCAAGAAGGGCGGCGGGAAGAAAAAGGGCGGCAAGAAGCGGTAAGCCGTCACCCCGCTGAGAGAGAAAGGGGGCGCAATCGCCCCCTTTTTCCTTTTTAGCCGCAGATCAGCGCAGATTCACGCAGATCGATTCTTCTTAAGGCGTCAGCTTGATCCCATCCCACACGCGCACGCGCTGAATCACATCCCACTGCTGCAGGCGATCCACCACGTCCATTCCCGCCACGACATGACCGACGACTGGATACCGGCCGTCGAGGTGCGGTTGCGGTGAGTGTGCAACGAAGAACTGACTTCCCCCGGTATCTCTCCAGTCGAGCGCCATGCCAACCGTGCCCCGAAGATACGGCCGCGGCGTCAGCTCGTCCCGGATCGTGAACCCCGGCCCGCCTTCGCCGTCGCCGCGCGGATCGCCTCCTTGCGCGACGAAGTTCGGGACGATCCGGTGAAACGGCAGTCCCGTAAAGAATCCGCGGCGCGCCAGGGCGATCAGCTGTTGAGCCGTGAGCGGTGCGTCGTTCACGGCCAGCTCGATTTCGACGGTCCCCTTCGCCGTTTCGACATACAGATGTGGCGAGAACGGCGGGGCGATCAGCTCGTTCGAGCTGTAGGGTACGGGGGGTGGCTGCGCCGGCGCTGGACGGACTGCTGCCGGTGACGCCGATGCGGCGTCAATCCCGCGTAGGAGCTCCAGGGCGCGAAGACGGACCGCCCACTCCCGATCGGCACATGCTTCTTTGAGGACCGGAACTGCCTGCGAGCGCGAGCTCGCGGCGAGCGCGCCGAGCGCCGCTGCGCGAGCAAGGTATGTCGTGTCGCCGCTCCATGCCCGGTACGCGCCCGCAAGCGCCGGCGCGTGCCGTTCCGCTTTCAGTTCCCCCAACAGCCGCGCTGCCGTCATGCGCACCACGACGTCGGGGTCTTTGAGGTGATCGACCAGCGTCTTCTCCAGCTCCGGGGCATCTTTGAACTGAGCGAGTGCCGTCAAGACCGCGGGCACGACGCGGCGGTCATCGTCCACCAGCATCGGCATCAGCCTCGGTACGGCGTCGGCGGCGGGCAATCCTCCTACTGCGGCGGCGAGCGCAGCGCGCACGCTCCAATGCGGATCCGGGTCGAGGCCGGACATGAGCAATAGAAACTCTTCGGCATCGAGCTGAGCGATCGCCCGAAGAGCCGCAGATCGCATCGATGGCCAGGGATCAGCAATCTGATCGAACAGCAGGCCGCGCGATGCCGGAAGGCGAAGCGCGCCGAGCGCGGTCACCGCTTCCAGACGCACGTTTGGATCGATTTCGACGCGCGGGACCAGCGCCTCGAGCGCAGCGGCCGCCCGTTCTCCACCAATCTGTCCGAGCGACCGCACTGCCGAGGGCGCAACCAGGGCATCGAGCTTCGCAGGATCGACAAGCGGAATGAGCGCATCGGCGGCGCCGTCTGGTTTCACCAGTCCGAGTCCGCGCGCCGCAAACGCGGTCGTGTACCGGCCGGGGCCCTGTACGAGATCGAGTAGCGCCTGACCGGCGCGCGGGTCTTCGATTCGTTGCAGCGCGTAAGCAATCGGCCACCAGCGACTGACCGGCCGGCCGTCGGCGCCGAGCACCGCCGCGGCGAGTGGCTCATACGCTTTCAACCGCACGAGCGCGTACAAGCACAGCTGGAACGCCTCCGCTTCGGGCGGCGGCGGAGCGTTCGGCTTCTCCGCGCCGTCGATGTCCGGTCCGATTTCCGCGATTTTCCCGGCCGCCACGGCCTCTTTCGCGAGCGCGCCAATCGCGGGCGCGGCCGATGCATCGCCGATGAGACCCAGTGCCTCCGCGGCGCGACCCCGCACGAGCCAGTCAGGATCAGCGAGCGCCTTCGTCAACGGAGCGACAGCGCTACGATCGCCGATCAACCCCAACCCGAACGCGGCGATCTGACGAACATCGGCCAGCGGATCCGCGAGGGCGCCGATGAGCGGCCCGCTTCCTTCGGCAAGGCCAACACGGCCGATCGCCAGCGCGGCCCGATATCGAACCCGCGGCTCCGTGTCCGTGACGAGCTGCCGGAGATCGCCGACGGGAGGCGGAGGCGGCGCGGCGGTTTTCGACGACTTCGCTGGTTTCGCGGCAGGCGGTGGAGCGTCAGGCACGGGCAGCTCGTCGCGGAGAACTCGGCGATCCTCGAGGCTGACGATCCAGCCGAGCTTCTGCTCGACCGACACCGTGGGCGGACGCGGAGGCGGCGCAGTGGCACACGCCGCCGCAAGGCTCGCGCACGCGAGCCAGAGGAAACGTCGGCTATTTGTCATGCGCATCAATGACGGCCCGCCGCTCGGTGGCACGATCGATCCGATCCTGCACGAGCGTGACGCCGATGCCCGGCGCCTCGGGGACGGGAATCGTACCGTCCGGGCGGACTTCGATTGGCGGCTCGATGAGATCTGCCGCGTAGTAGCGCTTGCTCGCCGCGATGTCCCCCGGCAACGTGAAGTTCGGCAGCGTCGACAGATGGATGTTGTGGGCGCGGCCGACGCCGCTCTCGAGCATCCCGCCGTGCCACACCGGTATGCCGCGCGAAGCGCACAAATCGTGCAACCGGATGGATTCTGCATGGCCACCGACGCGACCGGGCTTGATGTTGATGATTCGACACGCGGATGCGTCGATCGCAGCCTCCGCCAGTTTCACCGTGTGAATCGACTCGTCCAGACAGATCGAGGTCCGGATCCGGCGCTGCAGCCGCGCATGATCCGCAACATCGTCATACTCGAGCGGCTGCTCGATCATCATCAGGTCGAACTGGTCCAGGCGCGCCAGATGCTCGGCGTCGTCGATCGTATACGCGGCGTTCGCATCCACCATGAGCGGCACCGATCCGAAGCGGCGCCGAACCATGTCCGCTGCGTCGACGTCCCAACCCGGCTTCACCTTGATCTTGATGCGGCGGTATCCGGCGGCGAGTTCCGTCTCGACTTTTGCGACCAGCTGATCGAGCGAGTCCTGAATGCCGATCGAAACCCCCGATTCGATCTCGCTTCGCTTCCCACCGAGCGCCTGCGCCAGTGGAATACCCTGCTGCCGCGCGAAGAGATCCCACGCCGCCATCTCCACTGCAGCTTTCGCCATGTTGTGGCCGCGAATGGCTGCAAGCGCCGGGAAGATGTCTCGTGGATGCGCGAACGTCGCGCCGAGGACACGCGGCGCGACGAAGCAGCTGATGATGTGCCACGCGGTCTCGGTCGTTTCGCTGCTGTAGTACGGGTTGCCCTCCGCGACGCATTCGCCATATCCGGCGACGCCGTCGCCGTACGCGGTCACGAGGATGAACGTGCGATCGTGTATGCGCGCGAAACTCGTTTCGAAAAAGTGCACCAGTGGAAGCCGCAGCAGTCGCAGCTCGAGCCGATCGATCCTCACGGCGATCATGCTACCTTAGTTTGCGCTTGGACTTCCGGTACATCGCCATCGACGGGCCGATCGGCGTCGGTAAATCGTCGCTCGCCGAACGGCTCGGCGCACGGCTGGACGCGAACGTGGTCCTCGACGACGGCGAGAATCCTTTCCTGCAGGACTTCTACATGGGCCGCGCCGGAGCGGCGTTTCAGGCGCAGCTCTTTTCGCTCCTCAACCGACACCGTCAACAGACCGAGCTCCGTCAGGGCGACCTGTTCGCGCAGACGACGATCAGCGACTACTTGTTCGACAAGGACAGGATTTACGCGCACCTCAATCTCGATGACAACGAGTTGTTCATTTATCAACGGCTCTACGACCTCGTCGCGGCCGACGTCATCACGCCCGACCTCGTTATCTATCTACAGGCGCCGACCGATGTGCTCCGCCGACGGCTGCGCGATCGCGCCCGCGCGAATCCCGAGGCGCCGCTGCTCGACGACGAATACGTCCGGGAGTTGAACGAGGCATTCAATCATTTCTTTTTTCACTATCAGGCGACGCCCCTACTCGTCATCGAGACATCACAGTTCGATTTGTCGTGGGGCGAAGAAGCGCTCGACGATCTCGTCAAGCAGCTTCGCGGCATGGGCCGGGGCACGAGGTACTACGTGCCACGGATCAAGTAGTGTCACGCCGTCGGATAGCTTTTTCGGCCGGTCCGGGTTCTCGCGTGAATCTTCGGTCGTCTGCGGCTAAGTTAGTGGTCGGGAATGTGCGTGAATCTGCGTTCATCTGCGGCTAGAATCTCCCGATAAGTGGCCTGGTTCAAGAAGGTCCGCAAGCCGATCGAAGGGCAGGGCGACAAACCCAGCCGCGTGCCGGAGGGGCTCTGGGTCAAGTGTCCGACCTGTTCGAAGATCCTCTACAACAAGGACCTCGCCGCCAGCCTGAGCGTCTGCCCGCATTGCGCCCATCACTTCCGGCTCACGGCCGCCGAACGTCTGCGGTCGATGTTCGACGATGAAACGTGGGAAGAGCACGATCCGGGACTGGTGTCGACCGACCCGCTCGGCTTCGTCGACACGAAGCCCTACCGCGCGCGCATCGAAGCGGGTATCGCCGCCACCGGTCTGAAGGACGCGGTCATCGTCGGGACTGGCCGGATCGAGGGAATCGAGACGGTCGTGGCGGCGATGGAGTACGGCTTCATCGGCGGCAGTATGGGCGTCGTCGTCGGCGAGAAGATCACGCGCGCCATCGAACGCGCGATCGAGCGGCGCACGCCTCTCGTGATCGTCTCGTGCTCCGGCGGCGCGCGAATGATGGAGGGCACGCTCTCGCTGATGCAGATGGCAAAGATTGCTGCGGCACTCGCGCGGCTTGACCGTGCGAAGCTGCCGTACGTCTCGGTGCTGACGGATCCGACGACGGGCGGCGTGACGGCGAGCTTCGCGATGCTGGGCGACGTGAACATCGCGGAGCCGAAAGCGCTCATCGGCTTCGCCGGCCCGCGCGTGATCGAGCAGACGATTCGGCAGAAACTGCCGGAGGGGTTCCAGCGCAGCGAGTTCCTGCTCGAAAAGGGAATGATCGACGCGATTGTCGATCGCCGCGAGCTCAAGCCGACGATCGCGCGCGCGCTCCGCTTCGGCGGCGCCGTCGCGGCCGCACCGCCGGTTCCAGCCGCGGAACCGAGCGTCGTCCCGGTCACGCAGACCTGATCGGCGGCGTCCATCAATCCTATCGACCCGATCGCGTACCTCTTCAGCCTCGAGACCCTCGGCATCAAGCTCGGCCTCGAGAACATCCGCCACCTGTCTGCGGCGCTCGGGAATCCTCAAGAGGCGTTTCGATCCGTGATCGTCGCAGGAACGAACGGGAAAGGGTCGGTCGCCGCCATGACGTCGACGGCCCTCAGCGCCAGCGGACGTCGAACGGGTCTCTACACATCGCCGCACCTGGTGGATCTCGGGGAACGCTTCGTCATTGACGGCCAGCCGGCTCCTGCTGCCGAGCTTTCCAAGGCGGCCGAAGCCGTTCGCGCGGCGTCCGAAGAACTGGTGACGACCGGCGTCCTGCCCGCCCCTCCTACGTTCTTCGAGGCGACCACGGCCGTGGCATTCGAGATGTTCAGGCGCGCGGGCGTCGAGGTCGCGGTCCTCGAGGTGGGCCTCGGCGGGCGATTCGATGCGACCAACGTTGTCACGCCTGCCGTCGCCGCCATCACGTCGATCGATCTGGACCACACCGACTTGCTCGGTCCGACACTCGAGGACATCGCGCGAGAGAAGGCGGGCATCGTCAAGCCCGGCGTGCCCGTCGTCGTGGGCGAACGGAAGCCGGGCCCCCGCGCCGTGATTGAAGCGGCGTCGGCCGAGCGCGGCGCGCCGTTCGTCGGCGCCTTTGACGGCGTCGATGTCCAGGCCCGACTCGACGCGGGCTATGCCACCATCGACATCCGGACTCCGCGTCGCACGTATGCGAACGTGCGCCTGGCGCTCGCGGGCCGACATCAGATCGACAATGCGATCGTCGCCGTCAGGCTGCTCGAGACGCTGACCGACGCGGGACTCTCCGTCACGGCTGAAGCGAACCGGGCCGGACTCGAGCGTGCGGTCTGGCCTGCGCGCCTCGAGGCGATCGACGCGAAGGCGATCGGCCGGCCGGGCCGTACGGTGTTGCTGGACGCTGCACACAATCCTGCGGGCGCCCGCGCGCTGGCGGGCTATCTCGCCGAATGGCACCCGGGAGGCGTTCCGATCGTCTTCGGCGCCATGCGCGACAAGGATGTCCAGGGGATGCTGGCGGCTCTGGCGCCACGGGCGTCGCGGTTCGATGTCACTCGGGCACAGACGCCGCGCGCCGCCGATCCCGCGTCGATCGCCGAAGCGGTCCGACGCGCGGCGCCGGGCATCCCGGTCGATAGTCATCCCACCGTACGGGTCGCAATCGAAGCGGCGATCGATCGCGGCGCTTCGAAGACGGTGGTCTGCGCCGGCTCGATCTTTCTCGTGGGAGAGGCGCGTGCTATTCTCTGCTGAGCCGCGCCGCCCTCGTCGCTGCATGCGTGTCCTCATAGGCCTGATCTTCTGCTCGATCCTCCTTCCACGCGCGGCAACTGCGCAGGCGCTCGAAGGTTGCGGCACCCGCTGGGAGCAGCTCAGCTCCGGTTTCGTCCGCGTCGGCGAACATCACTACCGTCGCACCGGCAACGTGCAGGTGAGTTGTGCCGACATGATGTTCTTCGCGGACGAGATGGATCTGCACACCGACACGAACGTCCTGACCGCCTCGGGCAACGTCGTCTTCACGTCGGGCGGGAACCGGATCGGCGCCGATCGCATGGAGTTCGACACCAAGTCGCGCACCGGCACCTTCTTCAACGGCTCCGGCACCGCGACGCTCGGCGACCGCGTCGATCGGAGCCTTTTTGGCACGCAGGAGCCGGACGCGTATTTCTACGGTGAGAAGATCGAAAAGCTCGGTCCGCGCAAATACCGGATCACCCGCGGCGGCTTCACGACCTGCGTCCAGCCGACGCCGCGATGGGAGATCACATCAGGAACGGCGACGCTGACGCTCGATGAGTACGCCCTTCTGCGCAATTCGGTGCTCCGCGTCAAGGGCGTGCCGCTCCTCTATCTGCCCGTGTTCTATTACCCGATTCAGGAGGACGATCGAGCAACGGGATTCCTGATACCGACCTACGGCGCCTCGACCTATCGCGGACAGACGATCAGCAACGCATTTTTCTGGGCCATCGGCCGGAGTCACGACGCGACCTTCTTCCACGACTGGTTTTCGAAGACCGGGCAGCAATTCGGCAGCGAGTACCGCTACGTGCTCTCACCCGAATCCACCGGCAACGCGCGATGGTCGTTTCTCGACGAAGACGCGCCCGATCCCGGAAGCGGGCCAACGCCTCAGACCGGTCAGCGCAGCTACCGGATCGATGCTGCCGCCAACCAGCGTCTCCCGCTGGGGCTCAGGGCGCGCGCGAACGCGCAGTATTTCTCGAGCCTCCAGACCAACCAGCTGTATCAACAGAATGTCTACGACGCGTCCAACCGTCAGCGAAGCTTTGGCGTCAACGTCAGCGGGGTTTGGGGCACCCACAGCCTGAGCGGTACCTACGACCGACGAGAAACGTTCTACCTGTTCAACGAGGAGAACTCGACGCTGTACGGGTCAGCGCCGCGCCTCAACTATGCTCGCAGCGAGCGGCCGATCGGCGGGACGCCGATCTATTTCGGTTTGACCGGCGAATACGTCAATCTGGTTCGGCGCGATCGGCAGAACGCCCTGGTCGACGGCGTTCTGCAGCCGAACGAGAGGGACTCAGGGCTGCACCGGTTCGATGTGCTCCCTCAGGTTCGGTTTCCGTTCACGAGATGGCCGTTCCTGACGATCAATTCGTCGGCCGGATGGCGGACAACGTGGTGGAGCGAGAGCTATGACCCAAGTCTGATCAACCAGACGCCACCAGTCGCGGTTCAGATCAACGATCCGCTCACACGAAGCTATCTCGACCTCCAGTCCACCATTACCGGACCGGTGTTCACGAGGATCTTCAACACGCCGAACAGCGGTTACGCCGACAAGTTCAAGCACGTGATCGAGCCGACGGTCAGCATTCAGCGAACGACCGCAATCGACGAGCTCGACCGGATTGTCAAGCTGGACGGCACGGACTCAGTGGTTGGCCAGGTGACACGAATCGCGTACGGGTTGACCAACCGTCTTTATGCCAAACGGCGCAAAGGCGGCGTTCCCGGCACGGCGCGCGAGATCCTGGCGTTCGGCCTCACGCAGAGCTATTACAGCGACGCGAACGCCGCCCGTTTCGATCAGAACTACCAGAGCTCGTACGGGACCGCCCCACCGAGCCGCCTGTCGCCGATCGCGGCGACTGTCCGAGGCTCTCCGACCGACGACATCAACACCGAACTTCGAGCCGAATACGACACGGATATCCATCTGCTCCGAAGCATCAACGCGTCAGGGGCGTGGCGCCGCCAGCATTTCGATGTCATTGCCAACTGGAGCCTCCGTCGCACGCCGTTGACCCCTAACTCGACCGCTGAGTTGCGCCGGGACCAGTACATCAACGCGGCGACGTCGGTCAGAACATCACAGAACCGCGTGGGCGGACGCTACAGTCTCCATCTGGACGTTCAGAACTGGGCGCTTCTCGAGCAGCGTATCGTTGCCTACTACAATGCGCAATGTTGCGGCATTGGGTTCGAGTACCAGACCTACAACTTTGCCGGGTTCACGGCGCCGGGGGTTCCGAAGGATCGCCGGTTCAACATCTCGTTCACGCTGGCCGGCATCGGCACGTTCTCGAACCTGATGGGCGCGTTCGGTGGCAACACCGTCGCGCGTTAGTAACGCAGACAAACGCAGATAAAGGGATCCGCTGACACATGACCGACGTGCTCGTCACCGGCGGCGCCGGTTTCATCGGCAGCAACTATGTTCGCCACGCGATCGCCGCGCATGAGGGCTGGCGGGTCACGACGCTCGACAAGCTGACGTATGCGGGCCGGATGGAGAATCTGAAAGAGGTCCTGGACCATCCGCGCCACCGCTTCGTCAAGGGAGACATCGTCGACGCCGCAGTTGCCACGCCGCTCGTCGCGGCGGCCGACATCGTCGTGCACTTCGCCGCGGAGACGCACGTCGACCGATCGATCCTCGACGCGGGCGCGTTCATCACGACAGACATCCAGGGCACGTATGTCCTGCTCGAAGCGGCGCGCCAATCCAAGCGGCTGCGCCGGTTCATTCAGATCTCGACCGACGAGGTCTATGGCAGCGTGCCCGAGGGCAAAAGTCGCGAGACCGATGAACTGAAGCCGCGGAATCCTTACTCGGCCAGCAAGGCCGGCGCGGACCGGCTCGCGTACAGCTTCTGGGCGACGTGGAACGTGCCTGTCGTCATTTCACGAGCGTCCAACAACTACGGGCCCAACCAGTTTCCGGAGAAGATCATCCCGCTCTTCATCACGAACGCAATCGACGATCGGTCGGTTCCGCTCTACGGCGACGGTCTCAACGTACGCGACTGGCTGCATGTCAGCGATCACTGCCGCGCGATCGACGTCCTCATCGAGCGCGGCGTACCAGGCGAGGTTTACAACGTCGGTGGCGGCAACGAAGTGGCCAACCGCGATCTGACCGAGCGTATCCTCGCGCTGGTTGGCCGGCCTCAATCCCTCATCACGCGCGTCGCCGACCGTCCGGGCCACGACCGTCGCTATGCGCTGGACTCGGGGAAAATCCGGACCCTCGGCTGGGCTCCGACAGTCGCGTTCCCGGAGGGACTCGCATCGACGGTCGCGTGGTACCGCGAGAACGAGTGGTGGTGGCGGCCGATCAAGGAGCGCGATCCCGCCTATCGAGAGTACTATCAGGCGCAGTACGGCACCCGCCGCGCCGAATGACCGATTCAGTGCTCGTAACCGGTGCCGCCGGTTTCGCCGGCAGCCATCTGGTGGACGCTCTCGTCGCGGACGACGTGGATGTCGTCGGCTGGCACCGTCCGGGCGGCCGTCCCGGTTCTCAAAACTCCGTCCGGTGGGTTCCCCTAGATATCCTCGATCGTGACGCCGTCGCGCGCGCGCTCGCAGCGGCGAAGCCCACGGTCGTGTTCCACTGCGCTGGAACGGCGCATGTCGGTGGCTCGTGGCGCGATTCGCTGACGCCGCTCGAAACAAATGCTCTCGGTACCCATTACCTCCTGGATGCCCTGCGGCGCAGCAGCCTGTCACCTCGCGTCGTCGTGACCGGATCCGCGCTCGTGTATCGGCCATCGACGGCTGCGCTTTCCGAGGAGGCCCCGCTGGGACCGTCGAGCCCGTATGGGCTCAGCAAACTTGCGCAGGAGATGGCAGCGCTCGGCGCGGCGCGCGACGGACTCCCGGTCGTCGTCGCGCGTCCGTTCAACCACGTGGGGCCGCGGCAGGATCCTTCCTATGCGACGGCGAGCTTTGCCCGGCAGATTGCACTGGCCGAGGCGGGTCGCGGTCAGCAGACGATCGTCGTGGGCAACCTGGAAGCGCGGCGGGATTTGACGGACGTGCGCGACACAGTACAGGCGTACCGGGCGCTCGCCGAACGCGGTACACCCGGTCGCGTCTACAACGTATGCCGCGGCGAGGCGTACACGGTGGCTGAATTGCTGGAGCGATTGATGTCGCTGGCACGCGTTCGGCTTGACGTGCAGCCGGACCCGGCGCTCTTCCGCCCCAACGACAACCCGATTGTGCTCGGCGATTCATCCCGCATCCGCCACGAGACCGGCTGGCAACCGACGACTCCGATCGAACGAACGCTCGCTGACTTGCTCGAGTACTGGCGCGAACGCATCGCGGAGGATCGGCGATCGCCGGAAGAGTCCCTGCGCCGGTCATGACGCCGGTCTCGCCGGAGAGTCCGCCGTCTCCGTTCTCCGAAGCAGGGCGTCAGGTCGTTCACATCACGATGGGCGGGTGGGCGCTGCTGCTGCGCTGGATTACCTGGCGTCATGCAGCCGCGCTCGCGATCGCGGCGCTGGCCTTCAATCTCTTCGTCCTGCCGCGCGCAGGTGGACGCCGGCTGTACCGAGCCTCGGACACCACGCGCGGGTTGCCCGTCGGCATTCTGGTTTATCCGCTCGCGGTCCTCGCGCTCGTTCTGGTTTTCCCGTACCGGCTGGATATCGTCGCGGCCGCATGGGGGATCATGGCGGCGGGCGATGGTTTGGCGACGCTCGTCGGACGGCGGTTCGGACGCACGCGGCTCTCCTGGAATCCGGACAAGACTGTCGAGGGCACGCTGGCATTCATCGTTTGTGGAAGCATGGCGGGCGTCTTTCTGGCGTGGTGGGTCGGTCCCGCTATCGTCCCACCTCCACCTCCTGGGTTCTGGATCGCGGCGCCTGTCGCCGCTGCGATCGTCGCGGCGCTCGTCGAATCGATCCCGGTACGCCTCGACGATAACGTCTCCGTTCCAGCATCCGCGGCCGGTGTGTTGTGGATGGCGAGCCTGGTTTCCGTGGATCCACGGAGCATTCCGTCGCTGCTCACAGTCATCCTGACCGGCCTCGCGCTGAACGTCACGGTTGCCGTACTCGGATGGATTGCACGGACCGTCAGTGTGGCCGGCGCAATCACCGGCGCCATCATCGGGACGATCATTTACGCGGGCGCCGGAACGCCGGGATGGATACTCCTTCTCACTGCGTTCGTCGCAGCCTCTGTGACGTCGCGCCTCGGGATCAGACGGAAGGAGGCGCTCGGCGTTGCTGAGGATCGTGGCGGGCGCCGCGGTCCGGGAAATGCAATAGCTAACACGGGCATCGCGGCCTGCGCGGCGGTGCTCAAGTTGTTTTCCACTCATGGGCCGGCCTGCGACCTGGCCCTCACCGCCGCGCTCGTGGCGGGCGCAAGCGACACGGTCGCGAGTGAGATCGGGAAGGCGTGGGGACGCCGCACCTTCCTCGTCACGAGCATCAGGCAGGTGCCGCCTGGCACGCCAGGCGCGATCTCGCTCGAAGGCACTCTCGCACTGGCAGGATCGGCCGCGTTGCTCGCCTGGCTTGCGCACGGCCTTGGTCTCATCGGCCCAGAGACCTTGCCCGTCATCGCGTTCGCGGCGTTCGCCGCCTCATTCATCGAAAGCGTCCTCGGCGCAACGCTCGAATCGCGCGGCATCCTGAACAATGACCTGCTGAATTTCGTGACGACAGGCAGCGCGGCGGCACTGGCGCTCGTTCTTGCGGGAGCTGTTCGATGAGCCGCGCGCGAGCGTACCTCGAGCTTGCCCGGCCGTTCACGCTAGTGGCGCCTGCGCTTGGGGTGGTATCCGGCGCAGTCACTGCTGCCGGCGCTCATCCGCCCGAACGATGGTCAACCGCGCTCGTCGTGTATCCCACGCTCGGCGCGATCATGGCCGCCGTCTTCAACGCCGGGAACAACGCGCTCAATCAGATCTACGACCTCGAGATCGACCGCATCAACAAACCCGCCCGGCCGTTGCCGAGCGGCACCTTGACGATCCGTGAAGCGTGGATGTTCACTGTCGTGACCTATGCCCTCACGCTCGTGCTCGCCTGGCTCATCGCGCCCGGCGGGCGGCACGAGTGTTTCTGGCTCGTCGTCATCGCCGTCGTCTGCACGTACATCTATTCCGTGCCGCCGCTTCGCACGAAGCAGCGCGGCATTTGGGCGAACATCACAATCGCAGTGCCCCGCGGAGTGCTGCTCAAGGTCGCCGGCTGGACCACGGTGAAGACGATGATGGGCGTGGAGCCCTGGTTCATCGGCGCCATCTTCGGGCTGTTTCTCGTCGGCGCGTCGACAACGAAGGACTTTGCCGACATGGAGGGCGATCGGCTCGGTGGGTGTCGAACCTTGCCAATCCTGCATGGCGTCCGGACGGCGGCCTGGATGATTTCTCCGTCGTTCGTTCTCCCGTTCCTGATGATCAACATTGGCGTTGTCGCCGGGATCCTGACCGGCAATCCCCTGCTCCTGCACGCGCTCGGCGCGATCATGGCGGCCTACGGCGTCTACGTCTGCTACCTGATGCTCAGACGGCCGGAAGAGCTCGCGATCGACGCGAACCACGTGTCATGGGCTCACATGTATCGGATGATGTTCGTCGCGCAGATCGGCTTCGCGATCGCGTATGTCTTCTAAAACGGAGGGACTGATGCGGATCGCCACACGAATCCTGGCCGTCCTCGCGCTCGCGGCTGCTGCAAGCGCACAGGTGCCCAAGGGCAAGATCGGCTACGACGACACGCCGATGCTGCCGGGCGGCAAGTGGCGGGTGCACGACGGCACGCGCCCGCAACCGGCGGCAGTCGAAACCGCGACGACGCCCGGGGCGCCTCCGGCGGACGCGCAGGTGCTGTTCAGTGGAACGGACTTATCGCGGTGGCAGACCCGGAACGGGCAGCCGGCGGCGTGGAAAGTCGACCAGGGCGCGATGGTCGTGACACCGAAGGCTGGCGACGTCTTTACCAAGGATGAGTTCGGCGACGTGCAGCTCCACGTGGAGTGGGCCACGCCCTCAGTCGTTGTCGGCGATGGGCAGGATCGCGGAAACAGCGGCGTCTTCCTGATGGGCCGCTACGAAGTGCAGGTGCTCGACAGCTTTCGCAGCCCTACCTATCCCGACGGTCAGGCGGGCGCGATCTACGGCCAGTTCCCGCCGCTGGTGAACGCAGCGCGTCCGCCCGGCGAATGGCAGGTCTACGACATCCTCTTCACGGCGCCGCGCTTCGAGAATGGCAATCTCGTGACGCCCGCATACCTGACCGTCTTCCACAACGGCATCGCAGTCCACAATCACGCCGCGTTAATCGGAACGACGCAGCACAAGGTGGTTGCGAAGTACGAAGCGCATCCGCCTCGCGGCCCCATCCGGTTGCAGGATCACGGAAACCCGGTGCGGTACCGGAACATCTGGGTGCGGGAGCTGGGCGAGTACGATCGCGCGAAGTGACGGGCGCGGCGGTCTAAGAGTGGCCGCCGGGATGCTCGCAGCCGGGATAGGACTGGAACAAGCTCATTCCGGTCCAGCCGAGCTCTTTCATGCCGATTTCCGATGAGTAGTACGCACCGGCGATCCAGCCTTTGAGCAGATCGAAGTGATCGCGCAGGCCCGTGCCGGTCTCGAGCGTCGAAGCCTCCCTCAGGATTCCTATCTGATCGCTCTCGGTGAGCTGCACCCAGGGTCGGCTCGCCCGCTGCAGCGCCTGACCGTCGAACGCGCCAAGCGCGCCGAGGAACTTGCGCTGATTCTCCGGTGAATCGACGACGAGCAGCTGATCGACGAACTCGCTAACCTTTGCGCGCGTGGAGCCTGGGACAATCCGGTCAGCCAGCGATTGCAGCGTCGCAAACTGGTGACGGTCGAGGAACTCCGGCTTCCAGTCCGCGGCGCGCGCCTTCTTCTCGGCCTGGTCGAGCGTCTCTCCATTCTCGGCGTGACGACGCAGCGGATGATCCGCTGCGAGCGCGGGTAGCGCGACGGCGGCGCCGAGCAACGCCTGGAGCAACTCGCGACGTCCGACCAGCGACCGGCTCTGCGTGCGGATCACGTCCAGTTCTTCGTCAGACACCTCGCGCCTCAATCGAGGCGTCAGTCTATCATCGGCGCGCCACAGGCGCGCCCGCAGGAGCGGAGCGGGACAAAGGGGTCCCCGCGAGCGACGGCGATGGGGGGTCCGGCGGGGCGAAGCCCCCCGGTGGAGTTTGACCTCAGGAGATCGGTCTGGTACGGTCACGTCCGCAGCGAAAGAAGGAACCGTGCAGCCAACGCAGGATCACGCGGGAAAACGTTTCGAGGTGATCGTCATCGGATCGGGCGCGTCAGGCGGCTGGGTGGCGAAGCAACTGACCGAGGCCGGTGTCCAGGTCGCGCTGCTCGAAGCGGGCCGCGCGCATACGGCAAAGGATCATCGGGAGCATACGCGGCAGTTCGACCTGAAGTACCGCGACCGCGCCAACGAGTTGCTCCGTCGCACCAGACCAAGACAGAAAGACTGTTACGCCTGCACTGAGTACACGTACGACTGGTTCGCGAACGATCTCGAAGAGCCTTACAGCACGCCCGCGGACAAACCGTTCAGCTGGCAAGGCCGTATGCGCATCGTCGGCGGCCGCACCAACGTGTGGGGCCGACAGAGCTACCGGCTCAGCGATCAGGATTTCAAGGCCGCATCGTTCGACGGTTACGGTGAAGACTGGCCGCTCGGGTACGCCGATCTGGCGCCGTACTACGACAAGGTTGAGGACTACGTCGGCATCACCGGCATGACGGAGGGCGTGTACGAACTGCCCGATGGACGCTTCCAGCCGCCCATGGGCTTGAACT
>DATAEE010000274.1:0-24305 GCA_036258175.1 Vicinamibacterales bacterium
AAGCCTATAGAGCAGGTCCTCGCGGAAGCGGCCGGCCGCCACGAGCTCGTGGAGATTCCGATTCGTCGCCGCCACAATGCGGACGTCAACCGTCGTCTGCGCGTGGTCGGAGCCGACTGCCTGAATCTCGCCATTTTCCAGGAAGCGCAGCAGAAGCGCCTGCATCCGCAGGCTCATCTCGCCGACTTCGTCCAGAAACAGCGTCCCGCGATGCGCGAGGTGGAGCTTGCCAGGCTTGTCGCGGTAAGCCCCGGTAAAGCTGCCCTTGACGTGACCGAACAGCTCGGATTCGAGGAGCGTTTCCGTGAGCCCCGCGCAGTTTACGGCCACGTAAGGTCGTCGCGCGCGCGAGGAGCAGGCGTGAACCGTCCGGGCGAGCAGGTCTTTGCCGACGCCGCTTTCGCCTGTCACCAGAACCTTGGCGTCACTCTCCGCCGCCCTGGCTGCCATGGCCTGGACGGCGCGCATGGCTTCGCTTACCGATACGATCACTGGCGGTGGGAAGCCGCCCGCGAGTCCCTCCGGGTTAGGTTGAAGCACAGAATGTGTCCCCCTAGTTCCCGCGTGGCGCGCCTGCTGGCACACCCATGCCGTCAGACCGCACCTTCGTAGCCGTCGGGAAGTTGCTGAGCTCGGTGCAAGTCCTGCACCAACAAGAGTTGGCCGTAAGACATTGCATTTATGGGATTTAGACCCACCCAGTGACGGAGGCAAATTGGCGAGTTGTCACGTTCAGGGACACAGTAAACGCGAAACAACACCTAACAGGTTGACAATATGTGCGTTAGACGTCTGTCACATAATGACGCACAAGAACACGCACTGACACGCGCGTTCGGCCTGCATCTGCCCTTCCTTTATTAATAGCGACTCGCTCCTATTCCTGCGACTAAGGCGCTGCCGGGACCAGACTGCTGGCCAGGGGCAGACTTTCCAGGCGGCGGCCTCGCTGCCTACGGCGAGACGATAAGCCGCAGTCGATATCGGACGGGCCTTCCCTCCTTGAGTGCCGGTCTGAAGCGCCATGCCTTGGCGGCCGCGACCAGCATGCCCGCGTAGTAGCGCTGTTCGGCCGACACGTTCTCCAACCGGATCTGGCTGACGGTGCCTTCCGCGTCGATGTCGAGTGCGAGGGTTGGCAGTTGCGTGTCGCGCGCGGGCCGGGTCAACTCGCTGCGCACGTGCGGCCGCAAGATGACCGGTGGCTCGACGTCACGATTGGCCCGGCTGTAATAAGACGGCCTGACGATGATGATCTCGTCCGGAGTCGGTTCTGCGACGGCCGCTGGCTGCGCCGACGCGGCCGCAAGTCCGGGTGGCGGGCCTATGGGGGTGGCCGTCGCGAAAGGCAGATGAACGACGGGCAGCACCGGCGTCGCAGAAGCGTTGTCCGACAGCACAGGGCGTCGATGTCGCCTTCGCTGTGACGGGTCCGCGGCCGCTGCTGTTTGCCTGGCGGGCGGTGGCGGCGCGTCGCTCGGAAGAATCGCTTTGGCCTCGCTGCGGGCGCGTTCGACGAGCCGGCTCCCGACCTCTCGCATGGTCTCGGCTCCAATCTTGTTCCAGCCCGCCAGCGCGCCGGCGAAGGTGGCCACGACCAGAAGACCGGCCGCGAGAACGGCCACAGCAACCTTGCGGGAATTCGGTCGGCGCCGGCGACCGGTTTTGGTTTCTTTCTCCACAGGCTGCGCATCACCGTCGCGCGCCTTCTGAGTGAGGTGTTCGAGCTCCGCATTCAATCGCCGCTGTTCCTGAGCGGTCGCGAGTCTTGCCGCGTGCGCCGCGAGGTCATGCTGAGACAGCGGTCGCTCGAAGAACCGCAGCGCCTCGCTGAACTCCTCCATGGATCTGAACCGAGGGGACGTTCCTTCGATGCCTTCGGCCAGTGAAGCGAGCGGAGGCGGTGTGGAGGACGAGAACTGCAGCAGCTCCCGCAAGAGCGCCGCGAGAGCCGCGGGCCCAGCACCAGTCGTCGATCGCGAGTCGACGATATGGATGCCGCCGTTGTGATCGATCGCAAGACCGGCGGTGGCCGGGACGAGGCTCGTGTCGCCGGACGCCAGGAGCTGCGTGGCCACGGTCTGCACGACGGCAACCGCCTCATGCCACTGCAGCGGCACGATGTCGGGACGGAGGCGCAAGGATTGAGTCATAGTAACGCCCTCACAAACTCGACGAGCGCGAACGCCGATCGAGTGAGAAATTGGTCGACCGTCGCGAGCGCATCCATCGGACCTCCGGTCAGCCAGAGGAAGAATCCGATGAAGATCGCGGCAGGCGCCACGAACATGAGTGCGTCTCCAGTGCCGGTTCCTGATGTGCGCATGATGGTTTACCGTTCCGGTGCGGCGTAGCCGCCCCTGGTCCGCAGCGTCGTGCCGGGCACGCGACTCGACAGCTCGACCTGCCGCCATTGCCCGTCTCGTTTGGTGTTGGTCGACGAGTAGCTGATGACGTAGCGACGCCTCAAGGTTTCGACGATCCTCGTGTAGTGTCGTTCGAGCTCGGAAGCGTCCTGCGGAAAGTACGCCTCGCCCCCCGATTTCGCAGCCAATTGCTCGAGCACATGCTTGTCTGCCTTGGCTCCGAGCCCCACCGTGAAAACAGTCGTTTCAGTGTCATCGAGCAGTGTGAAGACGTCGGCGGGTGCCCGCGTACTGCCAGGCCCAGTGCCCGCATTGTTCTCATCGCGGCCGTCGGTGACCAGCACCACGACACGGCGACCTGCCTCGCGTTTGAGGCGCAGGAGCGCGCCTGCTACGGCGTCGTAGAGCGCCGTGCCGCCCTTGACCGTGTACTGCTCGATGGCGTCGAGGGCCCATGCGCGTTCCGTGGTGAGGTCGTGCGCGAACCAGACTTTGTCGGCAAATGTCATCAACGCGAGCTTGTCCTCCGGCCGAAGCGCTTCTACGAAGGTGCGCGCCGCAGCCTGCGCGCCGGCCGCGTCCTTCTTCATGCTTCCGCTCGAGTCCAGCGCGAGGACGATCGACACGGGAGCAACCGCCTCCTGGAACGTGTCCACCGTCTGTTGGACGCCGTCCTCGACAACCATCACGTCGTCCC
Organism: Vicinamibacterales bacterium; assembly: GCA_036258175.1. Classification (GTDB taxonomy): domain Bacteria; phylum Acidobacteriota; class Vicinamibacteria; order Vicinamibacterales; family 2-12-FULL-66-21; genus DATAEE01. Next base: position 3,064 of record DATAEE010000274.1, read on the forward strand.
GGGTGATGTCGACGAGTTCCTCGCGCGCGTTCATCACCGTGAATTCAATCGACGGCCGGATCGGCGGCGGCTTCGGCGCGAAGTATCCCGGCCGTGTCCGGATCCGCCAGTTCGGATCCGGCGCCGTCACTTCGATGCTGCGCCACGTGCCGTCGACCTGCTGATTCTTCGGCGTGTACCCGATCAGATAGCGCTGCTGCACCTCTTCGGCCACGCGCTGCTGTACCCATGGCAGCTCGCTCTCGCGGGACGGGAAGAACGCCCTGCCACCGGTTTCTGTCGCGAGCTGGCGCAGAAACCGTTCACCTTTCAACGACATGCCCGCCGAACCCGCCACGCCAATGACATAGAGCGTCGCGCGGAGGTTCTTGACGGCCTGGAGCGCCGCGTCGCGAGCCGTCGTGCTGTGCTCGTCGTACCCATCGGTCATGAGCACGAGCGCGTGGCGGCCTTCCTGGGCGACCAGATGCTTCGACATCATCTCGAGGGCGTTGAGGATTGCCGTCCCGCCGCGGGCCTCCACGCTCGCGATGGCGTCGGTGATGGTGGGGTGATCGGTTGACGGTCCAGTGATCGGGCCGACTTCTCGCGAGAACGGCGCGACGACCACACGATCGTCGGGCCGCAGCTGCCGGACGAGGCCGGCGGCGGCTTCGCGGACGAAATCGATGCGGCGAGCCATGCTTTGGCTGCTGTCGATAAGGAGCGTGTACGTAGCGGGCATACTCTCCACGCGGACGATGTCGAGCGCCTGCACGACGCCATCCTCCCGCACGCTGAAATCCGGCGCCCCCAGCCCCTTCACGAACACGCCGGCGCGATCATGGACAGATACGTCCAGGAGCACTCCCGAGACCTCGGCAGCCTCCACCACTTCGAGCGCGTCGAGATGGACAGTATCCCGGGCGACTTTGCCGCTGGCGTCCCGAGCCTCGACTGCGATATCGCGCGGTTCGAAGGGGTTGTCGTCGGACCACTCGATGGCGTAAGGCGGTCCCTGTGCATCTTCCCCGAGCAGGACATCGTCTACGTAAAACCGGATTGGTTGGAGCTCGGTGTTTTCCGGCATCCTGACCTGGGCGACGATCCGCACGCGCTCGGACAGGCCAGTGCGTCCGAGCGGCGACGTGATCCGCACGGACAGCTCCGCCTCCGAGGCGGATGCCGTCAGACGAGAGCAGACGCTGCCACCCGGTAGCGTGAGCGCCAGCGTCAACGTCAGTGTCGTCAGCGTCGTGCGGACGGTCATGGCTCGTATCACGCGTAGGACGGGGGGAGTTCGCAATCGTCCACGAAGTAGCTCGCGCAGGCGGCTTCGAGCAGATCCGGCTCGAGAAGACGTGGCCGCTCGAGATAATCGGCGAGCGAGATGACCTGCTCGACCAGGTCGCGCGGGTGGCACCCGCGGAGCTGTACCTGGCGCGGTCGGTAGTACGCCTGCAGCAGATGCTCAATGGCGGAGCGATTGAAGGGCACCGCTCGTTCGGCGCAGACCTTTTCGAAAATCGTGATGAACTCGGCGAGCGTTGGACTCTCGGCGAAGATCTTGTAGTGGATGCGCCGCAGAAACGCTTCGTCGACGAGGTCCGCGGGCTTGATGTTGGTTGCAAACACGACCAGCGTCATGAAGGGCAGCTCGAACTTCTGGCCGCTCTGGAGTGTCAGAAAGTCGACCCGGCTTTCGAGCGGAACAATCCAGCGGTTGAGCAGATCGCGAGGCGAGCAGGTCTGGCGGCCGAAGTCGTCGATGACCAGCACACCGCCATTCGCGACCGTCTGCACCGGGGCACCGTAGAATCCAGACGTCGGGTTGTAACTCAGCTCGAGGGACGACAACGTGAGCTCGCCGCCGACCATCACCATCGGCCGTTTGCAGACGACCCAGCGACTGTCGAGGGGCTGCCCGATGTCGAGGCTGGCGTCCACCTCCGGTCCTCCCACCGGTTCGTGGTTTACTGGGTCGAACACACGGATGATGCTGCCCTCCACCTCCAGCGCGTGCGGGATGGCCAGCGTGCCGCCGAGGAGCTTGCGGATGGCCTGCGAGATGACGGTCTTGCCATTACCCGGTGGCCCGTACACGAACATCGAGTGACCGGCATTGATTGCCGGGCCGAGCTGATCCAGCACGCGATCGTTGATCACGAGGTGTGAGAAGGCGCCGCGCACCTGCTCTCTGGTGGCGCGGTCCGGAACGGCGTCGCGAAACGCGCGCATGTACCGGCAGTACTGGTCGAGTGGAACCGGCGCGCGTCCGACGTAATGGTTGTTTTCCAGGAACAGCGCCGCCCGGGCACGGCCGCCGTCGGTAATTCGAAAACGGTACGACGATCGGCCGATCATCGAGCCGCCGGCGATCTCGAGGTGCCGCTGGGCGACCAGCGCCTCGATCACCGGCTCGATGACCGAGAAGTTCAACCCGAGGCCGCGCGCGAGATCGGTGCCGGTCAGCTCTCCCGCGAAGTGCAGCGCTTTGAGCGCCAGCTGCAAGACCAGATCAGGCTTCAGCCCGGCTTCTTCGAGGGTGATGGGCGCCGATGGATGCCGAACGGCCGATTCCGCCAAGGTCACCATTACTGATTCCCTCCCGAGAACTGATGTGTGTTGGCGCGGAGCCGGCCAACGTGGTCGCAGGCGCCAGGGGCAGCGGGCCGTACGTCGCACGCCGTCTCAAAGGCGGCTAGTGCAAACCGGTAGTCGCGCCGAGCCAGTCCGATGATGCCGAGGTTGTAGTACGCGCGCGACTTCGCATCGGCGAGGAGCAGCTCGCGCTCTGCGAGGTCGAGTTGGTTATCCGCCGCGTAGACCAGCGCCAGATTGTGGCGCGCGGCGACGAGCGAGGGATCGAGGATGGCCGCGCGCTGGCAGGTCTCGATCGCTCGCGACGTGTTGCCTTCGACGAAAGACAGATAGCAGATGTTGTTCAGCGCGTACGCAGCCCTCGGGTCGAGCACCAGCGCCCGTTCGTAGGCATCCCGGGCCTTGGGCCGATTCCCGAGCGCCTGTAAGACCGTGCCGAGCGTGTTGTAGGCCTCGGCCGACCACGGCGCGAAGTAGACCGCGCGGCGCGCATCCCCGAGCCCGAGATGTGGCATACCCCAGTCGCGCCAGATGCGCGCCAACCCGTCGTAGGCCGCGCCATCCTCGCGGTATAGCAGGGTCGCGCGTCGATAGTGGTCGTAGGCCATATCGAGCAGCTTCAAACGAGCGTACTCGCCCGCGACTTGTCGGTGCGCCGACGCCGTCGGCATGATCTGAAGCGCCGCCAGGGCCGCCGCGAGCCTCGGATCGGAACTTTCGATGGTCGGTCCCGACTGCTTCGAGTCAGTTGGCCGCGCAGTCGCCGCCAGATGGCGAATCTTGCTGATCACCGCTTCGAACGAATCTTCGGGGAGCGGCACGGGCGGCTCCGCCGTGTCCGCGCCGTCAGGTGCGGGCCGGATCAAGTGGCCTTTCAGGCGGTCCGATCGCGGGGCGGTCGCGCAGGCGCTGGCCGCCAGCGCGCCCGTCCCCACGACACACACGAGCGCCAGAAACCGAAGCAGTCGTCCCATTTTTGTGCCCCGAGCAGCTGTCGAACGTTATTCCCAGGCGTCGCTGCTCATACGCGACTTCCGGCGGACGAAGTACAACCCGCCGAACACTACTGCGAGAACGCCGGTGACGATGGTTGCGAGATCCATGATTCCTCCTAGATGGTTACCGGAACGACTCGACGACACCCTGCTTCATGAAGACGTTCATGATCCTGATGACTGCCGGCCCGAGGATGACGACGTAGAGCGCGGGGAACAGGAAGAACACGAGCGGAAATACCAGCTTGACGCTCAGCTTGGCCGCCCGCTCCTCAGCGTTCTGGCGTCGCTTGATCCGCGCGGTCTCGGCGTGCGTGCGCAGCGCCTGGGCAACGCTCGTGCCGAAGCGATCGGTCTGGACCAGCATGGCCACCAGCGCGCGCACGTCGTCGACCTTGGTCCGGGCGGCGAGGTTCTTGAGGGCTTCCAGGCGCGGCTTGCCCGCCCGGATCTCGGTCGTGACCATCCGCAGCTCTTCGGCGAGCGGCGGATAGGCGATCTCGAGCTCATCGCTCGCCTTCACGATGCCCTGGTCGAGGCTCGAGCCAGCCTCGAGGCACACGATCAGGAGATCGAGCGCGTCGGGAAGTCCGTTTCGAATGACCTTCTGGCGGAGCTTGGTCTGGCGCGTCAGCCAGAGGCCTGGCACCATGGCGCCGCCCATGCCGGCGATTATCGCGGGGATCCATCCGCGGGTGACACCGAGTGCCCCGAGCGTCAGGAGCGCGAAGATCACCGGACAGATGATCTGACCTGCCGAGTACAGAATCGCCGCGTTCACGCTGCGGTAGCCCGCCGATGTCAGGGCGCGCTGGAGGACCCACATGTCCTTCGGCGACTTGGGCACGATTGTCGCGATGCGCTTCGCGAGCGCGCTGGGCGTGTCGGTCAGAACCGGCCCACCGATCGTCCCTCCGCCCGCAGCGGCCGTTGCGAGCTGATCGAGACGCTGGCGCTCGGGCGCGTGGCGCGCGAACCAGCCGGCGACGAGCATGCCCGTCGTGATAGCGATGCCAACAAACAGGACGGAGAGACTGATGATCAGTTCGAGAGACATGGGTCGTGTCCTCAGTACTCGATGTTGACGAGCTTCTTCACGATCAGCCCGCCCGTGATCTGCAAGAAGATTGCGACGGCGACCATGCGCACACCAACCGGGTCGGTGACGAGCAGCTTGATGGTGTCGGGGACGATCAACATAAAGGCGACCGCGGTCGCTGGCGGCAGCGCGACGAGCACCCAGCCGGTGATGCGCGCGTGCGCCGAGACCACGCGCACCTGCCGCTTGACCTTGAACCGCTCGCGCACGACGCGGGCGAGGTTGTCGAGCACTTCCGACAGGTTGCCCCCGGCTTCTCGCTGAGTGAGAACGGCCGTCGCGAAAAACCGCGCGTCGAGGAGCGGGATGCGCTGGGCGAATCCTCGAAGCGCCTCCGGCAGCGGCATGCCGAAGTTCTGCCGGTCGTACAGCAGCCGGAACTCCGAGCCCACGGGAGCGGGAATCTCATCGGCGACCATGGAGAGGCCCGTCGTGAAGGCGTGTCCCGCTCGAAGCGCCCGTGCGATCAGCTCGATGGCCTCGGGGAATTTCTCCTCGAACTGGAGCAGCCGTCGGCTGCGCCTCCAGCGAAGGTAGACATAGGGGCCCATCGCGAAGATCAGGCCAGCGAGGGCCGCGAGGGCGCGGAAGGGTACGAACAGGGTGACGACCAGATACCCCATGAGGGCGGCCGTTCCGGTCATGACCACCAGGAGTCCCACCGACATCCGCGAGTCCGCCTGTTCGATCAGGCGCTGGGTCGGGCCCAGGACCACTGCGACCCGACCGAGCACGCCTTCGAGGTGCTTGACCGAGCTGAGGGGGCGGTCCTGACGCATGACTCCGCCGACCCTGGCAGACAGGACCGTGCCGCGGGCCTTCAGACGCTTCCTGAGGTGGCTCTGCTCCTGGGTTTCAGATCGGACGATCACAGCCCAGTAGGAGCCGAGCACGATCAAGAGCACGCCGGCAAATGTCGCGATGACGAAGACGTTCACTGCTTCCTCCCTGGCTGGCCGCTTAAGCCACCGCGTGTGTGTGTTCGAACATGTCGATCGGCAGCGGGAAGCCGGACGACTCGAGCTGCTGGCTGCACTTCGGACGGATGCCCGTGGCGCGGAAGCGCCCGAGGACCTTCCCTTCCTTGCCGAGGCCGGTCCGATCGAACACGAAGATGTCCTGCATGGTGATCACGTCCTGCTCCATCCCGGTGACTTCGGAGACCGCGGTCACGCGGCGGGTGCCGTCGGACAGCCTGGTGACCTGAATGATCAAGTCGATCGCCGACGCGATTTGCTGCCGGACGGCGCGCTCCGGGATGTTCAGGTTCGCCATGGCGACCATCGTGTCGAGCCGATACAGTGCGTCGCGCGGGCTGTTCGCGTGGATGGTCGTCAAGCTCCCGTCGTGGCCGGTGTTCATCGCTTGGAGCATGTCCAGCGCCTCATCGCCACGCACCTCACCCACGACGATGCGGTCGGGCCGCATGCGCAAGGCATTGATGACGAGCTGGCGCTGTTTCACGGCCCCGTTTCCCTCGATGTTCGGCGGCCGGGTCTCGAGCCTGACCACGTGCCGCTGACGCATCATCAGCTCCGCGGCATCCTCGATCGTGACGATGCGCTCCTTGTCCGAGATGAAGCTGGAGAGCACGTTGAGCAGCGTCGTCTTGCCCGCGCCAGTTCCGCCCGAGATGATCACGTTGAGACGGCACGCCACCGCCGCCCGCAGAAAGTCGAGCATGGGCTGCGTGAACGCCTCCCGCTGCACGAGGTCCTGCGCGCCCAGCCGGTCAGACCGGAATCGCCGGATCGAGAGGCACGGGCCGTCGAGCGCAAGCGGCGGGATGATCGCGTTGACGCGCGAGCCGTCCTGCAGTCGGGCATCCACCATCGGGCTCGACTCGTCGACGCGCCGCCCGACCGAGCTGACGATACGCTCGATGATCCGCAGCAGGTGGCGATCGTCCTTGAAAACGAGCGGCGTCTCCTCCAGTCGGCCGTTCCGCTCGATGTAGATCAGATCGTGGCGGTTGACCAGGATGTCGGAGATGTCTCGGTCGCGCAGCAGCAGCTCGAGCGGGCCGAGACCGAACAGCTCGTTCAGCACGTCGGCAATCATGCTCTCGCGCTCGAACAGGCTGAGCGGCGTCGTGCCCGATTCGCGGTCGAGCAGGCCGACGATCATGCCCCGGATCTCAGGCTCGGCGTCTTCTCGGCCAACCTTGCCGAGACGCTCCAGATTCAGCCGATTCAGCAGCTCTTGATGGATCCGGCTCTTGAGCTCCTGGTACTGTGAACTGCGGATATCGGCCGCTGGGGCCGCCGCCGTGGCGAACGAGACTGGGTTCATCGTCAAGTACCTCACCTCATCGATTGCCGGCTCAGGACCTCGACACGCCGAGCCGGCCGAACAGGCCGGTCTGTCGCTCTGCGGTCCGCTTGTCCGCGTCGAGGCCGGCCAGCCCGCGCGCGAGGCTGACCAGCGAAGCGGCCAGCCGGTTATGGTTGTCGACTACGACCGGCCGCCCCTTGTTCGACGCCTCGAGCGCCAACCGGTAGTCGCTCGGAATGAGCCGCTGCACCGTGCCGCCAGTCACGCGCTCCACGTCCTCGCGCCGAATCTCGGCGTTCTTGTCGTAGCGGCTCATCACGATCTCGACGCGCTCCTTGCCGTAGCGCTGCCGCAGCGAGAGCGCGAGCCGGCTTGCGCTGCGGACGGTTGTCAGCTCCTGATTGGCGAGCAGGGTGATCTTCGACACGAGGTCGAGCGAGTCGAGGATCGTGAGGTCGGAACGGGGGACGTCGAGGACCACGTACGCGTAGTGCTGCGCGACGAAGTCGATGAGCGCGCGCACGTGCTTCACGTCGGGCGCCGACGACATCGAACGCTCCGCTGATCCGAGCAGGTCGACGCCCGACTTCGCGTGCGCGACGAGCCCGCGCAGAAACGCGTCGTCGAGACGATGTGGGTTCTCCAGCGCGTCGAGCACGGAGAACTTCGGCTCGACGCCCATCAGCAGGGCGGCGTCGCCGTGCGCCAGGTGGAAATCGATCAGCAGGCACTTCCGCGGCGCGCTCTTCGCCAGCGCCGTGGCGACGTTCACGGCCACCGTGGTGGTTCCGACCCCGCCTTTGGCGCCGACGAAGGCGAACACCTGTGCGACCGCCGGCTTGCTCGCGCGCTGCAGGACGACCCGCTCGATCGCTGCGCCGAGCGCGGCGGCCGTGACCGGCTCGGCGACCCACTCGCTGACGCCGGCGCGCATGGCGTCCAGCATGAGGGCGGGATCGAGCCGCGCCGCCACAATGACGACGCCGACCCCGGGATGCTGTCGCTTGATCGCGGTCAGCGCCGGCGGTACCGCCGACTGTTCCCGGAGGTCGAGCACCAGCGCGTCCGGCACGGTCGCGCCGGGCTGCGTGAGCGTCGAGACCTCGCCGGCCGACAGCGCGATGATCTGCGCGCCGCTCGGCCTGAGCATCTCGTCGAGCTGTCGATCCGTCGTTCCTACCAGCGCTATCGTCGTGCGGGGATTCATTTTCATTTAGCGCACCAGAATGATGGTCATCAAAAATGCCGCGTCCTCGTCGATCTCCGAGCTGCCACTGGCAAGGCCGGGCAGTGTCATCAGCCGACCGACGACGACTTTGTTCCTCGGATTCATCGGGTCGTTCGGATCGAAGATCAGGTTGCCGTTCCGATCGATGTCCCCCAGGCCCTCGATGAAGAAGCCGAAGATGTTGACGATCTTCACGACGCCACCCGAGCCGCTGGGATCGGCACCCAAGTAGGCGTTGATATCCATGACCGAGATCGGGACGATTCGCGGGCTTGGTGTGCAGCAGCTGTTCGTGAGGCCGCCTCGTCCGTCGTTGAGCGACGGGTTCCAGCGGGCGTACGGGTCTCGAGCGAAGATCTCTTCGATCCCGCTCACCGTCTGGCCCTGAATGACGCCCGTCTGGACGCGGACGCATCCGCGTGCCGCCCAATAGACCTTCTCCTCGTGGGTCGCGATCTGGCTGCCATCGGTCGGACACACGGTGTCCGCGCTCGCGATGGCGGTGGGAAAGCCGTTGCAGCTCACGATGTTTTCCCCGTATGCGTCGCCGCCGAGATTGCCCGTGTCGACGCGCGGGAGGTCGAGCGATCGCAACCAGCCCGAGGACACGGCGTCGTTACCGCCGCCGGTCTTGATGCCAAACTGCCGGCCGTAATCACCGGTCACGGTGAAACCCGTGCCGGGCGAGGTCGCCGTCGGCGGGACGTACAAGTCGGCCTCGGGGGGCGGGTTGTTCCCTTGCCCGGTCGAGTAGCGGTCGAACGTCGACTGCGGATTGAAGTCCGGGTCGACACCGGGGTAGTCCGGCTCGGGTCCATCGAACTCGTCCCAGCGATCGATGATGGCCCAGGGCTTCAGGCAGTCGGTCGCGTTGCCCGTCAGAACCTGCGCCGTTGCCGTCGCGCGCACCCCCTGATTCATGACGCCGACGAACTGCGCCAGGAACGTCGGCAGCGGGTTGTTTCGCTGCTGGTTGCGATAGACGTCGACCCTGACGCACGTGTCGGTTGTCCCATCAGGGCATGCCGGGAACGTGACGTCGGTCGTGACCTCGACGTCCGGCGACTCGCCCCACACCCCGTTCGCCAGCGCGTACTGCAGCGCGCTCTGCTTGGCCATCCCGGTGTCGGTGAGATCGTCCGGATCGTCGAACGACAGCGCGATTGCCCCCGCGAGCGCACCCGCATCGGCCGCGTTCTGCGCCTGGGCGCGGGCGATCCACTTCACGCCGAAGTCGATCGTCAGCGCCGACAGCGCGAGCAGGCCGATCGTGGCGATCATCACGTGCACCAGCACGGCGCCCCGCTCGCAGCTTCGATGACCTTGGAGTGACGACATGGATCTCACCTCGTAATCGCGCGTCATTACCGACGGGGCTTTTCACTGCCCTGCGATGGCTTCTTGACCGGAGGCGCGTCGACCGCGCCTCCGCCGCCCTGCAAGTGCTCTCCGACGTCCTCCCCCGGCGGCAGGAATTTCTTCTGCTGCGTTGGAAGGGGCGGCACTTCGTCCGGATCGAGCGGCCGAACGAGCCGCGGCGTGATGAGCACCATCAGCTCGGTCCGCTCCGCGCGCTCCGCCTTGCTCTTGAACAGGGCGCCGATGATCGGAATCTGACTGAGGATCGGAATGGCCGCCTTGTCGTCCTGCGACACGTTGTCGAGCAGACCGGCGATCGCGAACGACTGACCGTCCCGCAGCTCGACGTCGGTTTCAGCCCGCCGCGTCGTGAGCGCCGGTACCCGGAAGCCGCTCAGGGTTACCCCGTTCGCGAAGTCGAGCGCGCTGACCTCGGGCCGGACTTTCAGGCGGATGACGTCGCCGGCGATCGTCGGCCGGAAACCCAGCCGGATGCCGAACTCCTTGAACTGAATCGTCACCGTGCCGGTTGCGCCCTGCACGACGGGCACCGGGAACTCTCCACCGGCCAGGAAACTTGCCTCCTGACCGTTGTAGGCGATCAGGTTCGGCTCGGCGAGACTCTGGAACGCCCCCTTTTGCTGGAGCGCCCTCAGGACTCCGCCGATGCCTTCTTTGAGGTCAAAGAAGAACAGGTTCAGGTAGTCGCTGAACACAAGCTTCCCCTTCTCGAAGTCGAAGTCGGGGGCGGCGAACTGCTGCGTGGTGCTGCGGGCCAGGAACCGCTCGCGCGCGGCGAAGAGGGAAACCCCCAGCTCCGTCAGGACTCGCCGGTTGACCTCGGCGAACCGGACCTGCAGCATCACCTGCTGACTCGCGCTGCCGCCCGGGAGCTGGAGCATGTTGACGACCTTGGCCTTGGTGGAGCTCGATTGAGCGATTTCACCGGCCCGCAGCATGATTTCGTTGCTCGAGACCTGGCCGGACAGGATGATGGCGTCGTCGGTCACGTTCACCCGCACGTCCTCACCCGGAAACAGCGCCTGGAGCTGCTGCTCGAGATTGGTCACCGCTGGCTTCACGATGACGTCGTACTGGCGGCGCGTGCCTGCGCCCCAGATGATCAGGCTCACCGTCCCGGCGGCCTTGCCGTCGATGAGTACCTCGCGCGGCTGCACGACAACGGCGTCAGCCACAGCGGGGCTGGTGACGGCGATGCGCGTGACGTCGAACTCGGTCGTCAGGACCGTCGACCGTCCGGCCGTCAGATCGATCTTCGATAGCTCGGCCGGCTCGTTCTTCGATGGCTCGGCCGCCGCAAGGGCCGCTGTCGCCGTCGGCGACTGCGCCCTGGCGATCGGCGCCGTCGCGAAGACCGACGCTGCCAGCAGAAGTGCCGCCCTGAGTTTCCGTCGACTTGTTTCCGGGGATCCAACTATCGCGGACATCACCGAACCACCTCCTCTGAACGCTTGGCTGCACGAATAGCTTCAACGGTGTAGATTTTCGGGGCCGGCGGCGGCGGAGCGACCATGACCGTTTTTCCCTTGATCTTCTTCGCGACCGGCGGCGGCGCGGGCGTGCCCAGCAGGTTGGCCACGCGAACGCCCTGCGTCTCGGTGGGCAACGTGTCCATCGGATTCCGGAGCGTCAGCATGATCTTCCCCTCGGCCGAAGCCAAGGTGATGCGCTCGGCGTCAGGCGGCGTCGCCAGCAGCGTGACGACTGTCGTCTGGATTGGCTTCCCGTCGGCGCGGGCCTTTTCCTGGTCGAAGCGCGTCCCAGCAGTGAGAACCTGAACGTTGCTCACGACGACGCGAGACATGCTTTCGTCGCGGGTACCGCTGGTGTTGTCCACGGTGACGAGCACGTCCACGCGCGAGCCGGGAATCACGAAGCCGGCGACGCCGATCACCTCGTTCACTTTCACCGAGATCGCGCGCATGCCCGCCGGAATGGTCGGCGGCAGCCCGGCCCCGGCGCCGGTGGGCGCCAACTTGCTCTCGGTCAGTGGCTCGTTCTCGGCGACCGGCTGGATGACGCCGCGGTCGACCACCTGATCGATCGATGCGAACGCGCCCGGCACCGGATTGCGCGCTGGCCAGGGGACGACCTTGACGTGGTCCTTTGTCACGAGCGTGCCAACAGGCAGATGAGCGGAGGCCACGACGGCATACACGCTCGGCACTTCCACCTGCCGGACGGGAATCCGCTGAACGGCGCTGTAGACGCCGTAGCTCGCGACAGTGGCGGTCACGAGCGCGATGGCGATCACGAGAACGGTACGATTCCGGCGGTTCATGTTTGTCCCTCTTTCGTCGTGGCCTCTACGGGCCAACGGCCTCCGCGTGCGTTCGCATGAGCGCCGTCGTCTGATACGTGATCGTGTCTGCGAACGTCTGGTTGATGATGCCGACAATCGGTCCAATAAAGAGCGCGTCGTATGTGTACGTGATGGTCACGCGGACGCCGTTTGCCGTCATGCCGTTGACAACAAGCCCCTGCGGGACGACTGCCGTCGTGAAGGTTCCCGGCAGCCCGCTCATCGTCAGGTAACCGTTGACGCGGGCCAAGACGTTGGCGTAATTGTCCGCTTCATTCCCGGGAAGGACCGCCAAGCGGGCACCTTCGCGCGCGGCGTTGGTGGTCACTTCGTAGCTCTGAAACAGGAAGCCGAACTCCGCGATGCCGGCGATGAGCATCAGGAGGAGTGGCAGCACGAGCGCGAACTCCACGAGCTGCGAGCCGATGTCCGACGCGAGGCGACGCCGCAAGGTCTGATGTGTCATGGCGACCTCAGGGCCCTCCCACCGGCATCTGAATCTCGGTTCGCATCTGCGCCGCCGTCTGGTACGTCAGCGTGGTGGCGAACGTTCCGTTGATGAGACCGATCACCGGCCCGATGAACAGAAACGGGTGCGTGTAGGTGAGCGTTACCTGTACGCCGCTGCCGGTCAGGCCGTTGCCCAGGTCGAGCGCGACGGGCACGACGTTCGTTTGGAAGGCGCCGTGGGCTCCGCCCGCTGCGAGGTAGGCTGCGACTCGGGTCTGGACGGTCGCGTAATTGTTGGCGTTGTAGCCTGGCAGAACCGCAAGCCGCGCCCCTTCGCGGGCGGCGTTAGTCGTCACCTCATAGCTCTGGAACAACAGCGCAAAGTCGGCGACGCCCACGATGAGAACGAGAAGCAGGGGCAGGACGAGCGCGAACTCGACGAGTTCCGCCGCCGAGTCGGAACGCCATGCGCGCCGCAGCCGTGCTGTCCTTCGGAGGAGAGCCATCATTGCCTCCACAGCGTCGCCAGCGCGCCGGCGGCGATCGGAATCGCGTACGCGAGCCGCGGCCCGCGGCTGGTCTCGAGCGAGAGGTCCGGATGAGGCCGGAGCCCCTGCACCCGCCAATACATCAGCAGCAGGTAGAGGTTGCGGAATGCCTCTCGGAGATACCCGCGGGCGAGCACGGCCACCAGCGCCATGACGCCGCCCGCCAGCGCGGTGTAGAACGCCAGGTAGATCACCCCCAGCGGTCCCAGCCACGCGCCGAGCGCGCCGATCAGCTTCACGTCGCCCGCCCCCATGCCGCCGAGCGCAAAGGCCGGGAAGAAGAGCAGCGTGGCCAGGAGCCAGGCAGCTGTGCTCCAGCCGAGCGCCGCCGGACCACCCTGGGCGAGTGCCACAACCCAGGCGCCCATCGCCGCGCCGAACGTGAGTGCATTCGGAATGCGGCGCGTTCGCAGATCGAAGATGCAGGCTGCGATCGAAACGGCGACGACTGCGATTGTTGACAGTTCCATGTTCATTAGGGGTTAGGTGGTTCCCACAAATCTTGTTCAGCCGTGTCCCAGCCGATATATCCCTGCTGAATCGCGCTTTGGATCGCGGTCCACGCGGCCAGGCTGGTGAGGCCGATGAAGGCCACCAGCAGCGCGTACTCCACGAGGTCCTGGGCCGATTCCTCCGTGAGGAACCGACGAAACGCATCCCGCACAGGTCGTCTCCTCTTGCCGTTCGTTGTAAGAAGTACGGAGCCGGTTCGTCCCGGCTCCGTACCGGTGCCTGATTACGTTCCAGGCGTCGGCGGGGTAATCGGCCCGACGCCGGTGAGCACGCCCGCGATGTCGTTGTAGAAATCGCGGACACCGATGCCCAGCGCGTTCAGCCCGATGGCCGCCACGAGCGCGATGAACACGATCAGGAACGCGTACTCCACGAGGTCCTGACCTGAGTCGTTGCGCACGAAGCGCTTGAACAAGTTCGACATACTTCTCTCCCTCTTTCACGAAGCCAACGTTCGCGGAGGAACCTCCTCCGCTTCAGTGTCGGACCCGTGCGGCGTAAGCAGGTGCAGCGTTTGGCGTCATCACGCATGGCTCACCAAGTGTGGTGAATGACCTGTTCTGCCCGCACGGGCCCCTGCGCAGCACCCGGTTGTTACGCCCGCCTCCTGCCGCGCTGTGCGAGGCGGGCGCTCGTTGCCATGCCGGCGTGGCAACAACTCGTGGACTACATCGGTCGGAAGGCCATCGCCTCGGCCCCGAGCTCTCTGCCGCCGCGATTGACCGCGCGCCGAAGCGATCGCGGGTGGAGCGGCGCCGTCCACACAAACTCTGCGCCGACGTAATAGATCGAGCCGCCCTCGACTGCCTGGCATCGCACGATCCGCACGTCGTCCGAATACTCATCTCCTCCCACGAGGAGCCGAAGCGTTCCAATCGTTCCCGCCGCGACGCGCCGCTGGCTCTCGAGCAGACAACCGGACCCGCTGATGTTCAGCAGCCGCACCTGCAGGTCGCGTCTCAGGACGCCAAGCAGCTCCCTTGAACACGCGATCAACTCCTCACGCCAATCGGTCATGTTGACTGTGCCTGTTCCGGTGCGTTTATGCGGCGGCGTCATCCGTCGGCCCGGCCTCGCCGGACTCGAGCGGCTGCAACACGAGGCGGTGACGCAGTGCCCCATCCACGACGATCGGCCGCGTGTCGTGCACCCGGACCGGCAGACTCACTTCCGCGTCGTCGGCCGTGAGGTCGAGCGATAATGTTTCGCCGACGACCCCCGGTTCGCTGCTGATCGCGACGAACTCGCCTCGCTCAGCGCGCTGCACGACTAGTGCCTGGCGCAGCACCCTCAGGACGCCGCCCAAAGCACTCGTCAGGTTTAATCGCGCGTAACCTCTCCGGCCGGACATCATCACCCCGCGATGCTAGAGATAATTGCTGCGCGGTTGCGCCGACTCCGTGACGCATTCGCGTCCTACACGATGGCAAGGACGATGCCGCGTCGCCGCGACACGAGCGAACACGCGAACGCTGCAGTGTTGATGGGGGATTGAGTGCGAGGCGCGACAACGACGCCGGCACGAGCCCGGGTGATTTGTCTGGTCCTGACCAGATGAAACTCGCGCGAAGGACTGCCGGCGCCCTACGGAGTGTCAGATCGTCCGCTGGCGTATGCTGCCCGGCGTGTTCTGAGATTCAGGACGTCAGTCGGAGCCTGTCGCCGGGTTGCGTGTCGGCAGCGGCCAGCGCGCCGGCTGGCAGCTCGATCACCGCGTGCGCACGGAGCGCACCGGCGACCCGCCACGGACGCAGCGCGTGATAGACCTTCAAGACACGCCCCTCCTTCGACAAGAACGCCACATCGATAGCGAAGCGCATGAAGAACGTGTGAATGGCATTCGTGGGCGCGATGATGAGGCCACTGCCCGGCGGCAGGCCGTCGCGCCCTAACAGCCCCCGCCGGCGCGACGCCGAATCGAACGCGGTCGTTATCTCGCTTGCTAGGACGCGACCGCTCCGATCGTTCTCGACCCGGTGCGTTGCCGCCGGGTTTTTCAGCACGGGTGTCAGGAACGAGGCCATCGCTCCTCGGAAGTCTGGTCCACCGCGGACTTCTGGCCGGGCAAAGGTGATAGTCCCGCAGGAACGCGACTGAGTACGGCGGCGGCTCGCGCACGGAGTCGCCAAATCGGTGTTTTTGGCCGTCAATCCCCCAGACGGCGCCTTGTCTCAGCCGTGGCGTGCGCCTTGCTCCACCCCGCGCCGAGCAGACATCACCATACAACGAACATGGCGACACTCCCTTACTTTGTGATCAGTCCCAGCACGGTGGTGAGTCTCATCGGGCTGCTCCGAGGACCGGACACGACTCGGCCGACGCCCGCTGAAGACTGGCGTCAGGCCACCGTCGACGTGATCATCCCGGCACTCAACGAAGAAGACACCATCATCCTGTGCCTGGATTCCGTCCTCCGCCAGACGCTTCGCCCTCGCCAAATCGTGCTGGTCGACGACGGAAGTCACGACCGCACTCTGGCCCGCGCCGAAGCGTTTTGTCGATTCCGCGGCGTCAAGCTCGTCACGATTCAGCGGCGATCGCCCATCGGCAAGACGCCGACGATCAAGCGGCAGGCGCGCGAACTCGATTGCGACGTCGAATTCATCCTCGACGCCGACACGATCCTCGAGTCGGAGGACTACATCGAGCGAACCGTCCAGGAGCTCTATCAGGCGGTCGGGATCGCCAGCGCCTGCGGCACGATTCTTCCGCTTCGCAAGCGTGACCGTTCGGCCGCGGAAGACAAGCCCTCGTTGCGGGAATTTCGAGCACGCTACCGCATCGGCAATGCGGGACGGCAGAATGGATGGCTCGCTGACCTCGGTTCGGCGCTCACGAACGTCTATCGCGAAGTCCTGTATCTCTTTCTGCAGCGGTTCATTTATCGCGGGCAGATGGTGTTCTTCGGAACCACCAGCAACCCGGTCGGGTGCGCGGTTGCGTACCGCCGGAAGTACGTCAAAGCGCTGTTTGACCACGTGGGGCCGACGCTTGGAGACGATCTCACGAACTCGGAAGACATCTTCATCGGCCTCGCGATGCTGAACGAGGGTTACCGGAATATTCAACTGACAGACGTTTACGCGCGAACGGTCGAACCTCATGTCCTGCGGCTCCCGCGGCAGGTGTATCTGTGGTCATCGTCTTTTCTTCAGTCCTGCTACTACTTCGACGCGCTGCTCCGCAGCCCGCTGAAGGTCCACAAGCGGTGGCGGCTACGCGGCTGGGGGCGGCCGTCGCCGGGCAGCCCGGCGCGGATCCTCCGTCCGGAACCCGCGGCTGCGTTTTCGGGCGGGCCGGCGCAGCCGATGCTCGCCATCGCGGCCGGCGCTTCAGGCGGCACGACGCGACCGCTCGGTCCCATGCTGTCTGCCACTGTGGACTCGCTGATGCCCGAACGGTCGCGGCCAGATGAGCGACGCGGGATGAGCGGCACGCCGGCCCGCGGCGACCGACGCGTCGTCCAGGAGCCGTATCGTCAGGGATTCGGGCGCGAGCGCACCCGCTTGTATGGCCGCCCGGTCGGCTGGGTCCTGATGGGTGCCGCGATAGAAAAGGTCCTTTTCCCGACCATCCTGCTCGGCATGATGCTCGTCGGTAACTGGCACGGCGTCACGCTGACCGTGCTGGTCGAAACGTTGATCTGCGTCAGCGCCCTCGTAGCGGTGACGAAGGGCCGGCGACTCGAGTACCTGGCGAAAGGCGTGGCCGTGACGCCGATTCGGTACGCGCTGATCGCGTCGGAGCTCGTCACGCTGAGTCGATTCGCCAGTGATATCTGGCTCACCAAGAATCGGAAGTGGCGCAAATGATTCGAAGGAACCTCCTCCTTGCCGCAGCGATCTGGACGATAGCGGCGAACGGGTTCGCGCAGTCCAACGCGACCATCGAGGCTCTGCAGCGTGCAGTCGCGGCCTCCCCCTCAGATGCGAGTGCGTATGTCCGCCTGTCTCAGGCGTATGCGGCCGCCAACTATCCGGACGCGGCGCTCTCGGCAATCGAGGGCGCGCTCGCGCTCGCGCCGGACGTCGCGGAGCACCTCCACGCCAAGGCCATCCTCGCGACCTGGGCGGGGAAGTACGCCACCGCCCGGGACGCATATAAGCGGCTGCGTCAACTGAACGGGGACGATCCGGCGATCTCGCTGGGGCTCGCGCGCGTCAGCGCGTGGGCCGGCGAGACAGACGAGGCGGTCGACGCCTATCGGCGGTACCTCTCCGTTCACCCGGAGGACAGCGCTGTCTGGGTGGAGCTCGCGCGAGCGGAATCATGGCGCGGCAACTTCGCTGCGGCGCTGGACGTCTTGGACGATTATCGCGACCGCTTCGGGGCAACTCGGGAATACACGCGCGAGCGGGCGGCCGTTCTGGCTCGCGGCGGACGTCCCAGCGAAGCAATACGCCTGTCGACGCCGTTGCCGCAGGAACCCCACGACTACCGCGATAGCATCACGCGAACGATCGCGCTGGCGATGCGACAGCAGTCTCGGGAGGCCCTCGAGTCACTCGACGGGATCCGCCGGTCGCACCCCGATATGCCGGAAACGCACGCAGCCGAACGCGTGGTACATGCCCTCGTCGCGTCCATCGTCGAGCCGCGCGCGACCATCTACAACGACTCTGACAGCCTTCAGGTCGCGCGATTGGCGCCGTGGGTCAACGTCGCGCTCACGACTGGGACACAGATTCGAGCGGGCTACGAGCACGAGGCGCTCGAAGCCGGCATCGGCAGCGGGCTCGAGCAGGTTGGCGGGACGCCCGATGCCCGGCACGAGCACGTCTGGTTCGGCGCCGCGCAGCGTTTCTCGGCCTTCACGGTTCGAGGCCGGGTTGGCTTCGCCAGCAGCGTCGGGCACGATGTGACGACCTACGCGCTCGGCCTCCATGTCCGACCGGCCGACACGTTCGCAGTCTCGCTGGATCGCAGCTCGGGGCTGCTGGCCATCTCACCGCGGACGCTGGGGCTCGGCCTCACCAGGCTCGGTCACCAGCTCCGGCTCGAGTGGCAGCCGACCCTTCGTGTCGGCGTCGAGCTCGAGGGGGCCTACGAGACGTTCTCGGACGGCAACGAACGCTGGGAGATTCGATTCGCGCCGCGACGCAGCGTCGCGCGCACGCAGCGGTTGAATCTCGACCTCGGGTTGTCGGTCTATCAGCTCGGAACGTCGCTCGACCTTGACAATGGATATTACGACCCACGTCGGTACGAGAATTACTCGCTGACCGCTCTTCCGTATTTGAAAGTCAGCGAAAACGTCGGCCTGGGCGCCGTGCTCGCCGTAGGAGCACAGCGCGACGATCGTTCTCCATCGTTCCGGCTTGGCGCGAACGTCGCTGCCGAGGCCACTTTCGGTATCTATGAACCGTGGGTGTTGAAGATCGGCGGCAGCGTGACGACGAACCAGCGCCTCGATAGCGGTGCGTTCAAGGGTTATGGCGGCAGCGTGTCGCTGATGCGACGGTTCTAGCGCGGAAGCAAAACGGGACTGTCCCCGTACAAGGAGAGATTGTTCAAAATGCGAGCGCTCATCACCGGAGGCGCAGGCTTCATCGGATCACATCTGGCCGAGGCGCTGCTCGCGCGGGGCCACCAGGTTCTCGTGCTGGACGATCTGTCGACGGGCCGGATGGAAAACATTCAGCACCTGGTAGGGCGCCCGGATTTCGACTATCTCATCGAGACAGTCACCAACGAAGCACTCGTCGGCTGGCTGGTCGAAAAATCTGACGTCGTCTTTCATCTGGCGGCGGCGGTGGGCGTGAAGCTGGTCGTCGATGCCCCCATCCATACTATTGAGACCAACGTCAACGGCACGGAAACGGTGCTCCGGCATGCGAGCCGGCACGAAAAACCGGTGCTGGTCGCGTCGACGTCGGAGGTCTACGGGAAAGGGACAATGTTGCCGTTCCGCGAGGACGCGGACCTGGTTCTAGGTCCGCCCGCGAAACATCGCTGGGGCTACGCCGCCAGCAAGCTGCTCGACGAGTTCATGGCGATCGCCTACTGGAAGGAGCGCGGCCTCCCCGTCGTCGTCGTCAGGCTGTTCAACACCGTCGGCCCGCGTCAGAGCAGCCGGTACGGAATGGTGATCCCGAACTTCGTGCGGCAGGCGCTGAGCGGCCAGCCCCTCACCGTCCACGGAGACGGATCTCAGACGCGCTCCTTCACCTCGGTCCGCGACGTCGTCTGGGCCATGATGGCGCTCATGGACGAACCGCGGGCGATCGGCGAGGTCTTCAACATCGGAAACGGCACCGAGACGACGATTCGCGATCTCGCGTGCCGCGTGAAAGCCATGACGCGGAGCTCCTCCGCCATCTCGTTCGTGCCTTACCATGAGGCTTTCGACCGGAGCTTCGAGGACATGCCGCGCCGGGTGCCGGACATCAGCAAGATCCGCCGGACGATCGGATTTGAACCCACGGTCCACCTCGATGAGATTCTTGCCGGTGTGATCGAGCACTGGCAAGAGTCGTCCTCAGTCATGGGGCTGACGGGACTGATACAGCCTAAGGTCGCATAGGCAAGAGATGCCGCGGCATATCGCCCAGTGGCCGGCTTTCATTCTGATTGCTAAGGGCGTTAAGAAGCTGGTCCTGCCGTTCACGATGCTCGCGAGTGTCATCGGACTTGCGTCGGCTGCCGGCGCCGATCCGATCCTGATCGGGCCGACGCCATATCTGCAGGTGTCAGACAGCCCGTTCCGCGGCACGAGCTTCTCGTATTTCCATCTGGAGACATTCGAGGACGGGCTCCTCAACACGCCTGGAGTCACCGCATCGGGCGGCTTCCCGATTGGCATGGATATGTACGTAGATTCGGTGGACATCGAGGACGGAGTCCTGGACGGCAGCGGTTCGCCAAATGGACACTCTTTCTATTCGGGCTTCACGGAATACGCGCTTACGTTCACTTTCGACGGTGCCGCGCTCGGGTTTCTTCCAACGCACGCCGGCGTGGTGTGGACCGACATTGGGTACAACGCGCCGACGCCCTATCTCGGCCCAGTGACGTTCGAAGCATTCGATCCTCTGGGCGTCTCCCTCGGCCTCATCGGTCCCTTTCTGCTGGGTGACGGCGTTGACACCGGGCAGACCGCCGAGGATCGGTTCTTCGGGGCGTTCAATCCAGGGGGCATTTCCGCGATTCGAATCGGCACGAATTCGGCGGATTGGGAGGTCGATGACCTGCAATACGGCGCCGTCCACGCGGTTCCGGAGCCGTCGACACTTCTTCTGCTGGGTCTGGGAGGCGCCAGTGTGGCGTTCGCCCGCAGGGTCCGCCGACATCGGTCGTAGTGTTGCGCCGCACCGACGCCGATATTTGACGCGAAGGCGGCTTACTTCACCGAGCAACTCTCCGACATCATGCGCACGGCGGTGATGTCGAGGTGCACCACGCCGCCGGTGGTGCACTGCGGCGCGCGGGAGGGATCGCCCATCGCGCCGGGCGTGACGATGATCCGCGCCCGGCCAACGTCGATCCCCGGTCCCGGCGCGAGCAGGGACGAGCGCTTCACGCGCCCCGTTGCTTCGACGCAGCGGTTGTTCTGCTTCTTGATCTCGTCGAGGACCTCGCGCGCGCCGTTGACCCGGAACGCCCGCGCCTGGATGACCGGGATGTCGTCCCCCTCAATCGTTGGTCGCACTTCCTCCGCCTGCAGCGCGCGTTCCTTCAGGCACCCGGTCACGCCGAACAAGAAGGCGAACAGTGCCGGCATGCCTTTCTACGGCGGCCTGAAGGAAGCGCGCCGGACCGGACGCGCGCACTACCTTTACGAGGCGGCGGTTGGCGCAGGGCTGCCGGTCATCCAAACGCTGCGCGACCTGCGCGAGACGGGCGACGACGTGCGGCGCATCGACGGCCTCCTGTC
>DATAEE010000275.1:0-18646 GCA_036258175.1 Vicinamibacterales bacterium
CCTAGAATGGCTGGTGCTCGCGGCGTCCATGCTCATCAGCGGCTTCGCCGTCTACGCATTCTATTGGGCCAAATATGTCTGATCGTCGATGGCCGGTTGTGTGCCTCCTCGCAGTCTCGACCGCGTGCTCGTCCCATCCGATGATCCGGCTCAAAGAGGCGCAACGCGCCGGGGATCCGTGCGCCCTTCTCACGAAGGCGGAGGCGGAATCCGCGTTGAGCTCGTGCTGCAGCACACCAGTGTTTCCAGGCGAGAGAAGGGAAGAAGGACACTTTTCGGTGTGCTCCTATCAGGCCACGAACAAGCCCGGGTGGGGTGTCTCGCTGCACTTTTTCCGCAACGAGCGCGCGCCGGCGAAGGCCGGACGCCAGCATTTCGAGGAGCTGGAGGCGAGCCTCAGCCATCGAGCGCCTGTAGGGATTGAAAAGATCGGCGATCGCGCCCTCTGGATACCCAACGAGAACGCCATCCCTGCCAACTTGGGCACCCTGTACGTTCGCAAAGGCGATCACTTCTTCTCGATCATTGCCGGTGAGGTGGAAGGGCATCCCCCCTGGATGATGGCGCGCGAACTGGCGCGCAACGTCCTTCGCGATTTGCCCGACTGATCGGTGTTTTCTCGCCCGTCAGCAGCCGTATCACGCAAGCCTCCCTCGAGCTCGACAATTTGAGGGTGGTTTGCAGAACTTTGATCAGCTGTCCCCAGGTTCGATTCCTAGGCCTCCAGCGGTTTGCTGGTATCTCGCCAGGCGCCGAGGCTTCGAGCATGAAAGCGGGGCGTACAGATCGAACAACCTGATATTAAGGAACATCCATACGGTCGGTTTTTGTGTGTTCGGTGTGTCGGTCAGTTCCATGCCTTGTCGAACTCCCCGAAGCCGAACTTCTTCATCATCGACTCCGGCGGGCGCTTGTCCCGCCGCCTGACAGACCTTAAGCAAACAGCCGAGCGGCCGCAGCCATCCGCCCACGCAGTGTTGCCCTTATCCCGGATATTTGTGAGACGCAGGATTTTATGACGCGTGGAGGCTCGTCGACTCCGGTATGCGGCTGCCGCTGCTCGTTCCGGAGTCCGGGACGGGCCAAATAGGGCTCTGTGCGAATATGTGCGAATCCTTCCGTGTAGGGAGTCGTCTATGATACCGACGCGTCGCACGACGAGCCGATAAACAGCCGCCCGTCGTGCCTGATTGCAGGACTAGGAGAGTCTTTTAATCAGGGTGTCGCAAGTTCGATCCTTGCGCGGCCCATTTCCTTCGCTTCGGCAGGCTCAGCCTTCGCTCGGATGTTGATTGCGTGGACGAGAGTCAGACCGCTTAGCGAGCCGGTAATCAGGCCAATCATGTCGAGCGCTCGGCCGAAGAGCGCATCTCCTCCCATACCGAACAGGAGAATGCCGACTGCGCCGCCCAGCACGGCGCCGAGGAAGAAATCACTTGGGCGAGTCGTCTCGAGGTGACGACGCCGGCAGACGTGGCCGTAGGTCAGATAGCCGTGGCAGCGGGTGCAGATAGCCATTCAGCGCCTTGATGGAGGAGCGGGGCGGCCGCCGGCTGGGCGTCGGCGGCCGCGGTCCGCAGTGTCACTGCGGGATATTTCGGCACGGTCCGGCCGGCGGGATAGTGGGGTTAGAGGATCTTCTGTCCCAGCGCCGACGAGACCAGCTCGGACCCCAGGATCGCGGTCGCGTTCTGGACGTCGAGGATGGGATTGACCTCCACGAGGTCGAGCGATGTGAGCAGGCCGGAGTCCGAGATCATCTCCATCACGACATGCGCCTCGCGGTAATCCAGCCCACCCTTCACGGGCGTCCCCACCCCGGGCGCGATTGACGGGTCGCACACGTCCACGTCGAACGACACGTGGATACCGGCCGCCCCGGTTCCGGCGATCGCGATCGCCTGTTCCATGACGGCCGCGATCCCATGGCGATCGATGTCCTTCATCGTGAACACGTGGACCCGGGACTCCCGGACGAGCACTTTTTCCCTGTCGTCCAGATTCCGAATGCCGATCAGCACAGTTCGCTCCGGTTCGACCTTCGGCGTGAATCCACCGATCGTCGCGAGCTCTGTCGGTTCCGGCCCGAGCAGGGCCGCCAGTGGCATGCCGTGCACGTTGCCGCTCGTCGACGTGGACGGCGTGTTCATGTCGCCGTGCGCGTCGACCCAAAGGAGTCCGAGTGGTTTCTCCTGGCGCCGGGCGAAGTCGGCGGCCGCCGCGACTGATCCAGCCGCGAGGCTGTGATCGCCGCCGAGCACGAGTGGAAACCCTCCCGTTTCGAAGCACGCGGCGGACGTCTGAAACAGTTTCTGGCAGACGCGCGCGATGTCGCGAATGTAGCGCTTCTTGGGATCGCCTTCCGACTTGATCTCCGGAATGGGCGCGGCAAGATCCCCCTTGTCCACGACCTTGTGGCCGAGCGCCGCGATGCGTTCGCCGAGGCCGGCGATGCGGAACGCGGACGGTCCCATGTCGACGCCGCGGCGGTTGCCGCCAAGGTCGAGCGGGACACCGATCACGTGAATGGTCTTGGACACGGCTGATTGCGGATTCTATACGCCTGAGCTCTGACGGCCTTGCGAGAGTGTGCAATCGTAGAAGCAGTTTGACGCGCGCGCCAGATCTCGCATAAATTCTGTCACTTGCGGCTGAGGTTACAGCATGAAGCGTTTTGACGTGGGAGCCCGGGTCGTCGAACCGACCTACGGCCTGGGATCTGTGATAGCGGTCGAGGACGCCTACACACGCGTGCAGTTCGACGACGGGGGAGTGAAGAAATTCCTGACCTCGATGTCGCGGCTCGAGCCGAGCGACGAGCCTGCACCCGCCTCCCGGCCGCGAGGCTCACGCCGCAAGAAGAAAGCGGACGCTTAACTGCTCATTGCTGAGTGTGGCCGTGTTTTCTACCGCCGTTTTAGCGAAACGGACACCCCTTCGCCCGACGGACTCACGATCGTCGTCCACAGCGCCGGGTGTGTGTCGATCGTTTTGAGAAAGTCTCCCATCTCGCTGCGCTTGTTGACCACGTTGTGCGCGACGAACAGGCCGCCTTTCTCCATGCGCGGGAACACGAGATCGAAAAAGCGCTGGTAGTCTTTCTTCCACGCGTCCAGAAACACGAAGTCGAACGTGCCGGCGACCTTCGGGATTTCGGCAAACGCATCGCCCGAGACGACCTGCACGATGTCGGACAATCCCGCACGCTTGATGTTCGCGGCCGCCTCTCGCGCGCGCGTCGCGTCGTACTCGATCGTCACCATCCGGCCACCGGTTTCCCGCAGCGCCAGCCCCATCCAGATCGCGCTGTACCCGCTCGCGGCGCCGATCTCGAGCACCCGCTTCGACCCGGAGGCGGCGATGAGCATGCGCAGGAACCGGCCGTCCTCTTCCGACACCGCCAGCTGACCGGTGTCCTTCCTGCGGATCTCTTTCAACACTTTGTCGATTGCCGGATCGACATTCGATTCGGATGACGACGGCAGGGGGAGGGCGACGAGAATGGCGCCCAGCAGTGCAACGATACGTAGCGGCTTCATGGAAGGATTGTAGCGCACGCTCTTCTCGCTATCTCGCGCGCATCCTCGATGCAGTCCGGAATGCCGGTGACGCGGTACCCGCTGCCGGTGAGGAACAAGCCCGGCCATGCGCCGAGCCGCTGCTCGATCATTGCGAGACGCGAGTGATGCCCGACCTCGAGCTGTGGCGACGCGCGCCGCCAACGGTGAATGCGCGTGAAGCGCGGCGCTCCCGTGAGACGAGCGATCGGCGTCAACGCTCGCAGCGCGGCCTCAATCAAGTCCTGATCGCTTCGATCGACCGCGCCCGGATCGCGCGCGCCTCCAAGAAACGCGCGCATGAGGACCCCGTCCGCGGGCGCTCGGCCGGACCATTTCGACGAGCTCCAGGTAGCCGCCATGATGGGCAGGCGCTCGGCGCGCGGGACGACGAACCCCGTGCCTGCCAGCGTGGCGCCGACGGCTGGCCGATCGAATGCAAGCGTGACGATTGCGCTGGAGCTGTACGAAATGCCGCCGCACAGCGCGGCAAGCGTGGCGTCGAGCTCCTCGAGCATCTGCTGCGCGGCCCACGCCGGCGCCGCAATGATGACGGCGGCGCAGGGCAGGCCGCCCGCTTGCGTCTGAACTTGAAACTGCCGATCGTCCTTTCGAACCGCGACCGCCCGCGTACGCAGTTTTACCGTGTCGCGTGGGAGCGCCGCTTCGAGCGCCTGCACCAGCTCGCCCATCCCGCCGGGTAGCGAAAGAAAGAGGCCGTTCTTCGCGTCTCGCGCGGGGGACTGGGAGGTCCTCGCGCGCAGTCCTTTCATCACGCTGCCATGGCTCGCTTCTGCTTCGACGAGCCCTGGGAAAAGAGGCTGAATCGCAAGGCGCTCGATGTCTCCTGCATGGATTCCGGCGAGCAGCGGCTCGGCGAGGTACTCAGAGGCCTGAGCACCGAACCGCCGGCGGATGAATGACGCGACCGACTCGTCGGGGATGGACCTCGCCGGCATCCACGGCTCGAGCGCCATCCGCATCCGCCCGACGCCCGAGATCATCGTTGCGCCGGCGGCAGCACGCCAGGTGAGCGGAAGACCAAGGACCGCAGGACGCGGAAGCGGATGCAGCCGGCCGTTTCTCAACACGTACGACGTGCGCGGCGGAGTCGTCGAAATGAGGCGGCCGGCCAGTCCCAGTTCCTCGCAGAGAGCCGTCCCGCCCGACTTGGTGGCAAGGATCGAGTCTGGCCCCGCGTCGAGGATGAAGGGCCCTTCGCGCTCGGTCAGGATCAGTCCGCCGGCACGGTCCGAAGCCTCGAGCACGATCGGCGTGACGCCGCGGCGATGAAGCTCGTACGCCGCCGCGAGGCCCGAGATGCCGGCGCCGATCACGATGACGGAGGGTGTCATCTTCTATTGGCTTTGCGCTGGGGCCCCACCCCCAGCACCTGCCACGCCTCGCTCACGCTCGGCGCGCCGATTCGAGCAGCCGGCTGCTATCCCTACGCGCGATACTCGTGCACAAACCTTGCGAGCGCCTGTACGTGTTCGACCGGCGTCGTCGGCAGGATGCCGTGGCCGAGATTGAAGATGTGGCCGGGCCGGCCATCCGCGCGTCGCAGGACGTCAGCCGCGCCCGCGAGCAGGCGCGGCTTCGGCCCGAGCAGCAGCGTCGGATCGAGATTGCCCTGCGCGCCTCGATCATCGCCCACCTGCCGCCAGCCCTCGTCCAGCGGCACGCGCCAGTCGAGACCGATGACGTCGCCGCCTGCCTCGCGCATCAGCGGCAGCAGCGTGGACGTGCCGACGCCGAAGTGAATCGACGGCGCGCGGCCGGCGATCGTGTCGAAAAGTCGTTTCGAGTGGGGCAGCGCGAACTCGCGGTAGTCGGCGGGGCTGAGCGATCCGACCCACGAGTCGAAGACTTGAACGGCCTGCGCGCCGGCCTCGATCTGCGCGACCAGATAGTCGCCGACCACCTCGGCAAGCAGCGTGAGCAGGCGATGCCACGCGTGCGGTTCGGCGTACATCAGCGCTTTCGTTTTCGCGAAGCTCGTCGACGGTCCACCCTCGATCGCGTACGACGCGAGCGTGAATGGAGCGCCGGCGAAACCGATGAGCGGCACGCGTCCCTCGAGCTCGCGGCGGAGAATCCGGATGGTCTCGAGCACGTGCGAAAGCGCTTCGCGCGGTTCGACGCGCCGCAGCCGATCGATGTCGGCGTCCGACCGAATCGGGTTGGCAATCGACGGACCTTCACCTTTCACGAAATCAAACGGCAGCCCCATCGGCTCGAGCGGGACGAGCAGATCCGAGAACAGGATGGCGGCGTCGAGATCGATCCTGGCGAGCGGCTGGAGCGTGACGGCCGCAGCGAGGTCGGGCGCGCGGCAGATGTCGAGCAGCGAGTGCCGCTCCCGCAGCGCGCGGTACTCTGCCATGTAGCGGCCCGCCTGGCGCATGAACCAGACAGGAGTCGCGTCAACGGGTTGGCGACGACAGGCGCGAAGGAAACGGTCGGTCGCCCCTCGGCTGCGCGGGGGGCCAGGCTCACGGCCTGGTGCGGTCACGCCGCGACCAGGGTGCGGGCCAGCGCGAGCAGGTCTTCCAGCCACATCGGCTTGAAGCGGAGTGAGGCGCCGAGCGACTTGATTTCCGCCGCCGTGGCCTCCGGCATGAAGTAGTCGCCGGTAACCATGCCGACCGGCACTTCGACGAGGTCCGGGTTGGCGCGAAGCCGGCGGAGCATCTGGACGCCGTTCACGACCGGCATCCGGAGGTCCAGAATGATCGCATTCGGCCGCATCTCCTGGGCGATGGTCAGACCGGTCTCCGCATCGGCGGCGGTCGCGACGGCGAACCCCTCGAGCTTGAGGAGGCGAGCCAGGGTGTCGAGCGCCGACCGGTCGTCGTCGACGATCAGGATGCTTTTGGTCGGCTTGGTGGCTTCGGGCGTATCTATTTGAATCACGGCGAGTTCTTTCATTATCGGCGGGACGGCCCGGATCGTCAAACCAGGTCAGGGCCCGTCGATTCTCAGATGTGGTAGAGTCTCGGGTTCGTCAACGCCGGAGGCCGCGTGCCCATCCTGGTCCGACCAGTACGCGAACAGCTCGAGCACGACCGCGTCATCCGCCACCTCCAGGCTAAACTCAAGCGTAAGTACGACGTTGTCGTGAACATCGGCGAGGAGAAGAACGCGGCGGTCAAGTCAGGGACGGCACTCGTGTATCCGGACCTGGTGCTCAACTCGACGGAAAAGGGACGGAAGTTGAGCGGGGTGATCGAAGTCGAGACAGGCGAGTCGGTCAACCATCTCGAGGCGATGGCCCAGTGGACGCATCTGGGCCGCGCGCGTGTGCCGTTCTACTTGTATGTGCCTGCTGGCGCCGTCGACATTGCCAAGCGGCTAGCCGCCGACAATGCCGTCACCGTGACCGAGATCTGGACCTATCACGCGATCGGCGACCAGATCCGCTTCACCATGATTCATCGCGCGCCGGCGCCGGCGGCACGCCCGTCGCGACCGGCGAAGCCGAAGGTCGCCGCTGCGCGTCCCGCCAAGCGTGCGGCACCCGCCCGGAAGCCTGCGAAACGCAAGAAGTAGGAGCGCACGCGTGCCCTTCATGAGGTTCAGCCGCGATCGGCGCGGCTACGAGCACACTTACGTCCTTCACACGACCCGCGGTCAGGGGCGCCAGGAACCGCGCATCCTGTACTGGTTCCGCACCCCGCCGCACGTGCGCGTCGGCCGTGCGGCCATCGATGAAGAGGCAATCCGCCTTCTCGAAGGGGCGCATCCCGACGTGCAGTTCGAGTGGTCGCGGATGCTCAAGGCGCAGCCACCGCCGCAGCCGATGCCCGAGGAGCAGGGCGGCCGCCGCCGGCGCGACCGTGGCCGCCAGGATCGCGGCCGAACGCAGGAACCGCGGCACGAAGCTGTCGCGCCATCCATCGAGCGCGAGGAAATCGAACCGCCGCAGCCCCTGGAACCCATAGAAGCTCTGGAGCCAATGGAACCCATCGAACCTATGGAACCCCTGGAACCTCAGGAACCGTTGGAACGCATCGGGGAACCGAAGAGTTTGCTCGACTCAGCGGTCCTGGAACAGCTCAGGACACGGCACGCCGAGCTCTTGACGCGTATCAACCAGCGCATCGCCGATCCCGTGCAGCGGGACGTCCTTCGAGGGGAGGCGGAACGTCTAAACCCCGAGACGTGGGTCACCCCTGACGAGGCGCGGACGGGGCTCGAACATTTCGAGCAGTGGTTCGAGGCCATTCGCGCCCAGCTGCCGCAGCCGAACCGCCGGCGCCGCCGCCGGCGACGCCGTGGCGGGCCGCGAGAGGTATAATTCGCCTATGTCCCTGGCACGGTTGGTGTTGTTCGTAAGCATCGCGGGCCTCCTGCCGCAGGAAAAGCCGGCCCCGCAGCCGCCCCCGCAATCCCAGAGCGGCGTCATCGTTCCGCAGCAGGATAACGTCATCCGCAGGCGGATCGACCTCGTCACCGCCGACGTCATCGTTCGCGACGGCAACGGCCAGTTCATCGCAGACCTCAAGAAAGAGGAATTCGAAGTCTTCGAAGACGACGTCAAACAGGAGATAACGTCGCTGGTGCTGACGCACGGCGGCCGCGTCTACAACCAGGTCGTTCCGCCGCCGCCGCCCGCGCCGGAGGGGATTATCCTTCCACAGCAGCGGCCGACAAGCGACGCCGCGGGCCGGATCTTCCTCATCTTCGTCGACGACCTCCACCTCGACTTCCGCAACACCGGCCGCATCCGTGAGCTCTTCAAGAAGATCGACCAAACACTCGTGCACGACGGCGACATGTTCGGAATGGTCTCGACCGGCCCATCGTCGATCGCCATCGATCTCACCTACGATCGCAAGCGGCTGCAGGAGGCGATCAAGAAAATCGCGGGCAACGGTCTGAAGCCGCAGGACATCCTCGATGCGCCGTCAGGAGCGGAAGGACCGAGCGAGGTCCGGTATCGCGCGCACGTCGCGTTCTCGACGGCGTACGACATCATGAAGAACCTCGAGCAGGTGCACAACCGCCGCAAGGCGTTCGTCTACGTGAGCAACGGATACGATTTCAATCCGTTCCCGAACGCGCGGGCGGGTACTGACATGTACGGGCGGACGTTCGGCCAGAACTCGAACTTCGAGGGCAGCCCCGACATGATGACGGATCCGTTCCTGAAGCAGGGAAATCAGTTTGCGGACGCGGATCTCGCGCGGGAGCTGGCGGAGTTGACGCGCGCGGCGAATCGCGCGAACGCGACCATTTACACGATCGACCCGCGCGGCCTCGTGGGCGGCCCGGACCTCGACGAGAAGATCGACCCGGTCGAATACTCGAATTACGTTCGCACGTCGCAGGACAGCCTGCGCGTGCTGGCGGAGGAGACTGGCGGCATCGCCATCGTCAATCAGAACGATTTCGACCGCGCGCTCAAGCGGATTGACGCGGAGACGAGCGACTACTACGTGATCGGCTACTACTCGTCGAACCCGGATCCACTCAAGCGGACCCGAAAACTCGACATCAAGGTGACGAGGAAGGACCTCTCCGTCTTCTCACGCCGTTCGTACTCGCTGCGGCCGCTGCCACCCGCGCAGACGCACAAGTAACTAGGGCGTCCCTCGGGGCTCGTGCCTCGGGCGGTCCCTCGTTCCTCGGGCCTCGCAGGTCTCTCGTTCCTCGGGCCTCGCAGTCCCTCGCCACTAAAACATAAAGGCCGGACGGTTTTGCACCGCCCGGCCTTTCTTCAATCGCGACCCCCGAAGCACGAGGCACTTCCGAAGCCCGAACTCCGAGGCACTGCCCGAGGCCCGAGGCACGAGCCCCGAGGCACGATTACCAGATGAATTTGATCCCCAGCTGCATGTCGCGCGGCCCGAAGAGCGTGTTGCTCGCGGCCGACGGCAGCAGGAACCCACTGTTCTCTGTCAGGTTGACCGTGACGAGATTCTGCGCCGCGTTGAACGTCGCGCTCTGAACGTTGTACCTCGTCGCCGAGTACGACGTGTAGTTCACGGTATTGAAGATATTGAACGCTTCCCAGAGCAGCACGAGCTGACCTCGGTCGGCCAGATCGAACGACTTCGAGAGGCGCAGGTCGACCGTCCGGCGTCCGTCCTGACGGAAGCTGTTGCGCTCGAGGAACGGCGCGCGGTTCAGGCCGCCGGTGCCGTTGGTCGATCCCGTGAGGACCGCGCCCGTGCCGGCGACGCTGCCGCTGATCAGCGGATCGATCGGCAGACCGCTCTCCATCGTCCACACGCCCCCGACCTGGATGCCCCAGAGGTACTCCGGCGCGTAGTGGAAGCTCGCGACGAAGCGGTGGCGGCGGTCGAAGTTCGCGACGCCGTCCTCCGACGCGAGGTCGTTCGGATCGCGAACGCTCGACGAGTTCGCGATGAACGTCGTCGAGTTCTGACCGTCGTCGGTCGACTTCGACAGCGTGTAGTTCACGTTGAAGAGCAGACCCTTGCTGAACCGGCGGTTGACCTGCAGCACGAGCGCGTTGTACCGCGAGTCGACCTCGTCGAGGACCTGAATGGCCGATCCGATCCGCGAATCGGGTCTCGTTCCGCGGTAGAACGGGAACGTGCCAAGGTTCTGGCCCGCGAGCAGGTAGGTCACCTGGGAGTTCGGCGCCGGCAGGTTCGTGTCGAGGAAGAGCGGTAGGTGCGTTCCGCGGCTGAACAGATACGAGGCCGACACTGTCATCGCCTCGGCGATCTCATGCTCGAATGTCACGTCCGCCATGTGGATTTCCGGCCGCTCGAGATCCGGCGACAGGTACTGGATACTCGGCACCGCCCCGGCCGTCGTCGGCGGCGCCGCCAACGCGTTCGGATACATCGGAGCGCCCGGCGACGACGGGTTGAAGTTGTACGTAGCGAAGGTGACGGCGTTGTTCGTCAGCGCGCTCGACAGGACACTGTTGCTCGTGCGGCCGAAATAGATGCCGTATCCGCCCTTGATGATCGACGTGTGGTTGCCCCCGAAGTCGTACGTGAATCCCACTCGCGGGCCCCAGTTGTTCTTGTCCTGGTTGAAGCTCTGCGTCAGTGGGTAGTTCGGGTTCCCCGTGAAGACGATTCCCTTCACCTCGGTCTCGCCCGGCTGCGGCAACTTCTGGTATTCGTAGCGGAGCCCCATGGTCATGGTGAGCTGCGGGCCGACGGTCCACGTGTCCTGGATGAAGAAGTTGTAGTCGGTCGTCGTGAAGAAGACGTCGCCCTGGAGTCCGCGCAGGTCGAACGCCTGCACGTAGTTGTTGTAGTGGCGGCTGGGGGTCGCGTCGGCGAGCCGGACGCACCCGGACGCGGCCGGCGGGCAATCGGCCGCGATCGATTGCAGCGTCGGATACGTGTAGATGCCGCCCCCCTGGAACAGGTTGATGACATCCTCGCGAACGTAGTTGAGGTCGAAGCCCGCCTTCAGGCTGTGTGAACCGACGTAGTACGACACGTTGTCGATGAACTGATACCGGCGCTCATCCGGATACTTGGGCCGCGGCAGGAAGTTCGGCATGCCGTAGCTGATGCCGTTGGTCACCGTCGTTCCCGGACCCAGCGAGTTCGGGGACTGCGACTCGAAGTCGCGTCCGATCTGGAACCGGAACTCGTTCAGCCACTTATTGCTCAGCACCGAGTTCAACGACACGACCGCAAAGTCGGTCTTGACGCGGTCCGTGCCGTTCGCGTCGTTCGCCGTGCCGGCGAGAATCGGCTGCGTCTGAATTCCGTTCGGCGAGTCCCACCGGTGCATGTTGTACTGAACCGCGAGGTTGTGCTTCGCGTTCAGGGCCGTGTCGACCTTGCCGAGGAAGATCCGGTTGTCGCCCTCGCGATCGAAGAAGCCGCCGAGATCCTCGAAGAACGCGCGCGTCGAGGCGCAGCCCGGCGCCGTGCAGGCTTGACTCAGATAGTTCGCGTCGAACGTGCGGACGAAGCCGGGGAAATCGCGAAGCTGCTGATCGTAGTTCACGAAGTAGAACACCTTGTCGCGTTTGATCGGCCCGCCGACGCTGACGCCGAACTGCTGCCGGAGCTCTTCAGGTTTCGTTGGCGTGAACGGCTCGCGCGCCTGGAAGGCGTCGTCGCGCAGGAAATAAAACCCTTCGCCATGGAGCGTATTCGTGCCGGACTTGGTGACGGCGTTGACCGTACCGCCAGCCGCGCGGCCGAACTCGGCGGAGAAGTTGCTGATGCCGACCTGGAACTCGCGGATCGCCGCCTGGCTGATGGTGTACGAGGCACGCGTGCGGCCCCGCGCCTCGGAGAAAAAGGCCTGGTTGTTGTCGACGCCGTCAACGGTGTTGTTGTTGTACAGCCCGGAGATCCCGCGGTAGCTGACGAGCCCGAAGTTGCCGTCGTTGGTCACGCCGGGGCTGAGCAGCACAAAGTTCTCCCAGCGGCGGCCGTTGATCGGCAGGTTCGAAATAGCCTGCTGCCCGACGACGTTGCTGACGTCGGTCCGCGCGATGTCGATGACGGGTGATTCACCCGAGACGGTCAACGTCTCTGATACGCCCGCGGGGCGCATCTGAACATCGATCGGAACGTTCTGTCCGACCTGGACGATTACGTTCTCGATGGCTGACGATTCGAAGCCGGCCAGCGTCGCCTGCACCTTATAGCGGCCCGGCTGCAACGCTGCTGCTCGGTACCGGCCGCCTTCGTCGGTCACCGTTTCACGCGTCACGTTCGTCTCCATGTTCTGGACGGTGACGGTGACGCCGGGGAGCACCCCTCCGGTGGGGTCTTTCACGATGCCTTCTACGGTGCCCGTCGCCGCCGTCTGGGCGGCAATCGGCGCCGCGAACGCGACGATCACCGCGATCATCGCGATCATCGCGATCATCGCGCACACCCGCTTGACCATGAACTTCCTCCTTAACCGGGGGGCTTCGCCCCGCCGGCCCCCCCAACGCCGTCGCTCGCGGGGACCCCGTTGCCCCGCTCCGCTCCGGCGCGGCGCGAAAGTGGCGCGACCTATCGTATTGCGACTTCCGGCTTGGATACGCCGAATTCACCGGGGTCACCGTGCGGCTGATGCTGGTCGCACGGTCAGGTTCACGTATGGAGGCTACTCGCCACAGCAGCCTGCGTATCGCGGTTCAGCAATCCTTGGGGGCTGCGCTACTCTTTCTTGAGGCGCGAGCACGCGCCGACCGCGCCGGCTGGATCCATCGCCGCCGATCCTTGATCGATGTGCTGGACGATGCCGTTGGTGTCGACCACGAAGGTGGTGCGACGCGCCACGCCGTTCGTCTCGTCGAGAATCCCGTAGGTTCGCGCAACCTCTTTCTTCCAGTCACTTAGAATAGGGAAGTCCGCGCCGAGCTGTTTCTGGAACGCCATGTTGGCCCAGATGCTGTCGACGCTGAGACCGAAGATGACTGTGTTGGTCTCGTTGAACTTCCCGGCATTGTCCCGGTACCGGGACATCTCGGTCGTTCAACCGGGAGAAAAGGCGGCCGGGAACCAGGCGAGCACGACGTTCTGCTTGCCTTTGAAGGAGCTGAGCGTCACCTCTTTCCGCTCCGGCCGACCACCCTCGGTGGCGGGAGGCGCGAAATAGGCGAGTGTGAAGTCAGGCGCCGCCTCGCCAACCTTGACGGCGGGGGGCGGCGGCGGAGGCTGCGGAGGCGGAGCCGCTGCAGGCTGCTGCATCGCCAATAGTAGCGTGAAGGCGCTGGTGAGCATGTCGATCATTCTAATGCCGAATCCCACTCGTCACGCCGTCCGCAACAGGTCCGCACCGGAGGGCTAATCCAGGGCGTCCAACGCCCGTTTGGTGCGGGCAACGGCCTCGCGAAGATAGTCCCTGTCCAGCTCGATTCCCACGAAGTCGAGGCCCAGGCTCGCACAGGCAATCGCGGTACTTCCCAGGCCCAAGAACGGATCCATCACGAGACCGACCCGCTTGAGCCCGTGAAGACGGAGGCAATACTCCGGCACTCGTGGCGGAAATGTCGCCGGGTGGGGACGGTCCTTGTCCCGGCTCTGGATGGTCTCGTACGGAATGAACCAGGTGTTTCCCCGGCACCGCACTCCACCCCCGGCCGCACGCCAGCGTGCGATGTTCGACGGATCCTGATACTGGACGCCGATAGCACGCCGGTCCAGGCGCGTGCGGCCGTGCGGCGTGAAGTGAAAGATGAACTCCTGACAGTCGTTGAGAAACCGGTCGCTGTTGATCGGCTTGTAGTGCCCGACCGCTAGATCCTTCGCCAGATCGGCGCGGGCGCCGGCCGAATCGCGATCGATCGCGATGGACTTGATCCAGTGGATTACGTTCTGGAGGACGAGCCGCCGCCGCGCGGTCTGTGCCACGTCCATGGCCGTCCAGGGGTCGCTCGGCTTGCCGCCCACATTCAAGAAGAGCGAACCATTCGGCAACAGCGTCCGGGAGACCGCGCCAATCCACGCATCGGTCCAATCGAGGTAGCCCGCGCGCGGGAGTGCATCGTGATAGGAGCGATACCGGATGCCGAGATTGTATGGAGGCGAGGTGACGACGACGCTGACCGAGTGTTCGCTGAAGCCGGGAAGCACGTCGAGGCAGTCGCCGAGAAAAAAACGGAGGACCGCCCGACCCCTGCGCAGGGTGGTATGCGGGGCGTGCCCCTTCAAGAAGCCTTGGCAGTAATAGCGACCGGTAGCCGCGCCCCGAACCGCGCCGTTCCAATGGTGTGGTTGCGGCGATGGCTATGGTCGGTGCAGGCCGCCCCCTTCTCCTCCACGTAAGCAACCTCGCGGCTGGTGGCGACCTCGCGATAGCGCCCGATCACACAACCGCACGTCAACTTCGTGAACCCGAGAAGGCGAACGAGAGAGCTCATGAACCCGAATCTCCTGACCCCCGCGAAGAGCAAGTGTCGTGCCGTAAGGTCTGGGCCACTTCGACGCCACCAGCAACCAGTTCGCTGCAAATAAACGGCGTTGAACCGGGCACCGAACACGCGCTCGTGGATTGCTCGCGACGGATCTTTGGATCGCGCTCGTCCGGGGAGCCTCAGGAAAGGTGACAAAGTGTCCCGCGAAAGGCTGACTTCTACCCGCGCGATGGACACCGCTGACATTTATGTGCCCCGGCGCACCGCAGCGGCGCGGCGCGAGTGGCCCAGAATCTCGAGCGCACGCGCGAGTCCCTCTCGTGCCGGCGCGGAGGCTGGATCGAGGGTCAGGGCGTCGGCGAAGTATTCGCCCGCCGCCGCCGCGTTGGCCGCCTGCAGCTCCAACGTCCCGAGATTGACGTATGCGACCGGATCTTCCGGACTCGCGCGGAGGGCGGCTCGAAACGCCTCGCGCGCGCGATCCGCATGGCCGAGCGCGCCATACGCCGCTCCCGCCAGGTTGAAGGCACGGTGGTCTCCGGGGCGAAGCGAGGCCGCACGTTCGGCGAGCTCCGCTGCTTTTGGCGGATTGCCTTTGAGGAACTCGAGACTCGCCGCGTAATACAGCGTTGCGGGCGCATTGGGAGCTGCCGTCTGCAGCCCCGCCACGACGGCGGAGAGTCCGTCCGCATCCTGCTCGTCAGCCACCACCGACGCGAGCTGTTCGAGGATCGCCAGGTTCTGCGGTTCCGCCTTGCCCGCCTCCACGATCAGTTTTCGCGCGAGCGAATAGTCTCCGCGGGCTGCGGCGATTCGCGACCGCTCCAGCCGTGCCGGGATGTTGCGGGGGTCGGCGGCCGCGAGCTCCGCGAAGAACCGGTCCACGTCGTCGATCCGCTGCGCGGCCCCGGCGGCCCGGCCAAGCGCTTCGAGCGTCGGCCGGTCTCGCGGGTCCATTCGCGCCGCCCGGGTCAGGTCGTCGAAGGCGGCGCTGTATGCATCCGACTGGAGCAGCATCAGGCCGCGATCGCGCCAATCCGAGGCACGCGCGGCCGCAAAGGCCTCGCCGACAGCAGATGGCCTCCGAGCGCGTGCGGCGGTCTCGCGCAACTCGCGGGCGTTCTCATCGCTCGACCGGCCGAAAATGGCGCGGGGCGCCGAGAACTCCAGCGCCAGGCGATCGTCGGTCTGGATCGGGCTGCCCGCTCCAAAGGAGCGGAGATCCTCGCCATCGCCCGCGAAGAGCGACAGCAGACCGAACGGCGAATGGACGCCAACCTGCGCGAGATCCTGACGAACCGCCGCGCGCATCATTGCCCGGCCGATTCGATTCGCGTCCGGCGTGACACCTGAGGGGCCGCCGATCAACAGAAGGTCTCCCTCGCCGACGAGCCACATGCTCCCGTCCGGAAACACCGCTGCGAACGTGTTGGCGATCGATCGGAGATCGGTCCGGCTGATGTCGTAGGTATGCGTCCACTGGCAGAGGAGCCCCTGAGGCGCGAGCCGCGCGCGCGCCGCCTCGAAGAACTCGCGCGTGAACAGCCCGGCCACGCCTGCCATCCACGGGTTCGACGGCTCCGAGATGATCACGTCATATGTCCGGCGGCTGAGCGCGAGGTGCGAGCGGCCGTCGCCGACGACCAGGCGGAGGCGCGAGTCGCTTAGAGCGTCGCGATTGTCGGCCACGAAGTGCGCCGACGCCTCGACCACCTCGGGCGAGATCTCGAGCACGTCTACGCGCGAGACGTCGTGAGCGAGCGCCGAGCCGGCCGTGACGCCGCTGCCGAGGCCGACGATCGCGACCTCGCGCGGCGCCGAATGAAGCACGAGCGGCAGGTGGGCGAGGAGCCGCTGCGTGAGCATGTCGGCGTCGTTCGACGCGTCCACCTTGCCATCGATCGCCATCGCGATCGACGCGGCCGTTTTCCGTACGCTGACGGTGCCGGCGGCACCCTCGCGGTAGTAGAGCAGCGCGCCGGCGGACAGTCCGGTCTCCAGATCTCCGCCACGCAGGTACGGCGCGTACTTATAAGCGCCGGCAGATAACATCTCC
Organism: Vicinamibacterales bacterium; assembly: GCA_036258175.1. GTDB lineage: Bacteria > Acidobacteriota > Vicinamibacteria > Vicinamibacterales > 2-12-FULL-66-21 > DATAEE01. The sequence goes on from DATAEE010000275.1 coordinate 16,421, forward strand.
GGATCCCACGGCGGCGCCGTCAGAATGAACGCCGCGCACGCGGCCGCTGCCACCGCGACTGAGATCGACGCCACTCGTCGCGCGTCCGATACGAGCGCAAGCAGTGCCGCGGCCGTCGTCCCTCCAATTGCGAGAGTGACGATCGTCGCGCGCAGCCCAAGGATGGGCACGAGCAGCCATCCACCAGCCAGCGATCCGGCGATGGCACCGAGCGTGTTCGCGGCGTATACGTGCGCCGCTGTTGCAGCATCGCTCGTAGGAGCGGTTCGCGAACCGCCCCTACCCGCTGAAACGTTCGCCTGCAGCGCCAGCGGAAACGCCGCACCCAGCGCGAGCGTGATCGGCAGCAGCAGCGCCGCGGTCAGCGCGAGCTCGGCGCCGACGATCCAGCCAAAGTTCGCATCCGGGCGCGCGACCCATCCGCCGACGATGAGCGGACCGCGGCCGATGAACATCAGCGCGACGCCCGCGCCCGCCGCCCCGATCAGAAACGTCGCCGCCAGGCCGACGATCGGATGCGTCATTCGACGGGCCAGCGACGCACCCACTGTGGCGCCAAGCGCAATGCCGGCGATGAAGGTCACGAGCATGCCGCTGAACGCATAGCTCGTCGGCCCGATCACCATCGCCAGCACTCGCGTCCATGCGACTTCGTACGCCAGGCCGATGAAGCCAGAGATCGCGATCGCGGCCAACACCAATCGGGTGCTGATGGTGCTTAGGGTGCTCATGGTGCTCAGGGTGCCCAGGGTGCTCACGGTGCGGGCACCGGCACCCTGAGCATCTTGAGCACCCTGGGCACCTTGAGCACCCAACCTCCAGAACCCCGCGGCCGCGATCAGATTGATGACGACGCCGAGAGACGTCGTGCCGCGAAGCCCAAGCGCCGGGAGGAGCACAAAGCCGGTTGCTGCGGCGCCCAGGGCTGCGCCGAGCGTGTTGGCGGCGTAGAGCGCGCCGGCGCCGGACGATCCGTCATCGAGCCCACGTATCGCGAAAGGGAAGGTCGCCCCCATGGCGAGCGTCGGCACCGCGAGCGCGACCAGTGCGATCGCAACGCGCATCGGGCCAAACCAGGCGCCGCGGCCGTCCGCATACGTCGCCGCGAGCAGCGGTTCGGCCGCGGCGATCGCGAACGGCACGATGACAGCAGTGGCCGCGATGAGAGCCTCGAAGACAGCGCAGGCGCGCAGCGCTTTGGCCGGCGTCAGCAATTCGGCGCGGCGTCCGGCCAGCATCGCGCCGGCTGCGAGGCCGCCCATGAAGGCCGTGAGCACCGTGCTGACGGCGGCGACGGTGTGGCCAAGGTGGAGGGCCAGCAACCTGAGCCAGGTCACTTCGTAGAGCAGAGCGGCTGAGCCGGAGAGGCAGTACAGCACCAGGAACACTGCGGTGCGGGGTGCCTGGTGCCGGGTGCCTGGTGCGATCGGGTGCCGGGTGCCTGGTGGGTGCGGGGTGCGGGGTGCGGGGTGCGGGCGGGATCGGGCCGCTTTACGCATGTCGGGGCTTGGGAGTCATTATCACTCTCCCAAGCCCCGAACCGTTGGTCTCTATCTACCGCCGTCTGCGCAGTGTGAACGCCGGTCTGCGTTCATCTGCGTAAATCTGCGGCCTAGAATTCGTACCGAATGCCGAAGCGAACGATTCGCGGATCGAGCAGCGCGAGCACTTCCTGGAAGTTCCCGTGCGGGTTGGTGCCCGACCGGTTGCCGGTCAACGTTCGAAACACGATGGGCGTGCCGAGGTTGAACAGATTGAATACGTCCACCATCGCCGTGAACCTGCCGAACTGCCGCGGCAGACGAACCGACTTGTCGAACCGGAAATCGACGATGTGGACGTTCGGCGCCCGGTTGGCCGTCACCGGCTCGACGCGGACAGTCTGGTTGCCGAGCGTGAGGGGCGGAGTACCTGCGAGGCTGATCGCGCGTCCCCACTGCCGACCGCTCTGCAGCTTGTACGAGCCGCTCACGCCGATCTCCCACGGCATCGTGTAGCGGCCGATCAGCTTGTAGTTCCAGATCGTCGTAGTCTCGCGATCGGCCTGACGCAGATTGTCGTTCCACGAGTACGCCTTCGTGTTGCCAGCGGCGCCGAGCACGCTCGTCGTCGAGGCCGTGCCGACGAACTCGGAGAGCCACGTGTGCTCGAACGAAGTGAGCACCATCCAGCCGTTCCGGAAGCGCCGGTTGAGGGCGAATTCGATCGTGTTGTAGTCGGACTTGT
>DATAEE010000276.1:0-8219 GCA_036258175.1 Vicinamibacterales bacterium
GCGCCAGTCCCAGGCGACGCGCCGGGTCAGCCGCCAGACCACGACCCCCATCAGGCCGGCCGTGGCCATCGCCAGCAGTCCCCATGGGAGCGTCTCCAGCGGAGAGCGTCCCGCAGTTGACGCGCTGGCGAGGGACCAGAAGCATGCAGCGGCCAGCCAGGCGATGACGTACGCGATCCATCCCATGATGTCCTCGGAGCTGATGGGATGGTTGCACGCGGCCGGAGACGTGTCCAGTTCTCGGGGCCTCCGGCGCCGTTCACCGACGCGCGCGACAGTTCACCGGCCGCGAAGCGCGAGGATCGGTGAGGTCCGCAGCGCTTTGGCCAGCGGCGCGGCGCAGGCGGCCACGGCGGCAAGCAGGATCAGCGCGGCAACGGCGGAAAACACGATCGGGTCGCGTGGCGAGACCTCGAACAGCAGCGCGGCGACGATGGACCCGAGGGCGGCGGCGATGGCGACACCGATCGCCAGCCCCGCCACCACCGGCGCGAGCGCCTCGATGAGTACCGTGCATGTGATGTGCCCGGCGCTGGCTCCAATCGCGCGCCGTACTGCAAGCTCGCCGCGTCGCCGGAGGACGGACGCCGAAACGACGCCGTAGATCCCCAGGCACGCGATCACGAGGCCGGCGATCGCGAAGGCCGTCGTCAGCCACATTTGGAACCGGCGCGTGGCAGTGGCGTTCTCGACCACCTGGTTCATCGTGCGCGGGTTGAGGAGCGCGAGATCGGCGTCTACTTTCTGGACCGTGTGGCGCACGGCCGGCAGTACGCCTTCCGCGTTCCCGAACGTGCGGATGACGAGCGACAGGTCGGGTCCGCTGCGCTCCCAGTAAGGAACGTACGCCATCAGGCCCGGCTGACGTTCGAGTGTTTCGGTGTAGGTGTTTGCGACGACGCCGATGACTTCCCAGAAGGTACCGGGCTGTCTCGCGAAGCGTTGTCCGATGGGATCCTGACCCGGCCAGAGCGCGCGTGCGACCGAGTCGCTGACGACAGCGACGCGACGCTGCCGATCCGCATCCGTGAACGTTCGTCCCGCGAGCAGTCGAAGCTGCAACGCTCGAAAGTAGTCCGGGCTCACGAACAGGTGGCTTCCTACGCGCTGCGGACCGTCGAACTCTTTTTCCCCTTCGCGCAGAAACATGTCGACCGTCGCTTCTCCCTCGAGCGGCAGCTTGCGCGCCACAGCCGCGGCGTCGACACCTGGAATCGCTTTCACCGACTCCAGCAGTCTGTCGAGGAGGCGGCCGCGATCCTTGTCCGTCGCGTACCGCGAAGTGGACAGGTTCAGATCGACGGCGATGCGCCCTTCGGTCACGAAACCGCGATCGATTGCAGTAATTCGCGCGAAGCTGGCGAGCAGCAGGCCGGCCACGATCAGCAGCGCTACAGTCGTCGCCACCTCGAGCCCCACGAGCGCGCTGCGCAGCCGAAGGCCGGCGCGGGGCTCGCTCGCTCCGTGAGCGCCCGTGTCCAGCATGTCGCGCAGCTGCAACCGTGTAACCCGCCGCACGGGCAGGACACACGAGGGCAGCGTGCACACGGTGGTCACGATCACGCCGAAGATGAGGACGCGGACGTCGATGACCGCTTCGTCGACGCGCGGGATGTCCACGGGCGCCCAGCTCACGACGAGCCTGAGCGCCGCATACGCGACACCAATCGTGAGAACGGCGCCCGCTGCCGCCAGCCAGGCCGCTTCGGCGCCGACGTGCCGCAGGAGATCCGTTTCGCGAGCGCCGAGCGCGACTCTGATCGCAAGCTCGCGGCGACGCCCGAGCCAGCGCCCCGCGACGAGATTGGCGACGTTGACGCAGGCGACCAGCAGCATCGCCAGAACAGCAGCCAGCAAAAGCCAGAGCGGTCTCCGTGCCTTCCCGACGATGTGATCGCCGAGTGGATGGACGAGCACCTCCGGACGGAACGCAACATCCGCGAACGCGCGATGAGTGATCGGTGTGAGTTCCTCACGTGCCTGTGCCGCGGTCGATTCGTCCGCCAGTCGGATCACGGCGACGTAGCTGAAGTCTCCTGGCGATCGGACCTGATCTGCCGGAGCAACAAACGGCACCAGCACGTCGACGTCACCGACCGCCACCCGAATGGGCTGCAGATGCTGCAGAAGAGGCAGCCGAGGGGATGCCGGAAGTACGCCCAGTACCTGATGCTCGACGGAGTCGAGCCTTACCATACGGCCCACAATCGAGGGATCGGCGCCGAAGCGCTGCTGCCAGAGGTCGTAGGACAGCACGATCACCCGATGGCTGCCGTCGACCTCCTCGTTCGGTTGAATGCCACGCCCGAGGATCGGCCGGATCCCGAAGAGATCCAGCGTATTCGCGGTGACGCGGACGCCGGTGACGCCTTGCGGTTCGCCACCCACCGAGAGCGTCCCGCTGAACCCCGCGATCGTCGCAATCTGACCGCACGAGACGCGGCAGCCGTCGCGCCATGCGGCGATGGAGCGGAGATTGGCTCCGACGACGGGATACTGATCGCGAATCGGCGGGACGACCTGCTGCACGAGCACCAGCTGATCTGGGTTGGCATAGGGAAGCGGCGCCAGCAGAATCCGATCGACGAGCGAGAACATCGTCGTCGTCACGCCGGCGCCGAGCGCGAGCGTGAGGACGACCGCGATGGTGAAGCCGGGCGTGGCCGCGAGCGCGCGCAGCGCGTAGCGCATCTCCGTGACGAACCCCGGCCGTTCGACGCGCTCCGCCTCGACCACACGAGCTTCTGGCCGCGGTCTCTGCACGAGGGTCTTCGCGAGATCGTTCCAGTCGCTCACTTCTGATTCAGCTTCCGCGCGCGCGTCGTCATCGGACGCGCCCGAGGATAGTGCGCGGCGGTAGACCTGCTCGAACTGCAGCGCGAGCTCCTCGACGATCTCGGCCTCGCGCTCCGGCGAACAGGGAAGGGGTGGCAGGCGATGGCGGACGTACGCGTGCCAGTCAGGCATGGCGGAACTGCGCGACGCGATCGATCGCGTCGAAGAGCGCGCGCCAGCCGCGGCGCTGGGCCGCGAGCGTGCGGCGGCCGGCGGGCGTCAGCCGGTAAAAGCGCTTCCGGCGGTCTCCGGCCTTTTCGACCCAACGGCCGGTGACGAGCGCGCGCTCCTCCAGCCGGTAGAGCAGGGGATAGAGCGACGGGACGCGGAACCGGATCTCGCCGTTCGACCGCTGATCGATGAGCCGCGCGATTTCATATCCGTGGCGCTCGCGCTCTTCGAGGAGCGCCAGGACGAGCATTTCGGCGCTGCCCTTCTGGAACGCCTGAGGTTGGATAGTCTTCGGCGGCATATATAGCGCACATATATATCACACACGTGGCCGTTCGGAATTGGTCGGCCGCCCGCTATCGGACACCGTTCTGGGACGAACGTGGGACGAGCACCCGGAGCAAACAACATCCCGCCTGCACACGTCTAACACGTTCGGTAAGGGAGGTTCGCCGATGACGTCCATCCTGCGCGATGCCCGCTGGGGGATCCGCCTCCTCCGTAGACACCCCGGGTTCACCGCCGTCGCCGTCGTCGCCCTGGCGCTCGGCATTGGCGCGAACGCCGCAATCTTCAGCGTGGTGTACGCGACGCTCATTGCGCCGCTCCCGTACGAAAACGCGGACCGGATCGTCATTGTGTGGTCGCGTATCCAGAACCAGCGGAACGCCACCGCGGCCGGCGATTACGTTGAGTGGGTCCGCAGGAGCAAGTCCTTCGATGCGCTGCACGCCTGGACGGGGGGCCGCGTCAGCGTGGCGTCTTCGAGCGGCAGCCCCGAGCTGGTGCCGGCGCGGGTCGCGACGCCGGGCTTCCTCACGGCCCACGGGTTCAGGATGAGTCTGGGCCGCGACTTCCTGCCGGAAGAAGGAGTGGTGGGGAAGGATCAGGCGGTTATCGTCACGCATCAGTTCTGGAGGAGTCGGTTCGGTGGGGACCCGGACATCGTGAATCGTCAGGTTCGCGTGGACGGGAAGCCGCACACGCTGGTCGGTGTCCTGGCGCCAGGAACGGCCGACCGGCTCGAAAGTCAATTGTTCATGCCGCTCGCTTTCACGCCCGAACAACTCAACCATGACTTCCACTGGCTCCTGGTGCTGGGACGGCTCAAACCGGGCGTGACGCTTGCCCAGGCCAACGCCGACATGGCCGACGTGACCAAGCGCATGGCAGAAGACTTCCCGAAATCCAACGTCGGGTGGCGCGCGAGCGTCGAGCCGCTGAAGAACAACTTTCTCGGCCAGGATCTGATCGCGACGCTCTGGATGCTCCTCGGCGCCGTCGGATTCGTACTTCTGATCGCCTGCGCGAACGTCGCCAATCTTCTGCTCGCGCGGGGCATGGCGCGCCAGCGCGAAGTGGCTGTGCGCGCCTCGCTGGGCGCGTCGCGGGGCCGGCTGGTCCGTCAGCTCTTCACCGAGAGCGTCGTGCTCGCTGCGGCTGGTGGAGCGCTCGGCATCGCCCTGGCCTACTGGCTGACGGGCGCGATCATGGCGCTCGTCCCGCCGGACACGCTCCCGTCCGAGGCTGACGTGCGGATGAGCGTGCCGGTTCTGCTGTTCACGCTGTCGGTCTCGTTGCTGTCCGGCGTGCTGTTTGGCTGCGCGCCAGCATGGCAGGTGACGACGCCGAATCTGAGCGACGTGTTGAAACAGGCTGGCCGGTCGATGATTGCCGGCCGCCAGTGGATGCGGCGGGCTTTCGTAGTGGCGGAGTTCGCGCTGGCGCTGACGCTCCTCGCCGGCGCCGGCCTCGCCATCGCCAGCCTCGTCCGGCTGACAGCCGTGGATCTCGGATTTCGAACCGACCATCTGCTCACCTTCACGGTTCCGGTTCCCGACGGCCGCCTGCAAGATCCGCAGCAGATCGAAGCGTTCTATCGGAGGCTCCAGGAGCAGATGCGCGCGATTCCGGGCGTCACGTCGGTGTCGGTCTCGACCGGCTTGCCCGTGTTCGGCACGAACTTCGGTATGCCCTTCGAGATCGTCGGGTCGCCGGTGAAAGATCCTTCTCAGCGTCCCGGTGCGGGCTTCAACATGGTAACGCCTGAGTACTTCGCCACTTTAGGCATTCCGATGAGCCGCGGACGAGCGTTTACCGAGCAGGATTCCGCCAACGCGCCGCGCGTGGCGATCGTCAACGACGCGTTCGTGCGGCAGTACTTCAAGGACGTCAATCCGCTCGAGCAGCGCATCGTCATCGAGCAGCTGATTCCAGGCGTGACGAAGCTCGGGCCCGGCGTCGAATGGCAGATCGTCGGTGTGTACCAGGCGGTGCGGAATCGTGGACCACGTGGAGATTTTCCGGAGATCGATGTGCCCTTTGCGCAGAGTCCGTGGCCGCAGGCGGGTGTAGCGATTCGCACGGCGCTCGACCCGGACAGTGTGCGGAAGAGCGCGGCGGCCGTCTTGAACGAGCTCGATCCCGACCTGCCGATTTCAGACCTCCAGACGATGGATCAGGTGGTGTACCGAACGCTGGCGAGCGACCGGTTCAGGGCGTTCCTGTTCGGCGGCTTTGCCGCGGTCGCGCTGGTGCTGGCCGCACTCGGCATCTACGGTGTCATGTCGTTCACGGTCGCGCAGCGCACGCACGAGATCGGCCTGCGGATGGCGCTCGGCGCCGGCCGCGATCGGGTCGTCCGGGAGATCCTCGCGGAAGGGGTGACGACGGCGCTGATTGGCGCGGCGCTTGGTTCGGTTGGCGCATACCTCGTCGGCCGCGCGATGCAGGGGATGCTGTTCGGCGTCAAGGCCGTCGATCCTGTGGCGTTCTCGGTCGTGGCCGGGATTCTTCTGGCCTCGGCCGTCCTCGCGTGCCTCGTTCCGGCGATGCGTGCGGCGTCGGTCGATCCGATGACGGCGCTTCGTCAGGAATGAGGGCACGGTAGTAACGCGAAGGTGTAGTCCCAACTGCCCGCCGGAACATCGCGATGAACGCGCTCGCGCTCGCGTAGCCGAGTTCGAGCGCGACGTTGGTGACCGCCTCCCCCGCAGCCAGCAGCCGCAGGGCGTGGAGCAGCCGGAGCCGCTCGCGCCAGCTCGCGAACGTCATCTTCGTCTCCGCACGGAAGAGCCGCTCGATCGTGCGCGCGCTGGCGCCCGCCTGGCGGGCGATCTTGCCGAGCGGCAACTTCGCTCCTGGCTTCGCTTCCAGCATTGCCGCGACCTTCACGGCGCGCGGGTCGGTCGGCTGCGGCAGCTGGAGCGGCACCGTGCTCAGCGCTCTCAACTGATCGATCAGGACGCCGATCAACCGGGCATGTGACGGGATCGTGCGGTTCAGCATGCCGATATCAATCGTGTGCAGAATCAGCTCACGCATAAGTGGGGGAACGTTGACGACACAGCAGTCGCGCGGAAGCGACTTCGCCAGGCCCGGCTTGAAGTACAACGTTCGCATCGCGAGCCCCGCCGAGACCTCGATGCGCCGTTCCATCCCCGCGGGAACCCAGACGGCGCGATGCGGGGGCACCACCCACGACCCGCTGGCGGTATGGACGCTCATGACGCCGGCCGACGCGTAAATCAATCCGTGCCACTCGCTCCGGCTCTTTGCAAAGGCGTAGTTCTTCGTGAACCCGACGGCGAAGGGACGCACCTGGATGCCCGATTCCGGGTTGGAGGGGGAGATCGCCCGGCGGCGGGTACTCGACATTACTTGGCAGTTTATCGAAAGCGCGCCACTAGGCAAATCGCTAGACTCACGTCGATCAAGGAGCCGCAGATGCCGAACCACGTGAGTCACTTCGCAATCAACGCGGACGATCTTCAGCGTGCCCGGCGCTTCTACGAGAACGTATTCGGCTGGCGGTTCGAGCCGTGGGGCCCTCCCGGCTTTTACCTGATTCACACGGGCACGGCGGCGGATCCGGGGGTGCTGGGCGCGCTGCAGAAGCGGCGCGAGCTCGTGCCCGGCCAGCGGACGATCGGCTACGAGTGCACCGTCGGCGTCGATTCCGCGGATGCCGCTGCCAAAGCGGCCGAGGCGAACGGCGGCAACGTCATCCTGGCGAAGACGATCATCCCAACCGTCGGCGAACTCGTCTGGCTCCAGGATCCCGAAGGCAACATCGTCGGCGCGATGAAGTACGACGAGCAGCAGAAGGCGCGCATGAAAGCCAGGCCCTGATCCGACTCGCTTGTCGCCCTCGCGTGCCTGGGCTACTATTCACGCCTGTGCCGTGAGGGCGGCCGACGGTCCGCGTAAAGGGTTCAACCCACCCCATGCCGTTCTTTCCATAACCTTCTGTTCCTCGCCCTGCCTGCGGACGACGGGCGGCACGAAAGGGAGTCGCTCCCTTTCGAAGGGAAGGGAAGGTGTGTCATGTCCGACGAAGCCCGCGCGTCCGCTCCCGCATCGCGATCGCTTCCCGACGCTCCCAACCTGGACTGGCTCCGCAAGCAGGCGAAGCGCCGGCTCGAGGAGCTGCAACAGGCAGACCCGGACGCCAGGCTCGCCGACGCGCAGTTCGAGCTCGCAAAGCAGTACGGCTTTTCGAGCTGGCGGGCGCTCAAGGCGCACGTCGATTCGCTGACGATCGAAGGCCAGCTCATCGAAGCCGCGAAGAACGGCGACGTCGAGACGATGACCAGGCTGCTCGACGAGCATCCGGACAAACTGCACGTCCGCGCGAAGCCCTACGAGTGGTCTTTGTTGCACTTCGCGGCGCAGAACGGGCACCTCGCGGCGGTGAATCTGCTGCTGACGCGCGGACTGGATGTGAACACCCGGGAGAGGGGCGACAACACGTACGCGATGCATTGGGCCGCGGCGGCTGGTCATCTGGAGGTGGTCCGGCGTCTGGCCGACGCCGGCGGCGACGTCGTCGGGCACGGCGACGACCACGAGCTCGAGGTGATCGGCTGGGCGTCATGCTGGCATGGATGCGACGATGCGGCGCACCGCGCGGTCGTGGATCTGCTGGTGAGCCGCGGCGCGCGCCACCACATCTTCTCCGCGATCGCGTTGAATCTCGCCGGCGAGGTCCGCCGCATCGTCGCGGCCGATCCGTCGGCGCTCAACCGACGCCAGAGCCGCAACGAGGCGCATCGGACGCCGCTGCACTTTGCGTTGAGGGCGAAGCGGCAGATGATCGCGCTGCTGCTGGAACTGGGCGCCGATCCGCTGGTGGTGGACGGCGATGGCCAGCCAGTGGCGATCTACGCGACGGCACCGGAGACCGATCGGCTCGTGATGGAGCGCATCCACGC